>NZ_JAPJDY010000010.1:0-215416 GCF_030731985.1 Rheinheimera baltica
TTCTCCTTTTTTGGTTTGGTCGCCTTCCAGCTTAGCCAATCTGGCAAAGCTGGGGGAGAAGGCTCAATGATTATCAAGGCGCTGTTGTCGCCACTATCGTGGCTGGGAAGTTTTGACTTGCAACAAGTTGCTCGCGTTTGTGGCAGCGTTATGTACCAAGATAGATCTGCTCATCATTCTTTGGTCGGCCTTAAATGAAATGGAGGCTATATGCCACAAAAATACATTGAAGAGCATTTGTACTGTAGTTGCAGTCAATGCAATTCTGAAAATATCCATGTAATCCGGAGCTATCTTCCAAACTTCATACTTTATCCATTTGGGTTGGCTTTTTTAGCTATTACAGGGACGCAACCGTTGCCAATTAAAATGGCCTGCAATGATTGCCAAAATAAGTTTTTCGGCAATGGCATCCATCACTAGTAATGGAACAGAACAATCGCAATCACAACGGGCCTTCGGCCCTCGGCCCTCGACTCGCAACAAGTTACTCGTGTGTGTTGTGGGCGTTATAACTCCTAAGGAAAATCTGTGAAGTTTTTAGGAATTATTTTTTAGCATTATTCGTGTCTACTGGATGTACATCAATTTCAAAGGATGTTCGGCTTGTGTCAGACACTAATAAGGATATCGCAAGTTTACTGATATACCGAGAAAAGGCATTTCAGGCTGGGGCAGTGAGTCTTTATGTCGGAAAAGATGACAAATATTTTATGGAACTTGGAAATGACGAGTACGGGCAGGTAGAAATTGATGCTGGTAAACACTTAATTCAAGCAAAGGCTAGTGGAAGCCCATCGTCGGCATTACAAATTGAATTGGTGAAAAATCAAACTGTTTGCTTGTTAAGTAAACCTAACCCTGAAATGTTGGGAGCAATGCTGATTCCATTAGTTGCGAATATGGTGCCTACGTTTGTTCTTGAGCAGGTAGATTGTCCAAGTGCAGAAAAACTAAAAGGATTCATGCGTGTTGGTTTATAACAAACGTCTAAAACAACGCGGCCTGCGGTCGCTGGACTCGCAACAAGTTGCTCGTTGTTTTTGGCGTGCGTTAGAACAAAAAAAGCTGCACTGTCGTAGATGTGTCGTATAGTTGTCGCCCTTGTATCGTTGTTTAGTCGTAAAAGTTTCCTGGCTTTTAGTAGAGCATGAGGTCGCCTCACCAACAAAATAGATTATGGGTAAGTATGAAAATAAATGCAGGATTGGTTCTTGAGCTTCGGAACAGGCAGTCATGGTCACAAGAAGAATTGGCTTTGGCTGCCGGTGTAAACCTGAGGACGATTCAACGTATTGAGAAAGAGGCCTCAGCATCGTTGCAAACAAAAAAGGCTTTAGCTGCTGCGTTTGACATACCTATTTCTGATCTAGAACCTCAGGAAATTATAAAGATGAAAAAGTATGAATATAAAACGCTTGAAATTCAAAGCAAAGAGGGCTTCCTGTCTGGTCTAAAAAAGCAGGAATTACCAGATTTTGAGGCAATCTTAAATAAAGAAGGCCAAGACGGCTGGCTGTTAATTCAAATTCTAAACCCTGAATTAGCCCAAGGTGTTTGGTCAGGTAAAACAGGTAATTTGCTTGCTCTGTTGCAACGTGAGGTAACAGAGTAAGTTCTAACAAGGTGCGGCCCCGCGGTAGGGGGAAATAGACATTGTGGGAGTTAGATAAAAACCCGTGGTAGATACCTTAAACAACAAGAACGCAAAAATTATTAGTCAGGTTGGGCAGTATATTTATGACCATAGTGACCAGACCATCAGCTTGGATGGTCTGGCAAGTTACACAGGCTTTTCTAAGTACCATTTTAACCGCATATTTTTTGCGGCGACGGGTTACCAGTTGGGTGAGTTTATCCAGCGGCAGAAATTGGAAAAGGCACTGCACATAATTAAACATGGAAACCACAATATTATCGATGTCGCTCTTAGCGTCGGATATGATTCCCCTTCGTCTTTTTCTAGGGCGTTTAAAAAGAACTTCTCTGTGACGCCAAGCGATGTAGTCCAAGGTAATTTGCCGATCAATGATCGTGCTGGCAGCTTAAAACCTAGAAAATTACTAACTGACCAAAAATTGGAACCTGTTTGGAAAAAGTTACCGGAGCAAAAAGTATACGGTTTGTATGGCAAAGGTTTTAATGAGCAATCTTTCTCCAAGTTGGCTGGAGAATTATACGGCTGTCTAGCTGCAATGGCCGAACCTTTAAGTTATGCAGAGCTACAGCCTATTGGTGTTTCTGTTGATAACCCGTGGGCAGGAGAGCAAACAGAAAGCCGTTTTTTTGCTGGCTTTGTTGAAGGCCTATCAGCTCACCATGAAAAACTGGAAGCTTTTAAATGGCAAGCTGGCCACTGGGCCTGTTTCACGCATACAGGTCCACATGATTGCATGTGGCAAACTATTTCTCAGGTTTATGCACAATGGGTCCTTCCTAATAGTATCAAGCTTAAAGACCAGCAAATTGTGCAGCGTTATCTGAATAACCCTATGGAAACTCAGTCTGAAGCTCTTAAGACGGAGTTGTACTTTGCAATAGAAAATATTGCCGCAGAAGAAAAAGCTTAAAATTCCGCTTCAAACGACGTATTTCTCACAAATCGCACTTTCTGCACTGCTCAATATTAATAATGCATTTATATTTGCTGCATTGAATGTTCCATGAAAAATAGATTGAGAGAAATATGAACCTAAAAATAACAAATCTGTGCTGTGCTAGTCTTATGTTGTTTGCTCTTTTTGGTAGTGTTCAAGCCTTCGCTAGCAGTGCAATGGAACTGAAGACAACAGAAGTCGACTTTTTTAATCAGCAAGTGAATCGACCAACCAAAATCAAGTTCTGGTATCAAAGTGGTGCAGAACCTTGTAAAACGACGATTTGCTTATCACCGAAGCAAAGAAGTCATCGGGTTGCGATTATTTCTCATGGCGCCTTTGGCTCTCCCCGTGAAATGAACTGGCTGGGTTATGCATTAGCCTCACAAGGTTGGGTTGTTGCTGGGGTAGCTCATTATGGCGAGTCTTGGGTTTATGGGCCTGAGAATATCGACCCGAGTTCCGCTATGCGCTTCTGGCAGCGCCCACAAGATGTAAGCTTTGCGATCGATAGTTTATCTGATAAGGGGCTATTTAATACCTCGCTTAAAACGGACAAAGTAATAATGCTTGGTCATTCTTCAGGTGGGTTTACGTCTTTAGCAATGGCGGGAGCCAATTTAGAAGCGGGTAAGTCGGAAACTTATTGCGCGTCAGAAAAGGCAAAAGATGATAAAGGCTGTCACTATGGCCAGCAAAGTAAACGCAAGCCAATGAGTGACGAAATGTTAAAGAAAATTGATTTGCTACAAGAGCAAATGCGAGACGAGCGAGTTGTAGCTGTTATCGCTTTAGATCCGGCCTTAGGGCATGCGGTTAGCGAACAAAGCCTAGAAAGTATAAAGGTTCCTACCCTAATTCTGGGCTCCGTTGAAAACGACTTCCTGCCGTATATCGCACATTCCAAATATTATGCAGACCATATTCAAGGTGCGAATTTGGTAGGTATTGAACAAGGCGCTGGTCATTTTGTGTACATCGATAAATGCGACTCTGAGCGGGAAGTAAATGGCGTATCTTTGTGTAAGGATAGAGAAAGTGTAGATCGTAAGACAATACAGAAACAAATACTCGAGCATGTGTTTGGCTTTATTTATAGAAATGGTTTGTAGTGGTCTAATAAAACCGGACACCATTTTAGGTGAAAATATTATGCACTGGGGAATATTAGTTTAATCTCTGTGCCTTCCAGCAAGGGCGATCTACCCCACAGTCGTTCGGTTTTAAACCATTGCGAAATTTTACTACTTATTGCCAAACAGATGCCGTGATTGTTGTTTCGGTTCTGCTGGCTTCCACTGTAGTTGAATGTTTGCGTAGGTATGGGCAGATAGCAGTTGCGGTATGAACTCATTCAAATCAATGTTGCTCAGCTGCAGTGCAATATTAGCCTCGTCTAGCTGCGCATAATCTAGCAGGGTATGAGCGCCACTTGCGCCAGGTAAGGCCGCAATTTCAGGCTGCATTACAACGTATTAGCAGCAGTATTGGCCGGTTGTTTCCAGTGGGCACCCGGGTAAGCCAGCCGCAAGGGGGCTTTGTATTGTGGGTAGAATTACCACAACAAATAGATGGTTATGTGCTAGCGCAGCAAGCGTTGACGCACCATTAGCATAGCGCCCAGGGCGATTTTTTCACCGGTGGCGCAGGGGCATAAGTCGGTATTCAGTAATTATATTCGCTTAAACTGTGCCGTAGCACAGGATGCGCGGCTGGATAGGGCACTGCAGACGCTGGCGCAGCTATGCAAGCACCAACCTGGCAGCGCATCGTAGCGACCAAAGGTTATTAGGCGTTAGCCAATATAACCCGGTTTCGCCCTGCGGCTTTGGCCGCGTAAAGCGCCTTATCGGCTCTGGCTAACACATCATTGAAGTCTGTTTCATGTTGGCGCATTGCAACGCCAAAGCTGGCCGTGATGTTAAGTTTCTCGCCAATGTCAGTTAAATCCAGTGCACTGATCTGCTGGCGTATTCTTTCACATATTTGCATCGCCTGTTCGGCAAACGTTTCTGGCAGAAAAAGTACAAACTCTTCGCCGCCCCAACGTGCGGCAAAGTCGGTTTCCCGACAGCCCGCTTGCAGCGCACCGGCGATACGTTGCAAAACCTGATCGCCCACCGTATGCGACCAATTATCATTCACAGATTTAAAGTGATCAATATCCACAATGGCCAGGCAAAGTGGATGTGGGTAACGCTGAATGCGGATAAACTCATTGGCAGTAATTTCTTCAAACGCCCGGCGATTACCCAGCCCGGTAAGAGAGTCTAGCCTGGCTTGGCTGGCAAAAAAGTCGGCTTGTAGTTGTATTTTACTCAGTAATTGCTGTCTTTCTTTATCCATTTCCAGCAAGTGTGATGTTTGCAGTTGTAGCGCTTGGGTTTTTTCTGCGACTAACCCCTGCAACTCTTGCTCCCTAATTACGCTCTGTCTTGTTCGCCATTGAATTATTGCAATAATCAGTACAATACTAATCAACACTATGGCAAACCAAAATAGTTTTGTTTGCCAGAAATAAGCTTGTATTACAAATTGCTGGCTAATCGCCGGGCTCCAATCACCACCAGCATAAGATACTGCGGCATCAAATTGGTATGCTCCGGGCGGTAGGTTAGTGTATTCGTTTAGTCTTAGCGCATCTCGCTCAACCCAGTCAGAGTCAAAACCGTTAAGCCGGCTACGAAACTTTAGCCGTTCAGGTGCAACAAAGCCCAAGCCAGCCAAGCGAATTGCTAAGCGCTCGGTCCCTGCTGGCAGAATAAGCTGTGGTTGAATAGGCTGAAGCTTGCCATTTGCGGTAATGGTTTCAAATTGAATAACAGGGGGTGACAGTGCAAAGCGATTTAAGAGCTCAGGCTTAATAGCGACACCGCCGGCAGTAGCAAAAGCGATACTACCATCTGCGCGTGCAATGGCTGCCGGTGATGACCCACCGTTAGTCTGAGCATTGCCCATACCCTCTTTTTCGTTGAAAAGCTGTACGTCTAAACTTGAGTCTGTATTCGCCAAATATCGATTTGCCTGCGCAAGACTAAGGCGCACTATACCGCGGTTTGTCGAAAGCCATAAATATCCCTGTTTGTCTGCAACCACGTGCAGCACGGTTTCTGATAATAAGCCCGCTTCCAGGTCAATCAAGTTTAGCTGTTGCTCTCGATACCGACCTAAGCCTTTGTCGGTAGCTAACCATAAATCTCCATTTCGTTCATCAAACCATTGCCCTAATATCCTGCGCTCGTTAATGTTCAACTGTGTTGTCAACGTTGTGAACTGGTTGTTGTGCCAGATACCAGCACCTTCATTAGTGCCGATGACCAACCTGCCATCAGGTAGCAGTTGTAGTGACAAGATGTAACGGTTGTGCTCTGGGGTAGAAATTCGTTCTATTTCACCATTGTCGCTGTTAAGGCGATGAACGCCATTTGCGGTTGCCAACCAGATAATGTTATCGCTAACGACGATAGCCCGGATATTAAGTGACGCTAAGCCATCTGCTGTACCATATTGCTGGAGAGTCTTTTGTTCCACAATGTGCAGTACGCCTTTGCTGTGTGTACCAACCCAGACACTGTTGTTTTGGCCTATCGCCATACTAAGTACCGAGGTGTTGTGCAAAATGGGCGTTATAGTGCCGTCGGCATCGTAGCGGTCTAAGCCTGCCGGACTGCCAATCCATAAACTGCCGTCTGGGTGATCCAACACGGTGCGAACAAAGTTATCCTGCAAGCCGTTGTAGGTTGTCAGGTTAATAAAAGGCACTTCCCGGATCCGTTTTAAGCCATTACTGGTACCAACCCAAATGTTGTTTTCACGATCTTGATACAGTGACAGCACTCTATTCGCTCTGAGATCATTGTCTAAGCGCAGAGGCTCTGCTTCATTATCATTGTTTAGCCGGAACAAGTCTGCGCTGATACCCCCAAACCATAGCATGCCCAAATGGTCAAACATCAGAGTTGCCGCCGGAATGTCAGTGAGCAGTTGAAATACCATTGGTTGTGTATTTTGCAAAGCACGGTAGACACCCTTGTCAGTGGCGACGACAAGCTGTCCATTTTGATCGAACAGTACATCGTATACCGTTTTTTCTGGCAAATAATGCTGTTGTATTGGAGTGTTTGCGTTGTCTGGGTAGTATTGCACCAGGCCGGCTGAGGTTGCCAGCCAAATTGTCCCTGTGGGGCTTTGCTTTATTTTGTAAATGATATTAGAGGGTAGTCCATCTGATTTTGTCAGCTGTTTATAGTCAGATTTTTTGACATGGATAAGGCCACTGCTAGCTGTCGCGACCAAATAATCTGTCTCTGATATTGGCAATATGTCACACAGCAAACTATTTACTGCACGGAATGATGACCAGTTTTGTTGATTTAACCTGATGACGTCACCGTTTACTCCTGCCATATACAGGCTACCATCTTCAGCCAGAATGATATTTTTAATACCGAGGTTGCGTAATTCTGCCGTGTCCTTTCGGTTAAATGCTTTAAAATCGAGGCCATTGTAGCGCACCGGTCCTTCCCAAGTGGCAAGCCATATATAGCCATCTGCCGTTTGCGTAATGGCGTTAATGGTCGAGTGGGGTAAACCGTCTTTGGTAGACCAACTTTCTATGTTGTAATGTTGCAACGATAATGGTTGATTAGCCACCGCAGATAGGGTCGCAAATGTTAATAAAAACATAAGGATATAAGAGTGCAGACGCATTGGCAGCAGACTTCGAAACAAAAAGAATAACCTTTGTTATAACACAGTTTTCTTTAGGGCGGCAGCCGCCGCCCTAAAAATGAAGGCTTCTTACTAGTGCCCCCCACCCAGTGATTTAATCGCTTGGATCATTGATACCATCACTTTTTGTGCATCGCCGTATACCATTTGAGTGTTGTCAGCATAAAACAGCGCGTTTTCCACGCCGGAGTAGCCTTTACCCTGGCCACGTTTTACAACATACACCTGCTTTGCCTGGTCGACATTAAGTATGGGCATGCCGTAAATCGGTGAGCTTTTATTGCTGCGTGCTGCTGGGTTTACGGTATCGTTAGCGCCAATAACAATGGCAACATCGGCTTCTTTAAACTCATTGTTAATGTCTTCCATGTCGTAGATGATGTCGTACGGCACGCCTGCTTCTGCCAGTAGTACGTTCATATGGCCTGGCATACGCCCTGCTACCGGGTGAATAGCAAACTTTACTTCTACATCAGCATCTTGCAATAGTTTAACCAGCTCGTATAATTTGTGCTGAGCTTGCGCTACAGCCAGGCCATAGCCTGGAGCGATTATTACTTTCGTGGCATAACGCATGTTAATGCCGGCGTCGCCTGCATCTACCGGTTTCTGGCTGCCTTCCATTTCACCTTGCTCTTCATCACCTGCGGCACCAAAGTTAGAAAACAGCACGTTTGCTACCGAGCGATTCATCGCTTTTGCCATTAACAGGGTTAATAGCGACCCGGCTGAGCCTACCACCATACCGGCAATCATCAGCGCCGGATTGTTTAACACATAACCTTCAAAGCCAACGGCTAAACCGGTAAAGGCATTATAGAGTGAGATGACCACAGGCATATCGGCACCTCCAATAGGCATGGTCATCATTACGCCGTATACTAGCGCCAACACAAAAAACAGCGCAAACACCGGTATGGCTACTACACCGCCATGCCAGACAATGTAAGCACCAATGGCGAGCAATAGTAATAACAAGCTGCCGTTTACGGCCTGCAAGCCAGAAAAGCGTAAAGTTTTATTAATACGCCCATCCAGTTTGGCCCAGGCGATAAGCGAACCTGATAACGAGACCGCGCCAATAACGCCACCAAGTACTGCTAGTGTTAGTGAAACACTGCTGTGGGTTTTGTAGCCAATCAGTTCAATTGCCGCAATCGCTGCCGCTGCGCCTCCACCCATGCCGTTATACAGCGCTACCATTTGTGGCATTTCGGTCATCGCGACCTTTTTACCACTGCGCCAGGCCCACCCTAAGCCAAGTGCTAGCGCAATGATGGCTAAGGTTAAATTGGTGGATAAAAAAGGTTTTGCTGCGTCGTTTACATCCAGCGTGTACAGAAAACTGGCTAACACGGCCAACACCATACCCGCACCAGCTACCACAATACCTGAACGGGCAGTGAGCGGTGATGACATGCGTTTTAAGCCATAAATAAACAGGAACGCGGCGATAAAGTAACTGGCGTCAATGAGTAAAGCTGCATTCATGGTTTATTCCTTAGTGCTTTTGCCAGACGGCTTAAACATCTGCAACATACGCTCTGTCACAACATAACCGCCAGCCGCATTGCCTGCGCCTAGTAGCACACCAATAAAGCCAATAATTTGCTCCGGCAAGCTTGCAGCGTTAAGCAGTGCCCATAATGCACCTACCACCACAATGCCATGAATAAAGTTAGAACCCGACATTAACGGCGTATGCAAAATAGCGGGTACGCGGCCGATAATTTCAAACCCAGTGAACGCCGCCAGCATAAAAATATACAGGGCGACAAAGCCGGTGAGGATTGTAGTTGTGTATTCCATCTGTATGTCCCTAAACGCATTAAATAGCGTAATGTTAGTTATCTAGCGCCGCTTTAATCTGCTCTGGCATAATTCTGCCTGCGTGCGTGAGTACCGTTTTCGCTAAAACCTCGTCGTCCCAATTCAATGTTATCGCGCCATCATTTATGCATAGCTGTAGCAGGTTCAGCAGGTTTTTTGCGTACAGCTCGGACGCATGCTCGGCCAGCATCGACGGCACATTTAGTGGTGCGGCTATGGTAATTTGGCCTTGCTGGATAGTCTTGCCTGGCACACTGTATTCGCAGTTACCGCCACCCTCAGCGGCTAAGTCGATAATCACTGCGCCCAGTTTCATGCCATCAACCTGCGCCTTGCTAATTAATTTAGGTGAGGGGCGCCCAGGAATAGCGGCCGTTGTAATAACAATATCGGCTTGTTGAATGTGTTTGGTGACAACCGCTGCAATGTTGTCTTTCTCTTCTGGCGTTAGTTCGCGGGCATAACCACCCTCGCCACGGGCATCAACGCCAGTATCAACAAACTTTGCGCCCAATGATTCTGCCTGCTCTTTGGTTTCAGGTCGCACATCGTAGCCTTCAGTTATGGCGCCAAGGCGTCGCGCCGTAGCTAAGGCTTGCAAGCCCGCCACACCAAGCCCCATAACCAGGCAGCGGGCAGGACGAATAGAGCCAACAGCAGTGGTCATCATTGGTAAAATGCGTGCTAGCTTGGTTGCTCCCATTAAAGCGGCATAATAGCCAGCCAGCGCCGCTTGTGAGGATAGCGCATCCATCGCCTGCGCACGGCTGATACGCGGCACTTGCTCCATAGCAAAACAGGTGATTTGCTTGTCACGCAGTAAGCGGGTTAGCGCAGGTTCTTTATGTGGATAAATAAAGCTGAGTAAAAGGGTGCCAGGACGCAGCAGGTTAATTTCGGCTTCGGTAGGGGCCTGTACGGCCAACACAATATCCGCATCGGCCAGTAGGTGTTGCTCAGTGGCGGCAATGTCGACAGAGGTATAGGCGCTATCAGGTAACATACTGCCAAGGCCTGCCCCCGTTAGCATGCTGATACTGCACCCTAGCTTAGCTAATTTATCGGCCACAGCAGGCACCATGGCAACGCGTTTCTCATGCGCCCTGCGTTCGAACAGCACGGCAACCTTTATCGGCATATCCTTTACTCCTTATTTTAACTGTCTGAGGAGTATAGTCTTTATTTTTCAACTTATTGGATTGTGGTCGGTTATATCAGGCATTGATGCCCGTTATATTGGTTTCTTTCCATAGCTGGAATAAATGAACGCTTTAGACGTTAAGAGCGGTTTGCATATCCAACGCGTGTTGTAACGTTGCCAGAATATCCGCGCTTTTACGCTGAAGTCTAAGTTGCTGAAATAACTCAGCCGCTTGCGGATATTGCCGTTTTAAATAACTAAACCATTGCTTGATGCGGTTGGCATAATACTGGCCTTTGTCGCCGCTAATCTCAAACTCGGAGTACTGCATTAGCAGCTGCAATACCTCGCACCAGGGCATAGTAGCGGTATTGCTGGCAATGGTTTGCGCCAGGTTTGGCATGGCAAGCGCGCCGCGACCCAGCATAATATCGTTGCAGGCCGACTGTTCGCGGCACAAGACAGCATCTGTCGCCGTCCATATTTCACCATTGGCAATCAGCGGAATATCGACATGCTGCTTTATTCTCGCAATCCAGGGCCAATACGCTGGTGGGCGATAACCGTCACTTTTGGTGCGGGCATGTACTGTAAGCATATTTGCCCCGGCAGCTGCAATGGCCGCGGCATTATCCAGAGTTAAGCTGGTGTCATCGTAACCCAGACGAATTTTAGCGCTAACCTCAAACTCGGCTGGCACAGCATCGCGTACGGCTTTAACGATACGGTACAGCTGCTCAGTTTCTTTTAACAACACGGCGCCACCGCGGCTTTTGTTTACCGCTTTGGCCGGACAGCCAAAGTTAAGATCGACCCCCGGTGAGCCCAGTTCAACAGCGCGCACGGCATTTTCAGCCAACCAGTGGGGTTCTTGTCCCAAAAGCTGCACCCGAACCGGCGTGCCCGATGGCGTTTTCCCCCCATTTAGCAGCTCCGGGCAGATACGGGTAAACACTCGCGGGGGCAGTTTTTGGTCTACTATACGAATAAACTCAGTAATACACAGGTCAAAGCCACCCAGACGTGTCAGCATATCGCGCATCAGATGATCGACAACGCCTTCCATTGGAGCCAAAATAATTTTCATTGGGTTTAACTGCTTTGGCCAGTTGATTTATTGCGGCGGCAACGTTCAGAGCAATAGATAACGTCCTGCCAATTGCGTTGCCATTTCTTGCGCCAACTAAACGTAAGTTGGCATACCGGGCAGATTTTTTCTGGCAACGTAAGTTTATGATGCGCCATGCTTAAACAGAATAAATGGTGTGTATTTGCTGTCGGTGCAGCAGCTCTGCCAGCTCGGGCAGTTGCAAAGGCTCTACATCCAACACTTCCAATATCGCGCCCTTATGTTGCTCCCACTCCGGATCCAGGCTGAGATCAAAAAGGTGTCGGCTTTCACCACTGAAATGCTCTGCCAGTTTAAGTAAAGCAAAAAGCTGCTTTTCTATGTCGCTGTCTGACTCAAGCATAAGTTGTGGGCTATGATGATACGCTATGACGTTACAGAGTTCGGGGGTTAAGCCCCATGACTCGGCAATAAGGTAACCCAGCACCTCATGACAGGTTTTAAAATGCTGTTCTTCAATTTCACTGTAACCAAACTGCGCTAGCAAGCCTTGTTGCATAATTTGTTCATAATGAGCTGCCTGAGGATGAATAAGCGCGATGCCAGCATTATGAAATAAGCCTAAACTATAACAGTCATCTTGTAAGGTTTGCGGCAGGTTAAAGTGTTTTGCCAATGTCATTGCGATATTGGCAGTATGCAGAGCACTGGCCCATAGCTTTAAACTAAATTTATCGTCTTGGCCTTCGGCCAGAGTAAAGCGCAGCAATACGCTACGTACCAGCTTCAGTACCCGGTTAACACCAAGAAATTTACAGGCGTGTTCCACAGAAGTGATTTTATGGCGCAAACCAAAAAAAGCTGAATTAACCACTTTTAACGTAAAGCCAGCAATACCAATATCGAGATTAATTAGCGTAGCAATACGTTTAATATTTGGCTCAGGAGCATCAAGCTGTTGCTGGATGTGTTGCAAAATTTCTGGCTGTGGCGGTATGGTAAAGCCATTTAGCGCCTGTTCAATTGCCGACATATCAATGGCCTGCGCCATAAGTCTTTCTCCAGAATAAACTGCTTACCCACTGGCCAACACAACCACTGATTGCGTATAAATGCTAAATCACAACAGAATAATTAGCTAGCAGAACACAACGATTTATGAATCAAGATAAGGCCGGCCGGACATTAATTTTTGTGCCAGCTGTTGCTCACTTTGCTGCTCGTTAAGCTGTAAATCGTTAAATTGCACATCAAATTGAATCATTTCTTCATCATCTAAATGTTGCGCCACTAAACGATCTGGCACCTGGCCAACCTGACGATAGGCATTGATTGCTACCTGTGCCGCTTGTTCCATTAGTAATAAAAAGTCACCTAACGGAAACTGCTGAAAAATGTCTGCATCCAGATGTGCCCAGCCCAGTAAGTCGCCACTAATACTGCCATCAGCATGGTCGGTAAATAACATCGACACAGCGGGGCATGAAGGGTTCTCACCACCTTGATATTGTTCAGCATCGTCACTGTTAAAAACTAATACATAACCAAAACCGGGGCTGCCTTCAGCATCCATGTCGTCGAATGACGTATCGTACATCAGAAATAAGCGATTATCAGTCATGACGTTTTCCTGCTGAAAAATGGTCGATAATTCTACCTGAATTTAACTGCAGGCTAAAGTAACAACTGCCAGGTTAAACAGAATATCGGCAAAAAGTGGTAAATTATTAGCTTAATCTGGTTGATAAGGTACTTGCAGCATCAACGCCAATGCAAGTAGTAAAGCCTGCTCTTGTAGTTGCAAAAGCTGATCTGCGCGAACACAGGCTTCAATGGCTTGCCAAAGTTGTTGTTTTTGTTGTGGAGGCAGTGCTAATAACGTGGGCAGTTGCTCGCTTAAGGTGTTCAATTGTGGTGTCTGCCGCGACGTGGACGAGGTAAAGGGTAGAGTCGATAAGCCGGCCTGCCAGGCTTGCTGTTGTGCGCTGTCATCACCGGCCGCACTGCTAACCAGCGCAAGCAAGGCTAAAATGGCAGGAGCTTGCTTCGATAAACTGTCGTTAGAATACTGACGAACAATCCGATTTTTATCATATTGCACCGCGATGCAGTGTGTAACAAATTGCTTAGCAATCCATGCGCCTAGTGTTGGGCTGGCGCTGCAGTTAAGTAATGCCTGAAGTAGTTGTTGCAACGCTTCTATCTTGGTTTTATCCAAAGCTTTTAATGCAGGCATAACCCGCTGCAGTAGTTGAACTTGCTGCAATGGATTGAGGTTTGCGACGCTATCACACAGCTGATCGACCTGCTGTAGCAGTGCAAGAGAGCCTTGTGTTTTGATGACCTGCAGTTGCTGGGTATGAACCGGATCCTCCGGCTGAAGTAGTAAACAGCACACCAGTGCAGCGGCCGGTTCGCTTTGGCGGCTGCTATGCAACAATAATAACGGTAAGGTCTGTTGCAAACGCTCAGTATTGCTAAGTGAGCTGTTATTTTCGCTAACAGGTTCTGCCAGGCTGCCAGACACTTCACTGCCGGATAAGGTGGCAGTTGTTTGAGTTGAATCTTCAGTTGAAGTTTGCTGGGCACGTGCAGATGGATATTTACCGTTCCAATGCGGTTCCAGCCGTTTGATTCTGGTGCTAAGTGGTGGGTGCGTGGCAAACACCGACGCCCAGCGGCTTATGGCTTCGCCAAAGAACAGGTGGCTGTTTTCGTCAGCATTTTGATTGCGAATTTTGCTGCTGTTGCCCTGGCTGCCAATCACTTTTAGTGCACCAGCAATACCACGCGGATTTCGGGTGAATTTTACCGCACTGGCGTCGGCAAGAAACTCTCGCTGGCGGCTAACCGCAGCTTTAATCAAGTTACCAAAAAAAGACCCCAGGTAACCAATGATCACCAGCCCAAGTGCGACTAATAAAATGCTACCACCATTTTTGTCGCTACCGGACTTACTTCTACGCATCGTGGTGCCATGGCTACCACCGCGAAGCATGTAGTAGCCAATGTGACCCAGGAACAGAATACCATTTAAGATAGCAATCAGGCGGATATTCATGCGCATATCGCCGTTTAAGATATGGCTGAATTCGTGGGCAACAACACCTTGTAACTCGTCCCGGGTTAGCTGTTCTATACAGCCTTGTGTCACACCAATAACAGCATCTGCCGGGCTGTAGCCCGCGGCAAAAGCATTTATGCCTCGTTCCGGTAGTAAGTAAACCGGCGGCACGGGCGTGTTAGCTGCCAGTGCCATTTCTTCTACCACATTAAGCAGGCGCCGTTGCAATGGGTCCTGGCTGTCTGGTGCTAACCGGGTGCCGCCAAGGGATTCTGCAACTACCTTACCACCAGCCCTTAGTTGTAACCATTTAACCAATATGGCAATACCCACTGCCGCCAACACTGTGGCACTGACTGCGGTTATAATTGGCCAGGATAACGTGTGCCATTGTATCGGGCCAGCTAATGCATTAGGTTCTATAAAACCCAGCCCAACCATTACAATGACATTGGTTAGCAGTAACAGCACCAGCACGGCTACGCTGAACAGTGCTACCAAGAGGCGGGTGTTTCGCCTGGCTAAATCCTGCTGGGCAAAAAAGTTACTGCTCATAGAAAAGAGTTACTGCTTAAAAACTAACTTTTGGCGCGGCTTGAATGGCTGCACTGTCGGCAAACTCCAGCAGTTTGGCATCAGCGGCGTGGCCAAAACTGGCGGCAAAAATAACCGGTGGAAAGCTCTGTTTGTAGCTGTTGTAGTCGGTAACGGCGTCATTAAACGCCTGACGAGCAAAAGCAACCCGATTTTCAGTGGTGGTCAGTTCTTCTGACAGCTGCATCATGTTTTGATTGGCTTTTAAATCCGGATAAGCTTCCATTACTACATTTAACCGGCTCATTGCGCTTTGTAATGCCCCCTCGGCACCGGCCAGCTCACTAATAGCACCGGCATCGCCGGGGTTGTTTGCCGCGACTTTTAAGCCGGCTAATGCGGTGTTACGCGCACTGATTACCGCTTCTAACGTCTCACGTTCGTGTGACATATACGCTTTGGCGGTTTCTACCAAATTGGGGATCAAGTCATAACGGCGTTTTAATTGCACTTCAATTTGTGCAAACGCATTTTGAAATCGATTTTTAAATTTTACCAGCGAGTTAAAAATACTGATAACCCAGAAGACTATTGCAACAAGAATAGCCAGAATAATCAGGCTGGTCATGGTAACTCCGCTATAACAAATTATTTAGGTGTTATTGTTAACAATACTTTAATCACTGTCCAGTGTTAATTAGAAAAAGCAGCACTAAAGTATCAGAAGCATTAGCTGGTGGCATCTTGCTGGTAATTCGCTGGCGCTGCGGTATCATAGCCGATGTTATTCAGCGAGGTTCTTATGAGCGATTTTCAACATATTTCTGTGGCAGATACCGCAAAGTTACTGGCAGATTGCAAGGTGGTAATAGCCGACATTCGTGACGAGCAAAGCTTTGCTGGCGGCCATATCGAAGGTTCCTACCATTTAACTAACGGCAGTCTGACAGGCTTTATGCAGCAGGTAGAGTTTGAGCAGCCGGTGGTGGTGGTGTGTTATCACGGTAATTCCAGCCAGGGCGCCGCGCAATATTTAGCGCAACAAGGTTTTGAACAGGTATTTAGTATGGATGGCGGCTTTGAGAGCTGGCGCTCACAATTGCCATTTGTGAGTGGCGACAGTGCATAAATTTGCTGAGTTAAATTCGGCGCGGGCCGCACAGTTATTTGCTGATTATTGTACGGCGCAAGGGCTTGATGTTAGTGCCGTTGTTCAGCGCCCAGATTGTGCAGAACTCTATGCCTCCACTGAACAGTTAGCTCAGGTTGAACACGAATTTAGTCTATTTATGCAGCAGCCGTCACATCCTCGCTATCAAGCGGCGGCGTGGCAGCTAAGCCAGCCCACTAATGATAATGCCCGCGTGCTACCGCAATTTAACCCGCTGGCGTTGTGGCACCAGGCCCCGGTGACTTTAGCGGTTCTTGTGCTGTGCCTGCTGGTTTACGCTTGGCAACAGGTTGACTGGCGCGGCAGTAGTGGCTTACTGCAGTTGTCTGACCCTGTTCAGTTATGGCGCTGGTTTACGCCAATGCTGCTGCACTTTTCGTTGACGCATTTGGTGTTTAATGTTGCATGGTGGTGGTATTTGGGACGGCAGCTAGAGCAGCGTCAAGGCGCAGTAATACTGCTAAATATCACCTTGTCAGTGGCATTAATCTCAAATGCTATGCAGTATTTTATGGTAGGGCCTCAGTTTGGTGGTTTGTCGGGGGTGGTATACGGTTTATTTGGTTATTTCTGGCTAACAGGCCGGTTAAACCCGGCACAAGGGTTGCAGCTTAGTTCTGGTATGGCTGGGTTTATGTTGCTGTGGTTAGTGCTGGGTTTTATGGATGTATTATGGATTAGCATGGCTAACTGGGCGCATCTGGGTGGTTTAGTTGCTGGCTTAGGCTGGGCCTGGCTGCTACGGCGTCAGCATGGCCCCAAAACACCGCAAGCTTACTGATAGAAATATTTAGTAAACAGCAAATCTCTTATCATGGCATCGCCCGTTTCTTTTTTCATCGCGGCTTGCAGCTGCTCTAAAATGTCTAGGCGAATTTCTTCCCGGCCGGTTAGCGATTTAATTTTGTCTTCGGACTGCTTGCTTACTGTGCCATATATAATGTCCAGTATGAGTGGCTCATGGTGTTCAATAGCTGGCAAAAAGCTTTTGTCTTCAAGCATAAGCTCAATTGTCAGGCGAATGTAACCTAAACTGCGTTTATTGCCAGAAATATAGTTAGTAACGATGTCAGGGTCGAAACCGTAGTAGACAATTTCTTTTTGCTCTTCTTGCGCATAAGCTGGCAAGGAAGCGACAAGTAATGACAGTGTTAATAACAGGCTATGCAGTACGGGTTTTAACATAAGTATCACTTTTAGTTGATTAAAATGGGTTGCGCAGTAGGATAACCTTAGCGCTATGACCGCTATTTTACCAGTTAACCCGGTTTGCAGTAAGTCGTTTTTCTAACCTGTTAGCAGCTGAAAATGCTCGCTTAAGTTGTTATGATGCCGCCAGACTTTTTTGCAGTTGAATTTATGTTTGTGAGTAAGCCTCTTATTTCTCTTGACGCCAACTGGCAAGACGCGAGTCAGATGCTGCTGCCAGTGACTTTGGCACCTTGGATCCTTGAGCCGGCATCCCTTACCTCCCGGTTACGCCAGTATTGCCAGCAATTTCGCGTGCAGGTGCTGCAAGAGCAACGCAGCGCGCTGCCTGCTTTTTTGCAGCCATTGCTGCCGGGTGTGGCGCTGGCGCAGGTACGTGAAGTCATACTCTGGTGCGATGATCAACCTTGTGTGTATGCCCAGAGCTGGTTGCCAGAGCAAACTATTGCTGTGCTTAAACCACTGGCTGATTTAGGCGAGCGGCCGCTGGGTGATTATATTTTTCAGCATGCAAGCTTGCGCCGCGGTACTATTGAAAGCGCGATGTTGCCGGTGTTACTGCCGGACATTCAGGTTCGGACTAATTGCCTGGCAAGGCGTTCGACGTTTTTGTTAGAACAACAGCCATTGTTAGTGGCTGAAACGTTTTTGCCAGACATGGAGATGTTGGAGCAACGCAAATGATGACGTTGGCACTGCGTCGCACACATTGGCGCTACTATTGGCAATTAATGCGGTTAGACAAGCCGATAGGCACCTATTTGCTGTTATGGCCAACCTGGTGGGCATTGTGGCTGGCAAGCGAGGGTGTACCATCACTAACGCTGTTACTGGTATTTAGTGTTGGTGTGGTGCTGATGCGGGCAGCCGGTTGCGTGATCAATGATTATGCCGACAGACAATGGGATGGCGCGGTAGAGCGCACTAAACACCGGCCATTGGCTAGCGGTGCAGTAACGTCAGCCGAGGCGCTGCAATTGTTTGTATTGTTGCTGCTACTCAGTGCCAGTTTGTTATTGTTTCTTAACTGGCAAACCATGCTGCTATCGTTGGTGGCAGTATTGTTGGCAGCAGTTTACCCCTTTATGAAGCGCTACACGCATTTACCGCAAGTCGTCTTAGGTGCGGCGTTTAGCTGGGGCATGCCAATGGCATTTATGGCAACCCAGCAGCAGCTTCCTGCGTTATTGTGGGTGTTGTATCTGGCAAATCTGCTATGGACGGTAGCCTATGATACTTACTATGCCTTGGTAGACCGGCCTGACGATATCAAGGTCGGCATAAAATCTACCGCTATTTTGTTTGGGCACTATGCATTGCCCATTATTGTAATGTTGCAGCTATTAACCTTATTGCTACTGGTGTTGGTGGGTTTTCTGGCTCAGTTGCATTGGGTGTACTACGTTAGCGTAGTGGCAGCCTTAGGTTGCTTTGTCTATCAATACCGATTGGCTAGCACCAGCCGCCAGGGCTGTTTTGTTGCCTTTTTACACAATCATTATGTGGGGATGCTGATATTTATGGGTATTGCCTTAAGCTACTTACTTTAAGTTACTTTAAGCTACCTACTTTGAGCGTTACCCTTTGTCATCGCTACTAACCAAAAGGATAAACTGCTATGCGTCGTCTGCTGAGCATCTTGTGCATGGTGTTACCGCTGCTAGCCTGCGCAGCTGATTCTGAGTCACTTGAAGTATTTGCATTGGTCCCTTTGCAGATTGGCCCGCATACCATTGAAGTGCAACTGGCCGATACGCCTGAGAAACGTGCACAAGGCTTAATGTATCAGCAAAGTGCTGAACCTGGCATGTTACTGGTTTACTCTCGTCCTACTGCAATGGCATTGTGGATGGCCAATACGGCCATGGCACTGGATGTTGCTTATATAGGCCCGGATTGGACTATTGTTCAGCTGGTGCAGCTGCAACCCTTTGATGAAACGCCGGTGCCCTCGCCGGGGCCTGTTGTTGCCGCCCTTGAAATGCCGCTAGGGTGGTTTGCTCAACACGGTATTGTAATAGGGCAGAGTGTCAGACTAAATCCATCAGCGCATTAACGGTCTGCCCTTAGTTTCTGCCCTTAGTTTTTTGCTTACGGCATATTGCTACACAGTTAGTGCTGCAATATGCCGTAGAAATGAATAACTTACGCCGGAGTAATAACTAACTTACGCCGCAGCAATAGGAAGTACAGTACCGGCATCAACAGCATTGACACCAAGGGCGCAGCTACCATGCCACCAAGCATGGGCGCGGCAATGCGTTGCATAACCTCATTACCCGTGCCACTGCCAAACATAATAGGTAGCAGACTAACGACAATAGTTAATACTGTCATGGCTTTAGGGCGCACCCGCTGCACTGCACCTTGCATAATGGCTTGCCATAATTGTTGCTCTGTTGTGGGTTGGGCATCTTCTACGGCACGTTTTAAATACAGCAGCATAACAACCGCAAATTCGGCGGCGACACCGCTAAGTGCGATTAAACCTACCGCAACTGCAACGGATAACTGATAATCCAGCAGATAAAGCAACCATAAGCTGCCACTCAGTGCAAACGGCAGGGAGATCAATACCAGCAGAACATCTTGCATACGGCCAAAGGTGAGGTACAGCAAGACTACGATAAGCAATAGTGTAAAGGGGATTAGGTGTTGCAGGCGCTCGGTAACACGTTGCAGATATTCATATTGGCCACCGATACTAACACTAACCTGAGCCGGAAATTGCTGTTTTGACAACAGGTTTTCCAGTTGTTGCAGATAATCGCCCAGCTGGGTCCCGGCGAGTAGATCGATAAAAACCCAGCTGGTTAGGCGGGCGTTTTCAGCGCGGATCATTACCGGGCCATTGCTTACTTTAACGTCTGCCACCTGGCGTAATAAGACAAAGGCCCCATCACGGGTTTGTAGCGGTAAATTGGCGATATCGTCGGGGTGGCTGCGCAAGTCGCGGGCAAAGCGCAGGCTGATATCATAACGTTCTCTGCCTTGAATGCTTTGCGCTACAGCAGCACCACCTAACGCAAAAGCAACATATTGCTGTAATTCAGACAGCGTTAAACCGTAGCGGCCCAACTGCTCAAGATTAGGCGTAATGTTTAAATACAAACCGGCTTCACTGCGCTCTGCAAATACCGAGCGGCTGCCGGGAACTTGCTTAATCTGCTGTTCAAGCTGCTGTGCTACCTCAGACAAGGTGGTTAAATCTGGCCCACTGATACGCACGCCAACCGGGGTGCGTATGCCGGTTGACAGCATATCAATACGGGTTTTTATTGGCGGCAGCCAGGCATTTGTTATACCCGGTACCTGCACTACCGCGTCCAGCTCGGCCACAATGTCATTTAAGCTGTAACCTTCACGCCACTGGCTTTGCGGCTTTAATTTAACACTGGTTTCAAACATGGTTAGCGGCGCAGGGTCGGTGGCTGAGTTGGCGCGTCCGCTTTTACCTAGCACAGTATCTACTTCGGGCACCGTTTTAATCAGCCGGTCGGTTTGCTGCAGCAGTTTAGCCGCGGTTGCCGGGCTTAAACCCGGCACAGTGGTGGGCATATACATTAAATCACCTTCAGCAAAGGCAGGCATAAACTCTGTAGATAAACGTTGCCATGGAAGCAGGCTTGACATAAGCGATATCAACGCAACAAAAATCAGCGTTTTAGGGAACCGTAGGCAAAGTTTAAGGATGGGGGTATACAGGGCGAATAGCAGCCGGCTGATGGGGTTAGCCTGCTCTGAGGGTATTTTACCGCGCAGTAAAAACAGCATAAGTACCGGAATAAGTGTAATAGCCAGTATCGCTGCTGCGGCCATGGCAAAGGTTTTAGTGAAGGCCAGGGGTGCAAATAACCGGCCTTCCTGTGCTTCTAACAAAAATACCGGCATAAAACTGACAGTGATCACCAACAGGGAGAAAAACAATGCCGGGCCAACATCGAGACAAGCTTCAATGATAGTTTGTCTAAATTCACTTGGGCTTAAAATGCGGTTATTGGCCCGCGCTTGCTCAAGTTTCTTATGGCCGTGCTCTACCATAACAATAGCCGCATCCACCAAAGCACCAATGGCAATAGCAATGCCGCCTAAACTCATTACATTGGCGCTGACACCGAGCAATTGCATTAATAATACACTGGCTAGCAGTGCCAGTGGCAAGCTGATAACCGCAATAAGGGCAGAGCGGGCATGCAGTAAAAATACGACACACACCAGCGCTACGGCCGCCATTTCTTCGAGCAACTTAGTACTTAAATTTGCCACCGTATTGTGGATAAGTTCTGATCTATCGTACACGGTAACCAGCTCAACGCCATTGGGTAAGCCTGTTTTTAATTGTGCGATTTTGGCTTTTACCGCATCAATGGTTTTAAGGGCGTTTTCGCCATGGCGCATAACAATAATGCCCGCTACAACTTCGCCCTCACCGTTGAGCTCAGAGATACCGCGCCTGGCAGAGGGTACAAGTTGCACTGTGCCAATATCGGCGAGTGTTAATGGGAAATCAGCTTGATTACGCACACCCAGCGGCACGGCGGCTAAATCTTCCAGTGAGCTAATGTAGCTGCCTGCTTGCACCAGTAGCTCTGTTTCGGCCACTTCAATAATGCCGCCACCTTGTTGCTGGTTGTGGCTGTTAATGGCACTAATGACTTGCTGCAATGTAATACTTAGCGCGCGCATTTGGCGTGGATCCAGTTGCAGCTGATAGGTTTTATTCATGCCGCCAACGCTGGCAACTTCCGCTACCCCTGTAACGCTTTGCAGTTCAGGTGTTAAGTAAAATTGCTGCAGGCTGGTAAGTTGCTCTAGCGACAGTGTGCCGCTGCGATCTTGTAGTGCATATTGAAATATCCAGCCAACACCGCTGGCATCCGGGCCCAGGGACGCTTTGGTACCTGCGGGTAAATTAACGGTTTGAAGGTATTCCAACACCCGTGAACGTGCCCAGTAGGGGTCGGTGCCATCTTCAAAAATGACGTATAAATAGCTGTCATTTGGCATAGAAAAACTACGTACTGCCTTGGCTTTGGGTACGGCTAAAAGTGCAGTAGATAACGGGTAACTCACTTGTTGTTCAATCGTCTCCGGTGTTTGTCCGGGATAACTGGTTTTTACAATAACCTGCACATCCGATAAATCGGGCAGGGCGTCCAGTTTGATTTGTTGGCTGGCTTGATAGCCAAACAGTGCCAGCGCCACCGTGGTAAGTAACACGAGCAGCGGGTTTTTCACTGACCAGCGGATAATGGCGTTAATCATGGGGCAGTTTCCTAATGCTGGTGGTCAGTGGCAACGGTGCCACTTAAAGGCAGTTGACTTAAACTGGCTTCGGCGTCGAGTAAAAACTGGCCAGAAATCACAACTTGCTCTTTGGCCTCCAGGCCTGACAGCACTTCAACAAAGCCTTGCGCGCTGGTGCCGGTTTTAATGTGCCTTACGCTAAATGTGTCACCCTGTTTGATAATGACTCTGCTTCGGTATGCTGACTCGCTGCTGCCACTCAGTAACACGGCGTCACGTGGCACGGTAAGGACATCGCGAAGTGCTCCACCATATAGCCGCACGGGTAACAACATATTCGGTTGCAGTAATTGTTGTGCGTTGTCTGTGGTCATGCGTACTTTGCTACTGCGGGTTTGGGGATCAAGGGCCGGATAAATAAAATCGACGGTTGTTTCAATGCCACTGATATGATGCGCCGGAATATCGATTTCTGCTGCCATCCCGGTTTTTAACCAACTTTGCTGTGCCTCTGGCACATCGGCAATTACCCAAACACGGTCCAAGCTGGTTATTTCAATCAAGGTGTCGCCTGGCTTGACATACATGCCGTCACGTACGTTCAACATAGTAACCACGCCGTCCTGATGCGCATACACCGTAATGTGATATTGGCTCTGCCGGCTTTCTTGCAGTTGGGCTATAGCATGATCTGTAAGCCCCAGCAGGCGCAGCCGTGTTTCTGCCCGTTGTAGTAAATTTGCACTGCGTGAGCCATTTTGTGTGCTAACTGACAACGCCTGTAAATAATCATCCTGAGCCACCAATAAATCTGGCGCATAAAAACTAAACAGCTTGTCGCCGGCTTTAACCCGTTGACCTAGTGTGCGCACATACAATTGTTCTATCCATCCTTCGGCACGAATGTGGCTGTGATGAATAGCATCTTCTGGGTAGCGTACCTGGGCAAAGGTTTCTATAAACCGCCACAGCGTACGTTTCTCGGCCGGGGCTGTGCGTATGGCTAAGGCTTGTTGCATGGCGCCGTTGACGTTAACTTCGGCGTTACCGGGGGGATTTTTCTCCACTAATGTCATGCCGCATATTGGACAGCTACCTGGTGTAGCTTGTTGAATATGTGGGTGCATAGGGCAGGCATAAATATGCCCTTTAGGTGATAAAACACGGTCTGACACGGCGGTATCAACAGCCGGAGTAACAGAGTGTGCATGGTCACTATGGTCTTGAGCAGACACAGTGAAAACAGGCTGCAATAGCAGCGAAACAACTAACAGTAATGCGCGCATAATATGTCCTGAAACAAAGAGAAATGGTTGTGGCTAAGCACAACGACATACACTTAACGGTATCAGGCGTTTATAGGTGGGGGAGGTTCGGCAGCGAATAGCCAGTTAGGCAAGCTAAAAGCCTGCATCACTATGCTATTGTTGGGACGAATATAGCGGAATAACTCCGTGCTAAGTAAGGCACTGGTCGCTGCGCAATGTTTTGCACAACAATCGCCTTTACAATGATGTTGTTCCATATCGCAGCAATCATGTTCTTGCGCCATTTCTTGCACTGCTTCTAACAGTAAGGGCGCGGTTTGCTCAGCACTGTGGCAGGGCATTTTTCCTGGGGTTGTATGTTGCTGCTGTGCCACTATAGTATCAGCTAATGTATAAGCATGGGCAGTTTGCACCGTTCCGGCGAAGCCAGAAAGTGCGAGGGTAAACAGTAGTAGGTAACTGAGTACGGTGCGCATGTTCGATATCATAAGCGTTTTATTGAGCGGGGTCTAGTTTGCCATTGATACTGGAATTTTGACGAAACCAGCCCGCAATACTATAGCGAGTATCCCCGGCCGGCAGCACCTCATGTGGAAAGCGTTCGCTTTCAAACAATAACAAACTGCCTGATGTGGGCGAAAACCGGTTTATCAGCTTGTCGTGTTCATCAAACAGGGCTAGCTCTCCGCCCGCAGTGACGGTGTTTAAATAGCTAACGGTGGTAAGTACCCGGTTTGACCTGCCCCGAAATGCATCAATATGCTTTTGGTAATAATCACCGTGCTGGTAACGGGCAAAATGGCATTCAAAATCGAACAGTCCGAGAAAACAGCGTCGGTTCAACTGTTGCTGTAACTGTGCCATTAATGCCAGATAGTGCTGTTGTGCAACGCTACGCCCATCAAACCATTGTGTCGCATCGCGGCGTATTTGTGTGTCTAGCTTATGTTCGCCCTGTCGTCCAATGCCTGCAGCTGTTAGCAATGATTGATGTTGAACTTCATGCAGCAGGGCAGAGTTGAGTTCTGCGGGTAAAAAATCAGGCAACCAAACCCAGCCCTGTTGATAAAACGCAGTAATAATGGCGTCAAATTGCGGTTCATTATTGGCTGGCATAGATGACGACATAACAGGCCCCGTTGATAATAGCGTTGCTATTGTCGCTGAAAAGCGTACGCCAACAAAGCAGATTTTGTTAAGCTTGCACTCTTCTGTTAATTCAAGCGTAAGGTGAGTCATGTCTGACAGCCGTTATTTTTATGAACCGGGCAAAGGCCATGGTCTACCACATGATCCTTTTAACGCGTTAGTGGCGCCACGGCCAATTGGCTGGATATCGTCACAAGACAACGATGGACGCTTAAATTTAGCGCCTTACAGTTTTTTCAACGCCTTTAATTACACGCCACCGATTATTGGTTTTGCCAGCACCAGCTACAAAGATACGATACGCAACATTGAGCAAACCGGTGAGTTTTGTTGGAATCTGGTGACTAAGCCTTTAGCTGAGGCGATGAACCAGACCAGTGCAGCGGTTGCTCCAGACGTTGATGAATTTGCCCTGGCGGGATTAACGGCAAAGGCGTCCAGCATAATAAAGGTGCCGCACGTGGCGCAAAGCCCGGTCACCTTTGAATGCAAACTGAGCCAGGTGCTGCAGTTAACTGCAGCCGATGGTAGTAAAATAACGACCTGGATGGTGTTTGGTGAAGTTGTGGGCGTGCATATTGCGCAGCATTTGCTGGTCGATGGTATTTATGACACGGCAGCGGCACAGCCTGTCCTGCGCGGTGGTGGCCCGGCTGATTACTTTGTGGCTGATGCCGCCACGCGGTTTCAGTTGTACCGGCCAAAAGGGTAAAGTATAACGACCCGCATTGCGGGTCGATTGTTGTGCTTCGTTGCGGTTTAAAACTGGTAACTTTGGGTTTTAACTAATAAATCTTTTGCTTTAATTTTGCCACTCATACACTGGTTAATATCCGCCTTTTTTACCACCCAGTAGTAACTGCCTCCGGCACCACGGCTATTAACTTGCAGGGTAACAAACTCGTTGTCTTGTATGTCGCGCAGGCTGGCACCGTAATCGCACAGCACCTGGCTGAACTTCTCGCCGACGGTCTTCACCATAGCGGCAGTTTGCTGCTGCTGTTCCGCTAAGTGTTTTGCCCGTTGCTCTTCCAGTTGTTTACGGCTGAGTCCGGCTTCTTTAACCACTTCGGCCAGTTTCTCCTGCAACACTTTAGTTTTTTGCTGCAGCATTTGTAGTGCCTGCTGTTGCTCTTTATCGAGTGTAGTGAGGCTTTTATTAAATTCGATGTCACGTTGCTCTCGCTCGACATTACGCAATTCGCGCTCTATCACACGCTGTTTTTCCGCGATGCGATAGGCTTGCCGGTGCTGATCATGCATCTGTTCGGCCATCTCTTCTGCCGCTTCAACTATTTGCTCCATCTCAGTGCTTTCAAATTCAAATTCACTGTCTGGTAGAGGAGGTATGGGTGGCATAGGTGCAGCGGGTGCCGTAGCAACGCTATTGCTACTAAAATGGAAAACGTGACGACTGCCGAGCATCGCGTTAGCCTGAAATAACAAACCCTGACCGCTGAGATAGCTGTACTGCAACGCCGACAATTGGCTGGCTTTATTGTCTTTAAATGTCGTGTGCAAAATGGTTTGCAGAATATCTGCATTTTTCTTTATAGCCGGACTAACATCGCTGGCGCTGGCCGGCAGTATGGCTAGGGCTGCGCTAAAGGCAACAGCATATGTTGGGATACGACGTAATGCTTTCATGGTTTTACCACTCCAGTGTTAGTTGGGCTCAGGTAGTAACTGTCGGTAGGGCGATAATTGGCCTGCACAGGTTGATAGTTTTCCTGCCAGTATTGCCAGTCAGACTGGCGCTGCTGATTCAGATACTCAACCAGCAGTAACATGTCGCTGCGTTGGTCATGCTTTAGTTCATTCTGTAAATAATCTTTTAACAGCACTAATTGCGTGCTGGTGTTTTGCTGCTGGAAATCCAGCTGTTGTAACAGCCATTGCTGTTGTTCATGCTGGTAAGCTGTTAGCGCAGTACTGACCGCGGCATTAACTTCTGCCTGGGAGTTTTGCCAGCTTAATGTCATGCTGCCATCTTTTAGCTGTAACTGCGCAGGTGACAAGCTAATTATCATGGCGACACAAGATAGTGTCAGGCTTACCTGTGGCCACCAACTTCGCTGCGGTTTAGGGCGTTGCCATTGCTTGGCAAATAACGCGCTGCTATCAAATTCCGGTACCACTTCAAAGCGTGGCGCAGCGGCGTCAGCACGCATCGCTTGAACGTTGAGCATTCTGTCCAGCCAAACCGGATCAAACTGAAGCTGCTGCTGACACTGTTGCTCGGTTAATTTACCTTCAAGCCAGTCTTCAAAAATTTGCTGATTGTTCGACATGGTCGCTCTCCAACTGCAGGCGCATTTTATCCAGCGCGGCGTAAAAACGTGATTTGACGGTATTACTGGAAATCGCCAGTTGAGTGGCAATTTCGTCAAAAGTAAATTGCTGATAAAACTTAAGTTCTAACACCAGGCGTTGCTCAATAGGCAGTTTGCGGAGCTGCTGCTGTACCTGCTGTTGCTGTTGTTGGTTTGCCAGCTGCTCAGGCATTTCTGCCGCCTCGGCTGGCATCTCTGCCAGAGCGTCATCACTGTCGGTATATTTACGCCGGCGCAGCATATCCATGGCGCGATAGTTTGCTATACCAAATAACCAACTTTTAAAGCTGCTATCACCGCGGTATTGCCCTAAATTACGGCACAGTACCATTAGCACGTCTTGCAATAGATCGCTGGCATCTTCTTGCGATCCAAGCAGGCGTAAACCAAAGTAAAACAGCGCGCTCTGATGGCGGTTTACCAGTTGCTGCCAGGCGTGCTGGTCGCCATTCAACGCTTTGGCAATTAAGCTCTCGTCACTGCGTTTAAACACGATATTGTTATTCTCTGTGATATTTGTTTATTAAGTCGTAGTAACCTGGAAATAAGTTTGGTGTTTTCTGATTTATTTTATTTTTTTCTGAGCTAGCCGCTGCCCATGGGCGTAGTTCTGCCTAACACGGAGGATTTATGGTTAAGAAATATATAGCTGGAGCGGCCTTAGCTTTTGCGATGACGGGCTGTAGCCAGTCAGTTTCAGAGTATAGTAGCGAGACACCTAAGTTAGCGTTAAATCAGTTTTTCCAGGGAGAAAGTTTAGCCTGGGGGGTGCTGCATGACTGGCAGGGGAAGCAAACCGTGCGTTTTACTGCTGAATTGTGTGGGAGTTGGCAGGGAAATCGTGGCGATCTATACGAATTGTTTAGTTTTAGCGATGGCCGTATTGAACAGCGGCATTGGCAGCTACAACAAAATGCAGATGGCAGTATTAAGGGAACTGCAGGTGATGTAGTTGGCGAGGCAACTGGCCAGTTGGCGGGCAATACCTTGTATTGGGAATACGTGCTGCGAATTCCTTATGACGGTGATACGTTGGATGTGACGGTAAAAGACTGGTTGTATTTAGTTGATAACCAAAACCTGATTAACCGTAGCACCTTACACAAGTATGGTTTAACCGTTGGTGAGCTGACGTTATCGATTCAACAGCAAAATAAAACTGCTGACTGTGCGCCATTACAGGAAAAAATACGCATGCTGGCGCAAAACGCCCCTTAACGGGGCATTATGCAGGCTATTCTGTAAGCTGTTTGCGGGTGGGGTATTGCTGAAAAATTAAGCCTATAACATCAGCAATGGCCTGTTTAGGGTTTTCCAAATCAGATTTTTTCAGCGTGCCTTCCGATATACCTTCCCAGACAAGTTGCTTTTTAGCTGCATCAACAACGTCTATATTCACCGTGCCATACTTGTAATGCACAGTATCCACGTCATTGGTGTACAGTGGGAAGCCGGTGTAAAAACCGCGGCGGTAATTATAATAATTATAGTTGAAGGTCGCTGTTGGCACGGAGCGAACATCTGTGCGGCTCTCAACGTTAGAATTAAAGTTAATCATTAAGTCAGCATTAGTTTCGCTGTATTGGTAACCTAAGGCACGCATTTCTGCACTAATCGCATCTTTAAAATGTTGCGTGACCAACGTAGCGTAACCCGCTTTGTCCGTTGCCGGTTCTGCCATGAAGTTAAAGGTTTTATAGTCAGTGAAATTAATGTTATCAGCAGCATCTGTTCGCACCTTTGGGCCGCTTGCACAGCCACTGATAAACAATGTTGCTGCCGCAATGCTGGCAATGAACAACTGTTTAATGTTTTTGCGTAGCATACACTTCTTCCTATGCTTAATCTGGATAGGCGTCACGAATTACGAGGAACGCATCCAGGTTGTTTAACAAGATATCCGCTAAAGTTGGGTCAAAGTGTTGACCCCGTTCGTTACGAATAAGTTCGATTATTTCCTCTAGTGGCCAGGCTTTTTTGTAGCAGCGGTCACTGCCTAAAGCGTCGAAAACATCCGCCAGGGCAGTTATACGCCCTGCAATATGGATATTATGTCCACTTAACCCCTGCGGATAGCCTTTGCCATTCCATTTTTCATGATGTTGGTGGGCTATAATAGCCCCCATTTGTAATATCTCATTAGTAGAATGTTGTAAAATCTGGTAACCCAGATACGCATGCTGCTGCATAATGGCCCACTCATCTGCATCATGTTTACCTGGCTTGTTTAAAATATGATCCGGAATGGCAATTTTGCCTAAGTCGTGCAGGGGTGATGACAACTTGATCTTCTCGGCTTCGTATTCAGATAAACCACATTTAATCGCCAGTAAATAGCTATAGTTAGCAACCCGCTTTACATGACTACCGGTTTCTTTTGAACGTTTCTCTACTGCTTCACCCAGAATATATGACAGCTCTCGCTGACTTTCGCGCATTAGCTCGCGCAAGCGAATATTTTCATAGGCAATAGCAATATTGTGCGAGAAATAGTTAAGTAGCTGATGATCTGCTTGCTCTAGTTTACTGCCTTTACTGACGTATAAAAAATTTTCATTGCCATTGTGGGTGGTAAAATAGCCGATAAAACAGTCGTCAGCGTAATATGATTGCTTGTTTATTTGTACCTGGCTAATTTTTTCAACAACGTCAGCAGGCAATTCATTGCTCTTCGATGGCGTGCTGCTGGCGATAACGTCAAGCAGTAAAGGTGTCTGCGGAGTACTGTTGATAGCGGCGCAGCAGTATATCTGCTCGCGCTCAAGTCCGAGCAAAAATGCCACCTGTGACAGAATTAACGAGGCGAACTCGCGTAACGATGTGCAGCGTAAAAAGCTGGTGGTGCAACCAATAATCTTTTCTAAGCCAATTTTGTGTTGTTCAATAAAACAAATATCGCGATAGGACCGTAAACCGGCATAAAGCAGCGTTTTAAGTTTAATGGCGGTGACTTCGGTTTTGTTTTTATAATCGTTGATATCATAGTCACGAATCACATGCTCTTCGGGGGCTTCACCCGGCTGGCCAGTGCGTAAAATAAGCCGCATTCGTTGATTTTTTAATTGTTCCCGAATGAATTTAATGAGCTCGAGGCCAGCATGCTGGGTTTCCATAACAACATCTATTATTGCCAGTGCGATGTCGGGGTGTTGCTGTATAAGTTGTTGTGCCTCATTAGCACTAAACGCATGTAATAGTTGTAACGGGCGCTGTTCAAACTCAAAGTTGTTGAGCACCAGTGTGGTTATTTCATGAATGCTTTTGTCATCATCAACGATTAACACCTGCCAAGGCATAGCGTTATTGACAATAACTTCCGTCTCAGCATGTTGCGGCTCATCATTAAACAAAAACACATCGTTACTCATAGTGTTGTCCGCTTCTTAGCGCCTAACCGTTCTGCAATGATTCAAGTTCTATATTTATGGCATCACAGGATATTTGGATCTCATATAAAGAATAGAGCAGGCTGATTAATAAGCTAATCAGGCTTACAACGAATAACAGTTGACCAGCAACTTGCCATAACATAAACAGACAAAACATCGCGGCAGTACACAGTACGAAACTTAGTACACCAAAGGCCTGCATGGTTTTAATGAGGGCGATACGTTTACGCAAATTAGATATTTGCCGCTTGGCTAAATGCCTTACACTGTCGCCTTCTCTTTGATTTAATTCACGAATTAACTGTGCCAGCACCAAGAAACGGTTGGTGTATGCCAGCAATAACAGGGATATTGCCGGGAACAGCAGTGCTGGTGTTGTCAGGTCCATCATGGTTAAGTTCCTGTAATGAAAAAATTAACGTTGAACAGCTAAAAGTGGTAATAGCGTTAGCTATCGCTGATAACTCATATTACACTAAGTCATGGCATAGTATGCTACGGCCTGAATTACTGCTAAGGTAGGGACGTTGGTGTACTAATGTGATTAAGGCGTGGCAGGTGCAAAACAGGTGCAACTGCTGCCGGAGTAAAGTGAGAGCCGATAATGAATGCAGTGAAAAAAAACAATAATAAAATCGAGCAGCAAGTTATTGCCGAACTGACCCAGACGGCCCAACAGCAGTTGGAAGCCAGTTTGGTAGATTTTTCCAGTCAGTTGTTAAATTTGCAGCAGCAACAATTACAGCAGTTTGCCTCTTCTGTAGTGGCTGATAGCCAAAAACAATGGCAGCAGCGTTTGATTGAGCAAGAACAGGCCTACCAAAAACTGTTTAAAGATTGGCAGCAAACAAAGCAACAGCTCGATTTAGCGGTGCCCGTTGCCAGTACTGATAATCAAGAGTTATCAAGGCTACGTCAGCAGCATAAAATCGTCACTGAAGAACTTGATAGCGCAAATGATAAGCTTGCGCAAGCGGTGCAGCAGCAGACTGAACATAAAAAACAGTACGCTGAACAAACGCAAAAACTTGAACAATTACAGCAGCAAATTGATCAGTTGCAAGATGCCGCAGGTAGTGGCAGTTTGGAAACTGAAGGTAAACTACAACAGTCGCAACAACAGTTGGAACTGTCTCAGCAAGAACTCGAGCAGTCTCAGCAAGAGATAAGCCAATTACAACAACACATTAGTGAATTAAAGCAGCAATTAGCTACAGCACAAGCAGACGCTGAACAAGCTAAAGCGGCAGTGCACGAAATGAAGCTGATTGTTCAGCAAAGCAAAACAGAATTAAAGCTTGCGACTGAGCAGCAACAAAAACAAGTGCAACAAACCAATGAATTGCATTTCAAACATCAGCAGCAATTAGATGCTTTGCAACAGCAACTGGCTGAGCAAGCCGCTGCTTTCTCGGCAGAGCAACAACGCTTTAGCGAAGTAGAAGCTGCACAAGAAGAAAAATTGCAAGTTATTGCCCAGTTGCAGCAGGAAGTGCATAACGGCAAGAACACTGTTGAATTACAACAGCAAAAAATTGAACAGCAGCAAACTGAGTTGGTCAGTGCAGCACAGCAAACACAAGAATGGCAGCAACAGCTTACGGAATCGCAACAGCAATTGGCTGAGACTCAGCAGCAACTGCACACAATACAAGATGAAACCGGTGACTTAGGCTCCGAACTGACAAAGTTGCAGGCAGATTACGTTAATTTGACCGAGCAATATCAAATTAGCCAAGGTAAGCTGCAAAAATTAGAGGCTCAGCTAGAGCACTCTCAAAATCGTCAGTTTGCAGCTGAACAGAAACAGCAGCAAGAAGCAGATAGTAGCCGTGAACTTATACGCACCCTTCGTACTGAGCTTCAAACCCAAAACGAAGCACATGACTTGCAAGTGCAGAGCATGGAAGAGCGTATTATGGAGTTTAAACTTAAGTTTGAATATGCGCAGAAGCAGTTGAAGGTTACAAGCTAAATTGGAGCTGTTGCACCCGACTGACGTTACACAATGGCAGCGGGTGTATAAAGCTGCAAATAGTTTTGAAGCTGGTTTAGTTCAGGGCTTGCTGCAGCAGTCGGCAATATTGGTAACGATTAGTGGTGAATATCTCGCTGGTGCTGCCGGCGAGTTGCCGCTAAATGATATTGGCGTACAACTTTGGGTTCCACAGCAGCAATTTCCTGTCGCGCAGCGTATAATCACGCAGTATTTACAACAACTTCAGCATGAACCAGCGCAATGGCAGTGTGACTGCGGCGAGGTAAATTATCAGAGTTTTGATCTCTGCTGGTCATGTCTTCAGGACAAAGATGAAACAAAAAGCCAATAACTTTCAAAGTATGCGCGAGCTAAGTTTTTATCAGCAAGGCGCTATTGCAGCTGCATTGTTGGAGCGCATGCTCCCGAATTATCAGCTGTTTGCTGAGGTGACCCAAACTGGTGATGCAGCATTGCCGCGACATATATTAACCTTAGTGTGGGAATGGCTAACCGTTAAAAAAGCTAAAATTAACTTCGAGAAGCTTTCTGACGAACTTGACGCTATTACGCCTGAAATCAATAATTTTGACATCTTTGGTGTTTACCCTGCCGTAGACTGTGCAACGGCGCTGGATATGATGCTAAGCGGTATTGCACAACAAGACAGCGGCGAGTTTATTAATGTCGCTAAAATTTCTCAGGCTACTGTTGCCCGATTGATTGAGCATGACAGCATCGATGATGACATTACAACTGAAGCCGAGCTTAAAAAAATTGTCCGTGAACATCCGCTAATGCAATACGAAATGGACTGCTTAGCGGAACTGATTGATTTAGTGACTCCGCTTAAACAGTTCGGTCGTGATGAACGTCAGCTGCTACAAAACTGGGTAAAAGAACAAGGGCTGACCAATCTGGGTATGGAAATTGACCCCACAGAGTAAGTCTTTTGAGGTATTAACCGCGCTGATATAAACGGTAAGCCAGTTGGCCGGCAATTTTTTCTTTTAACAGACGCCAATTTGCTGGTATGTCAGTAATAGCTAATTCTTTTTCTGTTTCCAGATAGATTAGTGCTTCAGTTGTTAACCATTGATTGCTTTCTAGCAGCTTGCAACATGAAATTGCCAGATTTTTGCGAAATGGCGGGTCAATAAAGACGATGCTGTATTGTTGTGTTGCCGTGCCAGACAATACAGACAAGCAATCTTGATTAACGACATTGGCATTGTCACAACTGAGTTTTTGTAAGTTTTGCTCTAGGTGGCGCGCCAGCTTACTGTCGCGTTCAATAAGGCTGGCCTTACTGGCATGCCTTGATAAGGCTTCTATGGCAAGACTGCCACTGCCGGCAAAACAATCAAGCACTGTAGCACCATCGATATTATGCATAAGCCAATTAAACAGCGTTTCTTTCACTCTGTCTGTGGTGGGTCGCAAGCCGTCTGCGTTGAGTACCGCCAGTTTTCTACCGCGCCATTTACCGCTGATCACTCTTACTTCACCCGGCGCACCACTAACGGCTGGCGGGAGTTTTCGATCATTCGATCGATTTTTAGGGGGGCTTTTTACCTGTTTCATCTAATCCGTTTTGCCTTTAACGCAAAGGTGTTAGTATATCTGCCAAGTTTACCTTAGTTTTTATCTGCATACACTTACGCTTATGAGCAAAAAAAATAAACTGTTCTCTTGGTTGGGTTTTGGTAAAGATACTGACCCAGTTGATACTGCGATACCCGATACGAAAAAATCGAGTGTTGAACACGTTGAGCCAGCACAGGTTGATCCTGAATCTGTTGAAGCAGCGCAACCCGAGTTTAAGCCTGCTGAGCTACCAGAGCCAACACCAGAGCCTGATACAAAATCTGAGGCTGAACCGGCTTGTTTAGCAGATAGTGACGAGCCCGCAGATGAGCCGTCATTTAATACGGTTGATGATGCAGCTGCGTTTAAGCCAGTAACCACCAAGCAAGAATCGCCTCCTATAGAGGCTTTGGTACAACACAGTTCTGCAGAAATGCCGGTTAAGAAAGTCGGTTTTTTTGCACGCTTAAAGCAAGGATTGGCAAAAACAAGTCAGAACCTGGGGGCAGGTTTAGCTGGGTTGTTTAGCGGCCGAAAAATCGATGAGGAGCTGTATGAAGAGTTGGAAACTCAATTGTTATTGGCTGATGTGGGTGTTGATACCACACAACAGCTAATCCGGCAGTTAGAGCAGCATGCCGATCGTAAGGCTTTGAAAGATTCAGCTTTGTTGTTTGATAAGTTACAGCAAGATATGGCGACCTTATTGCAAGATGTTGAAAAGCCGTTGCAACCGGTTAATGCTAACGGGCCTTTTGTCATTTTAATGGTCGGTGTTAATGGCGTGGGTAAAACTACCACTATAGGTAAGATGGCGCAGCAGTTTAAACAGCAAGGCAAAACCGTTATGTTAGCCGCAGGTGACACCTTCCGTGCTGCTGCCGTTGAACAATTACAGGTATGGGGTGAACGCAATCAAATTCCAGTCATTGCACAACATACTGGAGCAGACAGTGCCTCTGTTATTTTTGATGCCTACCAGGCAGCAAAAGCGCGTAAAGCCGATGTACTTATTGCCGACACGGCAGGACGTTTACAAAACAAAACGCATTTAATGGAAGAGTTGAAGAAAATTGTGCGGGTGTTGCAAAAAATTGATGCTACGGCGCCGCATGAAGTGATGCTAACACTGGATGCGGGAACTGGCCAAAATGCCATTAACCAAGCAAAAGTGTTTAATGACGCAGTGCCATTGACGGGGATCAGCCTGACGAAGTTGGATGGTACCGCCAAAGGCGGGGTGATTTTTGCCATCGCTAATCAATTCAAATTGCCATTACGATACATTGGTGTAGGTGAAGGCATAGACGATTTGCGTGTGTTTAATAGCAAGGATTTTATTCGCGCGTTGTTTAGCAAGGAAGAATAGGCATGCTTGAGTTTGATCAGGTCAGTAAAAGTTACCCTGGTGGTTTTGTCGCATTAGATCGGGTTAGCTTTAAACTGGAAAAAGGAGAAATGGCGTTTCTTACCGGACACTCCGGAGCAGGTAAAAGTACGCTGTTAAAACTGATTAGTCTGATTGAACGCCCCAGTGTAGGTCGTGTTCTTATTAATGATGTTGATTTGAGCCGTATTCGTCGACCGCATATACCCTTCGTGCGACGTGATATTGGCATAATCTTCCAAAACCATCGTCTACTCATGAATCATACGGTATTTGATAATGTGGCTCTGCCTTTGGTAATCGAAGGTTTTAGCGGTAAAGATATGGTTAAACGGGTGCATGCAGCACTGGATAAAGTAGGCCTGTTGGATAAGGTACGATGCCTGCCTTATACCTTGTCTGGCGGTGAACAGCAGCGGGTAGGTATAGCACGTGCTGTGGTAAATAAACCACCGCTGTTATTAGCCGATGAGCCTACGGGTAATCTTGACCCTGATTTGTCCAAAGATATTATGCGTGTGTTTGAAGCGTTTAATCAGGTTGGCGTGTCAGTGTTGGTCGCTACGCACGATCTGGGCTTAGTGGCCCGGAAAAAATACCGCACGCTTACTTTGAAGCAGGGAAGAATGATTAATGATGGCCTGCTGCATTTAAATGAGGCGCCGTTATGAGTATCTTATTTTCTGGCCGGGTTAGTAGTGGTGCGTCGGCGCATAAAGTGGGTATCGCGCGTCGCTTTATCATGTTTTGGGTTAATCATGTTCGCCAGGCGTTGTTTAGTTTGGGTGAATTATGGCGAACACCGTCAGCCTCAATACTGACTATTGGTGTACTGGGTGTCAGTTTAACATTACCGGCGACCCTGCATTTGTTAGTAAAAAATGTGCAGCAAATCAGCGACAGCTTCACACAGGCAGCTGAAATAAGCTTGTTTATCCGAGAGGGGACTAATGCTACTCAAATTAGTAGCCTGCAAAAAATTCTTCAGGCGGATAATGATATTGCCCAGGTTACCCATATTAGCCGGGAGCAAGCGCTGTCTGAGTTTGCTCAGGTAAGTGGTTTTGGTGCTGCACTAAATTATTTAACCGATAATCCGTTGCCTGATGTGTTGTTGGTTTTACCCAAAAATACCCACGCTGACAGCGCCCGTCAGTTGCTTGCCAGATTATCAAAGGAACGCATAGTCGAATTTGGCAAGTTAGACATAGACTGGTTAACACGGCTTGACGCTATAGTCAGTTTATTGCGCCAGGCGGTATTGGTCATTGCCGTGTTGTTGCTCGGTGCGGTGTTGTTGATTATTGGTAACACCATTCGTTTGTCTATTATGAATAAAAAAGACGAAATTGAAGTGATGAAATTGGTTGGTGCAACGGATGCATTTATTCAAACACCTTTTCTGTACAGTGGTATTTGGTATGGCGTATTTGGAGGTTTGCTGGCTTTTTTAATTGTTGAAGCCATGCTGTGGTGGTTGCAAGGAGCGATTGTTAGTGTCACGTCATTGTATGAAAGCGAGTTTCATTTAATGGCGTTGAGTGTCACTGAATTCTTTAGTTTGATGCTGCTGGCTATGCTACTTGGCCTTAGTGGTTCCTATTTGTCGGTACGTCGTCATATTAGTGGCATCGAACCTACCGGTCCTTAATAGCAATTAATTATTACACCTGATTTTTTAGAATAAGCAGATCTATAACTTAGGAAACTAAAATTAGCACTCTCTGTCAAAGAGTGCTAATATCGACACAATTAGTTAAGACAGGATATAGAAATGAGCGATACAGCAGAAATGATCTCATTACCGGTAGCGGCCAGCAGTAGTCTGGAAGCTTATACTCATGCTGTCAGTTCCATTGCCATGCTTAGCGCAGATGAAGAGCGAAGTCTGGCTGAACGTTTACACCAGAATGGTGATTTAGAAGCTGCCCGGCAGTTGATTATGTCGCACTTGCGTTTTGTAGTGCACATTGCCCGCAGTTATTCCGGTTATGGTTTACCTGTTAGCGATTTAATCCAGGAAGGCAATATCGGCCTGATGAAAGCGGTAAAACGTTTTGATCCAAACGTAGGTGTTCGCTTAGTCTCATTTGCGGTGCATTGGATTAAAGCCGAGATCCATGAATATGTATTAAAAAACTGGCGTATTGTAAAAATTGCGACCACTAAAGCTCAGCGCAAGTTGTTTTTTAATCTGCGTAAAGCCAAAAAACACTTAGGCTGGTTTAATCAGGATGAAGTGAAAAATGTGGCAGAGTCATTAGGTGTTGCTGAGCATGAAGTACGTGAAATGGAAGCGCGTATGAGCAATTATGACATGCCATTTGACGCACCTGATGAGGACGATGAAGCGGCTTATACAGCGCCAGTTTACTACTTGGAAGACAAGGCCTCAGACTTGGCGCATCGCGTTGAGGAAGACCAGTGGGATAATGCGGCAGTTGACCGCTTACAAGCCGCGATGCGCACCTTGGACGACCGTAGTCAGGATATTATCCGCGCCCGTTGGTTAGACAACAACAAACTGACTTTACAAGAATTGGCAGATCGTTATTCAGTGTCTGCTGAGCGGGTACGTCAGTTAGAAAAAAATGCCATGAAAAAATTACAGTCGGCGATGAGTTAACGCTGGCTTAGTTTATAAGAATAATAAAAAACCGCCGAAAGGCGGTTTTTTATTACCAAAACAAACTTACTCTTCGTCGCTGTCTGCTTCGATGATCACCGGAATTGGTTTGCCCATACTGGTTAAGATCTGCCGAACCTCTGTTGGGATTTGATGCGGATTATCTTTACGCAAATCTTCATCAGCAGGCAGTGGCTGGCCGGTAAACGCATGCAGAAACGCTTCACATAGCAACTCACTGTTGGTGGCGTGTCGTAAATTATTGACCTGACGGCGTGTGCGTTCGTCTGTCAGTACTTTTAATACGTTTAGCGGAATAGATACGGTGATCTTTTTCACGAGTTCTGATTTTTTACCGTGTTCCGCGTACGGGTGAATATATTCCCCATTCCACTTAGCCATATGGTTACCTTGTATTAGTCATTATGTTGTGTTGCTCGCGCAAGTGGCGAAATTCTATCTTGTTATGCCGCTCAGTCAAATAGTGTGCAACAAATAATCATTATAGACGGCTAAATGGTTTGACATCTGAATTTCTATCACTATAATTTTAGACGTCTAAACATCTAAATGGGGTTTCATTATGTCAAAGCGTCATGCCGCGACGATCGCTGCGCGGGCAGGTATCGCTAAAGATCCTGCTTTTTCTGCAGTGACACCGCCACTGTATTTAACCTCAACCTATGAATTAACCGCGTTTAAACAACCTGGAGAGTATGATTATTCGCGCTCAAATAATCCCACCCGTGACTTGTTGGCTGAAACCTTAGCTGAGCTAGAGGGCGGTGCCAAAGCGATAGTTACCAGTACGGGGATGTCAGCGTGTTTACTGGCGTTACAGTTATTAACGCCGGACGATACCTTAGTTATCCCTCATGATTGCTACGGCGGCAGTTACCGGCTGTTTACCAATTTAGCGCAGCGTAAAAAAGCGTTTAAGTTATTGGTGGTGAATTTTCAACAAGTGGGCTGGCAATCTCAGATCAGTGCTGTTAAGCCAAAAATGATTTGGTTGGAAACACCTTCCAACCCACTATTACAAATTACCGATGTGCGAGCGGTTTGTTCATTGGCAAGCAGTCTGCAAGCGTTAGTCGTGGTTGATAACACTTTCTTATCGCCGGTATTGCAACAGCCGCTGGCATTGGGAGCTGACATTGTCGTGCACTCGACGACTAAATATATTAATGGGCATAGTGACATTGTTGGCGGTGTGCTGGTGTGTAAAACGCAGCAATTAGGCGATGAATTAAAATGGTGGGCCAATTGTTTGGGGGTTACAGGCGCACCGTTTGACAGTTATATGACTTTGCGTGGCTTGCGCACGTTGGAGCCGCGGATCCGGTTGCAGCAAGACAACACCGCGCGGGTAGTCGAGTTTCTTACTAAACAACCTTTGGTTGCAAAAACATATTATCCCGGATTAGCTGACCATCCGGGTCATGCTATTGCGGCGGCACAACAAACTGGCTTTGGTGCAATGTGCAGTTTCGATCTAGCCGCCGATGCGGCACTGTTACCGGTGTTTTTCTCGGCGCTGAACATTTTTACCTTGGCACAGTCCTTAGGTGGTATTGAAAGTCTGATATGTCACCCCGGCTCAATGACGCATGCATCCATGGATGCTGAGGCACAGAAAACGGCGGGTATTGGACCCACATTGATTAGATTGTCGGTGGGAATAGAAAACGTCAATGACTTAATAACCGATCTGCAACAGGCGTTCAACGCGGTTAGTCAGGCAATCGCTCAGGGGGGGGATCAGCAAAATACCAGCCGCTCACAGCAGAAGAACGAACAACATCAGCAGCAGTTTCGGTTGAATCCGGCACTGGGCGCTTTTTGGTAAAGTATTATGCAATTGCAACCCACTCAAAAACAGCGCCAGCTGGCACAGGTTCATAAGTTTGGCGGAAGTAGTTTGGCTACGGCTGAACGCTTTGTTGCCGTCGCAGACATTATTACTCAGCAAGATCAGACACAGCCAATCTGGGTGGTCGTGTCGGCTCCTGGTGATACCACTGATGCGCTACTTCACATTATTGCCAACGCTGAGCAGCCTGCAGCATGCAATAGCGCCGTTATGGCATTACAACAACAGCTTACGGCGTTAGTGAGTAACACTTTGGGGCCTGCAGCTGCGCAGCAGGTGTTGACGCAGTTACAACACTGGGTAGCAGAGATACCTGACGCGCTGGCGCAGCATAAATTTAATGATGTATTGGCTATTGGTGAACGTTTATCAGCATTGCTTTTAAGTGAAGTGTTGAGGCAGCGTGCATTTTCGGCTCTAGCTATTGATGCCCGTGAATTTTTGCGAATCAAGCACTATCAGCCTGATTGGCCTACATCAGCTGAATTACTGACTGAACTTACTCAAGCTGCAGCTATTTACGTTGTAACTGGCTATATTGCGCGTGATGATAACGGCCATAGTATTACACTTGGCCGTAATGGCAGCGATTATTCAGCTACATTACTTGGTGCCTTAGTTAATGCCGCCACAGTAACCATTTGGACAGATGTAAAAGCCATTTACAGTGCCGACCCGCGTAAAGTTAAACGCGCTGTGCCTTATCAGCATGTTAGCTGGTCGCAGGCGTGTCAGTTGGCCCAGCTGGGTAATCCAGTGTTGCATGCGCGTACATTGTCCCCGTTAACTAACACGAACACGGCCCTTGTCGTGCGCAGTAGTTATGAACCGCAGTATGCAGGTTGCCGTGTGATGCAACAGGATGCGTCTCAGCAGGGTTTTTTAACCGAGCTGTCAGACGTTACATTGTTGACATTACATCAGGAGGCCGCTGTCACTGCAGCTGAGCTGGCGTTGGATTTACAACAGCCGGTTGTTGCTTTACCACAACAGGGTGAAAACGTCAGTTGGTTACTGCCGACAGTGTGTGCAGAGCGTGCATTGACCTACCTGGATGAATTAAACATTAACGCCGTATGGGATACCCAGCGTTACTATGCCTTGGCGTTTCTAAAACCCTACAGTCATTTCAGCGTAAACGTTGTTGAACCGCTATTACAATGGCAGGGAGTGTTGCACCGCTACGAAAATGCCCAACAGGTGATTTGGCTGTTAGCTGAACCTTTAGCTGCCGACGTATTAGAGGACGTGCATCATCGGTTGTTGCAAGCCAGGCCTGTGCTTAAAGTGATTGTTGCTGGTACGGGAAATGTCGGTGCAGAATTTCTTGCGATGTTAAGCGCTCAGCAACAACGTTTAGCCACCGTTGTACAGTTGGAATTGGTGGCAGTGCTGAATTCCCGACAGGCCGTGCTTGAACACAATATTGACATCGGCAACTGGTCTGATGCTCTGGCCAAAGGTAGTCGTTGGGACCATAAAATCTTGACGACGTACCTTAATGCATTACCCGGCGCTAAGGTATTAATTGATATTACACCTAGCCGCAGCTTTGCCACATTGTACCCAACGATGATTGCTGCAGGTTGCGACATTGTTAGTGCGAATAAACAGGGCGTTACGTTGCCGGGCGCTGAATATCAGCTTATCCGTCAGGCATTGGCAATGCATCAGCGACAATGGCTCAGTAATACCACCTGTGGTGCTGGCATACCGGTACAACGTACGTTACATGAGCTGTTGGACGCAGGCGACGAGATAATTGAAATCAGCGGCATATTTTCCGGCACCTTGTCTTGGTTGTTATGTCAGTTTGATGGCAGCACACGCTTTTCCGATTTCGTGTTGCAGGCACAAGCTGGAGGACTGACCGAACCAGATCCGCGAGATGACTTATCGGGGACTGACGTGCAGCGCAAGTTATTGGTACTGGCGCGCGAGTTGGGCCTGGCGCTTGAACTGGATGACATTGTGTTACAACCATTACTTCCTCAGGGGTTAGAGCAGGGTAGCTGGCAAGATTTTTGGTCACATCGCACGCAATTGGATGACGCAATGGCGCAGCAATATAGACAAGCAAAACAAGACGGTAAAGTGTTGCGCTATGTGGCAAGTTTGGCATTGCACAATGGTAAAGCTGTGGCAAAGGTGGCATTGGAACACGTGTGCACTGCGCACGCATTGGCTGCCATCGCACCTTGTGACAATGTATTTGTAATTCGTTCAAAGTGGTACAGCGATAATCCGCTAGTTTTGAAAGGACCCGGTGCGGGTCGTGTGGTGACGGCAGGCGGCTTACACGCTGATCTGGCCGTATTGATTAAGCAGTTGGTCGCGAAGGCATCGTTGCCTGCTGCAACAGCACTGACGTAACAGAAAGAGAATTACTATGGCATTCGCAAATGCACAATATTTAGACGCAATTAATCGCAATCTGCAGGATGTAGAGGGTAAAGTTAACGTCAGTTTTGAGTTCTTTCCACCGAAAACCGCTCAGATGGAGCAAACATTATGGCAATCGATTGAGCGGCTCGCACCATTGGCGCCGTCTTTCGTGTCGGTTACCTACGGCGCTAATTCAGGAGAGCGTGACCGCACGCATGACATCATCAAGTCAATTAAACAACGCACTGGGTTAATTGCTGCACCACATTTGACCTGTGTCGATGCCGCAAAAGAAGACTTAATCGCTATTGCAAAAGATTATTGGCAAAGCGGTATCCGGCATATCGTTGCACTGCGCGGCGATTTACCACCCGGGAGTCAGGAAAAACCCGATTTATATGCAGCGGACTTGGTAGAGATACTGCGTTCTGTTGCTGACTTCGATATTTCGGTCGCAGCCTATCCTGAGGTTCACCCTGAAGCGCCCAATGCCCAGTTTGATCTGCTTAATTTGAAACGAAAAGTAGATGCCGGTGCATCACGAGCCATAACCCAGTTTTTCTTTGATATTGAAAAGTTTCTGCGCTATCGCGATCGTTGTGCTGCGATAGGGATAGACGTTGACATCATTCCTGGTATTTTACCGGTCACCAACTTCCAGCAATTGCAGAAGTTCGCCGGTTTAACCAACGTCGCAGTACCGCAGTGGATGCACAAAGCCTATGCCGGGCTTGAAAATGACGCAACAACCCGCAATTTGGTTGGGGCAAACATCGCGATGGAGATGGTGAAAGTGTTAAGCAGAGAAGGTGTCGACCATTTTCACTTTTATACGCTAAACCGCAGTGAACTGAGTTATGCCATTTGTCACTTACTCGGGGTTCGTCCACAGGTGTCTACTTAGTCCCACAATGTTATCAGCCCGCTCATTGCCAGATTTTTGGGCGATAATTGACAGCTGAGCGGGTTGGCGCAGCGCATTATTTCGGGTAATCTGAGCAGTATTATTGCTTTAGCAATTGCTTAATCATCAGGGACGCGTTGCATTGTTTGAAGTATTGGATCGCAATTGTTTGTTTCAACAGTTACGCTTGTTACCAGATAAAAAACTGGTATTTGGCGTGTTGTTGGCCTGCCTGCTGTTCAACTGTAATGCTAGCACCTCCGCTACACCATTAAGTCATTATTTCCAAGAAAGTTGGACTACCAGAGATGGCTTACCCCACAACACCGTAAACAGTATTAGCCAAAGTGCCGATGGGTATTTGTGGCTGGCGACATGGGAGGGGGCAGCTCGTTTTAATGGCCGGGTATTCGAAGTTTTCGGCAGGGGTGCAACAACCGGTTTACCTGACTCCGGCATTCGAACTTTAGCTAAGGATTCGCAGGGAAATATAGTTCTCGCGGGTGCCAGAGGCGGTATTAGCAAGCAAACTGTCGACGGCTGGCACAATTGGCCAGCCTTTAGTGCGCTGATAAACGCTGTGGTAATTGAAGACGATGATGCGACTTTATGGTTAGCCAGCGAAGGCCAGGGATTATTTCAGCAACGGCCTGATGGCAGCCGCAAGCAATTTACCACCGAGCAAGGTCTGGGTAGTGATGTGGTACACAGTTTATTAAAAGATAAAACGGGTCGGCTGTGGATTGGTACCGGACGAGGTTTAGCCTGGTTAAAGCCTGACAAAGCCCCGTTGAAGATCCATAACGTTGAAGGCTTACCCGCTGTACCCGTATTTGCATTACGTCAATACGGCAATGATGTACTTATTGGTACTGAGCGTGGTTTGTTTATTTTTAGCCACGGAAAAGCACAGCTGTTATCTGCAGATTTAGCTAATTTGCCAGTGTCTGCAATTCTGGTACAAGACAAACACATTTGGATTGGTTCTACTGACCGTGGTTTATTGCGCTTTAGTGAGCGAGGTGTGGAAACATTAAGCATGGCCGGTGGCTTGCCAAACAATCGCATCTTATCGTTGTACCTGGATAGGGAGAAAAGTCTTTGGGTCGGGACTAACGGAGGGCTATTTCGCCTGCGCGACGCTCCTTTTGTCACTTATACCGCAGAAAGTGGTTTGGCGGGTGATTATGTTCGTGCGGTGTTGGCGCATTCTGACGGTTCTGTATGGGTTGGCACTAGCCAAGGCTTGAGCCAAGGCAGTGAAACTGGATTTGAGACCATCAACTTAGCGCCCGCCAGTAGTGGGCAATCCATATTAAGTTTGGCTGAAGACAAAGATGGTGCGGTATGGGTGGGAACTTATACCGATGGTGCACTGCGCTACCATAACGGAGTGATAACAGATAAATACGATAGAGCAACGGGCCTGTTGGCAAATGAGGTCAGAGCCATTTTACCCGATAACAAAGAGGGTATTTGGATAGGCACTGGCCAGGGATTAAATTTTATCGGCCCTGATGGAATACGTAGTTTCGGCAAAGCTGAAGGCTTACCCACTCCCTTTGTTATGGCGCTTTACCAACACCACGATGGCAGATTATTTATTGGTACAGGCGGTGGTGTTGCCATTATGCAAACTGAAGGCAGCATGACGGCCTTGGATTTTTCCAACTTGGATGGTGCAGAGTATGCGTTTGGTTTTGTTGCATCACCCGAAGACGATATTTTGTGGATGACAACAGATCGTGGACTGGTTGCATATGATTTGCAAAGCGGACAAACGCAAATAATAGGGCGTAAAGCTGGCTTACCGTTTGATAAAGTGTTTCAAACCGTGGTGGATAACGACCACAATCTGTGGCTAAGCAGTAATAGAGGTATCTTGCGGTTAGAGCGGACGCAAGTCATGCAGTTTCTTGCTGGCACGCGTGATACGGTTGACTATGAGCTATTTGGTGAAAGCGACGGCATGCAAAGTGCGCAGGCTAATGGCGGGTCGATGCAGGCAGCCACGATGGCTGCTGATGGCAGTGTGTTATTTGCGACATCAAAAGGGCTGAGTATCGTAAAACCTGCTGATTTAAAACGCTTTTCTATTAATACCCCGCATGTGGTGATTGAGGGACTGCATGTTGATGGCGCGGCAACCGCCCTACAACAAGGGCTGCACTTGCCCGCGGGTACTGAACGATTGGAGCTCCAGTTTGCCGGGTTGGGCTATATTATGCCGCAGCGTATGCAGTACAGTACTCAACTTATTGGTTTTGATACTGACTGGGTAACACGAGGCAATAATGCCACGGCTGAGTATACGAATTTGCCCCCCGGTGAATATGATTTTTTAGTGCGGGCAGCATATCCACGCGGTGACTGGAGTGAAAATGTGGCGAGTTTCCGCTTTGTTATCTCACCGTATTATTGGCAGCGTCCTGGTTTTTGGTTAACTTTTATTGTTGTGACATTGTTATTAGCGGGTTTCACGTTACGTTGGCGTTTAACTGTGTTGCATCGACGGGAGCAAGAACTGCTAAGACAAGTTGCGGAGAAAACGCTTGAGCTGCAACAACAGACTGATTATCTGCGCGCAATAGACAAAGAACGCTCAACACTGTTGGATCAAATAAAATCTCAGGCGCAAGAGTTTGAACTGCAAGCGCGTAGAGATGCGTTAACCGGATTGGCAAATCGCAGAGCATTTGATGAGTCGTTAGGGCGTGAATGTGCCAGAGCAAGACGAACAAAGATGCCGCTATGTTTAGTGCTACTGGATATTGATCACTTTAAACGGGTTAACGATACGTTTAGCCACAGTGTTGGAGACGAAATACTAAAAATGGTTGCGGACGTTATCCTTCGTCATTGTCGTGAAGCTGACACTGTCGCTCGTTGGGGGGGAGAAGAGTTTGCCCTTTTACTGCCTGATACTTCACTCAAAGCTGCAGTAGATATTTGTGAGCGTATTCGCCATGCGGTCATGGAAATTGACTGTTCTGCATTTTCCGAAGATTTGCATATTACTGCGAGTATGGGTATTGCCAGTTTTGCTGATGAAGAGCAGCATGAGAAATTACTGTCACGTTCAGATTCTGCATTATATCGAGCCAAGCAAGGCGGTCGTAACAGGGTAGCGTCGTAGATTTAGCCAACCATGATATACTTGCTTTTTGTATATAAATTCACAAAAATAGAATAATAATTCTTGAAAGTGCATGGCGGCCGTTCTACACTAGCGGCTGTTTCGTGCTATACCTATACGTTATTTTATTGTCGAGAGTCGTTTCTAATGTTATCAACTGACAAATCTACTTCTTTGGTACGCAGTATCGTTTTGGGTGCGGCCGGTTACAGCGGTGCCGAGCTGGCCGTCATTTTAGCGCGTAACCCCTATTTCGAACTTTGTGGCGCTTATGCATCTGCCGGGCGCAATGCGGAGCCATTTTCTGCTTTGTATCCACGCTACCAGCAACAGTTAGATATTCTGGTGCAGCCTTGGCAAGATGCTTTAGCTAAGACGCTACAGGGCAAAGTCGATGTGGCATTTTTAGCCTTGCCGCACGAAGCCAGTGAAGCCGTTACGCCTGTGCTTTTAGCTCAGGGCATTGATGTAGTGGATTTATCCGGCGCGTTTCGTTTAAAAAATCCAGAGCTTTATCCACAGTACTACGGTTATGAGCATCAACATCCTGATTTGCTGCAAGAGGCGGTATATTCTTTGATGGAGTGGCAAACTACGCCATTACCACGGCTTATTTCAGTACCTGGTTGCTATCCAACGGCGTGTTCGTTGGCGTTGTTGCCACTGATTAAAGTGGGTTTAGTGGCCGAAAACTGTATTCCTGTTATCAATGCGACTAGTGGCGTATCCGGTGCTGGCCGTAAAGCCGCGCTTAATACGTCTTTTTGCGAAGTCGGTTTAAATGCATATGGTTTTTTTAAACACCGTCATCGCCCCGAAATTGAACAAAATTTAGGCCGCAAGGTGGTGTTTACTCCTCATTTAGGTAACTTTAAGCGCGGCATATTGGCAACGAGTGTGGTCACGCTAACAGCGGGAACTTCTGCCGATGCAATAAAGTCGGCTTTTTATCAAGCTTATGCTAATAAACCACTCGTGCGTTTAGTGTCTCATTCACCCAATGTGGCTGATATTGCTGGTACGCCGTTTTGTGATATTTACTGGCAGCAAGATGGTGATCAACTGGTTGTGGTGTCAGCGATTGATAATCTACTTAAAGGTGCTGCCGCACAAGCTATGCAGGCAGCAAATGTAAGATTTGGCAAACCGGAAACAGCGGGTTTGTTTGGAGGCGCCGCGCATGAATAATACGCCTTTGGTATTAAAAATGGGTGGACGCCTGTTACAAGACGACAAAGCGTTAGATGCCTTATTGGCGGTGTGTGCTGAATTAAAGCAGCAATATCCGCTTGTGCTAGTGCACGGTGGCGGTGATCAAGTTGATCAGTGGTTGGCTAAGTTTGGCTTTCACACCGAAAAACTGGACGGCCAACGTATTTCACCTGCCGAGCAGATGCCGGTAATTGCGGGTGCGTTAGCGGGTGCCGTTAATGCACATATGGTTGGCCGGGCATCTTTGCAAGGCTTAAACCCTGTTGGCTTAACATTATCGGCCGGAAACAGTTGTCGTTTTGAGTTAAACACGGCTTTGGGTTCAGTTGGCGTAGCGAAACCCAAAGATGCCGCTTTACTGCAAAGTTTGCTATCAGGCGGTTTTACACCTGTATTTTGTTCTATTGGCCATGGTGAGCAAGCTCAGTTACTCAATGTCAATGCGGATTTGGCTGCGGCTGCTATTTGTCAGCTGGTGCAAGGCCAGTTGGTATTGCTGACTGATGTCCCCGGTATTTTGGACGGCGAAGGCAAATTAATTGCTGAGCTCAACAGTGCACAAGCACAGCAACTGGTAGAGCAAGGTGTGATTAAAGCTGGCATGAAAGTAAAGCTCGATGCCGCGCTAGATACCGCGCAGGCACTGCGACGAAGTATCACCGTTGCAGGTTGGCAACACCCGGAAGATTTATTAAATTTGATGCGACAGCAAGCAGTAGGTACGCGCATCGTCTGTTAGTCCCTTGAACAAGGATGCCGCAATGGCGGCAGGTCTATCTAAATGAGTAAACTTAAACAACTATTGAGCCTGGCTGAATTAAATCCGGCTGAACTTAATGATTTGCTTAATTTAGCACTAAGTGTAAAGCAACAACCACACCAGTATAGCCAAGCGTTGGCCGGGAAAAGTATTGCGTTGATATTTGAAAAACCGTCGCTTCGCACCCGGGTTAGCTTTGATGTTGGTATCTATAAGCTTGGCGGTCATAGCGTGTATTTGGATCAGCAAAATGGTGCAATGGGTAAGCGTGAAACGGTGGCGGATTTTGGCGCCAATTTAGCTTGCTGGACAGATGCCATTGTAGCCAGAGTATTTTCTCAGGCAACTTTAGAGCAGCTTGTTAAGGCCAGTCAAAAACCGGTGATTAACGCGTTAAGTGACTGGTATCACCCGTGTCAGGCACTTGCCGATTTGTTAGCGCTAAAAGAACGCTTTGGCAATTTGTCAAAGGTGCATTTAGCCTACGTTGGTGATGGAAATAATGTTTGTCATTCTTTAATGATTGGTGCGGCATTGTCAGGCATGAAGATGACTGTGGTAACACCAAAAGGGTTTGAGCCTTCAACGCAGGTGCTAGAGCAAGCTCAGAATATTTCAGCAGCAACTGGTGCAAAGTTGGTATTAAGTAGCTCGTTATCTGCCGCAGAAGGGGCTGATGCGCTCTATACTGATACCTGGTTATCCATGGGTGATAAAGCAGATCCCTCAGTGATTGAACGTACATTCCGTCCTTATCAAATCAATGCGAACGTGATGGAAAATTTAGCAGTAAAATATTTTATGCACTGTTTACCCGCGCATCGAGAACATGAAGTAACCAGTGATGTATTAGACAGCGATGCCTCGCTGATATTGCAGCAAGCGGAAAACCGCATGCATGCCCAGAATGCCGTATTAATCAGTTTATTTGCGTGAGGACACTATGAGTATTAAAAAAGTCGTATTAGCTTATTCCGGCGGTCTGGACACTTCGGCAATTGTGCCTTGGTTAAAAGATAATTATAACTGTGAAGTTATTGCCTTTGTGGCCAATGTTGGTCAGGGCGATGAAGAGTTAGCGGGTGTAGAGCAAAAAGCGATTAATTCTGGCGCCAGTTCTTGTCACATTGTCGACCTGCGCGAAGAGTTTGTTAAAGAAGTTATTTTCCCCACCCTTAAAACGGGTGCGGTATATGAAGGCCAGTATTTACTTGGTACCTCTATGGCGCGGCCGGTTATTGCCCGTGCTCAGGTTAACCTGGCGTTGGAGCTTGGTGCTGATGCATTGTGTCATGGTTGTACCGGCAAAGGTAATGATCAGGTGCGGTTTGAAGGTGCCTTTGCAGCGTTAGCCCCGCAGCTAACGGTTATAGCACCATGGCGTGAGTGGCAGTTTAATTCACGCCAGTCGTTGCTGGATTATCTGGCAGAGAAAAAAGTACCGACAACGGCATCTGCGACTAAAATTTACAGCCGTGATGCCAACCTTTGGCATATTTCACATGAAGGTGGAGAGCTGGAAAACCCCTGGTGTGAACCTTCTGAGCAGGTCTGGATGTGGACAAAATCACCAGAGCAAGCCCCAGATAAAGCTGCCTATATTGAGCTGAGTTTTGCAAAAGGTGAGCTGACTATGATAAACGGTCAGGCTGTCGAACCTGTGGCAGCAATTGAATTGTTAAACGAAATTGGCTCTGAGCATGGTATTGGACGCATTGATATTGTTGAAAACCGTTTAGTGGGTATGAAATCAAGAGGTTGCTACGAAACACCGGGCGGTACTATTTTAATGGCTGCATTAAAAGGCTTAGAGGCATTGGTTTATGACCGTAGCTCTCTCAAGTACCGCGAGGAAGTAGGGCTTGAGTTTGCGCAGTTAGTTTACGATGGCCGTTGGTTTACGCCGCTTAAAGATGCCTTACTTGCTGCTGGCACGTCTTTGGCAGAACAATTAACCGGTGATGTCGTCATTAAACTCTACAAAGGCAATGTTACGGTTGCGAAGCGTCGTTCGCCAAACTCTTTGTACTCAGAAGCCTTTGCCACATTTGAAGGTGATGAAGTCTACGATCAAAAAGATGCCGCTGGTTTTATTCGTTTATACAGCCTTGCTAGCCGTATCCGGGCATTACACCAGCAACAAAAAGGGTAATTATTATGGCGATGTGGGGCGGACGCTTTCAGGAAGCAACGTTAAGCGAGTTTCGTGATTTTAACGACTCGCTAAGTTTTGACTATCTGTTAGCGCAACAAGATATTCAGGCATCACGTGCCTGGGCTCAACAATTGGCGCAAGCGAATATCATCAGCAATGATGAAGCTGCACAGTTAGACACTGCGCTAGCCGATTTATCAGTTGCGATAGACGCTGACCCTAAATTGCCGTTACAAACGCGGGAAGAAGATATTCACAGCTGGGTTGAAGCACAACTAACGACCACATTGGGTGCCGTAGCGAAAAAGCTGCATACCGGGCGTAGCCGAAATGATTTGGTTGCGACCGATTTACGGCTGTGGAGTAAGTTAAATGCGCAGGGTGTGCGGCAATCGTTACTTGGTACCATCGCGGCGCTAATTAACTTTGCCGAACAAGCGGGTACTGCCGTCATGCCTGGTTTTACTCATTTGCAGCGGGCGCAACCTGTGCTGGTAGCACACTGGGCTTTGGCCTATATCGAAATGTTTAAACGAGATCTTAGCCGGCTGGATGACGCAACAACACGGCTGGATGTGTGTCCGCTGGGATGCGGTGCACTAGCTGGCACTGGCGTGGCGATTGATCGGCAACAGTTAGCGCAGCGCTTGGGGTTTGCCAGTGCAGCGCTTAATAGTCTGGATGCTGTATCAGACCGCGATTATGTTGTGGAGTTATCAGCTGCTGCAAGTATTTGCATGACACATTTGTCGCGTTTATCCGAGGACGTTATTTTTTTCTGTTCAGGCGAGGCGGGCTTTTTCAAACTAGGTGATGCAATAAGCTCTGGCTCGTCGTTGATGCCACAGAAAAAGAATCCAGATGTATTTGAATTGCTGCGAGGCAAAACAGGCCGGGTGTTGGGGCATTTGGTGGCTATTTTGCATGTACTTAAAGGCTTACCCTTAGCGTACAACAAAGATATGCAGGAAGATAAACAGGGCTTCTTTGACCTGATGTCAACCTGGCAACAGTCTTTGTTAGTGTTAGCAACCGTGCTACCGCATCTCAGTGTGAACAAAGCACAATGCCGTCAGGCGGCAGAACTGGGTTATAGCAATGCGACTGATTTGGCAGATTATCTGGTTAGTAAAGGGATGCCATTTCGTGATGCGCATGAAGTTGTCGGTGAATTGGTCGTGCATGCGGCTAAACAGCAACTGGCGTTAGAAGCCTTGCCTTTGGCTGAGATGCAACAATTCAGTCAACTGATAAGCAATGACGTTTATCCAGCGTTACAGCTTGAGGCGGGGTTGCAAAAACGTGCTGCGCTTGGCGGTACGGCACCGCAACAAGTGTTAGCGGCATTGGCGCAGGCAAAAGTGTGGTTTGAAGCAGTGTAAAATGCCTGGTTAAGTAACCAGTAAAAGTGGCCCGCAATGCGGGCTACTTGTCAAAATAACTCTATTTCCTCTTCTGTTTCTTTCTCTGGCGTTTTATCTCTTAATTTATCGAAACTGATTTGCTGGATATCGCCACCGGCATACTGACTGGGTTCTGTACCCGGCTTGAAAAACTCAAAGGCACTGGTATGGTCAGTTCTGCGGCTAAGCAGTCCGGTTTGCAAATCAATTCGTACCGATGCAAGACCAACAGGAGAAGATGGCTGCTGCGCGGGCAAGCTTTGTAATGCAGTTTGCATATAATTTAACCAACCTGGTAATGCTGTTCTGGCACCAGACTCGGCACCTGCGCTTTGTTGTTGACCCATATTAGCGTGCCACTGTGCACGGCCTAAACTGCGGTTAGCATCATCAAACCCAACCCAAACCGTCACTGCCAGATCTGGCGTAAAACCGGAAAACCAGGTGTCTTTTGAGTCGTTTGTTGTGCCTGTTTTTGCTGAAATATCACGGCGTTTTAAAGTCTGCAAACGCCATGCCGTGCCATTCCAGCCTGTGCCATGATTCCAGCTACCTCCGCCCCAAACACTACTTCTTAGCGCATCAGCAATTAAAAAACTGTTCTGGTCAGAAATAACGTGTTCTGCAAGCTTAATTTCTGGTCCAATGCTGACATCGGCTTCAGTGCTATTTTCATTAGTCTGCGCCAGACTGTTAAACAACTGGTCAAGCTGTATTTCAGCATCCAGTGCTTGCTCGGTAAGTTCTTCCGCTCCAGTATCCGGACTGTTGCTGTCGTCTGCACAAGTTTGGCACGCCAGTGCCGGATTATGTTGAAACAGTATCTCGCCTTCGTCGCTTATAACTCGTTCTACAACATAAGGTGATACTAAATAGCCGCCATTAGCAAACACGGCGTAACCTGTAACAAGTTCAAGTGGTGTAAGAGAAGCTGAACCCAGTGCAAGTGTCTCGTTACGAGGTAAATCAGAGGGGGCAAAACCAAAACGGCGTAAATGGTTAATAGTGTTATCAATACCAACACCACGTAATAAGCGGATCGATACCACGTTTTTCGATTTTGCTAAGGCCTCGCGAATACGGATTGGTCCATCATATACCGCTGGCGAATTTTTAGGGCGCCAGGCGATACCCGCGTTGTCGTCCCATTGATGTATAGGTGCGTCGTTGATTATCGATGCTAATGTGTACCCATGCTCCAATGCAGCGGAGTAGACAAAAGGTTTGATATTAGAACCAACCTGGCGCTTAGCCTGAGTGACCCGATTAAATTGACTTTGGGTAAAGCTGTAGCCTCCAACAAGCGAACGTATCGCACCATCATGAGGGTCTATTGCAACTATGGCGCTAGCAGCTTGCGGCACTTGCGCCAAGCGCCAAGCTGCATCTTGTTGCCTTACAAAAATATGCATTCCCGGCGCCAAAATAGCGTTGGCAGTTTTGGGTGCGATGGCTTGGCGTTCGTCACTAATGTAGCGTCTGGCCCATTTTAAGCCATCCCAATCCAGTGTGACTTCCTGCCCACCTGACATGAGCACTTTTGCAGTTTGTGCACCAACCTCAATGACAACGGCCGGTTGTAACTGCTCAAGGCTGCTCTGGTTGTCTAAGTATGTGAGTACTTCTTCACGTGACAACGGCTCAATCTGGTTAAAAACCGCCTCAGCATCTTGGGTTTCAATTAACTCTGACGCCCATAGTTGTGCTACAGGCCCTCGATAGCCATGGCGTTCGTCGTAATCATACAAGTTTTGCTGCAGCGCATGTTTTGCCGCAGCTTGTTGTTTGCTGTTTATAGTTGTAAAAACTTGTAAACCCGCTGAATAGGCAGTGTCTTCGCCATAACGGGAAATCATTTCTTGACGCACCATCTCTGCGATATAGGGCGCAGATGCAGTAATTTGTGCTCCATGCAGACGACTTGTAATGGGGGCTGCTAATGCCTGGTCGTACGCAGCCTGGTCTATAACACCAATATCAAGCATGCGTCCTAGCACTACATTACGTCTGGCGCGGGCGTTTGTTGCAGATCGCACTGGGTTTAGTGTGGAGGGGGCTTTGGGTAATCCCGCAATAATAGCAATTTCATCAAGGGTGAGTTCATGGACGGTTTTACCAAAATAAACCTGCGCCGCTGCACCAACACCGAATGAACGTTGCCCAAGTTCAATTTTATTCAGATATAATTCTAAAATTTGATCTTTTGATAACAGCTGTTCGATGTGAAATGCCAGAAAGATTTCTTTAACCTTGCGGATAACCTTTTTTTCGCGGCTTAGAAAAAAGTTGCGAGCTACTTGTTGCGTAATGGTACTCGCACCCTGACTAAAATCGCCTGAAGAAGCGACGACTGTCATTGCACGAAAAATACCGATGATATCTATTCCGGGATGCTCGTAAAATCTTGTATCTTCAACGGCTAAGAAAGCCTGAACTAATAAAGGAGGCATTTCTTGCAGTTTAAGTGGGATCCGACGTTTTTCACCAAATTGAGAAATAAGCTCACCATCAGCAGTGTATACTTGCATTGGAGTCTGCAACCTGACGTCCTGTAGAGTAGTTACGTCAGGAAGATCGTTTTTAAGGTACAAATAGATCCCGGCGATCGTTAATAAGCCGAGTATCAGCATGCCCAAACTGAGAATTAAAACTTTTTTAACCCAAGACACTGAATAACCCCAATTTTTACTCCCAATTCCTTTACAACGCTGCTAGTATATATTTATTAGCATTAGTTTAAACGCTTTTTCTTGCCAAAAATTAGCGACTAAGCTATCTATGAGACAATAATCATAACTATAAATTGGCCGCAGGAAGCTATGATAAATCGCCTGTTCAGTAAACAAACACCGATGATGGTGGGGATTGATGTCGGTGCACACTCCGTAAAGGCTGTGTTACTCAGTCAACATAACGGTGTATGCAAAGTCGAAGCATTTGCCGTTGAACCTATGGTTAAAGGAGCGATGTCCGATCGTGAGATTCAGGATATCGAAGCCGTTGGTAATGTGTTGAGCAAAATCCGCAAAAAGATCCCACGCACCGTCAAATTTGCCGCAACTGCGGTTTCTGGATCAACCGTGATCAGTAAAGTGATCTTTATGGATGTGTCCTTAACTGATGCTGAACTTGAAAGTCAGATTGAAGTTGAAGCAGACACACTGATCCCCTACCCACTCAATGAAGTTAGTTTGGATTTCGAGAAGCTCGATGTAAACGATGCTGATCCTTCCAAGGTAAACGTGCTTTTAAGTGCTGCTCGTACTGAGAGTATTGAAGCTCGTGTTGCTGCGTTAGATAACGGAGGCTTTGCTGCCAAAGTTGTTGACATTGAGAGCTATGCGTTAAGTCGCGCAGCTGAATTGTGTCTAAAACAATTACCTGATGACGCGGCGAACAAAGTTGTGGCAATGGTTGATATTGGCGCAACGATGACCTTGCTCAGTATTATCGAGAATACTAAAACACTTTATACCCGTGACCAGATGTTTGGTGGCGAGCAATATACCCGCAGTATTTTGTCTTATTATAACAAAAGCTACGAAGAGGCTGAGCAAGCTAAAGTGTCTGGTGATTTACCACCTAACTATACTTTTGAAGTTTTAGCGCCGTTTCAAACGATGCTACTGCAACAGGTAAGACGTGGTATTCAAATGTATCTGACCAGTAGCGGTAAAGATGCCGTTGATTATCTCGTGATATCCGGTGGTACCGCACTAATTGAAGGTATAGACAGACTACTTATCGATGAGTTAGGTATTCATACGGTGGTAGCGAATCCATTTAAGACCATGGAAGTTGCGACATCCGTAGACCGTGAGCAACTTAATCGTCATGCTTCTCAACTCATGGTTGCAAGTGGATTAGCATTAAGGAGCTTTTCGTCATGGCATATATAAACCTGTTGCCGTGGCGTGATGCAGCGCGTAAAGAACGGCAAAAGCAATACTTAACTATCCTAACTGCAACAGCGATATGTAGTTTTCTATTGGTGTTTCTGATTAACGTGGTTTACGACACAAGAATCGAAGGACAATTGCAACGTAATCAGTATTTGATAAATGAAATAGCGGTATTAGATCAGCGGATTAAAGATATTGATACCCTAAAAGAAACAAAGAAAAATTTGCAACAACGCATGTCGCTGATTACACAATTGCAGGGGAGTAGAAACCTCGGTACCCAGATTATGGATGAGATTGCTAGCTCAGTACCTGCAGGTGTTTACCTGACTGAGTTGGAGAAAAAAGGCACTTCATTGCTGTTAGTTGGCAAAAGTGAATCAAATAATCGTCTTTCTAATTTGTTGCGCGAAGCCGAGGAGTCAGAACTGTTATCTGAACCTTATCTAGAATTTATTGAAGCAGGTAAAGACTCTGTAAGTTTATTGAGCAACTTTAAAATGCACCTAACCGTTAAAGGATATGAGGCAATACAAGGCGCAGATACCCCAACAACGCCTGCGAAACCAGCGAGCGGAGGTGCACGATGAGCCTAAATGTTAATTTATCCGAAATTGATATTAATGATCTCGATATTGAGAATATGGGATCGTGGCCGGTAGCAGCAAAACTAGTATTTGCCGTTATATTAGCTGTTCTTGTATCAATTTTAAGTTATTTTTTGTTAGTAGACAGCAAGATTGACGAACTGGCTGCGGCAGAGAAAAAAGAAACCGAGCTGCGTCAAACTTTCCGTACCAAGAATGGAACTGCGGTAAATTTGGAATTGTACAAGCAGCAAATGGTTGAAATGGAGCAAACGTTTTCATTTTTATTGAAACAGCTGCCCACAACACACGAAACGCCAGGTTTGCTTGATGACATTACCTATGTTGGCACTACCAGTGGATTAACATTTATCCGGATCAACTGGGAACCTGAAATTGAAAAAGATTTTTACACTGAGTTACCGATAAAAATTGAAGTGGTAGGTGACTACCATCAGTTTGGTAATTTTGTCAGTGAAGTTGCCAAGTTACCGAGGATAGTGAGTTTGCACGACTTTGCTATTCAAACAGAAAAAGATGAGCGCTTACGTTTTAACGTTGTGGCTAAGACCTACCGTTACAAGGAGGTTCAGCAATGAAAAAACGTTTAACTGTGCTTGCCATGGCGGTTTTGCTTAATGGCTGTTTTAATGACATGAGTGAAGTACAAAATTATGTCGCAGATGTTAAAGCAAATACTAAAGCCAGAGTAGAGCCTATTCCTGAGTTGCAGGAGTTTGAACATGTTGCTTATCGGTCTCAGGAAGCTAGGAGTCCATTTTCGGCCCCTAAACCTGAAGCGATACAAGATAAGTTCTTACAGGTACAGGATTGTTTACATCCAGATCCGAGACGCAGAAAAGAGCCACTTGAGAAATATGCAGTGGATAACTTAAAAATGCGTGGTACTTTGGGTGAAGTTAGTAAAATTTGGGCGCTGATTGAAGCTTCTGATAAAACATTACATAAAGTCACGTTGAGCAACTATGTAGGTTTATTCCATGGCAGAGTAATTAACGTGGAACCGACTCATATAGAGTTGCTTGAATTGATCCCAGATGGCGCCGGTTGCTGGAAAGAACGGACGACCATGTTGCAGATGGCGGATGCGTCATCAGTAGCAAGTAATTGATAGGTATGCGAGTAAATCATGGATAAAATAATCAAAACAATGTCTGGCACAATCCAGCGCACTTTAATGTGCTTTGCAGCCTTTATGTTACTGTCATTGCCTGCTTCGGCTGTGCCGTTGCTGTATGACGTAAAATATAATCCTTTACTAACTGGCGAAACTGAAATCGAATTTATTTTCGATGAAGAACTTTATGCTGACCCCAGTATTCAAGTATTTAACGATCCTGCGCGTATTGAGTTATTTTTCAATGACTCAGATTACGAAGAAAGATTAAATGAAGTATTGATCGATAAAGCCGGTGTAAAGCGTGTTACTTCAGAATTTGAAGGCGACGGTTTTAAGACTATTATCTATCTGGATTATTTGAAGATATATCGTACCCGGGTACGTGGTAACGTGTTTTACATGCATATCTCTGATAATCCAACGTCAGATGCTGTAGGACAGGCTGCCGACGTTAAACCGACGTACATCAACCGCGTCAATGCAATTGATTTCCGCCGTGGTGATAAAGGTGAGGGCCGTGTGTTAGTGTTTTTACGTGACAACACAGCTGCAGTTGATGTTAGTGAACGGTTAGGCAAACTCGAAGTCGAGTTTCACAACACTGACATCCTTGACGAATTACTATATCAACTTGATGTAGTAGATTTTGGCACCATTGTTAAAGGTATAGAAACTTTTAAAGAAGGCGCATCTGCTCGACTGGTAATCGATACGACTGCTGAATTTACTTTTACCTATCAGCAAATAGATAACATTTTCACGTTAAATGTTGAGCGTGATACTACTAATAGAAGCATATTGGGCGGCGGTAAAGAATATAAAGGCCGCGCAATATCGTTAAACTTCCAGGATATTTCGGTACGTACCGTGTTGCAAATAATTGCCGACTATAATGGTTTTAACTTAGTCACTAGTGATTCTGTTACTGGCAATATCACATTGCGCTTGGATGGAACGCCTTGGGATCAGGCATTGGATATAGTCCTGCGTGTTAAAGGCTTGGATAAGCGCATGGAAGGTAACATCTTGATGGTGGCACCTACAGATGAGCTGGCTGCTAGAGAAGCGCGTGAATTGGAAGCAAAGCAAACAGTTGCCGATTTAGAGCCACTATATTCTGATTTCCTAACGGTTAATTATGCAAAAGCTGCTGATATTACAAAACTGCTGAGTAATAAAGAGGCTACGTTATTGTCTTCTCGTGGTTCTGCAAACGTAGATGAACGTACTAACACCATTCTAATCAAAGACACTGCGGTTAATATTGAAAACGTTCGTAAGTTGATTGAGCGTCTTGATATTCCTGTACGTCAGGTATTGATAGAATCAAGAATGGTTACCGTACGTGATAATGTTACTGATGAATTAGGTATTCGTTGGGGCTTTAGCGACCAGCAAAGTGGCAGTTCTAATCAAGGAACTTCGGGGAATTCGACAGGAGCAAATAACATTGCAAATGGCAGTATTCCTTCGTTAGACGATAGATGGAATGTGAATTTGCCTGCATCAAATGCTGCTGGTAGTATCGCCTTTCACATCGCACGCTTAGCTGATGGTACCTTACTTGATTTAGAGTTGTCAGCGCTGGAGCAAGAAAATAAAGGCGAGATTATCGCAAGCCCACGCATTACTACGGCTAATCAAAAAGAAGCTAGTATAGAGCAGGGTGTTGAGATTCCTTATGTTCAGGCAGCATCCAGTGGTGCTACAACTGTTGAATTTAAGAAGGCAGTATTGAGCTTGACTGTAACGCCGCAGATTACGCCAGATAACAAAATTATTCTGGACTTAGTCATTACACAAAATACCAGAGGCGAAACAGTACAAACGCCTACTGGTCCAGCGACGGCAATCGATACACAACAGATTAAAACTCAGGTGCTGGTTGATAATGGTGAAACCATTGTGTTGGGTGGTATTTATCAACAACAAATTCTTTCTACGGTAAACAAAGTTCCTCTTTTTGGTGATATTCCTTATGTTGGCGCTTTGTTTAGAAACACACGTGAAGTGAATGAGAAAAACGAATTGCTGATTTTCGTTACGCCAAAAATCATTTCAGACGGTCTTTAATCCCCATTTCCACTACTACGCTAATATGCGTAGTAGTGGACTGTTTCAGAATTAGCTTGCCAACAAAAGGCTATTCCTGACATAATTCAGCGCTTCAAATTTTCGTGGGAGCCTTTTGGTCCTTGAATTCAACTTTTCACTGAGTTAGCTGATTAGTAATACGACTTATGGCAGAAAAACGTAATATCTTCCTTGTAGGCCCAATGGGTGCTGGTAAAAGCACTATTGGAAGACACCTAGCAGACATGCTTCATTTAGAATTCTACGATTCAGATCAGGAAATCGAGCGCCGTACAGGTGCAGACATTGCCTGGGTATTTGATCTTGAAGGTGAAGAAGGCTTTCGCGTTCGGGAAGAAAATGTCATCCAGGATCTGACAGAGCTACAGGGTATCGTGCTGGCCACAGGTGGCGGCTCGGTATTAAGCAAAGAAACCCGCAATCGGTTATCCGCCCGGGGCATTGTGGTGTATCTTGAAACGCCGATTGAAAAGCAAGTAGCACGTACTCAACGTGACAAACGTCGTCCGTTGTTGCAAACGGAAGAAGCACCTAAAGAGGTGCTGGAAAGACTAGCTGCTGAGCGGAACCCTTTGTATACCGAGATTGCTGATTTTACAGTGCGGACAGATGAACAAAGCGCACGCGCTGTTGCCAGCCAAATTATTGACCAATTAGGTTTCTGATTTAACGTTTAAGGGAGCTGCAAATGCAAAAAGTTGAAGTCCAACTTGGCGAGCGCAGCTACAGTATCTCTATTGATGACAACTTTGCCGGGCTTGCTTCGGTTTTGGCTAATCGCAGTCAGGTTGTCATTATTTCAAATTCCACCGTGGCACCATTGTATCTAGATGCCGTGACCAATCTTTTTTCTTCTACTTCCGTAACACATTTTTTATTACCTGATGGTGAAGAATACAAAACCCTAAGTTCGTTTGAACAAGTGCTTGGTTTTTTATTGCAGCAGAGAATTTCCCGTGATGCATTACTGGTAGCCTTAGGCGGTGGTGTAATTGGGGATTTAACTGGCTTTGTTGCTGCTTGCTACCAACGAGGTGTCGATTTTTTGCAAATTCCGACAACGTTATTGTCACAGGTTGATTCATCTGTAGGTGGCAAAACAGCAGTAAATCATCCGTTGGGTAAAAACATGATTGGAGCGTTTAAGCAACCTACTCAGGTTTTGATTAACACCAGTGTACTAAGTACTCTGCCACCTCGTGAATTTTCTGCAGGTATGGCAGAGGTTATTAAGTATGCCTTGATAAGTGATGCTGCTTTTTTTCGTTGGTTAGCAAGGTATCGTGATGCGATTGTGTCTCAAGAACCAAAAGTATTGGCACAGCTTATTGGTCATTGTTGCTCAATGAAAGCCGATATAGTCAGTCGCGACGAAACAGAGCAAGGCGATAGGGCATTGCTTAATCTTGGTCATACCTTTGGTCACGCGATCGAAGCATGGCTGGGTTATGGCAATTGGTTACATGGAGAAGCTGTAGCTGTTGGCATGGTTATGGCTGCTCAACTTGCGCAATCAAGAGGTTGGCTGGAAGTGGAACAAGTTGAAGAGATATGTGACCTACTGCAGTCTTTTAATTTACCGATAACCCCGCCAAATAGTATGCGTATTGCAGATTTTCTTCCATACATGAAAACAGATAAAAAAGTAAAAAATGGCAAGATGAGGTTTGTCTTACCTACTGCATTTGGTCAAACGTCGGTGATTGATGACATCTCTGAGGCTGAATTGACTAAGGTCTTTGCCTGATGGATACAAACGCGCTGCAACGCCGGGTACCGGAGTTGACACATCTTCTCTCGTCTCAGCGAGAATGGTTGGAGCGCTTATTGTTTCAGTTAGCTTTTAACCAGAACTCACAGATTTTCGTCGTTGGTAGCCAAGGTAGTGGTAAATCTACCACTGTTATGGCGATTGCTGAGTTATTCTCGGAACAATTTAATATTGCTTTACTTAACAGGGAAACCAGCGAGAAAGACGTACCAGCCAGATTAATGCAACAATGGTTTGCCGCAGCTGCACTACCTGATGTTTCTTTAACGGAACAAGTTATGGCTGCAGATAGTCAGTTGCCTTTATTGTTAGTTGTTGATGATGCAGAGTATCTTTCCATAGACGTGCAACAGCAACTGAAATCGATACCTTGCATTGCGTTTTTTTTCACCACGCCAAACCACGCTAATACTGGTTTCAGCCTTACATTAAATCGAATAACATCAAGCGATGCTGCGCAATTATTGCAACACGAGTCACTCAATAGTATTGAATTAGCACAAAGAGTGGCCATCGCGAACGGTAATATGCATTTTTTGCTTTTGCCGCCACCCCAAAGTGAATTGCAGCGAGGTTCGGTTGGCAATACTTTTTTAACAAAGTCGGTGATGTTGTATTTTATTGCAGCATTGATACTGTTTAGTACACTGGTTGTGTATTTCTGGCCAGAACCAGAGATTAGTCCGCCAGTTAATAAGACTAAGGTTGTTATTCCCCCAGCTCCTGTGCAGATAGATGACAAGCTTATTGATGATAAAGAGGCTTTTGCTGATGTTGAAACCGACATGCCAGCCACTATTGTCGAGCAAGAAGGAACTGCCACAATTGAAAATGCCGAAGTCGAAGCTGATGCTGCTGAAGTATCAGCACTAAATCAGGGCATGACCGTGCAAGAATTAGTTAAACCAGAACCGGCTGAGCAATCAGGTGCCTCACTTGATATATCATCAGAATCAGATGTCACTTCAGGCCTGGTCGTTGTGCCAGAAGCTGATGACGCTTCGGCAGCAAATGTAAGTTATGTTTATGACGAAGTCGACTTACTTGGTTTTAATAAGCAGCATATCTCCATCCAGTTAGCCGTGCTGTCCAGTGACAACGCACTACAACTTTTTAAGCGCTCTTACCCGGAATTAACTACATTAGCCTATCAACGTAATTGGCAGGGTGTTATGCAGATTATTGTGTTGGTTGCACCTTTTGACAATGCACAGGATGCAAAAATGGCGATGACAAAACTGCCTGCAGCATTGCAAGCAAGTGGTCCATTTGTTAAAGCGCTACAAGCAGTTCAAGCCGAGATAAGAGCCCGACAATTCAGTCAGCAGAACAGCGAATTGCATTAATGGTTGAAAGGAAAAAGACCCGCGCATTTCTAAAGTGGGCAGGTGGTAAATATAATCTTATCCAACCATTGTCAAAGCATCTGGCAGCAAGCGAGGTATTAATAGAACCGTTTGTTGGCGCCGGTTCGGTCTTTCTTAACACTGATTACGATCGTTATCAGTTAAATGACATTAATGCTGATTTGATTGGGTTGTATCAATTGCTCAAGACCGAGCATCAGCGTTTTATCTCAGATGCCAGAACCTTGTTCAGTCCGTTAACTAACCAGCGTGAAACGTATTTGCAGTTTCGCCAACAGTTTAACCAAAGTTCAGATAATTACGAGCGTGCACTGCTATTTCTTTATCTGAATAGGCATGGTTATAACGGTCTTTGTCGTTATAACCTGTCTGGAAAGTTCAACGTCCCATTTGGTAGCTACAAGAAACCTTATTTTCCCGAGGCGGAATTAATATTTTTTGCTGAGAAAGCTCAAAAAGCCGAATTTAGTTGTTTGGGCTATCAGCAAGTTATACAGCAAGCTGAACGTGGCAATGTGATCTACTGTGATCCACCTTATGTCCCCCTAAGTAAAACGGCCAGCTTTACCAGTTATGCCAGCCAAGGTTTTAATCTGGATGATCAGGCTCAACTTGCTAATTTAGCTGAACAGGCGCAACAACGCGGTATTTCTGTTGTTATTAGTAACCACGACACTACCTGGAGTAGAAAAATTTATCAGCAAGCAGTAATACATAGTTTGCAGGTAGGGCGTTCTATAAGCCAAAAAGGCTCAAGTCGGGGTAAAGTGGCTGAACTATTTGCTGTTTATCAGGCTATGCCAATACCCAAGATACTATAAGTATAAGAACCACAACAAAGATGATGGCAAACATTACACCCACAAGAATATAAGGTAACGGACTACTCGCAGAAAAGTCTTGTTGCCGTTGTTGCTCTGATTGCACACCTATCATGGCACCAAATACGGCTTTAATGATCTGTTTAAAACCAGGCTGTTTTGCTGACATTATGGTTTTTGAGTAGGAGAGATACGACTTAACAATTCCAGCAAGTCAACATAGTGAAATTGGGTAGAGCGACTTTTACCTTGAAACCAGCTGTACCAGTTTTGTTGAACTACGTTGATACACTCTTCAACAGCCGTGGTAGCTTGTAAAGACTGGCAATGGTGATTTGAAAATATCGTCGGAATTGCCACAGAAAGAGCACCGACACTAATGCCAGTTGAAATTAATGCTGCTTTAAACAGTTTGGTAAATTTCATGTTAAATCCATTTGCTCTTTTAAAACGCTCCTATAATAAAACAATCAGCTTTTCGATACAAGCTGATTATTTATTGTTCATTCTGGTAGCATCGTTGCGAGGTTAGTATACCTAACTGGCAATGCTAGCCAGTTAGGTGGAGATATTAAAACGTTTAATTAGAAACTTTTTGATACAGCAAATATAACCCGGCTATCTGCAAGATATGAAGCATCAATGTCCGTGTCGACATAAGCCAGACTTAATGATAAGCCCATCACTTCAGTGCTCAGGCCAACACTCCAATCCAAGTAACTTGCACTGCTGTCATCATATTCATTTTGACCAACATGTAGATCAACACTTAGATTATCTGTTAAAGCGTAACTATAACCTGCGTGTAGGTAGAAATAGTTGCCGGCATTGGCGTAGTAATCATCACTATATGCTAAGCCGAAAGTCAGGTCTTTATAGGTTAGTGAACCGTAGAGTTCATAAAAATTAGAACCGTCTATTGCAGCATTGGGGTAACCATAACGCATAATCCCGACGTCTGTTGACCAGTCGTCGTTAAGATCTCCGCTCCAGCCAAGCATGACATCTAGTTCAAGCGTACCTTCTGCAAGAAAGTCGACATTCGAGCCCCAAACGGATACATATAAGCCTGACGTATCGGTAAGTGTTAAGCCGCCTTGTAACGCAGGAGCTTCTTCAGTTTGAGATATCCCTCTAAACGCATAGTCAGATGCAAAGGTAATATCGCCACTTAATTCTATTGCGTTAACCGTCAGACTGCTGGTTGAAAGACCGAGTAAAAACAAACTTGTCGCTATTGTTGTCGTCGATGTCGCTATTTTCATTTTATTTGCCTTTTTCATAGTTCCCTTTCAATGGCATTCCAAGATACATGCCATTATAAATATACCTTTAATAACAGATGTATAGCGTATTGTAGTTTGTTTTTCCATTTGTAGCTGTGCTGTATTGGTGCGTTTTTGCTCAATATTTGTGCGACGTTTATTGACGCTAGTGCCGTGCTTTTGTATAGCAAATTCAGTAAAGTCTGCACTTTGCCAAACTGGGAGATAGTCATATGCAACCTTATCTAATCGCACCGTCAATATTATCAGCCGATTTTGCCCGTCTGGGAGATGACGTAGCAAAGGTGCTGAGTGCTGGCGCGGATGTTGTTCATTTTGATGTGATGGATAATCATTATGTACCTAACCTGACTATGGGCCCCATGGTATGTCGGGCGTTAAGAAATTACGGCATCACTGCCCCTATAGATGTGCATTTGATGGTCGAACCGGTAGATAGCTTAGTCCCGCAGTTTGCCGATGCTGGTGCTAGCATTATTACTTTTCATCCCGAAGCATCACGGCATATTGACCGAACTTTACAACTGATTAAAAGCCATGGTTGTCAGGCTGGTTTGGTGTTTAATCCGGCAACGCCACTTAGTTACCTTGATTATGTGCTTGATAAAGTAGATGTGGTTTTGCTGATGTCAGTAAATCCTGGATTTGGCGGGCAAAAATTTATCCCGGCTACGCTTGATAAGCTAGCTGAAGCACGGCGCATTATTGATCAGAGCGGTTTGCCAATTCGGCTGGAAATTGATGGTGGGGTGAATGTTGACAACATTGCTGAAATAGCGTCTGCGGGTGCTGATATGTTTGTGGCCGGATCAGCCATATTTAATGCGCCAGATTACAAGCACGTTATTCAGCAAATGCACCAGCAATTGGCAAAAGTAAGCGGTTAACCGGCTTTTTTACTGTTGCTGCGCATTGGTTTAGTTATAATGCAGCACTTCAGGTCGCTATGTACCGGCAAATCGTCATCAATACAATATTTAAGTGGATACAACTATGAGTATTAAGCCTATTGTGCTAAGTGGTGCACAACCATCCGGACAACTTACCATCGGTAACTATCTGGGGGCACTTCGCCAGTGGGACAAAATGCAGGACGATTATGATTGCTTGTATTGTATCGTCGACTTACACGCTATAACTGTCCGGCAAGAGCCTGCTGCGCTGCGTAGTGCGTCATTGGATAGTCTTGCTCTTTATCTGGCTTGCGGTATTGACCCAAATCGCTCAGCGGTGTTTATGCAATCTCATGTGCCAGAGCATAGTCAATTAGCGTGGGTACTGAATTGTTACACGCAGTTTGGCGAACTAAGCCGAATGACACAGTTTAAAGATAAATCTGAAAGGCATACCCATAATGTTAATGCCGGTTTGTTTACCTATCCGGTATTAATGGCGGCAGATATACTGCTTTATCAGGCCAATCAAATCCCAGTGGGACATGATCAAAAACAACATCTTGAACTGGCACGTGATGTTGCAATGCGATTTAATGCTGTACACGGTGATATCTTTACCGTACCAGAACCTTATATCCCTCCTGTGGCTGCACGTGTAATGAGCCTGCAGGACCCCACTAAGAAAATGTCTAAATCAGACGAGAATCCCTGGAACTTTGTAGGCTTGCTGGAAGATCCGAAAATGATCAGTAAGAAGTTTAAAAAAGCCATGACTGACTCCGAAGATCCGCCACGCGTGCGTTTTGATATCGACACTAAACCCGGTGTTGCCAACCTGCTAAGTATTTTAAGCGGTGTAACGGGTAAAACCATAAACGCGCTGGAAGCGGAATACGAAGGCAAGATGTATGGTCATTTAAAGGGAGATGTCGCCGATGCAGTAATTAGCTTGCTGGAGCCGGTACAGAAATCGTTTACCGAGCTGCGGGCAGATCAGGCTACGTTAACTAAGGTAATGCGTGCTGGAGCCGATAATGCGCGTCAGCGTGCGGCCAAGACATTAGCAAAGGTTAATAATGCGGTAGGTTTTGTTGCGCCTTGAATAGATGAGTTGATAAATTCAGATGTTATTGCTGATAGATAATTACGACTCTTTTACGTACAACCTGATGCAGTATTTTGCCGCTTTAGGCCAGCAGGTTATGGTTAGGCGAAACGATGATATAAGTGTGGTGCAAATTCGCGCTTTGGCACCGGAGTATTTGGTTATTTCGCCTGGTCCGAAAACGCCAGATGATGCAGGTATATCGTTACAGGCAATTGAGTATTTTGCTGGTAAATTACCTATTCTGGGGGTTTGTCTTGGCCACCAGGCTATTGCCCAGGTATTTGGTGCTAAGGTAGAACGTGCAAGACAGGTTATGCACGGTAAAAATAGCCTGGTGCAGCATAATAATAGTTCTGTTTTTGTTGGGTTGGAAAACCCATTAGACGTTACCCGTTATCACTCTTTAGTGGTTCAACGTGAATCGTTGCCAAATGTGCTGCAGCAGACTGCATGGACCTATAATGTAGATGGGCAGCCAGATGAAATTATGGGTTTGGTACATCAGGAGCTACCCATTCATGGGGTACAATTCCACCCGGAAGCCATTTTGAGTCAGCAGGGCAAACAGCTGCTGTCCAATTTTTTACAGTGCAGTGTACCGCCTCACTAACTGTAATTTGCAGGGTTGAGTGCGCTATAATATTTTATTTAGCAAAATCTAAAGTAATTGGAATAGATTAAACGTGATAACAACTTCAGTGCCGATAGCGGATGAAATGGTGCGTCGATTTTTCGATTTATTAATCGGTGTGAACCCGGAACACAAACGACTGGGTTATCAGATCCGCACTGGCCAGTTGCATAGTGAAAGAACCTTGTTGGCTATCGAAGCTCAGGCGCAGCGGCATCGAGTTGCAGGCGCTCAGGCTAAAGCGCAACTGGCCGAATTTGCTCAAGCGCATCTGCATGATGAAGTTGCAGATGAGTTAGTGCGAAAACTGCATAACATTGAACATGTTAAGTCATCTATTTTTGATCCAACCGAGACTTTTTACCTCTTACTTGATGCACTAAGCTCAAAGGCTGTAACGGTAAATAAGCTGGACCCAATAATAGCTCAGATTCCCTGGTTGATAGAAGACCTGTTGAAGTTAGTAAATCAGCCGCAATATCGTAATCGCACTGCTTCTGGCGCGTTGGTTAAAGATGTCAAGACTGCGGTAAGATTTATTGGTGTTGAGAGCTTACTGCTTATTATACCTGTGTATGCTATGAAGCGAATGATGCCTCACTCGACAGAACCGTTTACCAATCTGAAAAACCGCTTATGGGATTATTCGCTAGCAGTGGCTATTGCTGCCAAAAAGTTAGCTGAAAATAGTGCAGAGTATCCCTATGCCGCATTTTGCGTCGGCTTGTTTCATAGCTTGGGGCATATTGTCGTGACTCGAAATTATTTACGCACTTATCAGCAGGTAAAGCATACGCAGTTATTGCAAGCTCGTGACAGTCGGGATGTGCAATTGACAGACGTATTGGATTCTCTGGAACCAGACGGTAGTTTTTTATGTGAGAGCATCCAAGAGTTTTCGGCTGTGTTAAGTGCTGACATCATCTCGCGCTGGCAGTTACAATCATTACCTTTATGTCAAACCTTAGATCAACTTGCAGAAGGTGTCGGCTTTGTGGGTAGTAGTCCGCTGGCACGTTTAGTTTTACAAGCGCAAACTTATGTTCAATTGCAGAGTTTGAAACAGAATAACCAAGTTAGTGACAGCGAATGCAATCAGTGGTTCAACAGTGTGCAGTTGACAGCCGAGAGCATAAATTTATTGAATCAAGCCGACCTAAAACGGTTAGGTGTAGAAATTTAATAAAAAATAACGCCATAAACATGCAATTAATAGGTGTGGCTTTGGGCGAGTATCGTTGTGCTATAACGGACTGTCACAGCATTAAGCCCGCCTGATGGGTTGTATGGCGGTGTTTCGTTTTCTGTTGCTTACTTATTCAATTCATGTGCAAATCTATCTGCAGCCCTTGTCTTTTCTGGCTTTGCTCTGTTGTCTAGGGCAAGACAACCCACATTTTATCTGTAATAATGGCTCAACATTAACGAATAATGGTCTTACCTAATTGCTGATAATACGGCAAAACTGTGAACATGATGAGGAACTGAATATGACCGGCCAGATACAGCCAACTCGCGCTTTGTTTGATGACGTAATGGTACCTAACTATGCTCCTGCCGGCATAATACCGGTAAAAGGCAAAGGTTCCAGAGTATGGGACCAACAAGACCGCGAATACATTGATTTTGCTGGTGGTATCGCTGTAAGTAGTTTAGGTCATTGTCACCCGGCGTTAGTTTCAGCGTTGACAATGCAAGCGGAAAAAATTTGGCATTTGAGCAATGTAATGACAAATGAACCTGCGCTGAGACTAGCGAAGAAGTTGGTTGATGCGACATTCGCTGACAAAGTCTATTTTGCTAATTCTGGCGCTGAAGCAAATGAAGCTGCATTTAAGTTAGCGCGTCGCTGGGCATTAGATAAGTTTGGTGCGCAAAAAGATCAGATTATTTCATTTAGTAAAAGCTTTCATGGCCGCACGTTTTTTACCGTTACTGTCGGTGGACAAGCAGCGTATTCTGATGGATTTGGCCCCAAACCAGGCGCTGTAGTTCATGCCGAATTTAATAATCTGGACAGTGTTAAAGCGCTGATTTCAGATAAAACGTGTGCTGTGGTGCTGGAACCCATTCAGGGAGAAGGTGGCATTATCCCGGGTACGGCTGAGTTTATTCAGGGCGTGCGAGAATTGTGTAATCAACATAATGCGTTACTTATTATGGATGAAGTACAAACTGGCGTGGGTCGTACTGGTAAACTATATGCGTACATGCACTATGGTGTAACACCGGACATCTTAACCACGGCTAAATCTTTAGGCGGTGGTTTCCCGGTTGGCGCTATGTTAACAACAGCTGAAATCGCGAGTCATTTAAAAGTAGGTACGCATGGCAGTACATACGGCGGCAATCCCTTAGCCTGTGCGGTGGCAGAGGCAGTTTTTGATACCGTGAACCATGCGGATGTCATGGCGCAGGTATTAAGCAACGAACAATTATTTAGACAGCAACTTGCTGGTTTAAATGATAAATACCATGTGTTTAGTGAAATTCGCGGTCAGGGTATGCTGTTAGGAGCGGTATTAAATGAGCAGTATAAAGGCCGTTCACGTGACTTTTTTCTGGCAGCTGCAGACCACGGTTTAATGGCACTTGTTGCCGGACCAGATGTGATTCGCTTTGCACCATCATTGGTGATTACGCCAGAAGATATCATGGATGGTATGCAGCGTTTTGAACAAGCAATTAAACAAGTTGTATCCGGCAAACAATAAGCATAAGCAGCATTAAGACTGCATAAAATGAAGCATGGGGGCTATTTAGCCCCAAAAACTATAAAGCAAAACTGGAGTAAGCGACGATGATGGTGATTCGCCCTATCCGAGCGGATGATTACCCAGCGCTGTATGATATTGCAGTGGAGTCGGGTCATGGTTTTACATCTTTGCCGGTGAACGAAGAACTGTTAATGCGTAAAATTAGCCGTTCTGAGCAATCCTTTGCAAATGACGTAGATGCGCCTGGTGATGAGGGGTATCTGTTTGTTTTACAAGATACTCAGACCGGAGAGATTTGCGGCACTAGTGCACTGGAAGCTGCCGTGGGGCTAGATGATGCATTTTATCACTATCACCTGGGCAAAGTGGTGCATAGTTCACGTTCTTTGGGTGTATATAAGACGGTTGATATCTTAACACTATGTAATGATTACACGGGTGTTAGTGAGCTCTGCACGTTATTTTTACGCGAGAAACGCCGAGAAAAAAATAATGGCCGACTGCTGTCAAAAATGCGTTTTTTATTTTTAGCTGAGTTCGCGCAACGTTTTTCTGACAGAGTTATAGCAGAAATGCGTGGCGTGTCTAATGCTGATGGAAGCTCACCATTCTGGCAATGGTTGCAGGAACATTTTTTTAACGTTGATTTTCCAACAGCCGACTATTTAACTGGCATTGGACAAAAGGTGTTCATTGCGGAGTTAATGCCGAAGTATCCCATTTATGTTAGTTTGCTAAGTAAACAAGCGCAGGCAGTAATTGGTCATGTACATGACAAAACTAAACCCGCACTCGCGTTATTGCAATCTGAAGGTTTTTCCAGTCGGGGATATGTTGATATTTTTGATGCTGGTCCGACAGTTGAAGCACGTGTTGAACACATTCGATCAGTGCGCAATAGTCAAAGACTGCAAGTGCAAATTGGTCCGGTTATTCAAGGGCAGCCCTATTTAGTCAGCAATACCAAGCTTGCAGATTTTCGCGCTACCTGGTTAGAACTGGCTGTCAACGAACAAAGTGAGCATGTCACCATGCCAGCCGAGGTTGCCGCTGCACTGCAAGTAAGTGTGGGTGATTGGGTTAGGGTAACCCGAATTTAAGCCGGGGCAGTTATTTAACAGGGGGATTTAATGAAACATGCGGAACAATTTATAAATGGTCAGTGGTTACATGGCGAAGGTAATGTATTTAACTCGCTTGACCCGGCAAAAAACCTGCAAATTTGGCAGGGTAGCGCAGCGACAGCTAACCAAATAGATTTGGCGGTTACGAGTGCTCGTCAGGCGCAATATCACTGGTCAGGTCTAACGTTTGAACAACGTGTAGTTGTAGTAAAAAAGTTTGCTGAATTGCTAAGTGAAAACAAAGAAGCTATGGCGCTGTCAATAGCTGAGGAGACGGGTAAACCTTTATGGGAAGCGCGAACTGAAATTGGCGCAATGATTGGCAAAATTGACATCTCTGTGCGCGCTTACCAGGAACGTACCGGCAGCAAAGAAAATCCTATGCCACAGGGACGGGCTTTTATCCGACATAAGCCTCATGGCATTGTCGCGGTGTTTGGGCCTTACAACTTCCCTGGACATTTGCCAAATGGACATATCGTTCCTGCACTTTTAGCGGGCAATGCGGTATTGTTTAAACCGTCTGAATTGACACCCAAAGTAGCAGAAGATACGGTTAAGTTGTGGCAACAGGCTGGTATTCCTGCTGGCGTGTTGAGTTTATTACAAGGCGAGGTTGAAACAGGCAAGGCGATCGCCAGTCACAACGGCGTAGACGGTATTTTCTTCACCGGTAGCTCACGTACAGGCCACTATCTGCATCAGCAATTTGCTGGTCGGCCGGATAAAATCCTTGCGCTGGAAATGGGCGGTAATAACCCACTGATTGTGCAGGATGTAGCAAATATTGATGCAACTGTGCATGACATAGTGCAGTCAGCTTTTATTTCTTCAGGCCAGCGCTGTACCTGTGCCCGTAAACTGTATTTGCCGACAGGTGAACAGGGCGATGCTATTTTAGCGCGCTTACTTGAAGTCAGCCGCAATATTAAAGTGGGTTTATATGATGCTGCCGAGCAGCCGTTTATGGGCTCAATGATTTCAGTTGCTGCAGCCAAAGGTATGTTAGCTGTGCAACAACAATTAGCTGAATCAGGTGGCGAAATCTTACTGGAAATGCGCCATATCGATGAAAGTACAGCCTTGGTTAGCCCGGGTATTGTTGAGTGTACAGCGATTGCAAACTTTCCGGATGATGAACATTTTGGCCCATTGCTAAAAGTATTCCGCTTCACTGACTTTGATCAGGCTATTGATAGTGCGAACAGCACCCAATTTGGTTTGTCTGCAGGGTTGTTAAGTGACAGCGCTGATCTGTATCAGCATTTTTTCCGTCGCATCCGTGCTGGCATTGTAAATTGGAACCGTCCTATCACAGGTGCAAGCTCAGCAGCACCATTTGGCGGGATTGGCGCCAGTGGCAACCATCGTGCCAGTGCATACTATGCGGCTGATTATTGCGCCTACCCTGTAGCATCTGTGGAACTGGAGCAGGTTGTGATGCCGGAGCAGCTATCCCCTGGCTTGAGTTTTTAGTCAATTAGAAAATAAATATGGTCGGGGCTAAGGCCCCGATTTGTTTTCTACGCCAGATTTTGCTTAAATAACTAAAACTTATTGGTGTTTTTTGCCAGCAGCTCAGGTGCATAGCAACTTATGGTCACAGACAAACCCGGATACGAGCATTTGATCCAGTTTCTGACTGAACATTTAGCGTTGTTTGAAACGGCCAGTAGTGCAGACGGAAAAACCATAGGCGAGTTGCTTGAAGAATCCATTGCCGAGCAGATTATTACATTGTGCACCCAACATACCTCCTTAGAAATGAACCATCGCAGTATGATTATCCGTGAAGTAGATGGCATTATGTATGATTTTCAGGAAGTGCTATCCAGTGTTTTGGAGAAAAATGCCACTACGCAACAAGCTGAACTTATCAACGAAATCTCTCTGTTAATCAAAAACCTGTTCGACACCGCTATAGCGGACTTACTAGATTAGACATAATTCGACTACAAATGTGCTAGATACCTGCGTGGCTTTTACGTAGAATAACGGCCTTATTTTTCAGGCTGGGGTTTGTAATGGAAGCAAAGGTCAAATGGCACGCTAACAACACCTTTATCGGGCACTCAGGCAGTGGCCACTCAGTGGTGTTTGATGGAAATAAAGAAGGCAGTTGTGCACCCAGTCCCATGGAAATGGTATTAATGGCAGCAGGAGCCTGCTCCTCAGTAGACGTTGTGAGTATCCTGAAAAAATCCCGTCAACAAGTCGTCGACTGTGAAGTAAAGCTCAGCGGCGAACGTGCAGAAACAATCCCTAAGGTATTTACCAAAATACATCTTCATTTTGAGGTGACGGGATTTAATCTGAATGAAAAACAGGTAGAGCGCGCTGTGCAGTTGTCTGCTGACAAATACTGTTCAGTGTCAATTATGTTATCGGGCAGTGTAACGGTAACGCATTCATACAGTGTAAAAGCGTCGGAATTATCACCGACAGCAGAATAACAGTGAATATTTAGTTTATAACCGGTGATCGGTTTTTTGCGGAGAAAATGTTAAGTGGTTAAGCCTTTTGAAAAATTGAAACTACACGGGTTCAATAACCTGACAAAAAGTCTGAGTTTCAGTCTTTATGACATTTGCTATGCTAAAACTGAGCAGCACCGTCAGGAATATATCGAATATATCGATGAGCAATACAATGCCGACCGTTTAACCGACATTCTAACCGAGGTCACCGATATTATCGGCGCCAATATTCTGAATGTGGCACGGCAGGATTACGACCCTCAAGGGGCCAGCGTCACTATTTTGGTTAGCGAAGAGCCGGTATTAGTTGACCCTGACAATTCCGAGAATCCGGGGCCAAGGCCTGACGCAGTTGTCGCTCATCTTGATAAAAGCCATATTTGTGTACATACCTACCCGGAAATTCACCCGCACGATGGTATCTGTACTTTTAGAGCTGATATTGAGGTTTCTACCTGCGGTATTATATCGCCACTTAAAGCACTTAACTTCCTGATCCACAGCTTTGAATCAGACATAGTAACTGTCGATTACCGCGTACGCGGGTTTACTCGCGATATCAGCGGCACTAAACACTATATTGATCATCCGATTACCTCCATTCAGAACTTTATGGACGCAGACACTAAGCGTGCATTCCAGATGATCGATGTAAATGTGTATCAGGAAAACCTGTTCCATACAAAGATGATGTTAAAAGAGGCTGATCTGAACAACTATTTGTTTGGTATGGGCACAGACTCTATGACTGACGAAGAGCAAAAAACAATCAGCAAAAAAGTGTTTCGTGAAATGCGTGAAATCTTCTATGGCCGTAATTTACCTGATATGAAGCAATAGATGACTACCCCTGGGTTTATTGACCACAAGTTTTCTGTTGCGCCAATGCTGGATTGGACCGATAAGCATTGCCGCTATTTTCATCGCTTGCTTAGCCAGCATGCCGTGCTCTATACCGAAATGGTGACGACCGGCGCTATTATTCATGGTAGCGGTGATTATCTTGACTTCAATACTGAAGAGCATCCGGTGGTATTGCAACTAGGCGGCTCTAATGCTGCTGATATGGCACACTGTGCCAAACTGGCACAGCTGCGTGGCTACGATGCCGTTAATATTAATGTAGGTTGCCCGTCAGATAGAGTGCAAAATGGTATGTTCGGTGCCTGCTTGATGGCGCAGCCATCACTCGTGGCTGACTGCATTAAAGCTATGCAAGACGTGGTTAGTATTCCGGTAACGGTGAAAACCCGTATTGGAATTGATGATTCTGATGACTATCAGTTTTTACAGGATTTTGTCCAGACAATAGCTGATGCAGGTTGTCAGCAACTTATTGTACATGCCCGCAAAGCATGGCTGAAAGGCTTAAGCCCAAAAGAAAACCGAGAAGTACCTCCTTTAAATTATGAAAGGGTGCATCAGTTAAAGTATGAGTTTCCCCAGCTCAATATCAGCCTTAATGGTGGCGTGAAAACGCTGCAACAGGCAAAAGAACAACTGCTCTTTCTAGATGGTGTTATGGTAGGGCGAGAAGCCTATACCAACCCGATGCTACTCAGTTACGTTGATCAGCTAATTTATGGTAAGCCTGATGTTGGGCGAACTCCTCAGCAGGTTGTGATGGACATGTTGCCTTACATCGAGCGTCAAATGTCACAGGGTGCAAGATTTTGGCACATAGCGCGTCATATGCTTGGTTTGTTTCAGGGGCTGCCTGGTGCCAGGCAATGGCGACGTTTGCTCAGTGAGCAAGGGCATTTTGCCGATGCCAAGCCAGAGCTTTTATTGCAGGCTTTAGCCAAAATAAAACCCGTTGCAGAATTGACCAATTGATTAGCTAATTACACTAATATTTGGTTTTATTTAAAGGCGAGCGTTGGGGGTAATGCTCGCCTTTTTTTATTGTTTTTATATATCAATCACTTACTGATTTTTGGTTGGTTGGCACACCTCTTGAAACATTTCTTGAAAAAGTAACGCTGTAACCCAGGTTAATGACATTCAAGGAAACGATAATGAACACTCTAACCGCTGTAGTAGCCATTGCTACACTGACGACAGGTATTTACAGTAACGATGTTGCTGCAAAGACGGTTTCGGAACAAATACGAGCTGATATTGAAATACAATTGACTGAATTGCATCAGGATACTCAGCGACAAACAAAAATGGCGATGACTAAAAGTAGTATTGATTTGCTCGCTATGCTGACTGCTGAACAAGACGTTGCCGCTGCAATATTTGCAACGAAAACGATTCGTACATCAAATAGTATGGCTGAGTAAATTATGTCTTTATATTCAAACTGGTTACTACTGATTTACCTAAGCCCGGTGTTAAGCATTATTCCCGTTATGCTGTTGTGGCAAACCATGTCACCAATGGCCACACTTTGGCATAAATGGCGTGTTTAGCAGGGGAAAGACGATGATATGGATGCAGACTGAATTAATCGCATTTGGCATGTTCAGCATTGTAATGCTTATAACAAAGTTAATTTATCGCAAATCAGAGTTATTGGGAGACTAAAAAATGGCTACTTATGATACAGACCGTTGGTATTGTGCTCGAGCTTACCGCAAAGTGTTTGGAGTTTGCGCTGGTTTTGCTGGTTATTATCAACAACCGCGCTGGTTGATCAGGGCATTAGCGGTGCTACTGTTGATTACAATACCGGTGGCAACGATTGTGGCTTATTTAGTTGCTGCGGTGATTTTGCCTGACCGATGATACTCATACGGCGCATTTGCTGAAGGTTACAGGCTGTGAACCAGTGTAAACTGGTGTAAGATAAAGCTGTGACTTGTAAGGAGAAATAAAATGCGATGTTTATTTATGGCCTTGTTGCTGCTAAGTGCGCAAGGATACGCTGCAGACAATACCATGCTCAGCATCGAGCAAGGTGAAATACGTCAACCCATGCCCGGCCGCACGGTCACAGTTGGATATTTTACCTTATACAATGCATCAAGTCAGGCAGCCAGCCTGATCAACGTGAGTTCCCCTGCCTTTTCTCGCGCTGAGTTACATCAGCATAGCCATAAAGATGGCATGATGCGTATGGAACAAATAGACACAATAGACGTACCTGCAAACGGCAGTATTACTTTGGCACCCGGTGGACTGCATCTGATGTTGTTTGAGCCAACAACAACATTAGAACCTGGTCAATTGGTTGATGTAGTGTTGCATTTCGCGGATGAGCAGCAACTGGCTTTGTCGTTGCCAGTGGTTGCAATGCCAAAACGTTAAAGGATAGCAATATGTTTAGTACCAGACTGATGGGTTCTGCGGTTGCAGTGCTCTTTATACTACTTTACCTCACTGGCTGGTGGGTGAGTCGCGAGCCTGCAATGTTGGTTGATGAAATTGATCAAAGCCGACAACAGTTGGGTGATTCCGCTATTGTTGGATACAACACTACAACTGCGTTGATTCGTGTAAGCGAAACCTTGCTGGATAAAAATGGTGGCTACTTATCGAATGACGTTATGCCGCCATTTGTTCTCTTAGATAATATGCCTGCTTGGGAACTGGGTGTACTTGAAATGTCTCGCGATTTAGCACTTGCTCTGCGCAAAGATCTTAGTCGATCACAATCGCAGTCTACCGAAAATGAGTTTTTAAAAGTTGCTCAACCGATGTTTAATATTGATCACAGTAGCTGGGCTATTCCAAGTGCTGAATCTGAGTACCGTAAGGCTATAGCACAGTTGTATTTGTACCGTGCTGAGTTGATGGATCCAGCGCGGCCTGACAGCCAGTTTTATGCTCGGGCGGATAACTTGCGGGATTGGTTAAAAGCAGTTGAAAAGCGCCTAGGAAGTTATTCTCAACGCTTGAGTGCCAGTGTTGGTCAAGATAGGCTGAATACTGACTTGGCTGGCGACGCGACGGCTCGACAATCTACGTTAACGCCAGCCAATATGATGATTAAAACCAGTTGGTGGAAGCTCGATGACGAGTTTTACGAAGCGCGGGGAGCGAGCTGGGCGTTGTTACATTTCTTAAAAGCCGTGGAAGTTGATTTTGCTGATGTGCTGGAGCGCAAGAATGCAATGGTAAGCCTTCGGCAGATTATTCGTGAGCTTGAAGCTACCCAACAAGCTGTTTGGAGTCCAATGATACTGAACGGCAGTGGTTTTGGACTAATGGCTAATCATAGCTTGGTAATGGCTAACTACATATCCAGGGCGAATGCAGCGCTGATAGACCTGTCTGAACTATTAACACAAGGGTAAATATACGCATGAAGAAAACAGTACTGTGGCTATCGCTAAGTAGCGTGTTGTTTAGTGGTGTTGCCACGGCAGATACGCTGCTTGGTCTTTATCTTGGCGCTGATGGCTGGCGCACATCTACAACAGGTCGTTTCGCGGATACTGAGCAACTGCAAGATTTTAACTTTGCGGATAAAACACAATCGTCGTTTTATCTTGCTTTTGAACATCCTGTTCCCTTAGTACCCAATATACGCATACAACGGAATGATTTGACTTCATCAGGAGCGACACAACTGGATGTAAATTTTAGTTTTGCCGGTGAGCAATTTGCGCAGGGAAGTCAGATAAACAATCACATTGATTTTACCAGCACAGATTATGTGTTGTATTACGAGGTTTTGGACAACGATTTAATTAGCATTGATTTAGGTGTTAGCGCTAAACATCTTGATGGTACTGTCGCTATAAAGGAACAGGGTACCAGCGATGTTATGGCTACAGAGGACATTTCGACACTGTTGCCAATGTTATACAGTTCAGTTCATATAGGGTTGCCGCTAACAGGGTTAGATCTGTTTGCTCAGGGTAGTTTTGTGTCATACGATGGTAGTCGCCTTTACGATATGCAGGCCGGTATTGCTTATACTTTAATAGATAATATTGCTGTTGATCTGCGACTAAAAACCGGATACAGAGCTGTTAATTTGCAGCTTGATAACATAGATGATGTTTATGCCGACCTCGATTTTAGCGGTGTTTTTGCTGGAATAGAATTACATTTTTAAACTATGGCATGGTGAGGCTTTGTCGCACCATGCATAGTGTTATTCTGTTGTTGTTAGCTTGTTACCCCAATGGAATAGTTTTATAGTTATTACAATGATATTGAGCTAGGGTGCTATTTTGGTAAATCTTTTCAAACCGTTAATCTTGCCCTGGCTATTGACTCTTTTCGTAATGATGTTGTTTACCGGTCTTTGGTATCACTTTGATAGTAAAGCCCAGCAACGCTTGCAATTAGAACAAGTTACTGCAACGCTTCAATTGAGTATTCGTCCCTTACTCAACAACAATGATGCTGACTTAGTTAAAGCACAATTAAACCACATGCGTTTTGTCAGTGCCTTGCCATTGCGGTCAATTGCTGTTTATAGTCGTGAGCATCGCTTAGAGTTATCAACTGAGTTACCAGACAGCCTGAAACATTTTTCACCAGAAAAACCCGTCTCAGATTTTTCGATGCAACCTTTTGATGAAGGTGTTCTGGTATTAAAGCCCTTTTCCAATACTACTAAATGGCCTGATCTTGGTGAGTCAGCAATACCTGACCAATATTATTTATTGTTACTGTTTGAAAAAGTTACGTCACATAGTGTGTGGCTGATCCCAGTTATTTTAATGGGCGTGCTTGGTGGCATTGTGTTGATATTGTTTCAAAATAATTTGGCACAACTGTTCCAGCGGCAGCATACCGACGTTAGTTTATTGGTGCATAAGCTGAGTCAGTTACGCGGTGGGCAGAATAATGTTAACGTTAATGAAGATTTAGTACCTGAACTCGCAGCTCTTAAGCCTGCCATCAACGCATTGGCCGCCTATCATCAGGATACCGTTTTTGCTGCAAAGCAGCTATCTGAGCAGCAGCAGCAGAAGATCGATAACGCTGAGCAGGAAAATGTGTTGTTGCAACAGCAATATCTTTCGGTACAACAACAAAATGTTGCCATCCAGCAAACTGTGCAAAATAGACTGCAGGTGCTTATGCAACTGCAGCAACAGCAACAGCAGGCAGAGCTTGAGTATAGTGACTATCTCCAAGCACTAAATGCACAGCTTGAGTTATTTCAATTGGAGTTTGCCAGCCAAGGTGTGGTTAATAACCGTTTGAAACTAACAGATTTTGTTTATGAATTGTTGCCTAAATTAACGGCTTGGTCTAATGATAAACACATTGAACTACAAATTTTTGAAGGCGCGGATAATTTACGTTATCAAGTTGAGGTGCCGGAGCAACCACTGGCATTGTTACTGCAGTCACTGATGCAAATTGCTAGTAGAGCCCCGGGTATAACAGAACTGATACTCAGAGTTGAACTCAACGTCGTCGGCCTCAATGCCACTTTACATATTAGTATAACGGGTAGTGGAGAGGGTATTACAGCGCGCACACGGCAGCTTTTAACGGGTAACGATACCAGACCGTTACAATGGCACGAAAGTGATATTGGTTTTTTTATCGTATCAAAACGTCTACTTAATGCTGAGTTGAGCATACAGTCTCTGGAAGGCCTTGGCTGTACTATCGCGTTAAGTTTGCCGATATCTACTGTTCAGCTAGATGCACCAATACCCGTTAAAAGAGCATTATATTTTGGCAGCCAGCACGGCGATTTGACTGAGCGGACTCGCGCTATTGAGCCATTAGTCAGTAGTATTTTGAAATGCAGTGACATTGCTGATTTTTCATTGAAATATAATAAATTGGCTTTTGATTTTGCATTGGTATTACTGCCTGAACCTGCAGATTTAATGCAGTGGCGTACACTTTTAGATGAGTTACGTGAACACTGCCCCCTCTATTGTTATGCATTGCCATCGCAAATAGCAGTATGGCGCGAAGCGCTGCAACAAACGGTGTATCAAACTCCATTCTGCTTAGGATCTATCCAACCTTCTACAACTCGGGAAGAAAAGCAACCTCGTTTACTGGTAGTAGACGACAACACCACCAATTTATCTTTTGTACAGGTATTGTTAAAAGATCACCCCATTGAACTGCACACTGCCAGTTGCGGCACCGCTGCCTTGCAGATGTGTCAACAACGTAATTTCGATGTTGTTTTACTGGATATCCAACTCCCCGATATCTCTGGCACTGAAGTTGCTCGTCGGCTTCGGCAGTTATCTGAGTATCAAACTACGCCTATTCTGGCTTTTACGGCTCATGCCTTGGAAGAGGAAATGCATAGTTTTTTACAAGCCGGTATGAACGATGTAATTATAAAACCGTTGGATGTGGCAAAACTTTCACAGATATTGGAATGGTGCTCAAGGAGCAAAACGAATGATGTTAACCAATAGCTGTTTAAGTGCTTCGACATATTGCTGATTAGGTTGTGCATTCAAAAGTGGCAGAAGCTCCGCGCCACTGGCAGTGTATTTATAGTACTGTAGCACGACATCTTTACTGCAGACAGTGCCATTCATACTAAGTTGCTGGTATTGCCAGTTAAGCTGCTGTCCAGCAGGCAAGGTACCACTTTCAATTTCAGAGCTGTGCAAAAGACCAATATCCATCAAACTTAATATTTGCGGATATGACAGTCCGAACTGATTAAGATTAACCACCGCCCGACTGCGACCGGTCAGTAGGCGCCAAAGTGAAGGTCGGCTAATATAACCGAAATAAATGCGGGCACTGGGATCCTGACGTGTGCGACAACTCAAATTCGCTGCTTGTTGCAGTGCCATAGCCTCTTTGTAGCTCATGCGTTTTAATGTATGTAATGTTTTCAACGAAAATTTGCCTGGAGTGGCAATTTCACCAGCAAGAATTTTGGCCCACAGGTGCTGCATGTTGGTATTAGATATGTCTAAAATGAGATCACAAAATTGCTGAAACCAATCAGGATCGACATCTTGTGCGGAGACACTTTCAGGGCAGTACTCCAAAGCCTGCGCCATGATCCGTTCCAAATTATGTTGTTGGCGTTCACGTTGCATCTGTAAGCGTCGCTCTGCACGCTGATTAATATTTAAGCTGGCAGAATTGAAAATCGCACCCGATCGTGCAGCAAGTTGTTGGTGTTTGTCGCTAAATTGGCCCTGATCTTGTGTGTTATTGGTACTTTCAATGTCTTTTGATGTTGATATTCCTGCACCAAACTGAGTTTTGGCAAGCTGCAATAAGCGTTGTTGCGCGCTTAATGAATTGACTTTAACCATGACAATATTCACTTCGCCAGAATAGTTTAACGCTATCTTGGCATCTCAGAAATCTTGCAGCAAGTTATACAGATACACTTTGTTCAAAATAAAATCTGTTATAACTTACTCTTATGTAAAAGATGCATGTATATTTAAGCGGAATCATTTAATAAGGCTGAATAATGGTGTCAAAAGAAACAGATGACGATTTTCTGTTTTTAGCAGAAGACGAACCAGCTGCACCAGTAAATGAACAGACACTGGGTGAATGGCATTTGCTTATCGTTGACGATGATGAAGAAATTCATACCGTGACTAAACTGGCATTGAGTGACCTGACTGTTTTGGGCAGACGGCTGGTGTTTCATCATGCATATAGTGGTAAGGAAGCGGTCGAGTTTTTGCGGCATAACCCAGAAACAGCCTTAGTATTGCTCGATGTAGTGATGGAAACAGATGATGCTGGACTTCGTGTGGTGCAGCGAATTCGTGACGAACTGATGATGGACGAGTTACGCATCGTACTACGTACTGGCCAACCGGGATATGCGCCGGAAGAAAATGTCATCAAAGAATATGACATTAATGATTACAAAACTAAAACTGAACTTACCCGAAGTAAGTTGGTGACCTCAATTATTGCGTCATTGCGGTCTTATCAGCAGATCCGTACGATCAACCAAAGCCGCAGAGGCTTACAGAAAATTATTAATGCCGGAGCGAATCTGCTAGAGCAGCACTCGTTACACGAGTTCTCTGAAGGCGTTGTAACACAGATATCGTCACTCATTGGCTTGCACGCCGAAGGCGTGCTATGTGCTCAGATTGAGGATGATGGTAGTGCCAGTGAGAATATTTATGTATTAGGTGCTGCTGGTAATTATGCCCCTTACATTAAGTGCCAGCTTGACCGGCTAGATAATGAACGTATTGTTGAACAGATTTCAAAATGTTTAACGACACGTCAGCATTTGTTTACCGACAAAGATACGGTGTTGTATCTTGGCAATGAAACGCATTCTGCTGCGGTCTATATTGAGACAAACCGTCCAATTGACGCGCTTGATCGTCAATTAATAGAGGTGTTTCTCAGCAATATTTCAATAGGTTATGAAAACGTTACATTGTTTCAGCAACTTAAACATGCAGCCTATATTGACCCTCTGACAAAGACGCCTAACAGAAACGAGTTTATTCAGATCTTGCAGGACACAAAACGGTATGAGGCTGAAAATAACGTCGCAGTTTTGATTGATATAAACCATTTCTCTGATGTGAACGATGGTTTAGGTCAAGATGTGGGTAATGAATTACTGATTGCAGTCACATTTCGGCTGATAGAGCATTTTGGTGTTACCGCGCAATTGGGACGAATTGGCGCTGATGTTTTTGGTTTGGTCGGGCCCGAAAGTGAACTTACACCCGAACGTTTGCAAGCCGTTTTTAATCAACCCTTTCATGCTTCAGAGCATGCTTTGCAGGTCGACGCCACTTTTGGTCTGTGTCGGTTAATCGACACAGCGACGCAGGGGCTGACTATATTAAAGCATGTTTACATTGCACTGAATAAAGCTAAAAAACAGATTGGCACTAATTATCAGTATTATATAGCGGATATGGAAGAGGAGATGGCGGAGCGCTTGGCGTTACTGCGCATGTTACGTCAGGATTTTTCGAATGATCGGCTTGAGTTATGGTATCAGCCTCAGGTGTCGTTGAAAAATCATCAGGTCGTTGGTATGGAAGCCTTACTTCGATGGCCGCAAGCAAATGGGCAGTTTATTTCGCCGGCAGTGTTTATTCCTCTTGCAGAATACTCAGGTCTGATTGTTGAGATCGGTAGCTGGGTGCTTGAGCAAGCCTGTATACAAGTTAAAAAACTTGAACAGCAAGGTTTTAGCGAGCTTCGTATTGCCGTCAATGTTTCCATGCCGCAGTTTAGGAATCATGGCTTTGTACAGTCGGTAATTGACTGTGTAAATCGTTATCAAGTCAGGCCTGCATCACTTGAACTGGAAATTACAGAGTCTGTTGTGATGGATGAACCTAAGATTGTTATTGAAGCACTGCAAAAATTGAAAAGCTTTGGTATTAAAGTGGCTATAGATGATTTTGGCATTGGTTTTTCATCGCTCAGTTACCTGCAACAACTGCCATTAGACCGGATTAAAGTTGATCGGGCGTTTATACGAGATATTAATCAGGCTGCTGGTGAAGTTATTGCTGAAACCATTATTAGTCTGGGCAAGCGTTTACAACTCTCTACTATTGCAGAAGGTGTTGAGACAAAAGATCAAGAGCAGGCAGTAAAAGCGATGGGGTGTGATGAAGTTCAAGGCTTTATGTATGCCAAGCCTATGCCGCCTGATGAGCTACTATTATTTCTGCAACAACAGAAAACAGACTAGAAAAAACCTGCCGTTGGCAGGTTTTTTATTGCGGTGCAGATACCGCTGGTGCTGTGAACCCTGCAGCCACAACATCATGATGTTGCGGCAGCAATTGGGTAATGCCTACCAGCACAATACCTTGCTCTTTAAGCTTCGGCAGATTTTTTCGTAAGAACTTATAGGTTTCCGGATACGGGTGGGCAATTGCTATAGCACTTTGACGTTTTTTTGCGATACGCAGTAAAGTGTCAAACTGCTTAGCTATAGCCGTTTCATCTTGAACGTTGTCTAGAAATACTTGACGACTTAAATTTGTCACCCCAAATTGACGGGCATATTTTCCCGCTTTGCTATGTGCGGTTGTGAGGCTATCAACGAAAAATAAATGTCTTTTGCTTAAATACTCCATCGTCCAGGCCATGGGTTGTTCTTGCTCGGTGTAAAAGCTGCCCATATGATTATTTATCCCCACCGCATACGGAATATCTGCCAAAGCTAATTGCAGCGTTTTATGTACCTGTTGCTTAGACATGTCACTAGTTAATGCCCCAAGTCCGGGTTTTCTGTCATTGGCGGGTTGCATCGGCATATGTAACATTACATCTTTATGCAACTGAAACGCGTGACGGGCCGCACGTTGGCCATAAGGTGTGTGTGGTAGTACTGCAAATGTAAGGGCAAATGGCAAGTCTATAAGCTCTAAATCAGCTTTTTGATAGCCAATGTCATCGATAATAATGGCAATGCGTGGTGTGTCTGCCATCGCTTGTGTAGCCAATATTAGGAGACTAAGACTAAGTGTAAGTAATTGTCGCACGTTATTATTATTCTCTTGTGTGCCAAATTGGATTTCGAAAATTATTGAAAAATTATATGCGCAACAGCGCTGCATTACATTAATTTTTTAACGCTTTATCTGTGCCAGCCATTGTAACGGATTTACCGCTTCGCCTTTATTTCTGATTTCAAAATACAAACCGGCTGACGCCTGGCCTCCACTCATACCAGCCAAAGCGATTGTTTCACCCGCAGTAATGGTTGTTCCTGGCTGTTTAAGCAGGTTTTGGTTATGACCATACAAACTCATAAAACCTGCACCATGGTCAAGGACGATAACCCAACCGTAGCCTTTGAGCCAGTCAGCATAGATAACCTGACCATCAGCAATAGCGGTAACGTCTCCGCCTTCTTTTGCCTGAATCAAAATGCCGCGTGAAGAAATACCGCCTTGTCGGTTCTCTCCAAATCGCTGTAACAAGCTACCGGTCACCGGCCAGGCTAACTGGCCTTTTTGTCGGTCTAACCCTGCTAACTCTCGGGTTTTTTCTGCCAATTTTTTCAGCTTGTCCAGCGTAGCTTGCAAGCTCGCTTCATTTTGGCGCAAGTAGTCGAGCTGGCGCCCTTGTTGCTGCAAGGTATCTTGTAGGCGTGACACGGCGAGTTTTTGCTCATTCTTTGCCGCAGTTAACTGTTGCTGTTGTTGTTGTAACGTCAGCAGAAGCACGGCCAGTTGCTGCTGTTTTTCGGAAAGTTCGGCCAGCACTAATTCCAGTTGCGAGATGGTACTATTGAGCTCTGTCAGTTGTTGCATTCTGGCTCGGTTGAAGTACTGGTAATAGCTTAATACCCGCTCTAGTTTGCCAGCATCTTGCTGGTTGAGCAGCATTCTACTGTAATCATGCTGACCAAGGCTGTAGGCACTTTTTAATTGCGACCCGAGTAACTTCTGCTGTTGAAATAATTGCGATTCAAGTGTTTTCTGTTGATTAAGTAATTGCTGCTCTCGAGCTGTGAGCGCTTGTCGCTCTTGCTCTGTACGGAGGGTATTAGCTGATGCTTCAGCGAACGCCTTGTCTGATTGCTGAAGTTGTTGCTCTGCTTTGAGCAGCTGTTTTTTTTGTGTTTGGACCTGTTGTTCGGTTAACTGAATTTGTTGCTTAATATCAGCTAACTCTTTATCGCGCTGCTGTGCATTTGTCTCTAGTGGCATTAGAAATGCACCCAAAACGAGCGCCAGCAGCGACGTAGTTGATATTAGATGCATTTATTGGCACTGCATTAAGATTTTACCCGTCATTTCATCGGGAATGGGCAATCCCATCAGATGTAACATGGTTGGTGCAATATCACTTAAAATACCGCCATCTTTTACTGTTACCGGCCGGCCAACATAAATCAAGGGTACAGGGCCGCTAGTATGTGCAGTATGAGCTTGGCCTGATGTAGGATCTTGCATCATTTCAGCATTGCCATGATCTGCAGTAATAAGGCATTCACCACCTACCTGCTGTAATGCGTCAACGACACGACCAATACAATGATCTACTGCCTCAACTGCCCGAATGGCTGCACTCATTACGCCGGTATGACCAACCATATCACCGTTAGGGTAGTTACAGATAATCACGTCAAAACTACCGCCGTGAATAGCGTCAACCAGTTTATCAGTCAGTTCTGTTGAGTTCATTTCCGGTTGTAAGTCGTAAGTTGCGACTTTAGGAGAGTCAACTAAAATACGTTGTTCACCTTCAAACAATTGTTCACGCCCCCCGCTAAAAAAGAATGTGACGTGAGCATATTTTTCGGTTTCAGAAATGCGAAGTTGAGTTTTTTTATGTTTAGCCAGCCATTCCCCTAGCACATTGTCTAGACTGTGAGCAGGAAAAGCACAGGGCGCTTTTATATCCGCGGCATATTCTGTCAACATTACAAAGCTACTTAGGGCCGGACGGCGCTTACGACTAAAACCATCAAAAGCATCGTTAACAAATGTACGAGTTAGCTGACGGGCGCGATCGGCACGGAAATTCATGAAAATGAGTGCGTCGCCATCATGCATCTGAACAGGATAACCGTCGGCAGCAACGATGGCTGTGGCTTTAACAAATTCGTCGTTTTCATCACGCTGATACGCCATTTCAACAGCCTGGATCGCATCAGCAGCCTGAAACTGTGAAGTGCCTTGCGTTAGCAGGTCATACGCTTGTTGCACTCGATCCCAACGTTTGTCACGATCCATAGCAAAATACCGGCCAATAACGGATGCAATTTGTCCACTGCCGGTTTGATTAAAATGCGCTTGAATTTTCTCCAAAGAGGCTTTGGCGCTGCGAGGCGGTGTGTCACGGCCATCTAAAAACGCATGCAAGTATATTTTTTCCGCACCTTGTTGTTCCGCCAACTTTATCATCGCTAATAAATGGTCTTCATGACTGTGTACACCGCCAGCGGACAACAGACCCATAATGTGTAAAGCTGTATGTTGTTTTTTGGTTTTTGATACGGCGTCAAGTAGCACTGGATTGCTAAAAAAGTCTCCATCATCTATCGCTTTGGTAATGCGGGTAAAGTCCTGATATACCACCCTACCAGAGCCCAAATTAACATGACCGACTTCAGAATTGCCCATTTGCCCATCAGGTAAGCCTACATCAAGTCCAGAACCTGAAATTAAACTATGTGGGCAGGTTTGCCACAGCTTATCCATCACCGGCGTATTGGCTTGTGCAATCGCATTATTGCTGACATCTTCCCGATAGCCCCAGCCATCCAGAATTAATAACACCAAAGGTTTTTTGCGACTGGTCATGTAAACTCCATTGATATATGAGTAGGCAAAATTGAGTTGCTATCTTACCGAAATCTGCACAATTCTCCAGCCCTGTTAGAATACGTAAGCCCATTCAGGGCTGCTTTATGTAATGAAACTGAGTATACTCAGCGCTGGTAATTTATGAGCCAGAAGCAGAGAGAATATGCAGCAGTATATAGAGTTCTTAACGAATCATCCGATCTTAAGCGCGGTCTGGGTGGTGTTATTCGTCATGTTAATAGGCAGTTGGCTGAAATCACAGTTTTCTGCTATTAAACAAGTCAGTCCAACGGAGTTAACTTTACAGGTTAATCGGCTTAACGCTGTAGTGGTTGATATTAGAGCAGAAGCAGACTTCAACAAGGGCCACATTACCGCGGCTCGGCATATACCAATAGCGGATATTGAAAAACAGCAACTGGCTGGCCTTGAAAAGTGTAAAGCTGAACCCATTATCATTGTATGCCAGGCTGGCATGTCTGCTCAAAAAGCGGCAAACAGTTTGCTAAAGCAAGGTTTTAGCACGGTATCCGTTCTTCAGGGCGGGATGAGTAGTTGGACCGGTGCCAGCTTGCCAGTTGTAAAATCAAGGAGGTAATGATGTCGAAAGTGACTATTTACACTAAAGCCTATTGTCCTTATTGTGTGCGCGCAAAGCACGTATTGGATTCTAAAGGTGTTGGCTATCATGAAATTCGTATTGACGAGCAGCCTGAGCTACGCCCAGAAATGATAGCGCTAGCCGGTGGAAAAAGTACCGTACCGCAAATATTTGTCGGTTCACGCCATATTGGTGGTTGTGACGATATGTTATCTCTAGATGCCAATGGACAACTCGAACCTTTATTAAATTTATAATTACAGTAGGTATTATCATGGCCGAACAACAAGCAAACGGCGTTGCAACGGAGCAGCAAGGTTTACAATTCGCAATACAACGCATTTTTGTTAAAGATATTTCCTTTGAAGCGCCTAATGCTCCGGCAATATTTCGCAAAGAATGGAAACCGGAAGTTAAGCTGGATTTAGATACACGCAGTGAAAAGCTTGAAGAAAATGTGTATCAGGTGATACTGTCATTGACAGTTACCACAACAGTTGAAGGCGAGACAGCGTTCTTGTGTGAAGTGCAGCAAGCTGGCATATTCTCAATCGGAGCTTTGGAAGACGCGCAATTGGCTCATGTGCTGGCGTCATTTTGTCCAAACACCCTGTTTCCATATGCACGTGAAGCGGTGTCTAATTTAGTTAATCGCGGTACCTTCCCACAATTGAATTTGTCACCAGTTAACTTTGATGCATTATTTGCGCAGTACGTTCAGCAGCGTCAGGCTGATGCACAAGGCGTTAAGGCAGACGCGTAAGCGATGCTGCCTTCAGCTATCGCTGTAATAGGGGCAGGTTCCTATGGAACTGCCCTTGCTATTTGCCTCGCCAGAAACGGAAATACGATAAGCTTGTGGGGCCGCAACGAGCAAGATATGGTACAGATGGCGCAGCAGCGTCTTAATCAAAAATACTTACCAGATATTGTATTACCTGATTCGCTACAGGTTAGTGCTGACCTTGCAGAAACCGTCGGTAGCAGTCGTGATATTTTGTTGGTAGTACCCAGCCATGCATTTGCTGAAACCTTAGTTCAAATTAAACCTTACTTATCTAAAAATGCCCGTGTAGCCTGGGCTACAAAAGGACTTGAGCCTGAGACAGGTCGTTTGCTGCAGGACGTGGCACGCGATATTCTGGGTGAAGAGGTATCGCTTGCGGTATTTTCCGGTCCTACGTTTGCTAAAGAAATGGCGATGGGGATGCCGACTGCGATTTCTTTATCATCCACTGACGCTGAGTTTATTACGCAATTGTCTGACTTGTTGCATTGTGCCAAAAGTTTCCGGGTGTATACCAACCCCGATTTTATAGGTGTGCAACTTGGTGGTGCTGTTAAAAACGTCATTGCTATTGGTGCCGGTATGGCAGACGGTATAGGTTTTGGTGCCAATGCTCGTACTGCATTAATTACTCGGGGCTTAACCGAAATGTGCCGGCTTGGTTGTGCATTGGGCGCTAAGAAAGACACTTTTATGGGAATGGCTGGACTTGGTGACCTTGTTCTCACGTGCACTGATAATCAGTCGCGCAATCGTCGCTTTGGTTTACTGCTTGGGCAAGGGAAAGCCGTCGATGTTGCCATGCAGAGTATTGGACAGGTTGTGGAAGGTTACCGTAATGCCAAGGAAGTGTTTAATTTAGCGCAACGTGTTGGCGTTGAAATGCCAATAACTGAACAAATATACCAGGTGCTATACCAAGGTAAAGATGTCAAATTAGCTGCATTAGATTTACTTGGTAGAGAAAAGCGTGATGAAGTTAATTAATTTAGTTTATCGCCTTTCGTAGCAGTTTATTCTCTTTTGCCAGCAAAGCAGGGATCTCACTTGCTGGCAGAGCTTTACTAAACAAGTGCCCTTGTAAAATGTCACATCCCATAACATGTAATAAGTACGCTTGCATTTCGTTTTCTATGCCGGTGGAAATGACATCCAACTGTAAGTAGGATGCAAGGCGAATTAACGTCGCTGTGAGGTTGCGTTGTTGTTCATTGTGTTCCATGTTCTGAATATATTCAGGTGAAATCTTTAAGCTGTGTAAAGGGTAATTACGTAATACCGACAACGATGAAATGCCAGCTCCAAAATTATCCAATGTTAGATGAAATCCGATTTTAGCTAGGTTTTGCAGTGTACTAAGGGTATTTGCATCTGATTGCAGTAAAATGTCTTCGTGCAGCTCAAGCTCAAATTGCTCAGCTTTTAGATCGGACACGCTGAGTTGTTGAGTGAGTGCTGATACAAAGTCAGGTTGACTGAAACTGAAATTAGAAATATTTAGCGCAATTCTGCCTCTATCCAGCCCAGTTTTTTGCCAATATTGTAGTTGTTGACAGCACTTTTTAAACACTAACTTATCTAAATCGGCGATCATTCCCGTTTCGTCCGCCAACGCCATAAAGTACTGAGGTAGCAACACACCGCGTTTGGGATTATGCCAGCGTAACAACGCTTCGTAGCCGATAACCCTGTTGCTACCAATACTCATTCGTGGTTGGTAATAGACATCAAATTCACCTTGCAACATGGCTTTCTTTAGCTCTAATTCTAGCAGTCTGAACTCAGGAGCCCGCTGCTGAAATTTGCTATTGGCAAATTGCAAGCCGCTGTGTCCTAACCTTGCGATATTAGATAACGCTGTACTTGCAGCTAAAAGAAGTTCAGCAGGTTCCTTGCCGTCCAGCGGATAAATACTAATCCCTATCAGCGGTTGTAATGAAATATTATTTCTGGTTTCTGTTACCTTAGCCGGCAATAAAAGCATTTTTTGCGTCAACCTGTTTAGTTGGACTTCCAATTGGACATGGCATAGATGCGGTGGTATGACGATAGCAAAAGTGTCGTTGCTATATCGCGCAAGTATATGACCATCAGGGATGATTTTTTGCAGCTGACGACTAAGTTCCGCAATGATATCTGATAAAAAAAGTACAGGTTTTACGCCATCGGCGTTCAAAAGTTGATTGAACTTCAGTAATAGCAAAGCAAATGTTGGATTTAGATTGTTACTAAAACTAGCACAGGTGTGCAGATACTCACTTAAGGTATTTCGGTTAATTAAGCCAGTCTGATTATCACGAAGGCTGCCGCTTTGCGTATCTCCGGCTGTTTGGGTCAATGAACAAAGTTCCCGTCCTATAAGCAGATAACTGGGTGGCGTTTGCTGAAGTCGTGTTATCGCGACTGATAGCATTGAGCTCGCGTCACTATTTGCTGTCTTCAACCAGGCTTCTCCGTGCCAGTTTGCGGTTAAATTAAGTTTTGGTAACAGTAATTGCGAGCCGTCTTTATCTAAATATAACGGTAATTTTTTAGCTGGCGTAACTGCAGTACCGCAATATGTGGCAAGCCGTGGGTTAATATAAATAGGCAGCAAATTTTGATCTAAGATAGCAATTGCATCATCTGAATGTTGCAAGAAGCCTTGTAGAGTTTGCTGTTGTTCTATAACTAGCTGATTACGATGCTGTAATTTTCGGTTGTATAACGTTAACGACAACACCAGAATGATGAGTAAAGCAAATGGTAAGCTTGTATACACATCGAAATCAACGGCATCGGCAAAAGAAGGTACAGAAAAAAAAGAAGCAGCAATAAGCAACCAACGTGACAGTGGCATAGTGAACGACATCCTTGTTATCTAGTTCAACGCCTTTAAATATAGTTGTACTGAATGCTTTTATGCAAATAAGATATTAGCGTTTCAAGCTCTCGCGCCAGCATAATCCAGCTGACGCCATGATTCGTATACAAAAACAGCAACAGCATTGGATAAATTCATTGAACGGCTATTTGCTGTCATAGGGATCCTTAGCCAATGAGGCTGTGGTAATTGTTGCAGCACTTCTAAAGGTAAACCACGGCTTTCAGGGCCAAAAATCAGTGCGTCTCCTGCAGTGTAGAGTACATCACTATGTTTAGTGTGGCCTTTAGTTGTACAGGCAAACATTCTGTTTGGTGCCACGTTGGTAACAAAGTCGTCAAAACTCTTATGTCGTTGTACCTGAGCAAATTCATGATAGTCTAGTCCGGCACGTTTAATGCGTTTGTCGTCCCATGCAAACCCTAGCGGCTCGATTAAATGTAGCATGTAGCCAGTATTGGCGCATAAACGGATAATATTTCCGGTGTTGGGCGGTATTTCAGGTTCAAACAAGACAACATGCAGCATAAAAACTCCAAAGTGATGAAGGTGCATTGTAACAAATCACTTAGCCTAAGACAGCTGTGCCAGAAAGCTATTGATAGCGTTTATTGCGTCATGACGAATGTTGTCTTGCTCCATAAATATTTCGTGCTTGGCATCCTGAAGGGTAACTTTATGGTGCAAAACTTCTGGATGTAGTTGTTCAAACCATTTATTTTGTGCGTAATTACTCACTACTTTATCAGCTCCCGCTTGCAAAAGGAGTACCGGAAGGTGCCAATTTCCTGCCTCACGTTGTAGTTGCCGCATGGCGTGAACAGCGGCATAGACCCAGGTTGAAGTAACACCACCAAGACGTGATTTTGGCTGTTCCCGATACAGTTGCTGTGTCCAGTGATAGCGTGCTTCACAGTTGGTCAGCGGGTTGTTGGCAAACGCTTTTTCCGTGTAATCAGCTTGCCCCGGAAAGTACCATGATTGCTGACTTATATTTCTGTTTATTGCACCAAATGCGAGCGCTAGGCTTTCTGCCAGGCTTGCTGGCACAAGACCGGTATAAATACCGAACATTGGTGAGGCCAATATGGCGGCACAAAAAGGGTGAGGGTGCGTTTGCAGGTACCCTGCCAGTATGGCGCAGCCCATAGAATGGCCCAAAGCAATGTGGTTTTGGTGCTCACTTGGCAACACGACCTGATGGATAAACTGGGCAAAATCCTGTTGATACACGCTAAAGTCGCTGACATAGCCTTTATCAGGGTTTGCCAGTTCACGTTGTGACAAGCCTTGACCACGATGATCCATAATAAACACGCTGTAACCTGCGTGAACTAGCTCGGCACTGAGCTCTGCATATTTTTGTGCCATTTCCATACGACCACTGCTAATGACTATGGCGTTACGTGCATTGGGTACCCGATAAAAATAGTATTGCAAAGTTAGCCTGTCAGCACTTATAAGCACACCGCTTTGCATGCTCTGCCAAAATAGTTTTAGATCGGTTTGCCAATGACCGGCGATATCGCTATCGCCTAATCGTGCACTAATTGGCTGAAATACAGCAGAACTTTTCATCAAAGCTTAAACCTGAGCGGGCTAATTGTTCGGGCTAGTTTACTGGTAACTGTAAACTGATACAAAGCCCACCTTTGTCAAGATTGCTTGCATTCACCTTTCCTCCATGCTGGCGAATAATTTGCGCCACAATGGCAAGCCCAAGCCCTGTTCCGCCTGCTTCGGGAGTACGGCTATCAGATACCCGATAGAAGGGTTCAAAAATAGCGTGCAGTTGCTCTTGCGCAATTCCTGCCCCTTGATCGCAAATTGTGATATCTAACACTTGCCCGTGCTGTTGTAGCAGACAACTGATAATACTTTGTACTGGACTATATTTAATTGCATTTCGCAACACATTCTCTATTGCTCTTGCCAGTAAGCGACTGTCAGCACTAATCGTTATAGGTGTTGTTGTCTTCAACACAATACTTTGCTGTTTCGCATCGGCTTCCACCTGATTAACATCAATTATTTCAGCGAGTAACTCAGTTAAATCAAACCGTTGTTTATCTAATTGATATTGTCCTGCATCCAGCTTACTAAAGGTTAATAGCTCATCGAGCATCGAATCTAGCCGATCTAACTCTTGCTTTAGTCTGGGCATTTGCGTCAGGGTTTGTTGTCTTTCGGTTAATCCCAACGCAAGTTGGGCACGTGCAAGCGGAGATCTTAGCTCATGCGAAATATCGCGCAGCAAACGCTGCTGGTTAGTCAGTAGCGTACTGATGCGCTCCGCCATAGTGTTGAAGCTAATGCCAAGTTGTCCCAGCTCGTCTTTACGCTTGCTTAGATGGGTTACTCGGCTGTCAAGTTTACCGTCGGCTAGCTGTAGCGTGCTTTGCAATAGCTCTCGCAGAGGCCGCGAAATTGATACCGCAAGAACAAAACTTGCAACGGCAGAAATAACAAGCGTAATAAGCAACAGAACATGCTGGGGTATTTGGTTTAATCGCCACCAGGGCTGAGGCGGGCGTTGGCGTTTTTGATACAAGGCTACGTTATCAGTTCCCACTTTAAGCATAAATGGACCGGCAAGCGATGTATTATGGTGTTTCAGCCAGCGAGGCCTGGAAAGCAGCGACAACTCGGTGAGCCAGTGTTGATCAAAATCTGCTGGTAGCAGTTCAGGTGTCAACACCGTATTGTTATCGGCATTGACTAACAACCAACGTTCCGGTTGAGCTTGTTGTAGTTTGGCGAGCAATTCACTAGTGCTTTTGCTTCTGGAAAATGGCTGAATTTGATGCTGCAGTTGTTCAATAATACTATGTGGCAGACGGCGTATTTCTGTTTGCTCTACCAAGGTACGAGACAATGCCAGAGTGCCAAATACCGCAATAAGTAGTACCAGCCAAAACCAGAGAAATATTCTGCCAGCCAGATAGTGAAATGGATTTAGCCGTAATAACCAGTTCATGCATCCCCTTGAATAAATAGATAACCCGTACCACGCAAGGTTTGAATTTTCTCATGGCTGCTGTAGGGGGCAATTTTCTTGCGAATATTGCTGATATGCATATCCAGACTTCGGTCGTACATTTGCAGCCTTTTCCCCAGCACAGCCCGGCTTAATTCATCTTTGCTAACAACGTCGCCGGCCCGACGCATTAACATTTCCAATAATTGAAACTCTGTAGCAGTCAGGTTGATCACTTCATCGTTACAGCTAAGTTGGCGATTATGTGGGTTGAGTACTAACTCATTTAAATGCAGTACGCTGTTAAGATCTGCCGGTTGTTCGCGGGTAAGCTCTACTCTGCGCAGTATTGCCTTAATACGTGCGACTAATTCTCTGGGATTAAATGGTTTTGCCAGATAATCATCAGCACCCAGCTCAAGCCCGACTATTCGGTCAACTTCATCCCCCCGGGCGGTCAGCATCAATACTGGACAGTAATTGTTTACACGCAATGTTTTAAGCACACTCAAGCCGTCCATACCCGGTAACATGATATCGAGCAGGATAAGTTCGAACGCTCCGTTTTGAGCTAGCTCCAGACCATGTTTCCCATCATGGGCGGCAGTAAACTGGTACCCATCGAGTGCGAGATATTGTGCCACCAAGTCGCATAGGCCAGTGTCGTCATCTATCATCAGAATTGCAGGCATAACCACTCCTTATTTACGCTAAGTTTACCCAATGTCTGTGCGCAGCAATACACCTTTACGGAATCTTTACCTGGTCTTTGCGCTGCTTTGCAATTGATCTTTTATCCTTAAGTTGTCTAAACAGAGGGAGTATCCTATGAAAGTATCTAAGTTAATTTGTGCAGTAAGTTTGATTGTTGCCACGACGTTGTCGGGTGCGGCTTTGGCGCACGAGCATAAAGGCGGGCGGCATGATGCCCAACCGCACGTTTCGTTAAAGCATATGTTGTCAGGGGTAGAACTGACAGATAGCCAGCGTGAACAAATTAAACAATTGCTGCAACAGCATCGTCAGGAGGTTAAGCCACAGCAGCAAGAACTCGCAGCTCATCAGGCACTTCAACGTTTATTACTTGAAGAGCAGTATGACGAGGCTGCTATGCGTGAGCTGTTGCAACAACAACAGCAGCAGCACGTTGAAAGGCGTCTGGAGACATTTAAACTGCAACATCAGATAGTACAGCTGTTAACAGAGGAACAGCGAGAGCAACTAAAACAAAAGCAGATACGCAGGCAGAATAAAACTCAGCGGCAACACGAAACTTCTTAGTCGCCAAATAGCGGGCCTAGCCCGCTATTCTATGTCCAGCTCTTTGAGTTTACGAGTGAGTGTATTTCGGCCCCAGCCTAACCGTTTCGCGGCTTCTTGCTTATGGCCATGCGTAAACTTCAATGCTTGTTCCAGCACAGTTCGTTCAAACTCAGGACCAGCCTCAGCTAAGATGTTTTCTTCGCCAGTGTTGAGTTTATGGCTGACCCATAACGCCAGCAAATCTTGCCAGCTACCGGCACGGCCGTTAGCTGGCATGGGCGTGGATTTCGGTGGAGCAGTAAGCTCAGGAGGAAGGTCTGTAACCAGAATGTGTTTACCGCTTGCCATAACCGTAAGCCAGCGACAGGTATTTTCCAACTGCCTAACATTTCCGGGCCAATCAAGTTGGCTTAAAAACTGCTCTGCTTCTTTTGTTAAGGTTTTGGCTTCAACATTTAGCTCTTTGGCGGCCTGAAGCAGAAAATGTTGTGCGAGTTTAGCAATATCTTGCTTGCGCTCTTTTAACTGTGGTAAATGCACCCTAATCACATTGAGACGGTGAAATAAGTCCTCGCGAAACTTACCTTCACTGACCAGTTGTTCTAAATTTTGGTGCGTAGCGGCGATAATACGAACATCAACGCCAATCGCCTGATGTCCACCTACGCGATAAAATTGTCCGTCTGCTAACACGCGTAACAAACGTGTTTGCACATCTAATGGCATGTCGCCAATTTCATCCAAAAACAAAGTGCCGCCATCAGCTTGCTCAAAACGACCTTTGCGCAAGTTATTTGCACCAGTAAAGGCACCCTTTTCATGGCCGAATAACTCCGACTCAATTAAATCTTTAGGTATTGCAGCCATGTTTAGTGCAATAAAAGGAAGCTCTGCACGCGGGCTATGTTTGTGTAGGGCGCCGGCAACCAGTTCTTTACCTGTACCTGACTGACCATTGATTAACACGCTGATACTTGAGCGAGCTAAGCGGCCAATAGCCCGAAACACTTCTTGCATTGCAGGAGCTTCGCCAATAATTTCTGGCGATAGTGTAGGCGCAATGGCTTTTTGTTTTGGCTGGCGGGCTTGTGCATGTTCCAGCGCGCGGCTGATAATAGCAACCGCATCGTTGACATCAAAGGGTTTAGGCAGGTATTCGAAAGCTCCGCGTTTAAACGCATTAACTGCACTATCCAAATCCGAATGTGCTGTCATTATAATGACAGGAAGTTCAGGTGCTAGTTGCTGTAACTTGGTGAGTAATGCCATGCCATCAGTACCTGGCATACGAATATCGGAAACTACTACCGCCGGTTGATCATATTCCAGTCGTTGTAACATTAAATCCGCTGACGCATAGCTCTCACATAAAATATCCGCTCTTGCCAGTGCTTTTTCCAGAACCCAGCGGATAGAATTGTCATCATCGATAATCCAAACTGTATGACTCATTAGTTCAATCCTCAGTGTCTGCGATGGGCAGATATAACGTAAATTCGGTGTGGCCTGGCCAACTGTCACAGTCTATCCAGCCACCGTGTTGATGAATCAGTGTTTGTGCAATCGATAATCCCAGGCCGGTACCGCCGGCTTTGCCACTCACCATAGGGTAAAATAAGGTATCTTTAATCTCATTAGGAATGCCAGGGCCATTGTCGATAACACGGACTAAAGCCACCAACTTATAGCGTTTGCCATGCAAGGTGTGCTGATGTAAAACGCGGCTTTGCAAGCTAATGACTGCGTGTTCTGTCTGCTCTAAAGCATGTTGTGCGTTACGCACGATGTTAAGCAACGCTTGCTGGAGCAACTCGGGATCAAACGGAAAGTCAGGAATACTGGGGTCGTAGTCACGGTTAAACTGCACTAAACCGTGATTATCCATTAATGCAAGTTGGCGTACCTGCTCAATCATTTGATGTAAATTACTACTGACACGTTGTGCAGGTTTATAGGGGCCAAGTAAACGGTCGACTAAATTTCTCAATCGATCTGCCTGAGCAATGATTAGCTGGGTGTATTCCTTTAAATCGTCAGGTAAAGACTCTTCCAATAATTGTGCAGCACCGCGCAGGCCACCGAGTGGATTTTTTATTTCATGAGCCAGCCCTCGAATGAGTTCTCGCGCAGCCAGATGCTGATGTTGTTGCAGGCTTTCTAAACTAATTTTACGCTGCTGGTCGACATGGCGTATTTCAAGTAACAGGTGCTCAGAAGGATTTTCACTAATGGTAACTGAAATATCGAGTAATAAATGCCGACCATCTGCAAGCACAGCTTGTACGTCGCTGACACCAAAACCCTGTTTACTGTTTAGTGCGCTGTGAAAATGTGCCGCCGTTATATCGATATGCTGAAACAGCTCGGGGAAGTATTGTTCTGAAAGCCGTTTTTCACCCAAACTCAACACGGCGCAACAAGCCGTATTAAAATAACGAATACGTAGTTGAGTATCCAACAGCATAATTGCTGTGGTTAGTTGTTCTGTAATATGCGCATATAATTGCGCTGTTTCAATTGGAGGTTGCGTCACTGTCTCACCTTTTGCACCAAGTTGGTGCGCATGGTGAGCAGTGTAATTCAGTTTAGGCTGAATTGCATGGCATACGCACTAATTTGGTGAGATTACCGAGGTTCTATGCAAATAGAAGGTCGTTACAGGACTTGATGCAATAAGCTTGCCGTTTTGATCAAAAAGCTCCATTTGAAGTTTATGCTCGCCTCGCTCGACATCCCGCAGAATAAAAACAGCATTGCTTTGTGGCTCAGCCTGGGCGACACCATCAACAAGCAAGCGTACACGCAAACCACGTTCAAACATTGGGCTAATTTTACCCGTTACGTAAACTGAACCCGTATTATCTCGCACGGTTGCTTGTTCTTCTGGTTGAGCAATTTCAACAGTGAATGGCTCTTTTACTGGTTGTTTTTTTCCAGGTAGTGTTGCATCGGTAGAAGCCATGACGTTTGCACGACTTGATAAAGAGACTTCTTCAGCGCCAGCCTGTGGGCTATCAGAAAAAACCATAACACCGTTAGCATCCCTGGTAACAAATACTTTTTTTGCTTCTTGCGCCTGAGCACAAGGTATAGCTAGTAAAAATATTAAAATAAACAATACTTTATTCATGCACTTATCCGTTTACGCGTTATTTTATTATTGTTATTCCATAATTATACTCTAGCTTGGTTTGCGTTAATTTTCTACAAAAAAAAAGCTCACCTTAGTGAGCTTTTATCAATAATTAATGCTTATACGCTGTAGTACAATTCGAATTCTAATGGATGAACAGCTACTGCCACTCGACGTGCTTCAGCGCGTTTAATGTCAATATATGCATCAATCATCGCATCAGACATTACGCCACCTTTAGTAAATATTGCACGGTGTTTATCCAGCTCATTAAGTGCTTCATCCAACGAAGTAGATACTTGAGGAATGTTTGCAGCTTCTTCCGCTGGTAAGTCGTACAAATCTTTATCCATGGCGTCGCCTGGATGGATCTTGTTTTGGATCCCGTCCAAACCGGCCATCAACTGGGCAGTAAACGCCAGGTAAGGGTTAGCTGCAGGATCAGGGAAGCGGCATTCAATACGACGCGCTTTAGCACTTGGCACTAAAGGAATACGGATAGATGCAGAACGGTTACGTGCTGAATAAGCCAACATTACCGGTGCTTCAAAATGAGGCACTAAACGTTTGTATGAATTCGTTGAGGGGTTAGTGAAAGCGTTAATGGCTTTTGCATGCTTAATAATACCGCCAATATAGTAAAGCGCTATTTCTGACAAACCTGCATACTTATCACCGGCAAACAGGTTGACGCCATCTTTTGCCAATGATTGGTGACAGTGCATACCTGAACCGTTATCACCTACAAGTGGTTTTGGCATAAACGTAACTGTCTTACCGTACAAGTGTGCCACGTTGTGAATAACGTATTTAAGCTGCTGAACTTCATCTGCTTTTTTAGTTAAGCTATTAAACTTAGTTGCAATTTCATTCTGACCTGCTGTTGCTACTTCATGGTGATGCGCTTCAACAGTTTGGCCCATCTCCTCCAGTACCATACACATCGCGCTGCGGATGTCGTGGCCTGAGTCTACCGGAGGCAGCGGAAAGTATCCGCCTTTCACGCTTGGACGATGGCCTTTATTGCCATCTTCATAACTAGTACCTGAGTTCCAGGCCGCTTCAGTAGAGTTAATTTTGAAGAATGAACCTGACATTGTTGTTTCAAAGCGAATGTCGTCAAACATAAAAAACTCTGGTTCTGGGCCAAATAGCACAGTGTCGGCGATACCAGTAGATTTCAAATATTCTTCTGCACGCTTTGCAATAGATCGTGGGTCACGGTCGTAGCCTTGCATTGTGCTGGGTTCAATAACGTCACAGGTAATGTTTAAAGTAGTTTCTTCAAAGAACGGATCCAAAATAGCGGTTGATGCATCTGGCATCAGGATCATGTCTGAATCGTTAATACCTTTCCAACCAGTAATAGAAGAGCCATCAAACATTTTGCCGTCTTCAAAGAAGTCTTCATTTATTTGATTCGCAGGAACAGTAACGTGCTGCTCTTTACCTTTTGTGTCGGTAAAGCGTAAATCTACAAATTTAACTTCATTTTCTTTCATTAAACTCAGTACAGATGATGCAGACATGCATTCCTCCAATTAATCTGTTTTGAACTTATATAGCGGTATTGCCCTAATAAATGCCAGATACATGCCAAACATTTAAATTATTGATATTCAACGACATATTTAAAGTTGCTTACTTATTAAAACATCCTCAAGCACCAAAATGGTGCGCTATTGCCGCTTTGTGGTGCACCACTGGCAGGTGTAAGTGTAGATGTTGTTTTCCCTTTAGATAAAAAAAATTGCCGAAAGTGCAGTTGCTGTTTTTCTTTCCATGTAAAAACAGAGTAGAATATGCGCCCTTAAGTTTGAGTTAGTTTTGCCTGGTGGTCATTACGGTCATCTAGTGCCACAGAGGATAGTTTACATGAGCGTTACTGCGACAAATTTAGACAAGCTGCGCAACGTTGCCATTATTGCGCACGTTGACCATGGTAAAACCACTTTGGTTGACAAACTGCTGCAGCAGTCTGGCACCTTCGACGCCCGCGCGAAGTTACAAGAGCGTGTGATGGACTCGAACGCACAGGAATCTGAGCGCGGTATAACTATCCTTGCGAAGAATACTTCGGTGCGCTGGAACGGTTACCACATTAATATTCTGGATACACCAGGCCACGCCGATTTCGGCGGTGAAGTTGAGCGTGTATTATCAATGGCTGACTCGGTATTATTGCTGGTTGACGCTGTTGACGGCCCAATGCCACAAACGCGTTTTGTAACGCAAAAAGCGTTCGCGCACGGTTTAAAGCCAATCGTTGTTGTTAACAAAATTGACCGTCCTGGTGCTCGCCCGGATTGGGTTATCGATCAAGTATTTGATCTTTTCGACAACTTAGGTGCCACTGACGAGCAGTTAGATTTCCCAATTGTTTACGCTTCAGCGTTAAATGGCTGGGCAACGTTAGATTACAACGAGCCAAAAACAGACATCACTGAGTTATTTCAGGCGATTGTTGATCACGTTGCGCCACCTGCAGTTGAGCTTAACGGTGAAACGCAGTTGCAAGTGTCTCAGCTGGATTACTCTAGCTACCTGGGTATTATCGGTATCGGCCGAATCAAACGTGGCGCGCTAAAGCCAAACCAGCAGGTTACTATTGTTGGTGCTGATGGTTCTAAGCGTAACGGTAAAGTTGGTCAGGTTTTTGGCTACCTTGGTTTAGAGCGTGTTGAAACTGATGAAGCCAGCGCGGGTGACATTGTCGCGTTCACTGGTTTAGGTGAGCTGAAAATATCTGACACCATTTGTGCTACAACCAAAGTTGAAGCATTGCCTGCATTACAGGTTGATGAGCCAACAGTAACAATGACCTTCCAGGTTAATACTTCTCCATTTGCAGGTAAAGAGGGTAAGTTTGTTACGTCACGCCAGATTTTAGAGCGTTTGAACAACGAATTAAAACACAACGTTGCTTTACGCGTTGAGGAAACTGATGACGGCGATAAATTTAAAGTATCTGGTCGTGGTGAACTACACTTGGGCGTATTAATTGAAAACATGCGTCGTGAAGGCTTCGAATTAGCGGTATCGCGTCCTGAAGTAATCATGAAAGTGGTTGATGGCGCGAAAATGGAACCAATGGAAAACGTTACCATTGACTGTGAAGAGCAAAACCAGGGTTCTATCATGGAGCGCATGGGCGAGCGTAAGGCTGAAATGACTAACATGCAGCCAGACGGTAAAGGCCGGATCCGGATGGATTTCTTAATGCCTAGCCGTGGTTTAATTGGTTTCCGTACCGAGTTTATGACTATCACCTCAGGTACAGGCTTGATGTATCATAGCTTCGATCATTACGGCCCGCACAAGGGCGGTACAATTGGCCAGCGTATGAACGGCGTGATGATTTCAAACGCTATGGGTAAAGCGGCAGGTTATGCCATTTTCTCACTGCAAGAACGGGGGCGCATGTTCATCGGTCATGCGGAAGAAGTGTACGAAGGCCAGATTATTGGTATTCATAGCCGCAGTAACGACCTTACGGTTAACTGTCTAAAAGGTAAGCAATTAACTAACGTTCGTGCCTCAGGTACTGACGAAGCAATAAACTTAGTTCCACCAATCCGCTACGCGCTGGAGCAGGCACTAGAGTTTATTGATGACGACGAATTGGTAGAAGTTACACCTAAATCTATCCGTATTCGTAAGCGTCATTTAACTGAAAATGATCGTAAGCGTGCCAGCCGCGGCGTTTAATATCGTATAAGCATAAAAAAGCCGGCAAATTGCCGGTTTTTTTATTGAAACGATTTATTGGCAGCGGCATATGCTGGTTGCGCTACAGCTTTTCTTGTATCCTCAAGTTGTTATTGTATATAAAGGAAATGTTATGCGCCCTGAGTGGCAAGCAATCCTCGCAAACCTTAAACGTTTTTTTCAGTGCTATGTTCAGCGGTGCCAACAGGATCAAGTTAGCATGATCGCAGGTTATTTAGCCTATATCTCGTTGTTGTCTCTGGTGCCATTCATTGCGGTAATGTTTTCGATGTTACGCGCTTTCCCGATATTTAATGAGTATCGTCAAAGTATTGAATCTTTTGTGTACGCTAATGTTATCCCGTCACGAGGTGATGAGATCCAAGCTTATATTAGCCAGTTTATCGGCAATACCGGTGGGATGACCACAGTAGGCATTTTGGCGTTAGTATTTGTTGCCTTGCTGCTTATTCATAATATTGATAAAACGCTGAATAAAATCTGGCGTGTCACTAAAAGACCGCGTCCAATAATTTCATTCTCCATTTATTGGATGATTTTAACGCTTGGTCCTATTTTATTTGGCTCTTCCATCGCGTTAAGTTCGTATCTGATTGGGCTAACCCGTTTTGCTGATGACTACACCCCAGGCCTGTCTACCGTGTTGCTTGGCGTAGTACCTTATCTCATGTCGTTGCTGGCATTTTATATCTTGTATTTGGTGGTGCCGAATATCAAAGTTCAAACTAAGCATGCACTGGCGGGCGCGTTTTTGGCTACGGTGTTGTTTGAGCTGTCAAAACGGGGGTTTGCACTTTATGTGACTCATTTCCCCTCTTATGACACTATATACGGCGCACTGGCGCTGGTGCCGATTTTGTTCGTGTGGATATATTTATCCTGGATAGTGGTGCTGTTGGGTGCAGAGCTCACGGCGCTGCTGCAACAATTAGCCGCGACGGGGGGGGAGCGCATGCCTGATGAGCAGGATAGTAATGATTTGTAATTCGAAGCGGCGCTTTTAACAAAGTGAAAACACAATAATATGAAAGCATTAATACAACGAGTAAAGCAGGCATCGGTCAATGTTGCTGGCTGCACAGTTGGCGAAATTGGCCCAGGATTATTAGTACTGCTTGGCGTTGAGGCAAAAGACAATGATGCTGATATTAGCAAATTAGTACATAAAGTCTGCCATTACCGGGTTTTCTCTGACGCTGACGGCAAAATGAACTTAAACGTGCAACAGGCAGGTGGGAGTTTGCTAGTTGTATCACAATTTACTTTGGCAGCCGATACGCAATCGGGACTGCGGCCCAGCTTTACGCCGGCGGCACAACCTGATGTTGCACAGCAATATTATCAGCAATTTGTTGAGCGCTGCCGCGCTGTTGGTGTAGAGGTTGCCACAGGACAATTCGGCGCTGACATGCAGGTAAGCCTGATTAACGACGGCCCTGTTACCTTTTTATTGCAAAGTTAAGTGTCGGAGTAAAATATGCGCCACTGGCACGTGCGCTCACCAGTAAGTGAGCAAGAATGGCATCGCTATTATCAACTACGCTGGCAAATACTGCGGGCGCCCTGGAATCAGCCTGAAGGCTCGGAACGCGATGAATTGGACTCGTTTGCTTACCATTTAATGCTTGTTAATCCTGCAGGCGATATTGCGGCTGCAGGACGTTTACATCAGCTAGATAAAACGACCGCACAGGTACGTTATATGGCTGTAGCGCATGAGTATCAGGGCAAAGGAGCAGGAAGCCGAATACTCGCTGCTCTGGAAGCACAAGCCGTTGCATGGGGCTGTGCTAATGTTTCTTTAAATGCGCGAGATACAGCCATCGCTTTTTATTTGCGCTATGGCTATCACAGCGTTGCGGATGCGGCTAGCTTGTTTGGCATTCCGCATGTGCAAATGGCGAAAAAAATTAGGCTAAGCACGAGCGCAAAGCAGCACCAACAATGGTGTGAAGAACTGAGTAAAACCTGGCAAGAAACTATTCCACTCAGTGTATTTATGCAGCTGAATATAAAAGAGTTTGATGGTAATGCATTGCGCTGTCAGGCACCGCTTGCGCCAAATATCAATCTGCACCAAACCATGTTTGCGGGTAGTATTTATACCTTAGCCACCCTAACGGGTTGGGGGATGTTGTATTTACAGCTGCGGGCGTTGGGATTGCAGGGCAATCAAGTGTTGGCAGATGGCAGCATCAAGTATTTTAAACCGGTAACGGCAGAACCTGAAGCCTGTTGTGTGCTGCAGAATTGTTTGGGCAGTTTAGAAGCCTTGGGCGACGGGCGAAAAGTGATACAACAAATCAGGGTTCAGATTTACACAGCAGGTACATTGGCTGCAGAGTTTAGTGGTCGCTATGCGGTGTTGCCGCACAAGGAACTGACAGCGTGAAAGTTGTTATTGTTGGTTATGGCTGGCTTGGTCAGCAGATTGCCGCAAAACTAGCAGCGAATGGGCATCAACTTTATGTCACTCGTCGGGCACATGATGCATTAACTCACTTACCTGAGCAGTTAACTGGGGTGGTTCTTGATTTAAATCAACCAGTTTCCTTAAACGGTCACCTTGCGGATGTTTTCGCGGATGCTCTGGTGATATGCGCTGTCCCTCCGGGGCGTCAACATAAAGATAATCAATACGTCAGCGCACTGCAGAATCTGGCATTGTTAATGGATAACGCCAGGAGTATTGGTGTCGTGCACTTAAGTTCAACTGGCATTTATCAAGGTTTGGCCGGTGAAGTGGATGAAACCTGCGAGGTGAATTTGGCTCTGCCCCGAGTACGTTTGTTGGCTGAGGGGGAGCGAGCGCTTTTTAAACAGCCGGTTTGTATAACGCTTAGGCTCTCTGGTTTAATGGGGTTGGACCGTCATCCTGGGCGGTTTGTTGCTGGTAAAACACTCTCGGAGCCAAATGCTGCGGTAAATATGGTACACGCAAATGATGTTATATTGGCGTTGGAGCACATTTTAGGCTCAGACAAAATGGCATCTGGGGTGTTTAATCTTTGCAGCCCGCTAATGGTAACCCGGCAACGTTTTTACCAGCAAGCAACGTCATTGCTTAATACTCAGGTATCGTTTATAGCAGATAGCGGTATTCGTCGCCGGGTATTGGCCGATCGATTTATTAACCAATATAATTTCGATTTCAAATTTAAATCTGCAATTGACGCTTTAGCACACTGTAGCTGAACAAAAAAAATACTACCCTGGCTTTTATAACGCATTTATCAGCTTCTTATTAAGAAAAAAATCGTTAATCCTGAATAATCATTCTCAAGCAAACGGCATTGCGTATTGAGGATGTTATGAAAAATAAATGGTTATTGATTTCATCTGTGAGCACCGCTCTGGGAATTATCGCTGGTTCTGTCTATTTACTGTTTGCAGAACACTCGTTACTGTTAAGTAATAACAGCTGGGTGCTTTCAGCCTTCTGGTCAGCGTTTGTACTTTGGACTTTTGTTTTAATGTTCATTGTTGCACTAATATTCAACGTCATGGCATTTTTTGAGTTGGATGATCAGAGAAAGTTTTTTGGCTTACGCGCACCCTTATCCGAGATGTTGACACCAAAAGACCGGCAACAGGAGTTTATTAAAAATGCTGAACATTTTTTGCAGCAACAGGGTAAGCTATTTCATTCATCTCGTGTTAGTTCAGAGTTTAAATGCTTACAAAGCAGTCAGGATGAAAAGCTTGTTTATTTGCATCGCAACGATAAATCAGTTGACATAACCCAGATAAGAGCTTTGTTTCAACAAATGTTGTCAGCTGATTTCAAAAGTGGAGTGGTTGTGAGTTATGCCGGGTTTACTAGCCAAGCTTGGATTTTTGCCAAAGAAGCTAATATTGAACTGTTAGATGCAAAAGGGTTGAAAAAGCAGCAAAAACAACATCGAACACAACAATTTGCATTAGTTTAGTGTTGATATCATTTTTCCATCGGGTTTTTTATTGAGTTTTTGGCACTATCAAACCTGAATGGAATCAATTAAAACAACAAGGTGTAAAAATACTTCCTGCCTGGCTGGACATTGTCCAGCCCTTTTATTTAGTTAAAACTGGCAAAAGGTGTTGCCATGGATGGGAGCACTATTACGAGATTTTGAACGCTTTTGCCGCTTGTTGTAAAGCAACCGCCAAATTAGATATGCCATCACTGTGCTGCAACGTTCGCTCCGCCTTTTCACTGCTTACATGAGCAACTTCAACCATTTGCTGCATCTTATCGTCAATAGTATTACCAAGACTTAACTGAATTTCAGTCGCGGCAGTGACCCGGTTACTAATATCCTGTGTTTTAGCTATTGCAGTTGTAACCAAGGATAGCGCAGAAACAAGCTCTAAGGTTTGGGCGACACAGCTATCAGCGTCAGATTTGCCGCTTGTTACTGCGGTAACGGCCTGTTTGCTCTGTGTTTGAAGTGTTTCAATCATTTGCCGAATTTCATCAGTCGCTTGTTGAGTTCTGCCAGCCAAAGAGCGAACTTCATCGGCAACTACGGCGAAGCCTCTTCCTTGCTCACCGGCACGTGCCGCCTCAATGGCTGCATTCAGTGCCAGTAAGTTCGTTTGCTCCGCGATACTGCGTATGGTTGCCAGAATACCACCAATATTGTTGGCTTCATCGTTAACTTTACTCATGACTAAGCTGGTTGACGTTAGTTGCTGCGCTAACCGATTAATCAACACGTTATTTTGTTCAGCTATTAAGTCAATATGTTTACCTTGCTCCAAAGCTTGTTGCATGGCGTGCGTAGTGTCTGCAGATTGTTCTGCTATATCACGAGTGCTATCTGCTAACTGGCGTGTTATTTGGTTTACTGCAGCAATTTGCTGTTGCTGATGTTGCAACGAGTCGTTTATTTCACCTACTTCATAGGCTGACTGGCTTGCATTACTATTGAGTTCGCTGGCGTTTTGCTGAATGTTAGTGATTAGTGCACTGAGTGAGCTTATCAGACTATTGACCTTTCCTGACAAAGCGCCGAATTCATCCTTATTTGTGATGTCGAGTTTGCGGGTAAAATCGCCTTTTGCGATGTCACCTAATACTTTGTTGATACCGCTAAGTGGACGCAACATGGCATTAATTGTTAGGTATGCTGCCACGATAGCTAATAAGATAAGAACTAACATTAGGCTAAGTGTACGGGTACTGCCGAAACTGACAGTTTCGGATACATTGCGTTGCAGTTGATTAAATTGCTTATCGGCTGCAGCCAACAAATTATCTAGCTCAGTTATCACTTGCTCGATTCTTTGTTCCGATAGATTTAACTGTGTTCGAGCTGTAAGTTGCGACTTGACCTGCTGTAACTTTAATTGCGCAAGACTGTCTGTTGCTTCAAGTCTGTTGGTTAACAATACTAGTTGTTCAGTTACACCTTGCCATAATCCATCAGTGTTTTGGTTAGACACCTGATTCGCCATGTAGTCGATATTGACTTGCATATCACTTAGCGTGAAGCTGATGTTTTCTTGTGCAGATTCAGCCGCCGCTATTTCATTGTAACTTACCACTTCCTTTAAGGTATTGAGTAAGCCAAGTAATTGCCCATCAATTCTATTGGCACTGCCCGCAATAAGTTCCATTTGAGCTTCCCCACCAGGTAGTTCCAGGTAGGAAATATCAAGTAAATTTGCACCAATATTATCAATAAGTTGTTCGAGTTGAGCATATTCAGCGTCAACTTGTCGTTGAGTGGCGATGCTCAGAGTACGAGCTTCAAACATGTTGCTGACAGCTTCAGCATACTGTTGGTAACGGTTGTCAATACTGGTCAAGATTTGGGTGAAGGATGATTCTGCAGCGGTAAGCTGAGTAAGCGCAGCAATTTGCTTCCGCAATTGTTGGCTACCTGCATTAAAATGTTGTTGAGATTTCTCTATGTCTGAATCTATTTCAGCGGTGTAGCCTAGTGCAGATAGTTTCGCCAATTTAAGCAATTGGATCTGAGCTGCATTACTTTGCTGCTGAACCGGAACTGCTTGTTGGTTTACTAATTCACTTGAACTCGACACGGCAGAGAAACTATAAAGCGCCGAGCCGCTAGAAAGTAAGAGTAAGATAGCGATAAAGCCAAAGCCAATGATAACTTTGTGGGCGACTTTTAATGTTCTCACTGATGCAAAACTCCGCACGGTTGAAGTGTATTAAACATAGACATTAGAGACATGTTAAACAACTTGACGTTAGCAAAGAAACATTAACTGGTCTAGCCAGAAAAAGGAAAATGAGCAAATATGAGGCAGTAGCACCAAAATGGTGCTATTTCGATCCTACCTGCTCAACGGCGTGGGTTTGAACGGGGCTGAATTCCGATAGCGTCTCAGTTGCTCGAGAATGAAAAATTTAGATGGCCACCCAAACGATAACGGCTACCGGGTGAGGTTAAATAGGCCAAGCTTACGGCACCTTCACGACTGAATGTGCGTCGGGTAAGACGAAGGCAGGGTTCAGCTTTTTTTAGTGCTAAGTGTTTACAGGTAAAGTCGTCAGGCCAAATGGCTTCCACGGTGTGTTCTGCCTCGGTCAATGGCGCGATGTGGCTGAGGTACTGGTGCGGTGTTTGCTGATTAAAGTCTTGCCGCAGATACTCAGCGACTAACAGTGGGCTAACATAACGCGCTTCCAGCTGCAGTGGTTGATTGTTTTCTAAATGAACAATCAGAGAAAAAAATACTGGCTCATTGCGTTTTAATCCCAGTGCGGTGGCTATAATTGTCGGGCAGGGTAACTCCGTCAATTGCAATAAAGATGCGCTGTAAGCATGGCCGCGACTTTGGATCTCATCAGCAATATTACGAATCTCCAATAAGGATGATTGTGACTTTAACGCGGCCACAAAACTGCCAACCCCTTGAGTACGGTACAAAATACCTTGTTCTGTAAGTTCTTGCAGCGCGCGACGTGCAGTCATTCGGCTAACACTAAACTGTTCTGCCAGTTCATTTTCTGACGGCACACGACTATGCTCAGGCCAGGCAGCAATTTCTATCTGGCTTAACATGTACTCTTTTATTTCAGCAAATTTAGCAACGGCCATGTTTCCTCCCACTTAAGGGTATAAAAATTAAATCAGTTTTGTTGTATATACAAGCTGTTGGTGTAACATTAATTAAAAATGCTTTGCAGGAGCTAAATATGCAGCAGTTTGACGCCATTTGGGTTAACGCCAATATTGCAACGATGACAGAAAATGGTAAGCCGTATGGAGCTATTGAAAATGGCGTACTTGCGATTAAAGACGGTGTAATTGCATATATTGGTAGCAGGGCTGAACTCCCAGATTTCGATGCCTTGGGCACTCCGTTATACGATGTTGCAGGGCAATGGTTGTTGCCAGGATTTATTGATTGTCATACCCATCTTATCTTCGGTGGCAACAGGGCGAACGAATTCGAAATGCGTTTAAATGGTGCCAGCTATCAGGATATTGCCGCCGCCGGTGGTGGCATAAAATCCACGGTTACTGCAACCCGTCAGGCCAGTGATGAGCAACTGTTTGTTGCAGCAAAGAAACGATTGAATACCCTGATGTCGCAGGGCGTTACAACCGTAGAAATTAAATCTGGTTATGGTCTGGATTTCGCATCAGAAAAAAAAATCTTGCAAGTCGCTGCACAACTGGATCAATACCATCCGGTTTCAATACAAAAAACTTTTTTAGGCGCGCATGCACTGCCTGTCGAATTTGCTAGTGATGCTGAAGGATATATCGATACTGTCTGTGAAATGTTGCCGTTGTTAAAGCAGGCGGGTTTAGTTGATGCAGTCGATGTGTTTTGTGAGGGTATTGGTTTTTCTACCCACCAATGCCGTAAAGTGTTTCAGCAAGCTCAGGTACTAGGTTTGCCAGTAAAAGCTCATGCGGAGCAACTGTCTAATTTAGGCGGTAGTGCATTGGTGGCTGAGTTTAGTGGTTTATCTGCAGATCACATTGAGTTTCTCGATGAGGCCGGTGTGGTCACGATGGCCGCAGCCGGTACTGTCGCAGTATTATTGCCCGGTGCGTTCTATTTTCTGCGTGAAAGCCAGCTGCCGCCGATTGATTTATTGCGCAAATACAAGGTGCCTATGGCAGTTGCCACAGATTTGAACCCGGGTACGTCGCCATTATGCTCATTACCCTTGATGCTAAATATGGCCTGTACCTTGTTCAGGCTTACGCCAGAGGAAGCCTTGCTGGGTGTAACACGGCATGCAGCTAAAGCGTTAGGATTAACCGACCGAGGTACGTTAGCAACGGGACAAAAAGCGGATTTTGCTTGTTATGATGTTATGCAACCCGCAGAATTGTGTTATCAGTTTGGTGTTAACTCACTCAAGCAGTTGATTATTAATGGTAAAGATATTAAAGGTGATTTTTAATATGCTTTACAACGACGCTAATTAGATTAATCTAATCAGATTGAAAATGCAGGAGTAGGGTTGTGGCATGTCGATGGTTTAGTCTTGCGCTCTTTTGCGGTCCATTAGCGGCAGATGCTGGTGTTGAGTCGTTGCCGGTTATTAGCGTACTTGTAGTATTGCTATTAGTTGCTCTTAGCTATGTTGTGAAGTTGCGTGCTACCGTTAATAAATTGCGTAAAGCCAACCGGGCTAAACCGAAATCATTACTAGGGTTTTACTCATTGCATGATGATATCAGTGGTTTCCCTAATAAATTTTTTTTACAACAGCAACTGGACGAATTATTAAAACGTGCACCACAGCAACATTTCTCTTTACTGCTGTTAAAAATAAGTCAGTTTGATGAGATTAATGAATTATTAGGCCACAGCAACAGTAATTTAGTGTTGGCACAAATAGCCTATCGCATCAATGAACAGCTTAAAACGACCGACAAGGCATTAACGTTTGAATTTCGTCAGCAGTTGCCGGTGCGTTTGTGTCATTTAGGCGGGGTGAGTTTTGCGGTTTGGTTAGACAGTGGTGATCAGCCTCATTTAGCGGAATACCTCGCAGACAGTTTAGAGAAATGTGTGCCTGAACCTATGATAGTGCATGGTTGTGCGGTCGATTATCAGCTGCACTGCGGTATTACGCATTACCCGGTACATGGTACACAATTAAATGAGTTATTGGAGCGAGCCTATTTAGCCTTGCAACATCATAGTACGCTGCAAGGGCATAGTCAGGTATTTAATGCCGGTATGCTTAGTTACAGCAGCGATAAACTGATTATGATGTCTGAGTTACGTCGCGCTATTACTGAAGGTCAGCTAGCGCTGTATGTTCAGCCACAAGTTGATATGCGTACTAAGGAAGTGTTGGCTGGAGAAGTGTATGTGCGCTGGCGTCATCCTAGCCGAGGGTTAATGACACCGAGCAGTTTTTTGGCACTGGCGGAAGAAAGTGGTGTTATATACCCTTTAACTCAATGGGTTCTTAATGAAGCCATTGCCATGATTGCTACTTTAGACAAAGCTAAACTGGTCAGCAAAATTGCGGTGAATATTTCCAGTAAAGATTTATTACAAGATGAGCTTATAGACAGTTTGGAATTGTTATTGGAGAAATACAATGTTAAACCTCAGCAATTGATGCTTGAAATTAAGGAGGGCGCTTTTGCGGCAGATCCCGATAAGTCAATCAGTATGATGCGACGTTTACATCGGCTTGGTGTCGTGTTGGCGCTGGACGACTTTGGTACCGGTTTATCGTCATTGGCGCATTTACGTCAGTTGCCAGTGCAACACGTTAAAGTTGATTGTTCTTTTATTGGTGATTTGCATAAGTCAGATACCCATACTGCAATTACCAATGCCATTATTGATGTCGCTCGTAATCTGGAGTTAGGCGTGATTGCCGAAGGGGTGGAAGAACTTGAAGTCGAACAAAAGTTGCTGCGTATGGGGTGTAACCGCGCACAAGGTTTCTTATATTCTCGCCCCTTTGAACTCAGTGGTTTTGCAGTGTGGTTAAAGCAATGGCAGGAACGTCATACTAAAGGGCACTAGCTTTATGCTGTTTTCCTTGTATAAAGGCAAATACCAGTGCCGAGAGTATCTGTCCAGCTTCATTTTTACCCGCAACTAACCCCGCTGGGTGCTGGGCTGGAGCGGCTTCTGCAAGATGCAAATAGCGGCTGCGCGGCAGCTTTGCAAGTTGAAATACAAATTGCTCAGCAGCCTGAACGCTGACACCGCAATTGGTAAAGGCACTTACCGGCATAAGGTTAATACTGTCAGTATCAAGTTCAATACCAATATCACCAGTGCCCTGAACCACGTAATCAATGCATCGGTCTAATGCTTGCTGATAAGATAATTCCTGCCTGACAAATATACGCTGATAACTACAATGATCTGCATTTGCGGCTTGCAGTTGCTGCAATGTGGCTGCAGAGTTTTTAAGTTCATGCAGCGCCAGTACAAAATAGTGTTGTAAATAGCCGTCAGCATGTGAATAACTAAAACCATTGCCGCTATGTCGGCCCTCGCATGGTCTGAAATCGGCATGAGGGTCTAAATTTGCAGCATTTACAGCTTGTGCTGAGTTGTGACTAAGTGCTTTCAGCAGCGGGTAACTGTTATTGTGGCCGCCACCAATAATAATAGGGTACATGCCTGCAGCAAAAATTTGCTCTGCCACTGCATAAACGCGTGAGTCTATTATGGATACTAAGTGACGTAATTTTTGCAGCTGTGACTCATCCTGAGCTGACAAACCTAGAGCTTGTTGCTGTAGATCATCACAGGCAATGCTACCCAATAGTAAAATATGCTCTGCATTGATAAAGATATTACTTTGTAAATTGAGAAACTTTAACAAAAAGGCTGACCAGCCTAAATCCGCGCCACCAAGTCCCAGGTTTGCACGTGGGCCAATATCTTCAGGAATGCCAAGTAATACGTAGCGACACCCATCAGCTACTGCTGTGTTTAACTGTTCACTGAGTTGCTGGTTGGGGTTTACCAGACTGATGGATTGACCAATACGCGTTTCGCCATTACGCGATGTACAGTAGTGTGCAATATCAGCCTGAGTAAAGGGGATTAACATACTAAATCTAACGACTATTCAATATCCAGCGCATCTGGTGACATTATAATACCAGTGCTATCTGCATATAGATGATCACCCGGTAAAAACGTGACACCAGCAAAATTTACCGGCACTTCAGTTTCACCAAAACCTTTATCATCCGCACCCACTGGGATGGCATTAACTGCCTGAATGCCAATATCAAAATCTTCTAACAGATCAAGATCACGAACGCTGCCATAACAGACGATACCTTCCCAGCCGTTATTGGCAGCGATGGATACGAGTTCAGCATCAAGAATAGCGCGTCGGGCGGAACCACCGGCATCAATAAGCAATACTTTGCCTACACCGGGATCACTCAACATCTGACGCACCAGACCATTGTCTTCAAAGCATTTTACAGTGTGTATTTGACCGCCAAACGAACGTCTTCCGCCGTAATTAGCGAATATAGGCTCGACCACATCAACTAAATCGGCGTAAAGATCACATAATTCAGAAGTGTTGTATTCCATCATTTGCTCCGATAAAGACGTGCTGAATTGGCCTATAGTATAGCGCTGACTGAATTAAGCTCAAACTATTATTATTATTGGCTTTTAGACCAATTCAGGCTGTCGGCGTATTGTCTGTGTACTGATTTATTTGTTAAGGTGTGGAGATAACTATTACTAGCCGGTGATCTGCGTGGCAGCTGAAATCTTTGCCCGATTGACAATTTTTCTCACCGAATTGGGTGTTGCCATACTGGTTAGCTACCTGCTTTGGAATTTAAGTCGAATTTATCAACAAGATTTTATTCGCTCATGGTTTTTAGCATTTGTTGCTTTTGTTTTTTATCAAAGCATGATTTTGATGCAATTGGTGTTTAGTTTTCATCCCGCGCTTCGGGATATATTTCAATTCTTCATCATCGTGAGCAGTTACAGTTTTGCTAGTTTTTTAGTTCGCGGCATGTTGCAAACCCGTAGTGGTGAAGCGCATATACTGACCGATTGGACAGCACGCAAGTTGTTGTGTTTTATCTGCGGCGTGGCGGCCTTGAGCGTTTTACCCTTTAGCATCGTAGCGGCTTTGGAAAGCTGGCAGCAATACTTCCAATGGCAGTTCCGGCTCCTGTTAATGGGCATACTCTTACTAACCGCTGCTGTAAGTTTATTGCAGCGTTTGGATAAAAGTCTTGGACAACGACTTGCTGCAGTAGCTATATCGCTTTGGGGTTTATTATACGTTGGTTACGCGATTCTACAGTTGGTTAATGCTCAGCAGATGCAAGATATCCAAGTCGCCTTGGTTTATAAAAGTGTCGAGCTAGTATTGCTCTGCAGCGTAGGACTTGCACTGCTAATTTGGTTACATGAACATGAGCGGACTGCAAACTTACAGCTAACTGAAAAAACACGTTATTTAAATCGATATGATCAGTTAACCGGCGCGTTGAATCGTGATGCGTTTTTAGTGCAGCTGCAAGAACGTTTGCAAATTGCATCAGAAAAACCATTGCATGTACTTATGCTTGGTTTGGACAAGTTTAAAACTATCAATGAGTCTGTCGGGTTAAAGCAGGGGGATATCTTGCTACGGCAGCTCAACAAAAGATTTGAAGGCAGTATTTTAAAGCCCGCACTTATCGCTCGAACAGGGGGGGATATTTTTGCACTGGCATTGAACGACATAAACAGTGAAACACAGCTTCAGTTTGCCTTACGTCATTTACAACAACTGGTACAGAAAAGTTTTGAATTAGCAGGTGAGCAACTCCAGCTAAGCTGCACTATTGGCATATCCAGTGCGCCTGAGGACGCTGTCAGTGCGGAAAGCTTATTACAAAAAGCCAATATCGCCTTTCATCAGGCAAAACGTCTGCAAAGTCAAAACCTGGCATATCGTGCCGGTATGGAAGATGAAACTGCGCGTTTAATCAGTTGGGAAAGTGAACTGTTAGCCGCTATGCAAAAAAATGAGTTTGTGTTGTATTTTCAGCCACAGATTAATTTGCGATCAAATCAGCTGGATGCGTTTGAAGTATTGGTAAGGTGGCAGCATCCACAAAAAGGATTTCTGATGCCGGGGCAGTTCTTGTCTTTTGTTGAGCAACTGGGATTTAGTCGTCAACTTGACTTTTGGATCTTGCAGCGGGCAATACAAACTATCAGCGAATGGCGGCAGCTTGGATTGCACGTGCCCCTTGCGGTGAATATGTCGCCGCTACATTTTCAACAAGATGGCTTAAAGCAGAAAATACAAGAACTTTTGATGCAGTATAAAGTGTCGCCAGAGTTGTTAGAGCTGGAAATTACTGAAAATACCGCCATGCATGATATGGAAAAAGGCTCCAACCATGTAATGGAGCTCCAGCAGATGGGGATCCGGGTGTCGATAGATGATTTTGGTACCGGTTATTCTTCTCTAGCTTATTTACGCCGCATGCCGATAGACAAAATCAAAATTGATCGCAGTTTTGTTATGGACATGGCAGGAAATGATTCCGACATGATGATCGTAAAAACCATGATCAAACTAGCGCATGGTTTGGGCAAGCGCATACTTGCAGAGGGTGTCGAAACGAGTATTCAATTAGATCTTTTGAAATCAATGTCATGCGATGCTGTGCAAGGTTATCATTTCTCAAAACCACTAACTGAGTCAGATGCTATCATATATTGCAAGCGGCAGTTGTCATCATAGTTTCATAAAGCCAAGCTAGCCTCTATCTAGAGAATGCAGCTTGCGAGGCTGACTTGTGTTGCTAAAACGAATTGAACAATGGGATCATGCATATTTTTGCCGACTGTTTAATCGCAGTTCTTCCCAAGCGGTTTTGAGCGCTAGCTATTGGCTGTCAAAAACTGCCGACGGGCCACTGTATTTGCTACTTGCAGTGACCTTAGTCTATCTTGAAGTGACAGGCTGCCATCAGTTTGTTCAGTTGTTGCTCTGCGGTTTTGCTATAGAACTTCCACTTTATATTTTACTGAAAAACGGTATAAAACGGGCGCGGCCAGCTGATGTTTTAACCACAACCGTTGATGCCTACATTGTGCCATCAGATCAATTTAGCCTGCCCTCGGGGCACACCGCTGGTGCTTTTGTATTTGCAACAGCTGTCGTATTGTATTTTCCGGCACTACTGCCTTTAGTTCTTGGTTGGGCATTGTGTATTGGTTTGTCTCGTATTTTTCTCGGTGTGCATTTTCCGCTTGATATTGTTGCTGGAGCCATTTTGGGTGCAGTAAGTTGCATTACGGCCTATTTTTTACAAGGATGATCCTAAGTGCATAACTTTCGTATGCTTTATTATTCAGCTGGTCTATCATTTGAGTAGTTGTTCATAAAAGTGGTGGTATTGATGAGTGTATTGAGGCAATTCTCGATTAAGCAGCGTTTATTTGTTAATGGTGGTGCCCTTGTGGTTGCCATGGGTATCATGCTTTGGATCTTGTTCTATCAAAGCGCGCAGTTGACCAGTTTAGCCCGAACACAGCAACTTGTAGAGCAAATTAGTACCGATGTGTTGATGTTTCGACGACACGAGAAAGATTTTATGGCGCGCACCGAACTTAAGTATCAGCAGCGCCTTAATGATCATTTTGACACCATGCAACAGCATGTTTCTGAATTGAATGAATTGCTGCAACGCCATGCAATCGAGCAACAGCCCCTTAATACGTTTTCTGAACTTACCGCGACTTATAAACAACGGTTTAACCAACTGGTGACGCTACAGCAGACTATTGGACTTGACCCTCAGTCTGGTGTTCTTGGCACGCTTCGCAATACCGTACAACAATTGGAAGATAGATTGGACGTACTTCAGCAAGACAGTCTAACGATATCATTATTACAACTAAGACGAGCAGAGAAAGACTTTTTATTACGCAAAGATATGGTTTATGTTGAACGGTTTGACAATATTTATGCGCAGTTTTCTCAGCAAATAGGCACAGATAGTACGAGTAAAAACTTGGCTGAAAGCTACGAGCAGAGTTTCCGGACTTTAGTAAAGGCAATGCAACAAATTGGTTTGAGCGAATCTGAGGCGGCAACGGGTGAGATGCGTGTGGCAATTCAAAGTACGGAGAGCAGTCTTAAAGTGTTGCAGCAAAAAACCGGCGAGGCGATTAGCGCTTCTGTTAGTGCAACACAACGGCTTGCTTTAATTATTTTTTCCGTAGTGTTATTTAGTGTATTGCTATTGGTAGCGCTAACCAGCCGTAGTATTTTAGCCCCGTTGACGGATGTATGTCGCGCTATTGGTCTTATTCGCAATAATAATGATTTTCGCCTGCGCGTTGCAGTTGCAGGCAATGATGAAATGACAGCTTTAGCAACAGATTTCAATGCGATGCTAACAGATTTTCAGGATCTGATTAAAACGGTGAACCAGGCTCTTGAAATGTTGGATGTGGCAACGAATGAGTTAGCGCGTTCTACAGCCGACACCAGCAGAGGGATGCAAGAGCAACAGAATGAGACCGACATGGTTGCTACTGCCGTGACCGAGATGGGCGCGACAATTAATGAGATTGCCGGCAACACAGAGATGACGGCAGCAAAAGCAGATTCAACCAACCAAAATGCGCAATCTGGCCGAGGCGAGGTTCAACAAACGGTGCAACGCATTAATGCGTTATCAGAACGCTTGCAGGATGCGACCAATGTAGTAGCAGAATTGGAGCAAGACAGTAAAACTATTGGCTCAGTGCTTGATGTTATACGTGGCATTGCAGAGCAAACCAATTTACTGGCATTGAATGCGGCTATTGAAGCTGCGCGCGCTGGAGAGCAAGGGCGAGGTTTTGCCGTCGTTGCCGATGAAGTGCGAAACTTAGCGATGCGCACCCAGGAGTCAACACGGCAAATAGAAGCGATAGTTAACGGCTTACAAGGACGAACCAGTAATATTGTGCAGGTTATACAAGGATGTCGTCAGGATGGGAAAGACAGCGCAACGCAGGCGAATGTGGCAATGCAGTTGCTAACTGAAATTACTCAGGACGTCAGTAATATTATGGATATGACCACACAAATAGCCGCGGCAATTGAAGAGCAAAGTCATGTTGCGGCCGAGGTGAATAGAAACGTGGTGAAAATTCGTGATTTGTCAGATGAGTCCTACGGACATGCTAAGCACAATGCGTCGATTAGTGAAGAAGTGGCGCAGCAAGCCGCATTACTGCATCAGTCTGTTGATCGGTTTCAAGCCTAGATATTTTAACACCGTACTTTAAGGTTTTACCCGAACCGCGATAAGACTATCGCGGTTTGCATTTGCGGCGGCTAATTTATCCAGATATTGCTGCCAAAGTGCCTCTTTATGTTGGGACAGTTGATGCAGATAAAGCCAACTGTATATTCCACTATCGTGGCCATCATCGAACACCAATTTTATTGCATAGTGGCCAACAGGTAGTATTTTGCTGATCGCTACCTGTTTTTTATTGCTCACTAGTTTGGCACTACCATGGCTACGTACTTCAGCAGATGGCGAGAGCACACGCAATAACTCTGCACTAAAGCATGCCATAACGCCGTCACTAAAAATAACGTCAAGTTCACGGCGTTTTTGGTGATAGTGCAGCTTAGTAACGATCACTGAGTTATCTTGTTGCGTGCTGTTGTTTTTCATCGTTATAGAATAAACCGACTTAGGTCGTCATCTTTAACCAATGCGCCCAAATGCTCTTCAACATAGGCTGCATTGACTTCAATGTGCTCACCCGCGTGGTCGGCTGCATCATATGAAATTTCTTCCAGCAAGCGCTCCATCACGGTGTATAGGCGGCGTGCACCAATATTTTCTGTTGTCTCATTGACTTGCCAGGCTGCAGCGGCAAGGCTTTTGATGCCATCATCGCTAAAGCTTAGTTTCACACCTTCTGTCGCCAGCATAGCAATTGATTGCTCCGTTAATGAAGCTCTTGGCTCAGTTAAAATACGCTCAAAATCTGCCGCACTTAAGGCTTCTAGTTCAACCCTTATTGGTAGACGGCCTTGTAGCTCCGGCACCAAGTCAGATGGCTTACACATTTGGAAGGCGCCAGAGGCAATAAACAGAATATGATCTGTTTTAACCATACCATGTTTAGTGTTTACTGTGCAGCCTTCAATGAGTGGCAGTAAATCTCGCTGTACACCCTCACGAGATACATCGGGGCCACTGGTTTCGCCGCGCTTACAAATTTTGTCAATTTCATCCAGAAACACAATACCATTTTGCTCTACGGCCTCAAGTGCTTGAGTTTTAAGCTCTTCAGGGTTTACTAACTTGGCGGCCTCTTCTTCTATTAACTGTTTTAGCGCGTCTTTAATTTTTAGCTTACGCTTTTTCTTTTTTTCGCTACCCAAGCTTTGAAACATGCTTTGAAGCTGCGATGTCATTTCTTCCATGCCTGGGGGGGCCATAATTTCTACGCCGATGTTTGGTTGAGCTAAGTCGAGCTCAATTTCCTTTTCATCTAACTGGCCTTCTCGTAGTTTTTTGCGAAACACTTGGCGCGTGTTACTGTCTGTTGCTGGTTTATTATCCGTTTCGCCCCAGACTTCTTTGGCCGGAGGCAGCAATACATCTAAGATACGCTCTTCTGCGGCTTCTTCAGCGCGAAAGCGATTTTTCTCTATGGCCTGCTCGCGAAACATTTTTACTGCACTGTCTGCCAGATCCCGAATAATGCTTTCCACTTCTTTACCGACATAACCCACTTCTGTGAACTTAGTCGCTTCTACTTTAATAAATGGTGCATTGGCGAGTTTGGCGAGGCGGCGGGCAATTTCAGTTTTACCAACGCCGGTAGGCCCTATCATCAGAATGTTTTTCGGTGTGACTTCCTGGCGCAGCGCTGCATCCAGCTGCATCCTGCGCCAGCGATTACGCAGGGCAATGGCGACTGCACGTTTTGCTTTATTCTGGCCAATAATATGTCGGTCGAGTTCGTGCACAATTTCTCTTGGGGTCATGTCAGACATAGGATTCCTACTTATAGTTCTTCAATGGTCTGATGGTGATTGGTGTAAACACAGATATCACCGGCAATGGTCAGACTTTTTTCGACAATATCGCGTGCACTAAGCTCAGTGTTGTTTAGCAACGCAGTGGCGGCAGCTTGAGCATATGGGCCACCACTACCGATGGCGATTAAATCTTGCTCTGGTTGCACTACATCGCCATTCCCCGTAATGATTAATGAGGTGTGTGCATCGGCAACAGCGAGTAGGGCTTCCAGTTTGCGTAGCATGCGATCGGTGCGCCAGTCTTTCGCTAATTCAACTGCAGCGCGCATTAAATGGCCCTGATGCATTTCAAGTTTGGCTTCAAAACGTTCAAAGAGGGTAAAAGCATCGGCAGTGCCACCGGCAAAACCTGCGATAACCTTGTTGTTATAGAGGCGACGTACTTTACGTGCGTTGCCCTTCATTACCGTGTTACCGAGTGAAACCTGGCCATCACCACCGATAGCGACATGGCCATCGCGGCGAACAGAAACAATAGTAGTCATGAAAATAAGCCCCATGGCGTGATCAACTTAGGGCATAAGTGTGGCTGCTTTATTGATATTTCAAGACCAGTTCCAGATTTGGCACGTATTAATGCTTTGCTGGCGCAGCCGGTTACGATCTGCAGTGGCTTGACGTTTTGATTCATAAGGTCCCAGTACCACGCGAAACCAAACACCATTGCTGCCGTCTGTGCGACGGATTTGTGATGCAAAGCCGGCAAAAGCGATCTGTGCTTTCATTCTTTCAGCCTGCTGTTGCTCTCTGAAAGAGCCACATTGCATCTGGTAAGGTCCGCCTGATACTTGCTCGGTAACTTCAACCTTTATCTCTTTGTTCTCGAGTTCTTTAATATATTGATAAGGCTCTTCCGTTGGTTTGGCTGGTAATTCATCCTGAGGTTTAGTAATTTTCGGCGCGGGTTTTTCTACTATCGTTGTTGATGCAGGCTGTTGATTTAAAAACCATAAAAAATAAATGAAGCCACAAATTAGCACCATGGTGATAGCTAAAATAAACCAAGGTAAGCGTGGCTTTTGTGCAGTGGCTTTAGTATTTCTGCGAGCGGGGCGCTTGTTAGCCGGTTTGGCCTTAGGCCGGCTGGCTTTTACATAGTCTTTTTGCGACATAAAACGGCTGGTACTCTTACTTCAACATTGCGCGTTATTCTACAAGGTTAAATGAAAAAAGAAACAAAACGCGCTCGCACAGCTTGGATCAAGTTAGGTCTGTGGGATCTACGTCGAGCTGCCACTTTACTTTTCGGCTAAGCGGCCAGCGTGCAAGGTTACTCAACAAATTGTCCAGTGCCAGATGCATGCGCCCGCGGGCTGCACTGTACAGTTGAAGCTGCCAACGGTATTTACCCGCCCGACGCTCTAATGGTGCTGGTATAGGTCCAAGTAATTGCAATTCAGGAAATTGTTTTGCGCATTCGGCTAACTGTTGCAGCCACTGTTGACAATGATCGGCCTGATGTGCTTCGACACTGAATAATGCCAAATGCTGAAACGGCGGGAGTCGGGTTTGCTCACGCTCAACAAGGGCACTACGAGCGAAAGAAGCATAGCCATTTTGAATGATATCTTGCAGTAGTGCATGCTCTGGGTAGTGTGTTTGTAGTAGCACTGTGCCACCAGTATTACCTCGGCCCGCCCTTCCGGCAACCTGCGTAAGTAACTGTGCCAGCTGCTCAGGTGCGCGAAAGTCACTGCTATAGAGAGCGCCATCTACATCGACAATCACCACCAAGGTTACATTCGGAAAATGATGCCCTTTTGCTAACATTTGGGTGCCGACAATCAATCTGGCTCCAGGCTGATGAATATCTTCCAAGGCTTGATTTAGCGCGCCTTTACGTCTTGTGCTGTCTCGGTCAAGTCGGGTAATAGCTGTATCTGGAAATAACTGTTGCAGGTTTTCTTCTAATTGCTCTGTGCCCTGGCCTAACGGCTTAAGTTGTGTGCTACCACAGCCTCCACACTGGCGCGGAATGGCTTTACTGGCTCCACAATGGTGACAAACCAATTGCCGGCTCTGCTTATGATAGGTTGTAAAAGCGCTACAGCGATGGCATTCCGTTAACCAGCCGCATTCCTGACAGCTAAGCGCTGGCGCGAAGCCTCGTCGATTAAGAAACAACATCACCTGTAGGCCAAGATTAAGTTGTTGTTTTATTTGATTCAGAGTCTGGCTAGCCAAGCCAAATTGCAGTACTTGCTGTTTTAAGTCTACGAGTTCAAATTTTGGCAGGGCCTGGCCTGCTGCACGGTCTGGCAAGGGTAGGTGAATGAAGCGTTTGCTCAACGCATTGTGTAAACTTTCTAAGCTTGGTGTCGCAGTGCCAAGTAATATAGGGCAGTGCTGCAGCGCGGCACGTTTTATCGCTAAATCTCGGGCATGGTAGCGAAAACCGTCTTGCTGTTTTAGTGATTGATCATGTTCTTCATCGATGATAATTAAACCCAGTTGCCAAAAGGGTAAAAATAACGCTGAACGGGTGCCTATAATTATCGCTGCAGCGCCTGTTTTGGCTTGCAACCAGCAATGTAATCGCTCGCTATCAGTAAGGGCAGAGTGCCAGCAGAGCACAGGTACATCAAAGCGGGCCTGAAACCTTGCCAGGGTTTGTGGGGTTAGCCCAATCTCCGGAACTATAACCAGTACTTGTTGTTGTTTAAGCAATAAGCTGGCAATACATTGTAAATACACTTCAGTTTTACCTGACCCGGTAACCCCTTCGAGTAAGAGGCGTTCAAACCGACCGTATGCCTGATGCACCGCTGTCACTGCCAATGCTTGAGCTGCAGTTAATTTAAGTCCACTAGGTGCTTTTAAAGGTGCAATGAAGGGTATTGGCGGTACGATGATTTCTTCTGCTATTTGTTTATCTAGCAATTGTTTTAATGTGCTGCGGCTGTGTTGCTGTAACACTACCGATTCGGTAAGCTGATGTTGCTGTAAAGCTTGCCAAAGCGCTTGCTGTTTGACCGAACGTTTTAACGCACTGGCATCAAGCTGTTTACCGCTGCGGGTGAGTTGATAAGCTTTAGGTTGATAGTCGCTTAGATCCCGGCCTTCACGTAATAACGCAGGCAGGGCACTTATCAGTACCTCTCCAAGCGGATGGTGGTAGTAATCTGCAGCGAAGCTTAATAGCTGACACAACAATGGCGGCAATGCGGCGTCAATATCCAGAAGTTTAATTACGGTTTTAAGTTTTGTTTCGTCAAAGCCATCTTCCGGTGCTATTTGCCAGATAATACCAACTAGTTTGCGATTACCAAAAGGGACCAGTACGCGACAGCCCACATGAGGCGACAGCTCTGTACTGATAATGTAATCAAAATGTTTTCTTAGCGGCACCGGCAGGGCCACGCGTACTACCGTCACAGCAGGTTCCCATTAAAAAGCAGCTATCAAGTGTAAGGACAGCCCGGTTAAATGCCAAGTAAAACAAAATTTATCCTGCAACGGCTTCAAGTATTGCAACTTAAGCGGCTATCAATTAAGCTACGCGCCCTAATTTAACTGTAATTACGTATGGTGTCTGGCAACTAATTTGACCAGATAGCGATACGGCCTAACGAGGTAAGCCATGAAACCAGGTATTCACCCAGAATATAAAGAAATTACTGCAACCTGTACTTGCGGTAATGCATTCAAAACTAAATCTGCACTGTGCAAAGACATCCACTTGGATGTGTGCTCTGCATGTCACCCGTTTTATACTGGTAAGCAGAAAGTGTTAGACGTAGGCGGCCGTGTAGACCGTTTCAAAAAACGTTTCTCTGTACTGGGCAATCGTTAAGCGGTTCCAGCATAGCCAAACGAAAAAAAGCACCGCAAGGTGCTTTTTTTATACCTGTCTATCAAGTTGGGTGTTTTTTGAGCAAATAATCAATATTACGCAAAAAAATATATTAAAAATCGTGTATTTAGCTGTTATGCAACTAACTTTATCACTAAATAGACGGCTATACGCCTATTTTTCAAGTAGTTAGTTCAAAGCGGGTACCGGTAAAAATTTATAATTACGCAATTATATCGCGTTTCTATCTGCATGATTTGGCACCGTTTTACCATGAATATGCAAAGCGAATAGTTATGTTTCTAAAATTTGTACAAACGGCCATTTCAAGGGGTTGGCGATCACCACGTAACTTGCTATAAACACCTTGATTACGACTAAGGTGGTATTGCAGAGTAGCGTTTTTTACGCTGGTACGATCAGACCGATTCCGGTTCTCTTCAAGCAAACGGATCTTTAGAATAGGCCACCCTCAAGCGTAATATCATAACTATAACGTTGCGCGACCTACAACAAACGGCAGGATAGAACAGATGTCAGATTTCAAAGAACAAGCATTGCATTACCACGCTTACCCTAAGCCAGGTAAAATCAGTATTGAAATTAGCAAGCCTGCTGAAACTGTAACTGATTTAGCATTGGCATATAGCCCTGGTGTTGCTGAGCCAGTACGGGAAATTGCGGCTGATGTTGATAATGTTTATAAGTACACCGCTAAAGGAAATTTAGTTGCAGTAATTACTAATGGTACGGCAATACTGGGTTTGGGGAATTTAGGGCCTATGGCATCTAAACCCGTTATGGAAGGTAAGGCGTTATTATTTAAGCGATTTGCAAATCTAGACTCTATTGATATTGAAGTTTCTCACCGCACGACAGAGGAGTTTATCAATACGGTTGCTAATATTGCCGACACTTTTGGCGGTATTAATCTGGAAGATATCAAAGCACCTGAGTGCTTTGAGATAGAAAAAGAACTGATTAAGCGTTGTAAAATCCCAGTGTTTCATGATGATCAACATGGTACTGCTATTGTTACTGCAGCAGGCATGCTAAACGCACTTGAAATCCAGGGTAAAGACATTAAAAGTGCCATTATTGTTTGTATGGGAGCAGGAGCAGCGGCGATAGCCTGTATGGAGCTCTTAATTAAATGTGGCGCCCAGCGTGAGCACATTTATATGCTAGATACTAAGGGCGTTATCCATACCCGCCGCAACGATTTAAATCAGTACAAGTTGTTGTTTGCCAATAATACCGATAAACGCACACTAGAGGACGCGTTGTCAGGCGCGGATGTTTTTGTCGGTGTATCTGGGCCAGATGTATTACCTCCGCAAGCGCTAAAACTGATGGCTGAAAAGCCGGTTATATTTGCCTGCTCGAATCCAGATCCTGAAATTAAGCCAGAGCTGGCCCATGCCGTACGCAATGATATTATTATGGCGACCGGCCGTTCAGATTACCCGAACCAGGTTAATAATGTTTTGTGTTTCCCGTTTATTTTCCGTGGTGCGCTGGATGTACGTGCCAGTGTGATTAACGATGAAATGAAGTTAGCGGCGGTAAACGCCATTCGTAGTATTGCTAAAGAGCCGGTACCACAGGAAGTGCTAACTGCAGCTAAAGTCAGTGAGCTGAGTTTTGGTAAAACCTATATTATCCCCAAACCTATGGATCCCAGGCTATTACCGCGGGTTGCTAAAGCGGTAGCCGAGGCCGCTGTTGCCTCGGGTGTTGCACGCATAGCGTTGCCGGATAATTATTACTAATTTTTTGCTCATTATGGATAAAAAAGCCGGTTTAAAACCGGCTTTTTTCACTGCACTATTATTAAACGCGGAATAGGCGGGTAATATTTTCTAAATTTTGTGCCAGTGACGCGAGCTCGCTACTGGCTTTAGCAATATTGTTAGCACTTTCGGAGCTGTGCTCGGTGTTGGTATATATTTCGTCTACGTGATGGACAATATTACTCGCCATTTTTTGCTGATCATCTGTAGCATCTGCAATCTGCTGATTCATTAAGCGAATTTGAGTAATGCTTTTGGTGATCATTTGCAACGCATCACCAGCCTGATTTGCTGACTGCACACTATTATCGGCTTGAGCGGTACTTTGCTGCATTTTCTGCACCGCGAGACGCGCGGCAGTTTGCAGTTGTTCAATTGTACGCTGAATTTCCTCAGTTGATTTTTGTGTGCGAGATGCCAAAGTACGAACTTCGTCAGCTACAACAGCAAATCCTCGTCCTTGTTCACCGGCTCTGGCTGCTTCAATCGCGGCATTCAGTGCCAGCAGATTTGTTTGTTCAGCAATACCTTTAATTACGCTAAGTACTGTGCCAACCTGATTCGCATCTTTTTCAAGCTGCATAATAACGTCGGATGCGTCTTGCACATTACCGGCTAACTGCTGAATATTTTGTACTGTAGAGATTACAGTTTGCTGGCCTTGGCCTGCCGCTTCGCTTGATTGAGTGGCTGCAGCGGCAGCTTCGTTTGCACTGTTAACTTCTGCCACCACGCTGGCACTCATGTCGTCAACGGCATGTTTAGCCTGATTTGCCGCATTACGTTGCTGGGCTATGGTTTTATTGGTGTCGTCAGTGAGCTCGCGTAAATCCTTTGCTAAAGCAGACAGCGGCACTGCCGTATTAATGATGTCTTTAACAACGTGCTGAAGCTTTTGCATAAAGGTGTTGAACCAGTGAGCTAAGTCACCTAACTCGTCCTTATTGTCGCTGTGAATTCGCGCGGTTAAATCACCGTCTTCTTTGGCTAAACTCTGCAGTGAGCTAATCATACTACCTAAGCTACTCTGAATGCCCCTAGCTACTGGAAAAGCGGTACCAAACAGTGCGATAAAGGTGATGGCACCCATAATAACGCCTACCCAGATTAATCTACCCGCTTGCTCACTAGCGTCATCAATGCTGGTCGTAAACTGTTGCAGCCTTTGGTCACGGAATTGTGTCAACAGTTTCTCGGTTGTGTCGTAGTCAGCATTCATTTTCTCTGAGCGCTGCGGCAGCGTACTGTAATCTGCCGTATTGTTGATCATCTCTTGTGAGACTTTATACGCTACCTGGTAGTAAGCGTCGTAGCTTTGGCTAATTTTACTAACGGGAGTTCCGTAATCGTTATTAAGCTTGGCTATGGTGTTAAGACCTTCCGCGAACTGCTTGCCGAAGTTTGCTGCACCAGTCAGTGCTTCCTCATCACCAGTGGTGACAGCACTTGCCAATGAATCTTTTATTCGTTCAAGCAACACTAGCGAGCTTTGCGATGCCTGCAAAACCGGAAACTGCACATCTCGGGTTTGTTCCAGCGTTTTTACGTTATTTAGGGCGGTATTGCTTGCCAAAATAAGGTAGATAACAAAACTTAGTGTACCAATTAATGGTATTAAGTAGATTTTCTTCGCGATAGACAGACGTCGTAACACATCCATACTGCAGGCCTCTGTGATATTGATGGAACATTATTAGAATTTGTTTAAAGTTAGTATAGTGCTTTAATTTCGCAAATGCTTGTTGTTGTTAGAATTGATAGGTAGAAAAAACAAAGCCCGTAATATTCCGGGCTTTGGTCAAATTAGAGTCGATTATTTTTTTGCCCGTTCAAAGGACGTCATGATTTCAGCTTTAGCGGCTGCAGCATCGCCCCAGCCATTTACTTTCACCCATTTACCGGCTTCAAGTTCTTTGTATCGCTCAAAAAAGTGCTGGATTTGCTTTTTCAGCAGCTCATCTACATCACCGATGTCTTGAATATGGTCGTAAAGTTTGGTGAGTTTGCTTACTGGTACGGCGATAACTTTTGCATCTTCGCCTGATTCGTCTGACATAAACAACACACCAACAGGGCGGCATGTTATCACTGCACCAGGAACCAGTGGGTATGGTGTTGGCACCAATACATCAACCGGGTCACCATCAAGCGATAAAGTATGATTAACAAACCCATAATTACATGGATAAAACATAGGTGTGGCCATAAAGCGATCTACCCACACGGTGCCAGTATCTTTATCAACTTCGTATTTAATTGGGTCGGCGTTGGCCGGAATTTCAATAATTACGTTAATTTCTTCTGGCAGGTTTTTACCTGCTGCAACATCGCTTAAGCTCATGGCCTGATCCTTAGGTTTTAATACAAGATTATAAAAATGTTTCGTTAAAATTGGCGCTTATTATAGCGCCAGCGATAAAAATGGCTATTACTTGTGATAGGCAACGCAGCTTTCTACTTCGTGTTTGGAGCCTAATATGACCGCAACGCGCTGGTGTATGTCGGTTGGTACAATATCCATAATGCGTTCGTAACCGGTAGAGCTGACACCTCCAGCCTGTTCTACCAGAAAGCTCATTGGATTGGCTTCATACATTAGTCGCAGTTTGTCAGGCTTGTTGGCATCTTTAGTATCACGTGGGTAAGCAAAAATACCCCCTCGGCATAATACACGGTGCACATCACCCACCATCGCCGCTATCCAGCGCATATTGTAGTTTTTACCGCGCGGGCCTTCTTTGCCTTTAAGCAGATCATCAATATAGGCCTGCATGGCAGGTTGCCAGTAACGCTGGTTAGACATATTAATGGCAAACTCAGCGGTGTATTTGGGAATAGCCGCTTGCTCTTCGGTGAGTAAGAAACCGCCATAGGTTTTATCCAAGGTATATAACCGTGTGCCTTTGCCAGTGGTTAAGGCCAACATGGTCGAGGGGCCGTAAAGAACATAGCCTGCGGCAAGCTGTGCGCTGCCTGGCTGTAAAAACTGACTGGCGTCTTCGGCAGCTTTATCTGCTTGCGCAGGTAGAATTGAGAAAATAGTGCCAATTAAGCTGTTAATGTCGGTATTTGACGAGCCATCTAATGGATCAAAGGTCACCAAATATTTTCCATCAGGGTTACCCGCGACCGTGTCGTCTTCTTCTTCTGAACTAATAGCTTTAACAACGCCGGTATCTAAAATAACTTCTTTTAGCAATTCGTTGGCAATAATATCGAGCTTTTTCTGCGTTTCCCCTTGAATATTTTGTCCAAGGGTAGAACCTAATACCCCAGCGAGTTCACCCTGACTAACCCTAAATGATATCTCACGACAGGCGGCCAATATGGTTTTAATCAGTGAAATCAGGTCACTATCGACTCCGTCCTGTTGCAGTACTGGCGATATGCGGCGCATGTAGTAGGTTCCTTATGGGTAATTATATTATTTGGACAGTAAAGGCTTGGCTATTTTAAAGAATTTATCAGCAAATTGCAGTTGTTACTGCCAACAAGTTCATATTTGCTACAATGGCGACAGCTAATTTTCAGGAATTAATATGCATATTCATATTCTCGGCATTTGCGGCACTTTTATGGGCGGTATTGCGGCTATTGCAAAAGCACTGGGGCATAAGGTTACCGGCTCTGACGCTAATGTATATCCACCAATGAGTACTCAGTTAGCGCAGCTTGGGATTGAGTTAACCCAAGGCTGGGACCCCGCGCAGTTTGAGCCTACACCGGATCTGGTTATTATTGGTAATGCCTTGTCGCGCGGCAATGTTGCGGTTGAGTATGTATTAAATACCAATTTACCTTACACTTCAGGCCCACAATGGCTGGCAGAACAGGTGTTGCACGACCGTTGGGTGCTGGCTGTGTCGGGCACCCACGGCAAGACCACTACCAGCACCATGCTGGCATGGATTTTAGATTATGCCGGTTTAAAGCCCGGGTTTTTAATCGGCGGCATACCGCAAAACTTCGATTGTTCAGCACGACTGGGCGAGTCACCGTTTTTTGTCATTGAAGCAGATGAATATGACACCGCATTTTTTGATAAGCGCTCTAAGTTTGTGCATTACCGGCCACGAACATTGGTCATTAATAATCTCGAATATGATCATGCGGATATTTTCCCAGATTTAGCGGCTATTCAGCGTCAGTTTCATCATTTATTGCGCATGGTTCCGGCTAACGGCTTGGTTTTGGCACCGGAAGATACTGTGGCGGTTAAGCAAACGCTGGATATGGGCTGTTGGAGTGAACGACAGAGCTATGGTAAAGATTGGCATGCCAAGTTAATACAACGTGATGGAAGCCACTTCTCATTGCATTATTGCGACAACATGCTGGGCGAACTTAACTGGCAACTTAGCGGCCAGCATAATGTTGATAACGCCGTCATGGCTATTGCTGCAGCGCGCCACGCCGGCGTGCCGGTTGCTATTGCACTGGAAGCGTTAGGTCGTTTTGTGGCGCCAAAGCGGCGTATGGAGCTAAAAGCTGATGTAGCAGATATCAAGGTTTATGATGATTTTGCTCACCATCCAACAGCGATTAGCACCACCTTGCAGGGTATTAGAAATAAAGTAGGCCAAAACCGGGTACTTGCCGTATTAGAACCGCGCTCAAATACGATGCGTATGGGCGTGCATCAGGCCGCGTTGCCATTGTCTTTGGCATTAGCAGATTTGGTGTTTCTGTATGAGCCTGCCAATGCCAATTGGTCGTTAGACGCGCTTTGCCGCGCCTTGGCACCAAAAGCCACTCTGTCACAGGATATCGATGCGTTAGTCGGTGTGTTGTGTGAACAAGCACAGCATGGTGACAGCATTGTTGTAATGAGTAATGGTGGTTTTGGCGGCATTCACGATAAGCTAATTGCGGCATTAAAACGCAAATGGGAGCATTAATGACAACGTCACACGAGATTACGCTGGCTTTTAGCGGGGCTTCCGGTGCACCTTACGGTTGGCGCTTACTTGAGCTATTGCTGGCGCAAGGCATTAAAGTACATTTGTTAGTTTCTAGTGCCGCCAGAGTTGTTTTTGCTACCGAACACGACATTAAACTTCCTGCTGCACCGGAGAAATGCACCCAAATGCTGCTGGCGCATTTTGGTTGTGATGTCGGGTTGTTAAAAGTGTACGGCAAAGATGATTGGTTCTCGCCGGTAGCATCTGGTTCTGCGGCGCCCAAACAGATGGTTATTTGCCCATGTTCTACCGGCACTGTTTCCAGTATTGCCGTTGGCGCTAGCGATAACTTAATTGAACGTGCGGCGGATGTGGTGATTAAAGAAGGCGGCCAGCTTATTTTAGTACCGCGTGAAAGCCCGCTTAGTGCTATCCATCTTGAAAACTTACTGAAACTGGCCAAACTGGGGGTCACCATCATGCCTGCAGCGCCTGGTTTCTATCATCAACCTAAGCAAATCAGTGATTTAGTCGATTTTATGGTGGCGCGTATTTTAGACCATTTAAAGGTGCCACATCAGTTATTAAGTCGTTGGGGATATAGCGGTAATACAACGCAGACAGGAGAACAACATTGAGTTTAGCTTTAGACATAACAAACCTGCATAAGGTGTATAAAAGCGGCACTGTGGCGCTAAGGGGTATCAATTTACAGGTACAGCAGGGCGATTTTTTTGCGATGTTAGGCCCTAATGGCGCGGGTAAAAGTACAGCTATTGGTGTAATTAGCGCGCTGGTAAACAAAACCCAGGGCAGCGTGAAAGTATTTGGTTATGACATTGATACCGAACTGGAAGCTGCGAAAAGTCAATTGGGGTTAGTGCCTCAGGAGTTTAACTTTAATCAGTTTGAAACTGTGCTGCAGATTGTTGTCAATCAGGCTGGTTATTACGGTGTGTCAAAGCCGCTGGCGTTAGAGCGGGCGGAAAAATACCTGGGGCAGTTAGGGCTTTGGGAAAAACGTCTGGCCAGTGCTCGGGAGCTATCTGGCGGCATGAAGCGACGTTTAATGATTGCCCGTGCATTAATGCATGAGCCTAAACTGCTCATTTTAGACGAGCCCACTGCAGGTGTTGATATTGAACTGCGGCGTTCTATGTGGGAGTTTTTACGCAAAATTAATCAGCAGGGGGTCACAATCATTTTAACCACGCATTATCTGGAAGAAGCGGAAATGTTGTGCCGGAATATTGCCATTATCGACAAAGGCCAAATTGTTGAAAATACCACAATGAAGTCTTTGCTTGCAAAGTTAACGAAAGAAACCTTTGTACTGGATCTTGCCGCTGAGCCTTCTGACATCAAGCTTGATGGCTTTAGCTGGCGCGCGTTGGAAGGGCAAAGCATTGAAGTTGATGTGGACAAAGCCCAAGGGCTCAATGCTATTTTCGCTCAGCTGACAGCACAGGACATGAAGGTGTTATCAATGCGCAACAAAGCAAACCGGCTGGAGGAGTTATTTGTCTCCCTGGTAGAACATGGCCGTGGAGGTGCACAATGAGCCAGGCCAATTATATCGTTGCGCTAAAAAGCATTTTAAATAAAGAAACGAATCGTTTTTTACGCATTTGGATCCAAACCTTGGTGCCACCGGCCATTACGATGACGTTGTATTTTGTCATTTTTGGCAGCCTGATAGGGTCGCGTATTGGTGATATGGGCGGTTTCAGTTACATGGAATTTATCGTGCCCGGCCTGATAATGATGTCGGTGATTACCAATTCCTATTCTAATGTTGCGTCATCTTTTTTTAGTGCCAAGTTTCAGCGCAATGTGGAAGAGCTATTGGTTGCGCCTGTACCCAATTATATTATTGTGCTTGGCTTTATTGGCGGTGGTATGGCCAGGGGTATGTTGGTGGGGTTAATTGTAACCATTTTATCGTTATTTTTTGTCACCATCCAAATTCATAATTTAGCCGTGATCATTATTACCGTAACGTTAACCTCTATGTTGTTTTCACTTGGTGGCCTAATAAATGCGATATATGCCAAGACCTTCGATGATATCAGTATCATACCAACGTTTGTGCTTACGCCATTAACCTACCTTGGCGGTGTGTTTTACTCGTTAACCTTGTTACCTGGCTTTTGGCAACATGTGGCCGCACTGAACCCGGTTGTCTACATGGTTAATGCTTTTCGCTATGGTTTTCTGGGTGTAACTGATGTCAGTTTATGGTTAGCGCTAGTAGTGGTAGTGGGCTTTATTGTGGTGCTGTTTAGCTATGCCATGTACTTGATTAATCGCGGCATTGGCTTACGTAGTTAGCCTACGGCTGAATCGCGCCTTAACCGGTCTGGCCAGTGTGACATTTTTTTGCAGACATTTTTCAACGCTTGCAGTAAAGTGACCGCCTTTTCCAGGCCGTTTTAGTAACTGCTAAACCAGTATGTAGAGTAGCAATAGCATGACCGAACCGAGCAAACGACAGGCAACTGCGTCAGAAGAGGCGCTGTGGCGCATCTTCACGGTGCCGGAAGCGCCTGACTCTACACTGAGCATCATAGAGCAGAATCTTTCACAGAACCTGGCCGGTTTTTTACGTGAAAGTATCGTCGCGGTAGAAAAACCTTTATGGCAGATTGAGCGTGACTTTCAGGCTCATCATATTCCACAAATGCCTAATTTCGTTTCTGACTACGCCGAAAGCTTGATGCAAAAACTGGTTGCGCATTCGGTGCACACCGCCGCGCCTAGTTTTATTGGTCATATGACGTCTGCACTGCCTTATTTTGTGTTGTCGCTGTCAAAAATGATGGTGGGGTTAAACCAAAATCTGGTAAAAATTGAAACCTCCAAAGCCTTTACACCAATGGAGCGTCAAGTGTTGGGCATGATGCATCATTTGGTGTATGGCGAAGGTGACGGCTTTTACAAAAAGTGGATGCACAGCGCGAATCATTCTCTGGGCGCATTCTGTTCTGGCGGTACCATTGCTAATATCACCGCGTTGTGGATAGCACGAAACCGGTTGCTTAAAGCAGACGGTAACTTTAAAGGTATAGCGCGAGAAGGTTTGTTTAAAGCCATGAAACACTATGGCTATGAAGGCCTGGCGATTTTGGTGTCCGAACGCGGGCATTATTCTTTGGGCAAAGCGGCAGATGTGTTAGGCATAGGCCGAGAGTCGCTGATTGCGGTTAAAGCTGACGCCAATAATAAAATTGATACTGTGGCATTGGCCGATAAAATGGCTGAGTTGAAGGCAGCCAATATCAGGGTATTGGCTATTGTAGGTGTAGCGGGTACTACTGAAACCGGAAATGTCGATCCACTACATCAACTGGCTGATATTGCTGAGCAGTATCAATGTCACTTTCATGTTGATGCGGCATGGGGCGGTGCAACCTTACTGTCCGACAAATACCGTCATTTGCTTGCAGGTATCGAGCGTGCAGATTCGGTGACTATTGATGCGCACAAGCAAATGTATGTACCAATGGGAGCCGGCATGGTGGTGTTTAAACATCCTTCTGCGGCGCATGCCATTGAGCATCATGCTGAGTATATTCTGCGTAAAGGTTCAAAAGATCTCGGTAGCCAGACACTGGAAGGGTCACGCCCGGGTATGGCGATGTTGGTGCACGCCTGTTTGCAGGTGATTGGCCGTGACGGCTATGAAATCTTAATAAACCGCAGTCTGGAAAAAGCCCGCTATTTTGCCACGCTTATTGAACACAATATTGATTTTGAACTTATTACCGAGCCAGAACTTTGCTTGCTAACCTACCGCTACGTGCCTGCCCTGGTACAACAAGCGATGGCTAAAGCCAGTGCTGAGCAGTTACAACGCTTTAATGAATTGCTAAATGGCCTGACCAAATTTATTCAAAAACGCCAACGTGAAGAAGGTAAGTCGTTTGTCTCTCGTACCCGCCTGACGCCAGCCCGCTATAACCGCCAGGAGACCATCGTGTTTCGTGTGGTGCTGGCTAATCCGTTAACCACAGAACAAATACTGCATGATGTACTGGTAGAGCAAGATCAGTTGGCGCAACTGGATAAAGACTATTACCCTAAGCTGCTGCAGTTAGCAAAAGAACTGGCGGCGTAATGTACGCCGTTTGTCCTTAGCCGCGTTACAGGCTATTATCTGTCGAAAATGATATAGCAACGGACTGATTTTATGCGTTATCTTCTGGTTTTACTGCCTTTATTACTAAGCCTTAGTGCGTGTCAAACTGCGTATTATTCCGCTATGGAAAAAGTGGGCGTGCATAAACGCGATATTCTGGCCGATAGGGTAGAAGAGGCACAGGAGTCACAGCAAGAAGCACAACAGCAGTTTAAATCAGCACTGGAGCAATTTAGTAGCCTGATTAAATTTGATGGTGGCGACTTACAGCGGGTTTATGAGGCAACCGACAGCGAGTTTCAGGCTTGTAGTTCAGCAGCTGAAGACGTATCGGCGCGAATTAATAGTATTGAATCTGTAGCGGATGCGCTGTTTGACGAGTGGCAGGATGAACTGGAGCAGTACACCAATACCTCGCTAAAACAAGACAGTGCAAGAAAACTGGCTAATACCAAACGGCAATATAACAGCTTGTTGAAAACCATGCGGCGTGCAGAAAAGAGTATGCAACCGGTATTGGCATCGCTTAAAGATAATACCCTGTATTTAAAGCATAACTTAAATGCAAAGGCGATAGGCGCCTTGCAGGGCGAATTTAATTCGGTGCAAAAAGACATTAACCGGTTAATAGATGATATGAATAAAGCCATTGCCCAATCAGAGCAATTTGTGGCAACGTTAAAACAGTAAAGCTTGTCTGCCGGTATGTAGGCAGCTTAACGTTATTAAAAAGGAGTGAGTTATGGCAGGTCAGGGGTCTGGCGGCAATGTGATTGCAGCCTTATGTAATGTGTTTATTCCGGGGTTAGGTCAGCTGGTGCAAGGCCGTATTCTAGCGGCGATTATTTTCTTTTTAGTCTGTGTGGCCGGTTATGCCACCTGGTTTTTGGTGATACCCGGTATTATTGCTGTAATAGTGCATATCTGGGCCATTATTGACGCCGCTAAGTTCAAGCCATAGTTTTAGCCGGTAACGGCTACCCCTTAGGTTTATGTTATTTTCACACCCAGACATAGCGGCTTTGCAGTAGCGACAGCCGCTTAATGTATTGCGGCAAGCCGCATTGTTGTTCTGCACCGGCCTAAATAACCCCAGTGCCTGTATTAATTTGGTGCCACTATTAATCCAGGTGAAAATACTGCAAATCAAACGCCCTGGATACTGAACCGCGCCAAGCAGTGCAGTTCATCTGGATACTTTGGGCTAGCGTAAAGTTTTTTCATAAAACAGGTTTCCTCTAAACATCCTGGCTACAGAGCCATAGCCATCAGCATGGTTATAATTTGAACTGTGACATTTTTTCTGCCTTGATGTAGTACATTACTAATGAGTCATTGTGGCCGGTAAAACGCAGCTGCACAGAGTTTAATCAACCTAGGGAATGCATTATGACGGCGGCACAAAGCATGACTATTCTGATTTTACTGCTCACTATCGGTATGTTTTTATGGGGCCGCTGGCGCCATGATATGGTAGCGCTGGCTGCGTTACTTGCTTGTGTGCTTTGCGGTGTTATCGACCCGGCCATTGCGTTTAATGGGTTTGGTCATCCTGCCGTTATTACTGTGGCATGTGTTTTGGTGTTAAGTGCAGGCCTGCAAAGCTCTGGCGCGGTGGATGTGCTTGCCAGGCATGCGATGCCGAAACATGCCGGACTTATGCTGAGTATGGGGGTGCTGGTTGGTATGGGCGCACTCCTGTCCGGTTTCATGAATAACGTCGGTGCGCTGGCATTGCTGATGCCGGTAGCGCTGCAGCTTGCCAACCGCCTGGAAGTGCCTCCCGGGCGGATCCTGATGCCGCTGGCGTTTGGTACTATTTTGGGCGGAATGACAACTATGATTGGTACACCGCCGAATTTAATAGTGTCCGGCTTTCGTGCACAGCAAAGCAGTAGTGGTTTTGCGATGTTTGATTTTACCCCGGTAGGACTTGCAGTTGCATTGACAGGCTGCGTGTTTGTGGTATTGGCCTGGCGTTTGGTGCCGGCGCGAAAGCAAGCCGGCACGGAGGGGTTTGAAACCGGCGCTTATTTGACCGAAGCGCGAGTAACAGAAAACAGTAAAATTGCTGATAAGCGCTTAGTCGACATAGAACATGAATTCGATGATAGTGGTGCGCAAATTGTCGGCCTTATCCGCAATGATGTGAAAATAAATGCACCCAGCGGCGGGCGGGTGATTCGAGCCGGTGATATTTTAGTGCTGGAAGCTGAAGTTGACTCATTAGGCGCGGTATTATCTGCTTTGGGCCTGGAGTTGGAAGAATCAGTAACGGTAGATAAGCCGGTCAAAAGCGAGCAGCAAGACGTTGAGCAATTGTCGGCGGGACAAGCAAAAAATAACGAGGCTGAACCCGCAGGTAAAAATTCAACAGCTCAAAAAGCACAGGACAATAAGTCGTCTAGTAGTGAAGATATCGTGTTAATTGAACTGGTCGTGCGGCCCGAGTCAAGCTTACAAGGCCGTTCAGCTACCAGTATTATGTTGCGCTCGCGCTACAGTTTGAATTTGCTGGCAGTGTCCCGTGATGGCGGTCGTTCAAAGTCACGTTTACGAAACTTCAGAATGCAAGCGGGTGATTTGCTATTGATGCAGGGAACCAGAGAAAGCGTGCTTGAATTCGCCAATGACTATGGCTGCGTGCCCCTGGCAAAAAGAGAGTTAAACATTCCGGATAAACGTCAGGCTGTGCTTGCTGGAATAATTATGTTTTTTGCAGTGGCCGGCGCTGCTTTTGGCTTGCTACCGGCAGCCATTTCATTTGCTTTGGGCGTGCTGGCGTCAATGGTGTTTAAAACGGTGCCTGCGCGCTCAGTGTATGCCGCGATAGACTGGCCGGTAATAGTGCTGCTGGCAGCACTTATTCCTGTAGCAGGTGCCATGGAAGCCACCGGTGCCGCAGCGCTAATTGCCAGTTTGTTGATGGAATATGTCGCCCGGGGCAATGCTGTAGTGGCACTGGCCATGGTATTAATTATTACTATGTTTCTATCTGATTTAATGAATAACGCGGCTACAGCAGCTGTAATGTGCCCTATTGCTATTAGTGCTGCTTTGGCGCTGAACGTTAATGCTGACTCGTTCCTGATGGCGGTGGCAATAGGGGCATCTTGCGCATTTTTAACGCCGATAGGCCATCAGAACAATACGCTAATACTGGGCCCAGGCGGCTTTAAATTTGGTGATTACTGGCGTTTGGGCTTGCCTTTGGAGTTGTTGGTTGTTTTTGTAGCTACGCCGTTACTTTTGCTGTTCTGGCCATTATGACAGCTGACATTGCCCTAGTATTACTGCTGCTTGCCTTATTGTTGCAGGCCACGTTAGACGTGGCGAGGCGCTGTGGTATTTTGCCGGTCAAAGTCTTCATGCCAATGGCGTTTGCCTACACCGTCATTGTTAGCCGGTCATACACTTGAAGAGTCCGGCTTAATTAATACTGCAGGGCTCATAGTCATCGCCCTAACGCGTTGCAATGAAATATTTAGCCTGCGCTCGCGGTTGGCAAGGCTAACAGATAGCGAACATCTGATAGTGATGAACCCAGTACAGTTGAAGCCAGTCGATGCAGCCAATACGCTGGTGATGGGGCCGGGCGGTTATCGCTTTATTGATTACTTAAAGGTGGGTGGTCCGCTAAGTTTACTGTTATTTATTATTACAATGCTGTTGTTGCCACTGTTTTGGCCGCTAACCCCGGCGTGACTGAGCGCCGGGTGTAGCAACTAGCTCTCAGATTTCGATATTATCAATTAGCCGCGTGGTACCCAGCCAGGCCGCAGCCAAAATCACTTTAGCTTGCTCTGCCGAAGTAGCCAGGGTTAGATCGGTTTGGTCAGCGATATTAATATAATCTGCAGTAAAACCAGCGGTATTCAATTGCTGTTTAGTGTGCTGCTCTAAGCTGCGGTAATCATGGTTACCATTGAGAATGCGACTACGCAACTGTTGTAACAACGTATGCAGCGACGGCGCGATAGCGCGTTGTTCTGCACTAAGGTAACCATTGCGCGAACTTAATGCCAGGCCATCTTCGGCACGCTCTGTTGCTACGCCAATAATCTCAACTGGCAGGGATAAATCGATTACCATCTGGCGGATAATTGCCAGTTGCTGATAATCCTTTTGGCCAAAACAGGCAATATCGGGCTGTACCAAATTAAACAGCTTACACACTATGGTAGATACCCCACGGAAATGGCCTGCGCGGCTGGCACCGCAGTGCAAGTCGCCCAGCAGTGGCACGTCAACATAAGTTTGTACATCCAACCCCCGCGGATACATCAGTTGCGGCGTTGGCGTAAATACCGCATCCGCGCCGTGGGCGCTTAACCCGGCGCAGTCTGCATCCAGTGTACGCGGATAATTATCAAGATCTTCATTTTTGCCAAACTGCATTGGGTTAACAAAGATACTGACAATCACCCGATCAGCGCGGCTTTTTGCCACATCAACCAGCGTTAAGTGGCCATTATGCAAGTTGCCCATGGTGGGTACGAAGGCAATGCGCTCGCCGTTTTGACGCCAGGCACTGATTTGCGCCCGCAGGGCTTGAACAGAGTTAATGATCTTCATCGGGCTTAGAAACTGTGGTCGTTAGTAGGAAAGGTTTGGCTTTTTACTTCACTGACATAAGCGGCAATTGCGCTTCTAATCTCACCAGTTTGTGCCAGATAGTTTTTAGAGAATTTTGGAATATAACCACTGCTGATACCGAGTAAGTCATGCATTACCAGTACCTGACCATCGGTAACATTACCGGCACCAATACCGATAACTGGTATGCTTAAAGCATCAGTAATGCGTTTAGCTAATGCAGTAGGAATGCATTCCAGCACCAGCAATTGGGCACCGGCATCTTGCAAAGCTTTTGCCTGCGCCAGCATAGCATCGGCGGCTGCTTCGGTTTTACCCTGCACTTTATAACCACCAAAAATATGCACCGACTGCGGTGTTAAGCCTAAATGGCCGCACACTGGCACGCCACGTTCGGTTAGCGCTTTTACGGTAGGGAGTAAAAAATCACCCCCTTCCAGTTTTACCATATTAGCTCCGGCATGCATTAGCGGCACCACACTTTGTAATGTCTGCTCTAACGTGCCATAGCTCATAAACGGCATATCAGCTATTACGAATGCATCGGGTGCACCGGCGCGCACAGCGCGGGTATGATAAGCAATGTCACTAATGGTTACTGGTAGCGTATCGCTGCGCCCCTGCAGTACCATGCCAAGTGAGTCGCCAATTAACAGCACGTCGACGCCTTGTTCGGCAAATAATTTAGCAAAGCTGGCATCATAGGCCGTCAGCATGGTGATCTTGTCACTTTGCTGTTTCATTTTCTGTAATACGGCAGTGGTAATTTTAGCCATAATCTTCTCATCCGACCATTAATGCAGGTGGCGCAAGATCGCACAAAGTGCGATCAGCTGCAACTGCTATGAAGTTTCTGCAGGCCATTTATCGGCACTTGCTTTAGTAAAGAGGATAATACAGTACCATCCGACAGGCGAAGTTCTGGGGCAATTTCATGCAGAGGATAAAGTACAAATTCACGTACTTTCATACCGTAATGCGGCACGGTGAGGCGTGCTGTTGAAATAGTCTCATTACCATACAACAGTATGTCCAAATCTAACGTGCGTGGACCCCAGCGCTCAGCTTTGCGCTTTCGCCCATGTTGCTGTTCTATCTGTTGCAACGCGTCTAATAACTGCTCTGGTGAGAGCGAAGTATCTATAGCGACGACAGCGTTAACATAGTCTGGTTGATCTTGCGGCCCCATAGGTTTCGACGCATAAAAACTTGATACCTGCTGCAATATACTTTGCGGTAGCCGTTGTAATTCGTCTACCGCGTGTTGTAGTTGCAAACCAGGTTGGTCTAAGTTGGCACCTAAACCGATGAAACACCGAATTAAAGCCATTATTCTGCTGTGCGTTTACGTTTATAGTTGCGCCGACGACGTGGGCCCTTGTCAACGCCTTCCTTGCCTAACTGATTAATAAGCTGCAAACGGTCGGTGTCGTCAGCAAACTGAAAACGCTCCCACCACAAGGCAAGTTCTGTCAGGTTACCGTCTTCTGCCTGCGCCCGTAATTGCAAAAAGTCAAAGGCACCGCGAAATTTTGGTTGCTCGAGTAATTTAAATGCGCGACGACCGGCACGTTTTGTCAGGCGGCTTTGTAACGCCCAAATATCGCGCATAGCCAGGGTAAAACGCTTCGGAATGGCAATAGTACGCTGCACATCATCCAGCACCTCTGTCATGGCGATATTCATCGCGTCAAGTTCGCTCAGTCCGTCAGTCATTAGTGTTTGACTTCGCAGCTCTACCGGATACCACAACAAGGCGGCGAAAATAAACGCCGGTGTTACGGGTTTTTCCACGGCTACGCGCGCATCGGTGTCTTGCAGTGCTTTGGTCGCTAATTGAAACGCTTTGCCTTCAGGTTCTTGTTTTAATAGCTTGTCTAACTGGGGTAACAGCTGCTTGAGTACGCGGGTGTCACGCATCAGCATAAAGTTATCAAAGGCTTTTCCAGCCAGCAGTAATTTAACCAGCTCATCAAATAACCGCGGTGGCGGAATATTTTTTAACATTACAGCCAGCTGTGGGATTGGTTCTGCAGCGGCTGGCGCTATTTGCATATTCAGCTTGGTAGCAAATCGAATGGCACGTAAAATGCGTACCGGATCTTCGCGATAGCGCGTTTCCGGGTCGCCAATGAGCTCAATTTTACGCTCAGCGATAGCTTGCATACCGTTAGCAAAGTCGTACACCGAGAAGTCATTTACGGAGTAGTACAGCGCATTAATAGTAAAGTCACGCCGTTCGGCGTCTTCTTCAATTGAGCCGTACACATTGTCACGCAGTATTTGGCCATGGTCGCTTAAGCTGGATGTTTTTAACTTAGGTGCGGTTTCGGCGTCATCTTCAGTACCACTGTGATGGCCACGGAACGTTGCTACTTCGATGATCTCTCTACCAAATACGACATGGGCTAAACGAAAACGGCGGCCGATTAGACGGCAGTTACGAAACACCTGTTTTACCTGCTCCGGTTTAGCATTGGTAACCACATCGAAATCTTTTGGCTTAATACCGAGCAATAAATCGCGAATACAGCCACCAACCAGATAGGCATCAAAACCGGCATCTTTTAACCGGTACAGCACTTTAAGTGCATTAGGGCTGATATCCTTGCGCGAAATAGCATGTTGGTCACGGCTTAAACGCTGAACTTGGGGCAATAAACTGGCACCCGCAGCAATACGCGGGGCATGGGAAGGCTTAGCTATCGCTTTTTCTTTACGAGCTTCCGTGGCGTTGTCTGCCTTGGCCTTGCCACTGTCTGCCTTTGGCTTGCCACTAAGGGTACGGCGGCAAAAATCTAACACGCGTGAAATAATGATTATTCTCCTGAGCAATGCAGCCTGTCGCTGCACGTTAAAAAAAACGGCTAATAATACCGCAGCTACGCAAAAAAAAGAACGAAACAGGCGCTGCTTAACGATATTCTGTGGTGTTTATTTCCATTTTTGCCGGTACCTTGGCCAATTGCCAGTTATTACACGCCCAGTTCAACTGCTCAGCCACTGGTGCTTGCTGCAATTCCCGGGGCGGTAAATGACCAAGAAAATCAAGTACTGCAGTTAAAACCTGAGGTTGTGACCATTGGCTTACTGCCGGGGCATGATTTTGTTTGCTAAGTTTAAGTCCTGGTTGCATTACCGCTAACGGCAGGTGACCGTAGCGTGGTGCTTTCGCGCCAAGCAATTGGCAGAGGGCTTGTTGGCGTGGTGTCATTTGTAATAAATCTGCACCGCGAATAACTTCGGTAATGCCTTGATCAATATCATCAATAACAACCACAAGTTGATAAGCAAACAGGCCATCACGGCGTTTAACGATGTAATCTTCTGCCGCCAGTTCTGCCGGGATTTGTTGCTGGCCAAATAACAAATCAGCATAACAACTTGGTACATTGCTACTACGTAAGCGCCAGGCAAGTGGCTCGTGACATAAGTTTAGTGCAGCACAATGGTTAGTATAAAAGCCACCCATGGCACTAATGTGTTTGCGGGTACATTGACAACCATATAGCAATTGCTGTTGTTGTAGTTGGGCAAAAACATGCTGATAACGGTCTAACCGCTGGCTTTGATAAAGTACAACGCCATCCCAGTGCAAACCATATTGTTCTAAGGTACGCAGGATATCGCTGTCCATACCTGACACCATGCGAGGAGTGTCAATGTCTTCCATCCGCACTAGCCATTGCCCAAACTGACTTTTTGCTTGCAGATAGCTACCAACAGCAGCAATTAGAGAACCAAAATGAAGCGGGCCGGAAGGCGATGGCGCAAACCGGCCTATATAAGCAGAGGAAGCAATGGGCATCTTAGCCGCCCATTTGCTTTTCCTTGATTTCTGCTAAGGTTTTGCAATCGATACACATATCAGCCGTAGGACGGGCTTCTAAGCGACGTATACCAATTTCAATACCGCAGGTATCACAAAAACCAAAGTCTTCATCTTCAATTTTTTGCAGGGTTTTCTCAATTTTTTTCAGTAGCTTACGTTCACGGTCACGTGCTCTAAGCTCTAAACTAAACTCTTCTTCCTGCGCAGCACGGTCCACAGGGTCCGGAAAGTTTGCTGCTTCGTCGGCCATATGATTCTTAGTACGGTCAACTTCTTCGCGCAACTGCTGACGCCAGGCGTCAAGTATGCGACGGAAATGTTCCAGTTGCTTCGGGTTCATATACTCTTCCCCGACAGCTTCCTGATATGGCGCTACGCCTGCAAGAGCTAGTAAGCCCAGCGTTTTGGTAGTATTGCCCTCTGGCATGATCATCTCCTGTATAATGCCAAGCAAAAAATATGGCGGCTATAGATAGCAGAATATTGCTAGCATCGCAATCAGATTTAAAAGACGCGGAAGTATACAGACTGCCAGCATGGCCGTCATCTTTTTTCAGCGGTTATCCATTCGAAGGGGATTTTGCCCATTGTAACAGCCGAATAGCGTCGTGGTGTTTTGCGGTTAGAGCCTTGTGATACACTCTGACAAATAACTAAGATGCGTTACGCGTAAAGGGGGACAAATGACTGACGTAGTGCAAATTACGCTGCAACAACATTCTGCGGACACTAAATGGGGCAAGGCATTATTTTCGCCAATAGCAGATGGATTTCAGCTGCATTTTAATATCCATGACGCCACGCGCAGTGTGCAAAAAGCGGCACGTAGTTTAGAGAGTCTTGGCTTGCTGCAGGTGCAGCTTGCTGGTGACGGTTGGACAATAGCATTGCAGTGGGCGTTTTATCAGGGGTTTTGCACGGCGAAAAAACACAATGGTGTTCTGTTTTGTGGTGACACTGACACTCAGCGGCAGTTGCAACACATGATGCAATGTTTTAGTTGGGCAAAGCAGCTAACGAACCAGACCCCAGACGAGTTGTATCCAGAGCAGCTGGCAATATTAGCGGCGCGTTTTATTGAGCAAGTGGCTGCCAAAGGCACAGTGCAAAGCCAGATTTTATTGGATGAGCAGTTACTTGCCGCTGGCTGGCATGGTTTACATGCGGTTGGACGCGGCAGCGCACGCAAACCTGCAATGCTAATTTTGGATTACAACCCAACGGCAAACGCTGATACGCCTGTAAGTGCGGCGTTGGTAGGTAAAGGTATAACCTTTGATAGTGGCGGTTACTCTATCAAAGCGACCGAAAGCATGCTCACAATGAAATGCGATATGGGTGGAGCTGCAACGGTGACGGCTGCTTTGGCATTAGCCATTTTGCAAGGCCTTAATAAACGGGTTCAATTAATATTATGCTGTGCGGAAAATCTCATTAGCAGCACAGCGTACAAGCTTGGCGATATCATCACCTATAAAAACGGCACTACGGTTGAAGTTGTTAATACAGATGCAGAAGGGCGTTTGGTATTGGCCGATGGCCTGATGTGTGCAGCAGAAAGTGGCGCAAACCTTATCATCGATGCTGCAACCTTAACAGGAGCGGCAGTTACTGCAGTTGGCGCTGAGTTTAATGCCTTGTTTGCTCTGGATAAACAATTAGCGCTAAAAGCCTTAGCGTATGCCGAGCAATCTGACGAACCTACCTGGCAGCTGCCTCTAGAGCATTGGCATAAGCAACAATGCCCTTCGGCCTATGCCGATACGGCCAATAGTCGACCCGTAAAAGGTGGCGGCGCAGGTGGCGCAAGTAATGCTGCAGGTTTTCTCAGTCGCTTTGTGCCGCATGACGGGAAGGGCTGGTTGCACTTTGATTTAGCTGCCGCATTTAATAATAGTAATAATGGTTATTGGGCGGCAGGCGCCACAGGCCAAGGCATAAGAACAATAAGCACAACACTATTGGCGGAAGTGTAATATCACCTCCCTTTTAGCTTAGCAAGCTTGGTTGAGCATACTGAGTTGAGCATACTTAGTTGCTCAGAATAGACGCGCTAATTTTAGTATTGAGTCGGAGTAAATAGTGCTGCCTGTTGCTGATATTTTACCGCAACTGCTGTTATTGCTGCAGCAACACAATAAGGTGCTTTTGTCAGCCCCTCCGGGGGCTGGCAAGTCTACCTATCTGCCATTATACCTGCTTCAACATCAACAGTTTGCTGGTAAAACGATACTGATGTTGGAGCCTCGTCGTTTAGCGGCAAAAAATATCGCTGCCTATATTGCATCGCAACTTGGTGAAGCCGTTGGTAATGCGGTGGGATATCAAATTCGGCAAGAAAAAAAATGCTGTAGCAGTACGCGGCTGTTAGTCGTTACTGAAGGCGTACTTACCCGCAAACTGCAACAAGACCCTGAACTGGCCGATGTCGATCTGGTGCTGTTTGATGAGTTTCATGAGCGGTCAGTGCATGCTGATTTAGCCTTAGCGTTGTGCTTGGAAGTACAGCAGCTTAGGCCACAACTGCAGTTGCTTATTATGTCTGCTACGCTGGATACGGCAAATTTAGCCGAGCTTTTACAGGCGCCGGTTTTGCAAAGTGAAGGCCGAAGCTACCCGGTAAGTGTCGATTATGTGCTACCTGACAATCAGCCGTTAGCCCAACAAATTTGCCGTATTGTGCAGCAGGCATTAGTAAAGCACACCGGAAATATTCTGGTGTTTTTACCAGGGCAAAGCGAAATAAATCAATGCGCACAACGTCTTGAACAACAAGGGTTGCCAGAAAATACACAGCTTCACCGTTTGCTGGGTAGTTTGACCTTGGTACAGCAACAAGCGGCTATTGCTGCCCCGCCAAGTGGTAAGCGCAAAGTGGTATTGTCGACAAACCTGGCTGAAACCAGTCTAACTATTGATGGCATTACCGTGGTGATTGATAGCGGTGTCTGTCGTCAAAGCCAATTTAATCCGCGTCAGGGGCTTAGTGTGTTGGACACTGTGGCTATTAGTCAGGCTGCCGCTGTGCAAAGAGCAGGCCGGGCAGGCCGGTTGTCAGAGGGGCACTGCTACAGATTAGATACGGCGGAAAAATGGCAACGTCGCGTCCGGTTTGAATCCGCAGAAATTGAGCGCAGTGACTTAACCGCGTTGCGTTTAGATGTGGCAGCCTGGGGCTGTCAGATCAATGATTTACTCTGGATAACGCTACCGCCACAAGCTCATATAAAAGTAGCGGAAGGCTTGTTACAGCAGCTGGGCTTTATCGATGACAGAGGTATTATTACCCCAGAAGGGCGGCGAGCGCATAAATTAGGTACTGAACCCAGGCTAGCTGCTATGCTATTGCATGCGAATGTACTGGAGCAGCAAGGTAACCTGGGGGCAAAAGCGCTAGCCTGTGTATTGGCAGCCTTGTTGGAAGATAGCCGGGTGCTGCAAGATGATATCTATAGTTTGCTGGGGCGAGTCAAACAAGCCTTGCCGCAACAATGGCAGCAAGCGCAGAGTTTTGCTCGCCTAATAGGTTGTCAGTTACATTCAACAATGCCGATAGAATTGGCACCTTTGCTGTTGCTACGTGCCTATCCAGATAGGCTGGCCAAGCGCCGTGGCCAGGGGTACCAGCTATCAAATGGTATTGGCGCTGTGTTACAAGACAATCATAGCTTAACGGGGCAACCGTGGCTTGTGGCATTACATGTGCAACAATTTGGTCGGGAAAACCGCATTTACCATGGGGTAAGTATTACCCCAGAGGCAATATTGGCTGACTGGCACGGTCAATTGCAGTGGGAAACGCATACATTTTGGGATGAAAAAGCCGGCAGCTTTTTTACCGAACAGCAGCTTAATTTTGGTCAGTGTTTACTCAGCGCTAAACCCGCAGCATTACAGTTAACAGCAGAACAAAAGCAGCATGCCTGGCAGGAATATGTCCTTGCCAAAGGTATTGCTTGTTTGTCATGGAACGGAACATCGCTGCAACTGAAAGCACGTGTTAGGTTACTGCAGCAGATGCAGCCAGATGCGGGCTGGCCTGATTTTTCAGATACTGCCTTGCTGGATGAACTGCCTAATTGGCTAGGCCCTTATCTGACAACAATCAGTAAAAGTGCAGCGTTGGAACAATTGCCATTGTATGACGCCTTGTTACAGCGTTTAACCTATCCGCAGCAGCAACAATTAAGCCAATTGTTGCCAACGCAATGGCAGGCACCAACGGGCTCTAACGTGAGTATTAATTATCTGGCCGAGGGCGGACCACGACTTTCAGTGCGGGTTCAGGAGATGTATGGCCAGATGCAATCGCCAACCGTGTTGCAAGGTGCAGTTAATATTACAGTGGAGTTATTATCACCGTCACGACAGCCGCTGCAGGTTACGCAAAATTTAGCCAGTTTCTGGCAAAATGCGTGGCAGGAAGTGAGAAAAGAGATGCGAGGGCGCTATCCAAAACATTTTTGGCCGGAAGATCCAGCACAGGCAATGCCAACAACAAAAACTAAAAAAGCGATGCTTCGATGAGTAAAGTTAATGTAAGCCGCAAACCAAAATCGGCCAACAAATCAGCGATAAAACCCTCAGCCTTGAGGAGCGGGTTAAAACGTACTGCCATAGCACTATTAAAGCTTATGTTGGTGTTGCTACTGGTACTGTTGTTTTATCTGGTGTACCTCGATAGTAAAATAAGCAAAAAGTTTAGTGGTCAAAAATGGCAAGTGCCGGCGCAAATTTATGCCCAAAGTACAGAGCTGTTACCTGGTAAACTAATGACACAAGAACAGCTTACTGCTCAACTAGACAACTTAAAATATCAGCGCAATTCCAGCTTAACCGCTCCCGGGCAATATAGTGTTTCTCGCAATCATGTCACGGTGTATCGCCGGGCATTTACTTACGTCGACGGCTATGAAGCTGAGCAGCTATTTAGTGTTGAATTTAACCGCAGTGGCATCAATCGTATTACGCAACGCCAACAACAAGACCCTTTAAATTTTGCCAGGCTTGAACCGGAACTCATTGACCATTTAGTGGCTGCGCAGCAAGAAGACCGGGAGCTAGTGCGATTAGAGCAGGTGCCTGAACGCTTTAAAGATACCTTATTGTTGGTAGAAGACCGCGACTTTTATCATCACCATGGTGTTTCACCACTGTCGGTTATGCGGGCATTGTGGGTAAACGCGGTAGCTGGACGCACGGTTCAGGGCGGTTCTACGTTGACTCAGCAGCTAGCGAAAAATATGTATTTGAGCAGTGACCGCACACTATGGCGCAAAGCGAATGAGGCGCTGATTGCTATTGTATTGGATTATCGCTTTAACAAAGATCAAATCCTTGAAGCTTACTTAAATGAAGTATTTGTTGGACAAAACTACGCAAATGCGGTGCACGGAGTTGGCTTAGGCAGCCGGTTCTATTTTGGCAAACCACTTGGTGAACTTCAGCCGGCACAATATGCATTGCTCATCGGGTTGTTGAAGGGGCCTTCCTATTTTGATCCGCGCCGATACCCCGAGCGAGCCCAGCAGCGGCGTGATCTCATACTGCGTTTAATGTTTGAACAACACTTGTTAGACCGGACAGAGTATGAGCATGCCGTGCAGCAAGCTGTCGTGGTGATCCCTCGAAATCAGTATCTTAATACCGGTTTTGCGGCATATTTAGATGCCGTGAAAAAAGAGCTGCGCCAACTTAGTATTAATGCGGTAGATAAAGATCAGGGTATTAAAGTATTCACCTACCTTGATACTCAAGCTCAATTTTCGGCGGAGCGAGCCACAAAGACGCAACTGGCTGAGCTGCCATCAGAGCTACAAGCTGCTGTTGTGGTTGCGAATTATCAATACGCTAAGATCATTGCTATGGTTGGCAGTAAAGATGCCGTGCAAGGTGGTTTTAACCGGGCTATTGATGCTAAAAGGCAAATTGGCAGTATCATTAAACCGGTGATTTATCTTGAGGCGTTGGCGCAGCGTGGCCGATACTCTTTGGCGTCGATATTACAAGACGAGCCGATACGACTGCGCAGTAATGACCAGGACTGGCAGCCACAGAACTTTGATAAACAGTACCGTGGGCCGGTCATGTTAGTCGATGCGCTGGCGAACTCATTAAATGTACCAACGGTAAGGCTTGGCTTGCAATTGGGCTTGCCTGCACTTAGTGATGGTTTACGCAAACTGGGCTTAAGACGCAAGGTAAAGCTACATCCTGCTGCCCTGCTCGGAGCTATAGAGCTTAGCCCGCTTGAAGTTACCCAGTTATACCAGACGATAGCCAATAATGGTTTGCATCAGCAGCTAACGACATTACAGGCGGTGACAGACAGTAATGGACATCCATTATATGTCCGTGAACATCCACTTACGCGCCGATATGAACAACAAGAAGTGTATCTATTGCAATATGCACTAATGCAAGCCGCCAGCAGAGGTACAGCGAAATCGCTAAAAGCGGCGTTTCCAAGCACCGTCTTTGCGGGTAAAACTGGTACTTCAAGTGATTATCGGGACAGTTGGTTCGCGGGGTTCGATCAAGATACCTTAACAACAGTGTGGTTAGGGCGTGATGATAACAATGCGATTGCCTTAACCGGGTCGACTGGCGCGTTAAATGTGTTTAAACACTATTATCGCCTGCATGGCGCCAATTCATTGGTACGAGTGATGCCTGAACAGGTATCTTTACAGTCTTTTTCAATTAAAACGGGGTACTTACAGGGGCAAAATTGTTTTAACATATTGTTATTACCTGCGATTTCAGTTGAAATGCCTGCTATGACTGAATGTTTAGAAGAATAGCTGCACTTGAATGAGATTATGGCGATGAAACCTGATAACCCATTACAAGTAGGGCAATGGCAATATCTACCCGAGCAAGACAAACTGGTTCAGTTTGATGCGAACGGCAAAATTGCTGTTACCGCTGATTTGGATAATTTGTCACAAAAGGTAGCGAATTATTTTATCGCTAACGCGGGACGTTTAATTACCAAAGATGAGCTACTTGCTGATGTTTGGGGGATTCGTGATGTATCAGATGGCAGAGTTACACGGGTTATCCGTGTACTTCGCGTAGCGTTAGGGGACGATACCCGAGAACCGCGTTACATCGAAACCATTCCAAAGAGAGGCTATCGCTTTATTGCGCCGGTATCAGCGGTTGTAGTCCAAGAAATTCCTCCGGAAGAAACCGATACCGATAGCGATCAGCCGCAGCAAAACGTACCTAGTTCTACTTCAAAACGGCTACTATGGCTTGCTATGGCATTCCTCGTAACTTTGGCGGGTGTAAGTTGGTTGTTCTGGCCAGATACCATGCCAGACTCAGCCGAACAGGCAATACCATTGCTGCGCTACACACCTATAACCTCTTTAGATGGGCTTGAGTTTTATCATAACGTGTCCGAAGACGAGCGCTATTTAGTTTATAGTTATGCCAGTCCAGAAAATGAAAATGTTACGGTGTTAATGCTGGAAGATTTACAAGAACACCGGCGAATACAAATTACAGAAGACTCTTACAGTAGTTTTGGTGCAGCTTTTAGTCCAGATGGAAAGCAGATTGCTTACCATAGAGGTTACCCGGATGGCCGTTGTAGTATCCGAATAGTTAACTATAACCAAGCTTCTTTAGAAATTATCAGTGATACAGAACTATCTACTTGTGGTGAAAACTCATTATCCTCCCGACTAACTTGGTCTCCGGATGCAAAGTATGTAATTTACCCTTCAATGAGTGACAACAGACAAATGGCTTTAATGATGAAGCCTGTACTTGGCGGAGAGGCAGAGCAATTAACAAAACCACCACCAAGTAGCTTCGGTGATTATGCTGCAAGATTTTCATTTAAGGGTGACAAACTGGCTTTCCTCAGGGGCTCTGGCAGCTCGGCTCAACTATGGTTACTTAACCTAGTAAACAGGGAAATAAAGCTTTTAGTCGACGTTAGTGGCACTATGCCAGGCAATGTTGGCTGGTCTAGTGATGATGAAAATATTATTTACTCTTCCACGTTGACAGCTTTAAGTAGCTTTAACCTTAATACTGGGACGTCATCTATTGTCGCATACATGGATAATAGTACCCGGGAAGTTCAGACGTTAAAAAACGGAAAGCTTTATGCAACCGTGGGGGATTACTCTCATATCAACATCAAAGAAGTTGCGAATGATCTTTCAGAGAAATCATCTCTAAATAAGGTGGTGTTTAGTTCTAATAGAAATGAAAGCCATGCAGAAGCGCACCCTACAAGAGATGATCAGGTAGCCGTCGTTTCAAGGCGGTCAGGGTTACCACAAGTCTGGCTATTTGATTCAAATGGTGATCAACGACAACTTACCTTCTTTGAGAAAAACGAAAGAATTCGAAGTTTAGTATACTCTCCAGATGGCAATAGTTTAATTGCTCAACTAGATAATGACATCTGGTTGTTGTCAGAAACTGGAGCGTTATCTAAATTGCCACTCGAGAATAATGTCATAACCTCTTTGCCCTCTTGGGGCAGCTCAGGTGAATATATCTATTATGCCGAGTCAATAAATGGTCGATGGCAAATTGCTCGCTATGATATTTTAGAGCAGAGAATTGATGACAAGCCTTTTATACTTGATGCAGAGCTTTATTTGGAAAGTTATGACGGAAAATACAGTTTTTGGCGTGATGCTATCAATAAGAAATTTTATCTCAAACATTTAGACAGCGGTATTGTTGAGGAAACGCCTATTACTTTGCCGGAAAATCAGCTCTGGTATAAATTCCAGCAGAGAACTGAAGGAATTTATTTCGTAAAGTTAATAGAAGATATCTATTTTAAGCTGCAATACTATGACTTTGAAACCAGAGAGATTCTGGATGTGCTAGGTGAAACAACACTTTATCACCCACGTTTTAGTGTTTCTGCTGACGGTAAGCGGATTTATATATTGGAGTCTATGCGAGGAGACCTTGATATAGCTAGACTACAGTTACCATAGGTTTTTTATTAGAATTTTATACTTTTTTCATTAAGCATCGTGGTGAGATGTTGTCTAACGTTTGATTAGGCCAACAATCAAAGGATGCTCTATATGAAAATTAAATTTTTAATAGCAACAATTTCTGCCATCGCTTGCATGACTTTACTAACGTCGAATAATAGTAGTCAGGTTAATATCAATGATTCAGTTGATGAGTCTTTAATTGCTTGTATGTGGCATCCTTATTGTGGTGAACCAGATATCTACAGTCCTGTAGCACAGCCAGAAGACAAGAAAACAGACACCAAAGATACTAAAGACATCAAACTTGCCTGATACATTGTCTTACAATTAGAAACGCTAAACATTTCTTATGCTTAAGGTATAATCCGCCCTAACATTTACATGTTGGGCGGACCTTAATGTCAAATTTGGACCCACTGGTACAGATTGGCGACTGGTATTATCAGGTCGTTTATGGTGAGTTGTGGCCCATTACAATTGCTAAACCAGAGTCGCCACTGCGACTTGAGCCTCGTTTGCATAGCCTGCTAAATTTCTTTTTACGTCATCCCAATACGTTACTGGCCAAAGACACGCTAATTGATAAAGTATGGCCTACTGAAGAAGGCACCGACGCTGCTGTAATGCGTGCAGTAGGTGCGCTACGCAAAGTACTCGGTGATGATGTTCGTTCCCCAATCTATATTGCAACCGTGTCTAAGAAAGGCTATTGCTGGCTTGCAGAAATTAAACCGGTTGAACAGCTAGCGCCTTGCTTAGAGGCAGATGATACTGCCAGTGTCTCAACGACCAGTTCCCCGGTATTGTTGGGCGATAAAAAATTGGCATGGTCATGGCGAGCTATCAATCTTACAGCCGGTGCTGTTTTGCTATGCTGTGCCAGTTTGGCCTATGTGTTAGCAAAATATACTGCAGAGCCGCTGGTGCGGTTACCGGATATTATTACGCCTATAAGCGCCCTTAGTGGCGAGGAATACTGGCCTTTAGTCAATAGCTCAGCTAGCCATGTAGTCTATCAGTATAAAGGCCCACAGCAGCCGTGGTTGAATTGGAGCATACAGTCACTGGCAGATTTAAAAGTTGAGCATCTGCCACAGCAATACCTTGCCTTGTCGCAACCTGTTTGGTTTGATGAACAGGAATTGCTCTTCAGAGCACGCAGTCAATCAGATTCTTGTGCATTTTATCGCCAGCAATTATTGCCAACTGCAGGGCCTGCGCAGCTATTGCAACAATGGCCATGCTATCAAGTGCTAACACAAGCTCTGGTGCGTTGGCACGAGCAGTGGCTATGGGCAGACATTGAACCTGAAACAGCAGATATCTTGTTATTCGCTTCACCGTTGCAAGCGACTGCAAAACAAGTAAACCGTATCAGCCATAATTGGCGACAGTTAAATGGTTTGTTGTTATCTGATAATACCTTGTATTTATTGGTGCAGTTGGGTGGTAACAGCAGTGCCGTGTATCGTTTATCGCTGCCCGATGGCCAGCCTGAACGTATAATTTCTTTTCCCTATTTGGTTAAGGAATTTTCTTGGTGGAGCAAAGATCAGTTGTTGCTGTCGGCTGTGGGTTCAGAGCTGGAAATACTTGATCTTAACAGTATGGCAATGCAACGTTTAGGTCCGCTAACGGTTAGTTTGGCTCAAGCAAGCAGGGCACCTGGCAAGGTGCTGGCAACACAATATCTGGATTACACCACAGATATTTATCATTTTGCTGCTGAGGAACAACAGCAACAAGTCTCTTTGCACCTTACTCCCTGGCATGTGAGCAATCGAAGTGAACGTTTGTTAGCCGTTTCGGAATACGGCACTGCTTTTGTTTCTGATCGAACCGGCCATGCTCAGGTTTGGTTAGCACAGGGCAAAAATAGCACACAATTAACCTGGTTAACCGAGCAACAGCAAGTGCAGCAACTGCTTTGGCATAAGGGGGAGCTGCTATTGGTGATCAACAACCAGTTGTTTCAATTAAACCTGCAAAGTAGTGAGTTAACGCTGTATCCGGGAGATATTAGCAGCCAGGGGCGTTTTAGTAGTTGTGACAACCGCTTGTACTGGACTGCACTGACAAACGCGGGTTGGCAGTTGTTTACTGAAACGGATAAGGGACATCATTTAGTACAACAAGATGTTGTAGATGTGCGCTGTGCACCTGGCACAGGGGTCGTTATTCAGCTTCCCGGGCAAAATCAGTTAGCGCTGTTACAAGAAGATCGCCGCGTAGATTTGCCTGTTGAGCTTAATTGGCGCCAGCTGTCACCTGAGCAATGGTTTGTAGATACATCGGGTATCTATTGGCTTGAACCAAACCGTGCGGGCTTGGGGGCATACCTTTGGAATAAGCAGGAAGTTAATGTCAGCCCTTGGTTAAGCCAACAATGGCCTGAGGCTATTTATAGTAACGGACGTGGAATTGGCTATGTCGTACAGTCTAGACCATACGACACAGATATTGTTTGGTTACAAAACCGCCGTTAAAGTTGTTTAAAAGCCAAATCTGCTGCAGCAATAGTGGCTGACAGATCGTCATCTGAATGGGCCAAAGACAAGAAACCGGCTTCATATGCAGACGGGGCCAGGTAAATACCTTGTTGCAGCATTAAATGGAAAAAGCGCTTAAATGCATCAATGTTACACTCTGTGGCTTGCTTGAAATTGGTAACAGAGGTTTCTGCGCTAAAAAACAGTCCAAACATCCCACCGACCTGATTCGTGGTCATAGGAACGCCATTTCGAGCTGCAGCGGCAGAAATACCGTTAATCAGTTGGGTAGTTTTAGCCGTGAGCGCATCATAAACTCCAGGTTTACTGATTTCAGTTAACGCAGCCAGGCCAGCAGCCATGGCAATAGGATTGCCCGAGAGTGTACCTGCCTGATATACCGGACCAAGCGGGGCAATATGCTGCATTATATCTCGTCTGCCGCCAAAGGCGCCAACAGGCATACCGCCACCGATAATTTTACCCAGTGTCGTTAAGTCAGGTTTTACGTTATACACCGCCTGTGCACCACCCAGCGCTACACGAAAACCTGTCATTACTTCATCAAATATTAAGACCGCACCGTACTGATCGCATAACTGGCGTAAACCTTTTAAAAAGCCAGGCGCGGGAGGAATACAATTCATATTTCCGGCGACAGGTTCAACGATAATACATGCAATATCGTTACCCTGCTCAGCAAACAATTGTGCTAACTGCGGTAGGTTGTTAAATTCACTTGTTAAAGTGTACTTAGCAAAATCTGCCGGTACGCCAGGAGAATTAGGCACACCCAGTGTTAAGGCGCCGGAACCGGCTTTAACCAATAATGAATCGGCGTGACCGTGATAACAGCCTTCGAATTTTACAATGGTGTTGCGCCCGGTATAGCCGCGAGCTAAACGTATTGCACTCATGGTAGCTTCCGTACCGGAGCTTACCATGCGTACCATTTCCATACTGGGCACCAAGGTGCTGACTAGCTCCGCCATAGTGACTTCCGCCGGGCAGGGAGCGCCGAAACTTAACCCTTTGGCCGCGGCATCTATTACGGCCTGTCGAATTGCGGGATGGTTGTGGCCTAGTAACATGGGGCCCCATGAGCCGATATAGTCTATATAACGTTTACCATCAACATCATATAAATATGCACCATCGGCACGGTCAATAAATATTGGTGTGCCACCTACGCTTTTAAAGGCACGAACTGGCGAGTTTACGCCGCCGGGAATAGTATGCTGTGCACGTTGAAATAATTCTGCAGATAAAGACATAAAACAGGTTCCAGTAGTTAAGATAAATAAGGACAGGTATAGCGAGGCTAACCGCTGTGCTTATTGCTGTACCATGGTACAGCGCATTCATATTTGGTAAGAAGGTGTTCAACACCCAGCGTCAGAGCGAACAGTGCCATACGCACCAGAATGCCGTTGTCGGCTTGGCGGAAAATAGCTAAATTGGGGTTCAGGTTTAAATCGTTGTCCAGCTCGTTAGCTTCCATACGGGAGTCGCGCGGTAACGGATGCATTATCACAGTATTAGACTTGCAGTAGCGGGTATAAATTTCTTGATTTAAGCGAAATTTGCCGCGATATAAATTAGCTTCTTCTTTCGATGGGAAGCGCTCTTCCTGAATGCGTGTTTGGTACACAATATCTGCATTGAGATTACCTTCCAACGCATCAGTAACGGTTACCTGGTGCCCAGCACTTTGTATGGCATCAACAATGTCTGAAGGCATTGCAAGCTCTTGTGGCGATATCAGCGTAAAGCGTAAATTTTTGTATAATTTTAAAAGCTTAGACAGCGAATGTACGGTTCGGCCAAATTTTAAATCACCGACCATGGCGATGTGCATGCCATCAATAGTTTGGCCGCTAGATACCAGTTCGCGTTCAATCGTGAACAGATCCAACAGTGCTTGTGTTGGATGCTCATTGGCGCCGTCGCCACCATTGAGTACGGGTACTCTGCTGCCTAAGGCGAATTCTGCGACAGAGCCTGCTTGTGGATGACGCATGGCAATTACATCGCTGTAACTACTAATCACTCGTGCGGTGTCAAATAACGATTCACCCTTTGATAAAGCAGACGACTCCATGCCGGTAGTTTCACGGACTTCACCACCCAATAGGTTAAAGGCACAGCCAAAACTAACCCGAGTGCGCGTACTGGGTTCAAAAAACAGATTACCTAAAATGGCGCCTTCAAGCACTTTAGTGCGTTTTTGCCGGCTGGCATAAGGCTGCATTTGATGCGCAATATTAAAAACATGTTGAATGGTGTCGCGATCAAACTGGCTTACTGAGAGGATGTGTTCGCCTTTAAAGCTCATAGTCAGTGCTCTTTTCGCTGAGAATTAACGGAGGCCGGAACCGGCATTGGACCGCGTCATTATACGCGAAAAATTCAACCAAAAGCGAATATCCGCCTACATTGGCTTTAAATAAGCTAACAGGATAATCGCTAATAATATAAGCACAGGAACCTCATTAAAAATGCGGTAAAATTTTGCACTGCGCGTGTTGCGATTATGTTTGAAGTCTGCCAGAAGTTTAAAACAATAAATGTGGTAGCCATAAAGCAGAGTGACCAGTGCTAACTTGTAATGTAGCCAGTGACTTACTTTAAACCACGCTGCACCATAGCTGTAAATAAGCAGTAAGCCAAACACTAATGTTAACAATGCGAATGGCGTAACAAAATACAATAAACGCCGCGCCATAATTTTAAATTCGGCATCACAGTCAGGGCTTTGGGTTGCAGCGTGATACACGAAAATTCGGGGCAGATAGAAAATGCCAGCAAACCACGCTACCATAAAAAAAACATGCAGTGCTTTGAACACTAAAATAGTTGTCATAATAAATTGTTCTGTTTAACCAACAAACTACGCACCTGATCCCAACGAATAATGCCAATTACTTGCTGGGGTTGCTCTTCACGATAAATATACACAGCACCTTCACGCCGGTCTTCTAAAATAGCAAACACTTCTGCCATTGTAGCCTGATGGTTTAAGCCATGCAGCGGTATGTACTGTATTGCACTTGCACCTGTCATTGACAGGTGCACGTCGTAACTGGCAAGAAAATATTCAGTCTCGCTGTCCTGATGTCGCTGTACCAGTAATTGTTGCGGTGGCTCCAGTTTGTCCAGCGCATGCTGTACTTGCTGATCATCAGGGTTGTCGAGAACTTGATACTGATTATCCAACAATGCTAGTACGCCAACCTTTTGTAATACGTCATCTGCCGGTGAGAGTTTGTAAGGCATTTGCAGAAAATCCAGCTGTAACAAGAAAATAGATTTGTTATTAAAAAACTGCACGCCGGTAATATAAGCGGTAGTAATGACTAACATCGCTGGGATAATGATCCCCGGACTGTGCGCCAGCTCCATCACAGCAACCAGCGCCGCCAGAGGGGCATGCATTGTCGCCGCCATTAACCCTGCCATACCAAGCACGGCATAAGTTCCAGCGATACTATTGTCTCCAATAACGGCAGAGGGAATGATAGCCAGCAGTGTTCCTAATACAATGCCAATGCCAAAAATAGGGCCTATAACCCCTCCGGGCACGCCAAGGCCCAAGGCAAAAAGGGTGAGTAACATTTTACCAATAAAGATGGTGAGCAATAAAGTCACATCATTAGGTGCATTAACCGCGTAAAAAATAGCCCCTGTTTCAGCCCCCATGGCATGCGGAATTAAATATCCTATGGCAGCCGTTAGCGCGCCGGCCAATGCCAAACGTAATATCAATGGCCACTTTTTAAATAACTTAATTAACCGCATCATATTTTTGTTAAATACAAAAGCGATGGCTCCAAACACAATGCCGCAAAGCACCAGATAAGGCAGATGCCAACCACTGATTGCAACAATATTAAGCAGCGCCAGTTCATTACCACTACCAAACACACTTTGTGTCACCAAGGCGCCGACTACAGATGACAGCATAATAGGAATAAATACATGTACCCGATATTCCCGTAGTACCACTTCCATGACAAATATAACGGCTGCGAGAGGTGTGTTAAACGAGGCTGAAATACCAGCGGCAATACCGCATCCAGCTAAAATTCGTATACTGTTGTAAGGGAGTTTTAGGTATTTGCCCAAGGTACTTGCACTGTATGCTCCCAAGTGAACTGATGGGCCCTCACGGCCAACAGAAAAACCACTGGCAAGCGCTAGTATCCCGCCAAAAAATTGATTCAGGGTATTGCGGGTAGGCATCATGCCGTATTTTAACTTGATACGGTGGATAACAAATGGAATGCCCAGACGGTAATGCTTATAACCTGTTATCCCAGCTATTGCGCCGATTAACACTGCTCCTGCGAGAGGCAGTATCCAGCGAATATCCGCAGAGACGGTGGAAAAGTCGTCACTGCGGGCTAAGAAAAAACTCTGTATGCCGATTATAGCTAACCGGAACAGGATGATTAAAATAGCTGCAGCCAGGCCACCTAGCATACCCAAGATGGACAACTGTAGTGATGTTTGTGGTAGTGCCAAACGACGTTGTAAGGCCGGAAGCCAGATTTGCCAGCGCTGCATATGTCAAAACACCCGTATTAGATAACAAAGAGTTTAACATAAGCTGCTGACTAATCAGCTTAATTGTAACGATTTATACTGATTAACCGACAACTGTGGCTAATACTTGAATAAATTAGTCAGGTATTAGATAATTTACCTCCTAGCGAAACCTGTGGAGTTGTTATGTCTGAACCAGCTGTACCAATTGAGTTTACCGATGCTGCGGCGCGTAAAGTCGCGCTATTGGTAAGTGAAGAGGAAAATCCAGAGTTGAAGCTCCGGGTTTATATTACGGGCGGCGGTTGTTCGGGTTTTCAGTACGGTTTTACCTTCGATGAAAAAGTGAATGATGGTGATTTCGTCGTTGAGAAACAGGGCGTGTCTATGGTGGTGGACCCCATGAGTTTGCAATATCTGATGGGGGGAGTTGTTGACTATACTGATGGTTTACAAGGTAGTCGTTTTATAGTTCAGAATCCCAATGCAACAACTACTTGTGGTTGTGGTTCATCATTTTCAGTTTAATGGCACGAATAATATTGTAAATAAAAAGATACATTATTGCTGCTAATTGAGCTTAGCGCTGAGTTAGCAGCATAATCGTCCATAAACTAATGGCAATTGCAAAGTTAAAACCAAGAATATAGCCAAATCCTTTCCATCCCTGCTTTATGCCCCAACCATGCTGCTTTAGATACCAATACCAAATAGCACACATTATTACTGGCAATAAATACAATAGCTTAAGCATTTCTTATCTCTTCAGTTTTATTAACGCTGTTTACAGCATTATCCGCGAAACACCTTCGCATACCAAACTGTAAAGCATCTTTACAGTTTTTAACGCTTGTAGCTGTACGCTTATCGCATCCTGTGGTTTAATTAACCGATTTTTATTGCTTATTGCGCTAGCAATAAGGTTTGCATTTTTTGCAGGAAGTATTATTTATATAATAAAAGCGTAACACGCTGGGAGAAGAAAAAACATGAAAGGTACTAAAAGCGTTATTTCAGATGAAAATAAACGTCTGTGTGTCTGGCTTAAACGACAACGTCAAGAAAAAGGCCATACGATGCGCAGTTTGTCTGAAATATTAGGAACGCCGCATTCTTTTATTGGTAAAGTAGAAAATCAGGAGCGTCGGCTGGATGTGATTGAGTATGTCCGCTACTGCCAAGCGCTCGATGTTGATCCCACGGAAGGATTAAAACAGGTTTTAACCGCCTGATTTAAAAAAACGCCGCTAACCAGCGGCGTGTTGTTTTATGGTGTTATACCTTGCCAAGGCGATAATCAACAGCAATGCGGGGATCCCCATAACCCCGGTCATAACCAAAAACGGCCCAAACCCCCATTGCTCTACCCAATGCCCGGAAAAGCCACCGGCAAATTTGGGTAATAGCAGCATTAGTGAACTGAACATAGCATATTGTGTTGCTGTAAAGGCCAGATTAACCAACGACGATAAATAAGCAATAAAAGCACTTGTGGCGATACCCGCACTGAGGTTGTCAGCAGAGATAATGAGGGTTAACCATGCTAAGTCATAACCAATTTGGCTTAACGCGGCAAAAAGTAGATTTGTCACTGCGCTGAGCAAGGCACCGACAAACAGGATCCGTAATGTTCCAAAGCGATTGATTAAAACGCCGCCCAGTGCCGCGCCTACTAACGTCATGATAACACCATAGATTTTCGATACACTGGCCACTTCTTCTTTGCTGTAGCCCATGTCTACATAAAAAACGTTTGCCATCACGCCCATTACAACGTCGGAAAGACGATAGCAGGCAATCAGTGCCAGAATAAGCAGTGCATGCCACTTGTATCGGCTAAAGAAATCGGTAAAGGGTGCCACCACCGCTTGCTGTAACCAGGCCGCAAAGCGTTGCAGTACGTTACCTTGTATTGCGCTGTGCTGTTGTAAGTTGCTAAGGGGTTCTTTGCTAAGAAGGGTTGTCAGTATACCAGGCAGCATACACAGTGCCATTATCAGATAAGCGCGCTGCCAGCCCACCAAATCATAGCCCTGATTGTCTGAAAACAAGGCAGCTAACCAGAGTGTGCCGGCAGAAGCCAGTATCATTGCCAGCCTGTAACCGGTTAAATAAGCAGCAGCAAGAGCCGCTTGCATTTGCTCGGGAGCACTCTCAATACGAAAGGCATCAACATTAATATCCTGAGTAGCCGAGGCAAAAGCCAACAGTACAGCAAAAGCCGCCATTAACGCCAGTTCTTGCTTTGGATCCATGCCGGACATAAATAGTACAGCAATCATGACAGCCAGTTGTGATATGAGCAGCCAACTTCGACGTCTGCCTAACATGTTATGTAAATAAGGGATCTGTAAATGGTCTGCCAGTGGTGACCAAAGCCACTTAATAGCATATGCCAGGGCTACCCAGCTAAAGTAACCAATATCGGCGCGAGAAACACCGGCTTCGCGCAACCAAAAAGATAACACGCCAAATACCAGCATTAAGGGTAAGCCACTGGAGAATCCCAGAATAAAAATGGCAAGAACCCGGCGTTGGCAATAAATGCTGAGGCTTTTTAGCCAGGCAAGGTAATACGGCAAGACGACACCCGTTAAAAAAACTAAGTTGTTGTAGCTTACCTGTCAGTGTTCAGCGGTCAAGTGTTTATGGTCTGACACCAATACAGTCAATAGGAGCCATGCCTCGTCCTTTTAAATAGCATATGCAGTCCTGAATATTTCTGCGCAACTTTTTATTTTCTCGCAAAGTGGCATCAGGCCAGAACTCGAGCTGATGAATTAAATGCCAGAACACACGTTCGTGGTGTGTATAGGGTAGATGTGATGCTTTACTTAATTGCGCCCATTCTTCTAGGGTATCCCAAACAAACAAATGTAGCTCGCTGTGCGCTAAGCGCCCACGCAAGTATCGTGATATGTAAAAAATCAGCTGTTGCGATTTCTGTTCAATGAAATGGTTTGACATACTTAGCTTAACAGCACCCGATAGTTACTACTGTTAGACCAAGTATAGCCGGTTTTACTGCTCTGGCAGTACAACTGCTGTTTTTAGTATAACCTTTTCAACGGGTACATTGGGCCAACCGAGCTCTACAGAAGTATCTGTCTGAATTGCCCTGATTTTCTCAATAACGTCCATGCCTTCGGTAATATAACCAAACACGGCATATCCCCAGCTGCGGCCTGGATCTAAATGGGCATTATCGGCAAGGTTAAAGAAAAATTGGCTTGTTGCGCTATGCGGGTCGTTAAGTCTGGCCATGGCTATAGTGCCAAGCTGGTTTTTGCTACCGTTACCTGACTCATTAAAAATGGGCTTATATTCCTCTATAGCCTTGTATTGTGCATCGTAGCCGCCGCCTTGTAATACAAATTCAGGTTCTAGTCGGTGAAATATCGTATTGTTATAGCGGTTTTCTTTTACATAGCTTAGAAAATTATTCACCGTTAACGGTGCTTTACTGCGGTCTAACTCGACTACAATATCGCCATGAGTGGTCATCAGCTTAACTTTAGGATACAGGTTATTGGGCTGAACAAATTGGCCTTTCTCGGCAAGTGCATTTACTGATGTGAATGCAAACAGTATGACTAAATACCAATAACGCATGTTAACTCCTTACCGCCTGATGCCAACTGGTGTCCTGAAGTATTTGCCCTAACACCTGCTCAGTGAGCAAGCGTAGTTCGCGTTCAACTGCAGCAATATCCATCTGAAATGGTGCGGTAAAACTGCTGCTGCCCGAATAGTTTTTACTAAAGGTGCCAGTTGAGTTTTGCACAAATAAGGTAAAAGCAACCTGATTGTTTACGGCGTGCTCAAGTGTACGCTGATCTACCAAGGCCTGAAGTTGTACTAATTTTAACGTCATCTGTGTGCTGCTGTTCACATCTAAGTTGGCACCTTGTGCTGTGAACGCCTGTTGCAGGGTTTGTTCAAGTTGTAGTCTTACATCGTTACTTGTTTCTATTTTTTCTACATCGTTGCCTTTACGTAATTGCAAACTATAAGCAATTGCGCGTACATCGCTAACAGAAAAAGCAAAGCGGCTTTGTTGCAGCGAGTTGCTGGTTACAGCAAATACCTGAGGAGCCAGAATAAAATTTGGTACAGAACTGGCACAACCGACTAACAATAAGCTTACTAAGATTATAAAGGGCATGTTTAACTCCTTTTTGTCGCATCTAATATAACAAATTTGGCGTCAGCAGCCAGTTGTCGGCAGTTACCAAATAATCGTTTTAGTATGTCGGCATAGCCCAGATGGCGGTTGGCCACGATACGCAGATGCCCCCCTTGTTTTAAAACACGTTTCGCGTCATTAAACATTTGACTGGCAATATGGCTGGTTACCGCATGTTGTTGATGAAATGGTGGATTACATAATATGTAGTCCGCCGTTTTATCACCTTGTTTGCTTAAACAATCGTCTGTAATAAAATCGCATTGAGACAATTTATCCGGCAAGTTTTCGGCAATAGTCATTTTTGCAGACTCCACTGCCATATAAGACTCATCACAACAAATCAGTGCAATGTCGTCGCATTGCTGCAGCAATTTTAAGCCTAATACACCATTACCACAGCCAAGATCAATAACCGTTTGTCCTGCAGTTATCAGGGGTAAATGCTGCAAAAAAAAACGCGCGCCCTGGTCCAGTTTTTCACGTGAAAAAACATTGGCATGATTTACAACGATATTACTACTGTCATCTAAAGGCCAGCGCAAGGGAAAGTTTACTGCTGCCGAAGGCTTTAGCTTTGCATTAAATTGACACTGAATTAAACGACATTTTTTAACTGTAAGTGAAGCCGTGGTTGGGCCCAGTGTATTGTCAAACATGGCCAGTACATTGCGAGTGATATCTTTAGCTTTAGCACTGGCGAGTATTATGCCGTCGCTATGTGCCACTGTAGCAAGTTGCTGCAAAATAAATTGCAGGTAACTGTGATTATTGGGCAGCTTTAGCAGCACGATGTCAGGGTGGTTAGGGTAAGCTTGTAAACTACTTTGTTGATGCAATTGGCCCAGCGGAAGTTTGTTCTGTTCGCGGTTGTAGCGAGTACCTTGTTCAGCTAACAATGAGTCATTAACCTGAACTTGTTCGAGGTTTGCCAGTGCGCATGATAAGGCACCAAAACTGTCATTAATAATTAATATTTTCGGCTGACGGTTGTGACTCGTTGTAAACTGCGCTGCCGCTTCTAGCGTATGTTGGATGAGTAACTCGTCAGCTGCGTCCCAAGCCTGTAAACTTGAATTAGGTTGATTAAGAGGCCAGCGACATAATTGCAGGCTGCCGCCAGCATAAGTAAAGGTGTTATTCATAGTGGCACTAGTGGTGAAATAAGATGAGCATTTTGACACGGCAAGTGCATACCGACAACCGGCAATCTGTGGTGCAGCAATTTAACTTGCCAGACGCCAGTTTGCACCTTTGGCCTCAGTGGTTGGAACCGCAACGCGCTTTGGCTTTACAATTGCAACTTGAGCATGAACTCCAGTGGGCTCAAGACAGTATAATGATGTTTGGCAGGTCGGTGAAAATACCTCGCCAGCAAGTTTGGATGGGAGAGCCTCATTGTCAATATCGCTACTCCGGCGTTACCTTTTTGCCGCAGCCTTGGCATCCAATAGTTCAGCAGCTTGCCATAGACGTTAGCGACTTTTTGCAGCGGCCATTTAACTGTGTATTGCTGAACTTATATGCAAATGGACAGCAGCACATGGGTTGGCATGCTGACAATGAGCCTGAACTGGGGCATGATCCATTTATAGCATCCATAAGTGTTGGCGCAGCACGTCGCTTTGAATTCAAGCATAGGTCTGCACCATGGCAGCTAGCAATGGAACTAATGTCTGGCAGTTTGTTAACCATGTCGGCAGGGTGCCAACAGCATTGGCTTCATCGCTTACCTAAGCAAAGTAAAATAAACCAAGGTCGGCTTAATTTGACCTTTCGTTATATTGAAGCGAAGCCTTAGACAAATTTATTTTTAGTAACGCCACCAGCCCGTTACTCGTTATAAATTAGCTTGACAGCAAAAGTTGCTGGCAAGTTTACCGCAGGCATCTAGAGTTAGTGAAAAGGACTTAAAAAGGATTAGGGCTATGTTGATTCATACCGCAATTGAACAGAAACTATTTAGTGCATTTGATCCTGTGTTCCTTGAAGTGGTGAATGAAAGTCACCTACATAATGTACCAAGAGGATCAGAGTCTCATTTCAAAGTTGTTATTGTAACGCCCGCTTTCGATGGCATGCGTTTATTGCAGCGTCATCGTGCTGTCAATGCCGTTGTTGCTGAAGAGCTGGCAGAGAAAATTCATGCTTTGGCGCTGCATACTTACACCCCTTCCGAGTGGTATGAGTATTATGCAGAGAAACCGCCAGTATCACCGCGGTGCTATGGCGGCAGTCAAACCAACAAAAACGAAAAAGCGTCCGTGTGACGCTTTTTTTCTACTCGTTTTTTCACCTACTCGTTAATAAAATGGCTGATCAGACCTGTTTTCTGCGGTAAAGTTTTACACTAGCGTCAATTTTGTCGAGACAACAGCAGGAGCTGTCATGGTTATTCAACCGAAAATTCGTGGTTTTATCTGTACTAACGCCCATCCTGTCGGCTGTGCCGAACATGTTAAAGAACAAATTGAATATGTAAAAACACTCGGTCCAGTTGCCAATGGTCCTAAGAATGTGTTGGTTGTTGGCGCATCAACGGGTTACGGTCTTGCATCACGCATTACAGCAACCTTTGGTTCTAATGCGAAAACCCTAGGGGTATTTTTCGAGAAAGAACCAACAGAAAGTAAAACTGGATCGGCTGGCTGGTATAACACTGCTGCGTTTGAGCAGGCTGCAAATGCAGCAGGTGTGTGGAATAAACACATTAACGGTGATGCATTTACTGACGAGTTAAAAGCGCAAGCAATAGATATTATCCGCAGCGAAATGGGTAAAATTGATTTGGTTGTATACAGTCTGGCTGCACCACGGCGCAAAGATCCTGTAACGGGTGAGGTATTTAGTTCTGTACTTAAACCTATAGGCCAATCGTATACTGCCAGAACGTTAAATACGACTAAGCGTGAAATAGAAGACGTTTCCGTTGATCCCGCCAATGATGATGAAATTTATCAAACAGTAAAAGTAATGGGTGGTGAAGACTGGGAGCGCTGGCTTGATCAGTTAAATGCAGCCGGTGTCTTGGCCGATAATTGCCAAACTGTAGCCTATACCTACATAGGTAAAGAGCTTACCTGGCCCATTTACGGTAAAGCAACGATAGGTAAAGCAAAAGAAGATTTAGACCGTGCCGCTGCTGCTATTACTGCAAAGCTTACCGATAAGAAAGGAAAAGCCTACGTTGCTTCTTTAAAAGCATTGGTAACACAGGCAAGTTCAGCCATTCCCATTATGCCGCTGTATATTTCACTGCTGTACCGTGTAATGAAAGAAGAGGGAACGCATGAGGGGTGTATTGAGCAGATTAACGGCCTGTTCCGTCAAGGGTTATACCACAGCGACCCAGTTATGGATGAGGCAGGACGTCTGCGTCAGGATGGTAAAGAGCTGAGTGATCATATTCAGCAAGCCGTTAAAGATTTATGGGGCCAGGTCACGACCGATACTATTGACACCTTAACTGATTATAAAGGCTATCATAATGAATTTCTTAGGTTATTTGGCTTTGGGTATAGCCATGTTGACTATGATGCTGACGTGGCCTCCTTTGTGCCGTTGCAGAATATTATTAAGTAAATAACAAAAGCCGCCTATTGGCGGCTTTTGTTTGCTAAAAATTGGACTAAAGTTGACTAGAATTTGTTGTGATAAAACACTAATGTCGCGACGCCATGCCGCTAGCCTAATGGTGATAAAGTTCCGTGAGTTCGCTGGAAAATTTGCTTAATAGCATAGATAGGCAGTGTTAATAATGATAGAATTCGCGACTTTAATACGTGTATCTGGTGTAAAAATAAGCAGTGGGACACCCTGACTAATTAACTCCGGATGCGCTGCGCTCTGAGCAGCTGAAAAACTAGGCCCTGTTTCTTCCCAAAATAGTAGTGCAAGTACGTATGATAAAACTCAAAAAAGGCTTGGACATTCCCCTCGCGGGCAGTCCTAAACAAGAGATCAGTACGGGCAATTCCATTAAAACTGTCGCTGTATTAGGCGAAGAGTATATTGGTATGCGTCCAACCATGTCGGTTGAAGTTGGTGATACAGTAAAAAAAGGTCAGGTGCTTTTCGAAGATAAGAAAACACCTGGCGTGAAATTTACTGCACCGTTGGCGGGTAAGGTTACTGCTGTTAACCGTGGTGCGAAACGTGTTTTGCAATCTGTAGTTATTGAAGCTGCAGGCAATGACGCGATTAAATTCGCTACCTATTCAGCGGACCAGCTTGCTGGCTTAAGCCGCGAACAGGTGACACAGAATTTGGTTGACTCAGGGCTTTGGGTAGCACTGCGCACCCGGCCGTTTAGTCAAACACCTGCTATTGACAGCACGCCAAAGGCGATTTTTGTCAACGCTATGGATACCAATCCATTGGCAGCTGATCCGGCTGTCATTATTGCTACGGAAACTGAAGCTTTTACTTATGGCTTAACGGTATTGTCCGCGCTGACTGATGGCAAGCTGTACTTGACAAAAAAAGCTGGCGCCGTAATACCGTCAACCAGTAAAACTGAAGTGGCTGAGTTTGATGGTCCTCATCCAGCTGGTTTGGTCGGTACGCACATTCATCAGTTAGATCCGGTAAGTGCAAAAAAAGTGGTTTGGCACATTGGCTATCAGGATGTTATTGCCATTGGTAAACTATTTACTACTGGAGAGTTACATAGCGAGCGTGTTTATGCGCTGGCTGGGCCAGCGGTTAAGCAACCACGTTTAATTAAAGCAGTACTTGGCGCTTCTGTTGCTGAGTTAACTGAAGGTGAACTGGCTGAAGGTCAAAACCGTATCATTTCTGGCTCAGTGTTATCTGGCGCTACTGCACATGGTGTTCACGGCTATGTTGGTCGTTTCCACACTCAGGTATCAGTACTGGCTGAAGGTTTTGATAAAGAATTTTTAGGCTGGATTGCGCCGGGAGCAAGTAAGTTCTCAGTAACCCGTGCTTACCTGTCACACCTGAGTCCAAAGCGGTTATTTAACATGACCACCACGACAAACGGCTCTGCACGTGCCATGGTGCCAATTGGTAATTACGAGCGTGTTGTACCGTTGGATATTCTGCCTACTTTGTTACTGCGTGACATGATCTCCGGTGATACTGATGGCGCTCAGACGTTGGGTTGTCTGGAGTTAGATGAAGAAGATCTGGCACTGTGCACCTTTGTGTGTCCGGGTAAATACGACTACGGCACCATTTTGCGTAATTGCCTGACGACCATTCAGAAGGAAGGCTAATCATGAGTTTAAAGCATTTTTTAGAGCGCATTGAGCCATCATTTGAAAAAGGTGGCAAATACGAAAAGTGGTATGCGTTGTATGAAGCCGTTGCCACTGTATTATACACACCTGGTCTAGTAACTAAAAATGGTACTCACGTACGTGATAGCATTGATTTAAAACGGATCATGATTTTTGTTTGGTTGGCGTTGTTTCCAGCATTATTCTTCGGTATGTACAACATTGGCCACCAGGCAGTTATTGCGCTGCAAGCCGGTTTTGGTATGCCAGAGACCTGGCAGGTTGCAATATTCTCTGCTCTAGGGGGCGATCTCTCTGCTGCGTCAGGCTGGGGCAGTAAAATGCTCTATGGCGCCGTATGGTTTCTACCCATCTACGCAGTAACATTTATTGTTGGTGGTTTCTGGGAAGTGCTGTTTGCGTCGGTGCGTAAGCACGAAGTAAACGAAGGCTTCTTTGTAAGCTCGATATTATTCGCGCTAATTTTGCCTGCAACTATACCGTTGTGGCAGGTAGCATTGGGTATTACCTTCGGTGTGGTTATTGCGAAGGAAGTATTCGGTGGGACAGGCCGTAATTTCTTAAACCCGGCACTGGCTGGCCGCGCGTTTTTATTCTTTGCCTATCCTAGCAACATCTCAGGTGACTCAGTTTGGACTGTCGCTGATGGTTACTCCGGTGCGACCTGGTTAAGCAAAGCTGCTTCGGGTGATTTAGATTACGCGTCTAACACGCAACTTTGGTGGGATGCTTTCTACGGCTTTATTCCTGGTTCAGTCGGTGAAACGTCAGTATTAGCCCTATTAATAGGTGGTTTAGCGCTGATTTATTTCCGTATTGCGTCATGGCGTATTGTTGTTGGCGTTATGGTAGGCATGATTTTATCGGCGTACTTGTTTAACGCAGTTGGCTCTGAATCAAACGCTATGTTTGCCATGCCATGGCATTGGCATCTGGTGTTGGGTGGTTTTGCTATTGGTATGTTCTTTATGGCAACTGACCCAGTATCGGCTTCCTTTACCGACAAAGGTAAATGGGCTTACGGTATTTTGATTGGTTTTATGGTGGTGATGATTCGTGTGGTTAACCCGGCGTACCCTGAAGGTATGATGTTGGCAATACTGTTCGCAAACTTGTTCTCGCCATTGTTCGATTTCTTCGTGGCTCAGGCCAATATCAAGCGGAGGCTGGCACGTAATGTCTAGTAATAACGATAGCATTAGCAAAACGCTGATAGTAGTCATCTCTTTATGTCTGGTGTGTGCAGTCATTGTATCGACTGCGGCGGTACAATTGCGTCCGCAGCAAACAGCAAACAAATTGCTGGATTCTCAGAAAAACGTGTTGGCTGTTACCGGCTTATTATCGGGCTCAAATATCAACGAGTTGTACAGCAAGCACATTGCAGAACGCTTTGTTGATTTAGAGACGGGTGATTTAGTTGATAAACCAAAAGATTACGACTACCGCAAAGCGATGAAGGATCCTGAAACCAGCACGCGACTTGCTGGCGAAGAAGACATTGCTTCGATTAAAAGCCGTGCAAATATTGCTCCGGTGTACTTTGCTTATGAAAACGGTGTGGAGTCAGGTGAGCTGTCTGCCATCGTTCTACCCATTCATGGTTATGGCTTATGGTCTACTATGCATGCTTTCTTAGCTTTGGGTGCTGATGGTTCGACGATAAAAGGTCTGAATTATTATGAGCAGGGCGAGACAGCAGGATTAGGTGGCGAAGTGCAAAATCCGAAATGGGTGGCGCAGTTTGAAGGTAAAAAGTTACTGGATAAATCTGGTGAGCCAGCAATTAAAGTGGTTAAACCTGGTAATGCAAGCGCTGATTCTGCATTCGAAGTGGATGGTTTATCTGGCGCGACATTAACCAGTAACGGCGTACAGCACACTTTTGATTTCTGGGCAGGTGCTAAGGGTTTTGCCCCTTTCCTGACTAAAGTTCGTGAGGGAGCATTAAACAATGGCTAATGCAAAAGAAATTAAATCGGTCTTATTTGGGCCATTGCTGGCTAACAACCCTATAGCACTTCAAGTATTAGGTATTTGTTCTGCTTTAGCGGTAACCACAAAAATGGATAAAGCCTTGGTTATGTGTATTGCACTAACCTTAGTAACGGCTTTCTCTAACTTCTTTATCTCTTTAATACGTAACCATATCCCATCTAGTGTGCGGATTATTGTGCAAATGACTATTATCGCCTCTCTGGTAATTGTCGTTGATCAGCTGCTAAAAGCTTTTGCTTACGATGTTGCTAAAGAGCTGTCGGTATTCGTTGGTCTGATTATTACCAACTGTATTGTAATGGGACGTGCTGAAGCCTTTGCAATGAAAAGTGCGCCAGGTATTAGCTTCCTCGACGGTATTGGTAATGGCTTAGGTTATAGCTTTGTACTAATGACCGTAGCGTTTATTCGTGAGCTTGGTGGGTCTGGTACCGTATTTGGTGTCGAAATTATGCCGCTGGTTAAAGATGGCGGTTGGTACCAACCGATGGGTTTATTGTTGATGCCGCCTAGTGCGTTTATCATCATTGCCGGTTTTATCTGGGTACTGCGCACCTTCCGTACCGAGCAGGTTGAGAAGGCCTAAGGAGATAGAGATGGAACATTATATTAGTTTATTCGTAAGAGCCGTCTTTATTGAAAACCTGGCATTGGCTTTTTTTCTTGGTATGTGTACTTTTATTGCCGTATCGAAAAAAATCACCACAGCGTTCGGTTTAGGTATTGCCGTTACTGTTGTATTGGGTATTTCTGTACCGGTAAATAATCTTGTCTATCAAAACTTATTAGCGCCAGGCGCTTTGGGTTGGGCAGGCTTTCCAGAGGCAGATTTGAGTTTCCTGGGGTTCTTGACCTATATCGGTGTTATTGCTGCACTGGTTCAGATCCTGGAAATGATTTTAGACAAGTTTTTCCCTGCGTTATACAACGCCTTGGGTATATTCTTGCCGTTAATTACCGTTAACTGTGCCATTTTTGGTGCGGTAGCCTTTATGGTTGAGCGTGATTACAACTTTGGTGAGAGTGTTGTGTTTGGCATAGGCAGTGGCATTGGCTGGATGTTGGCCATCACATTGCTGGCAGGTATTCGTGAGAAGTTAAAATATGCAGATATTCCACACGGTTTACGTGGTCTGGGTATAACGTTCTTAATGGTTGGCTTAATGGGGTTAGGCTTTATGTCTTTCTCTGGTGTTTCACTGTAAGGGGTAAAGGCACAGAAGATGGAAAATGTAGACATATTTCTTGGCGTTGGCATGTTTACCTTAATGGTTCTGGCGTTAGTTGTTATAATTTTGGCAGCTAAATCTAAGTTAGTAGCCTCAGGTGACATCACGATCAGTATCAATGGTGATCCAACTAAAGCAATTAAAACCAAAGCGGGTGGCAAGCTTTTGGGTGCATTGGCAGACAAAGGTATTTTCTTGTCGTCAGCCTGTGGTGGTGGTGGTTCTTGTGGCCAGTGCCGTGTGCATGTCAAAGCGGGTGGCGGTGAAATTCTGCCAACAGAGCTAGGACACATCACCAAAGGTGAGGCTCGCGAAGGTTGTCGTTTGTCTTGTCAGGTAAATGTAAAAACTGACATGGACATTGAAGTTGAAGATGAAATCTTCGGCATCAAGAAATGGGAATGTGACGTTATTTCTAACGATAACAAAGCGACTTTTATCAAGGAGCTTAAGTTGCAAATTCCTGACGGCGAGTCTGTGCCGTTCCGTGCCGGTGGATATATTCAAATTGAAGCACCAGCGCACCATGTGAAATACAAGGACTTTGACGTCCCAGAGCAATTCCGTGGTGATTGGGAACGCTTTAAGTTTTTCACTCTGGAGTCAAAAGTAGACGAAGAGACTATTCGTGCTTATTCAATGGCGAACTATCCGGAAGAAGAAGGCATTATTATGTTGAACGTGCGTATTGCTACGCCGCCACCTAATAATCTGACACTGCCATGCGGTAAGATGTCGTCATTTATCTGGAGCTTAAAGCAGGGTGATAAAGTAACGATTTCAGGTCCATTTGGTGAGTTCTTCGCTAAAGAAACTGAAGCGGAAATGGTATTTATCGGTGGCGGTGCGGGTATGGCCCCGATGCGTTCACATATTTTTGATCAGTTACGCCGGTTGAAGTCTACGCGTAAAATTTCATTCTGGTACGGTGCACGTTCTAAACGTGAAATGTTCTACGTCGAAGATTTTGATATGCTAGCAGCTGAGAATGAGAATTTTGAATGGCACGTTGCGCTATCAGACCCTCAACCAGAAGATAACTGGAGTGGTTATACCGGTTTTATTCATAATGTTATTTATGAAAATTACCTGAAAAATCACAAAGCACCGGAAGACTGCGAGTTTTATATGTGTGGTCCGCCGATGATGAACAAAGCTGTGATCAACATGCTTAAAGATCTAGGCGTTGAAGATGAAAACATATTGTTAGATGATTTTGGTGGCTAACAGTTAATGTAACACCGAAAGGGGCGTCCGCAAGGCTGCCCCTTCTGCTTTCTGGAAACTATATGCGCGCGTTTTCTTTGATAAAATTGAGTATGGTATTAATGGTTTTGGCCATTACTGCCGCTTGCAGTCCTACTACATCTACCAACGAGCAAGTTCAGCTTAACGGCAGTACTATGGGGACTTATTATGTTGTTAAGTTTTACCCCGAGACAAAAGTTGATGCCGTTGATTTGCAGCAACAGATAGATATCGAATTGGAGTTAGTGAATGATTTAATGTCGACATATCGACCTGAATCCGAATTAATGAGGTTTAACCGTCACGAAGCCAATACAGAATTTACGCTATCAACTCAAACGTATACTGTTATGTCTGAGGCGATAAGATTGGCCAAGCAAACAGGCGGTGTACTAGACGTTACGGTAGGGCCCTTGGTTGAGTTATGGGGCTTTGGTGCCCACGGTAGAATAGAACATGCCCCAGTACCAAGTGACATTGAGCAGGCAAGGACCGTTGTCGGGTTTGATAAGTTGACTTTAACCAATAACGGTTTGATTAAGTCTGTTGTCGGTTTGGCTGTCGATTTGTCTACCATAGCAAAAGGCTATGGCGTTGATCGTGTCGCCGAAATTCTTCAGCAAAATGGTATCAATAATTACCTTGTCGAAATTGGCGGTGAAATGCGCATCAAGGGCAGCAAGCCTGAGGCGCAGCCTTGGAAAATAGCCATCGAAAAGCCGGTTAGTGCAGAGCGTAATGTACAGCGTATTTTACAAACCGGAGATATGGGCGTTGCCACCTCAGGCGATTATCGCAACTATTTTGAAGAAGATGGTATTCGCTACTCGCATTTAATAGATCCCCGCAGTGGCAAGCCGATACAGCATCGGACCGTGTCTGCGACGGTACTTCATCCATCCTGTATGACGGCGGATGGTTATGCTACTGCAATAAATGTTATGTCATCTGAGGAAGCTATTGCCTTTGCAAACCAGTATAATATTGCAGCGTTGCTGGTAGTTAAAACGGATGACGGTTTTAAAGAGCTGGTGTCCGACGCTTTTAAACCTTTTTTAACCGAATAGCGGAGTAGCTATGACGATATTTTTACTCACTTTTGCTTTGTTTCTTCTGGTTGTCGTGGCAATGGCATTAGGCTATCTGGTGCAGCGAAAAACCATCGCCGGTAGCTGTGGTGGTTTGGGTGAAATTGGTATAGAAAAGGCCTGTGACTGTGATAAACCCTGCGAAAAGCGGCAAAAGCGCTTAGAAAAAGAAAAATTCTGGCAGCAAAATAAGATTATTTAATAGATGTATTGCTTGGTTGTGCATAAAGCTGGCATTTTGCCAGCTTTTTCTTTTTAAGCGATAGTCGTTTTTACAACACGCTGTGGCTGACTCATCAACACTAACTATTAGAATATTATGATGTTCACTCTCCAATCTAACGGCAACTGATATAGGCGGAAGTGATCCAGATTACGCTAGCTAGCGTTGTTAGCATGTTACTATCATTGGACATTCCGATTTCTGATGTAATGACATTGGCTGTGTTAGCAATGCTGTTATATACCTAATTGCACGCGGTGTGATATTTACTGCACTTAACATTTCGGTATTGGCATTGATAATGCGAAGCAAGATTATTTTGGGATAAATAACCATGAACTATTCGATTATAGCCGCTTGCGGATTGATATTAACGGTATTCTCGGCGCAGGCAGATCGATTTGCTGATGTACAAATTAAAGAAACTGCGTTAGGCAGCAATATATATATGCTGTCCGGTGCTGGCGGTAATATGGCGACATTCGTTGCTGGCGACGAAGTGCTGCTGATTGATTCGCAGTATGCAGAATTAGCAGAAAAAATTCGTTCCAAAGTGCTGCAACTAAGTGCAGGAAAACCGTTAAGCCGGCTGATCAATACTCATGTACATGGTGATCATGTTGGTAGCAATGCCGCCTTATCTGCCGGCGTTGACATTATTGCACATCAAAATGTACTGATCCGCTTACAGCAGGATGGCGCTTTTCCTACAGCTGGTCTGCCAACCACAACTTTTATCGAACAGCTTCGCCTGCGTATGAACGGCATGACTGTGCGGTTAGATGCGATGCCGGCAAGTCATACTGACGGTGACATTGTTGTTTGGTTTGAAGAAGCCAATATCGTGCATATGGGGGATTTATTGTTTGAAGGGCGCTTTCCTTTTATTGATACTAGTAAAGGTGGGTCAGTAAAAGGGTATATAAACAATACCCGGCAACTAATAAACATGTTGAATGACACGACAAAAGTGATACCCGGGCATGGCAACTTGACGGATAAAGCCGGGGTGCAACGTTCATTAGCAATGATGGAAGCCACGTTGGCCATAGTGAATGAGTTTAAAGCGCAAGGTATGACAGAGCAACAAGCTGTAGACAAAGGACTGGGCGAGCAGTGGAAAAAATGGCATTGGAATTTTATAACGGAAGAACGGTGGATAAAAACCTTATATCACGCTGATGTAAACTAGTACTTGTCGCGTCGACTCGGGCTGGTTATGCTGTGTTCCTATGCAAAATGCAGAGCCGGTATCGGCTGACACGTCAGGGCAAGGATGAAGTTACGTGAAACCCTAGTTGCTTATATGCTGCCATTGCTGGTTTTACCAGTGATGGCGTTCGGCTTTATGGCATATCAGTTTAGCAAACAGTACATGCAGCAAGAGGCTTTTTTCAATGCAGAAAGGGCCTTAACCCGTCAGCAAATGCGCCTTACCAGCTTTTTAGCGCACCAACAAACGCGTTTGGCAATGTTGGCAACCAATCCACAGGTATTGCAGCATATTCAATCGGCAACGGCTGAATCGAAGCAGGCGGTGGAACAGCAATTTAGTCAGCTAATAACAACAGACCGCCTCATCCAGTCGGTAAAGTTGCTAAACCTGAATGGTGATTATGAAGCACAGGTACCCATTAAAACAGAGTCCTCTATTGTCCCTAACCGGTTTCGCAATGAATATTTTTCTTCTTTACAGGCTCAGGTAGATAAAGCCGGTTATTTTCTAGCGGAAGATACTGACAGCAATAGCCTTAAATTGTTTTTTGCACATAAGCTTTATGTTCCTTCAGTAACAGAGTCAAGGAGGCTGTGGGGCTACTTAGTTATTGTACTAAACCTTGACGTATTTGCTGAGACAGTAAGTTATCAGCACACCCCCAACAGCGTCACGCTGTTAATTAATCGCGCTGCTACTATTACCTATGCCAGTAATCCAGCGCTTATAGGTAGCGCATTTGCCCCAACAAACTTTAGAGCGATTCAACACAGTATTGACGCCGATCAATTTGCTGATGTCATCCTGTTGGGGCAAAGCCGGTTACTATTGGGAAAAAGTCTGCCCGGTTCTTATCAGTTACTGTATGGCATAGACGAAGATGAACTGCTAAACACACAGCATACTTTGTCTTTGGTACTGGTACTGTTGATAATATTAGTCTGTTTAATCCTGCCACTATTGGCGTATTGGTTACTGATCCGCAATATTTTCGAGCCTATTAAGCAATTAACCGCCGCTAAAACTGCTGTAGGCCGAGGTGATTTATCAACGTTATTAGAGGTTAAAAAGCAAGATGAATTAGGCGATATGTTCGCAGCATTCAATGTTATGGTTAGGCAGCTACGCGTCTATCGAGAACGTGAGCGTGCTTATAAACAGCAATTAGAAGATAAAGTCCTCAGGCGTACACAAGATTTGGCGCGCGTGAACGATGACTTGGCTGCTGCTAACCAGGAACTGATTCTGGCTCGAGAAACGGCAGAGCAAGCCAATAGATTGAAAAGTGTATTTTTAGCCAATATGAGTCATGAAATTCGTACACCGTTAACCGCTATTATTGGTTTTTCTGAACAAGCACAGCATGAGAATGACAGCATTAAGTTACAAAACTATCTGCAACGCGTGCTAAAAAGCGGTGATCATTTACTAAACCTGATTAATGATATTTTGGATTTATCCAAGATTGAGGCTGAAAAACTAGAGCTGAATTATGAAACCTTTGATTGCCTGGCGGTGATTGATGATGTTTATCAGCTCACTCGCAGTCAAGCTGAAGCCAAAGGTTTAAACTGCATATTACAGTTAAACTATCCATTACCACGTTATTTGCACAATGATGTTTTAAGATTTCGGCAGGTGCTGTTAAATTTAACCAGTAATTCAGTAAAGTTTACCCAGAAGGGCAAGATTGTCATTAGTCTGTCGTTTGACGTCGTCAGCCAGCAATTATTTATTCAGGTTAAAGACAGTGGTATTGGCATGAGCGTTGAAGAACTCAGTCGGATTTTTAAACCGTTCGTGCAAGCTGATGCCACGGTAACCCGTCACTATGGTGGGACCGGATTAGGGCTGTGTATTTCGAAAAAACTCATGCTGCAAATGGGTGGCGATATTCATGTTGAAAGTGTCAAAGGTATAGGGAGCTGTTTCGAGTTACAGTTTGATTGTGTAGCACAGCAACCCGAGTTGGTGACAAGCTTTACTAAAACAACCGCTGAAACCGATGTGATTTTGGAGGCAGATGCAGGGCGAAAATTACACATATTGGTAGCTGAGGACAACGTTGATAATCAACTGTTGTTACAACTAATGTTAGCAAAATCTAATGCCAGTTGTGAGGTCGTTGCCAATGGACATAAAGCAGTAGAGCGTGCTTTGGCCGATGACTTTGATCTTATCTTCATGGATATGCAAATGCCGTTAATGGGCGGAGAAGAGGCGACGCGTTTGATTCGGCATGCAGGTATTGAAACACCCATAATAGCTGTTACGGCAAATGTGATGTCTGAAGATTTGGAACGATATCGTCGCTCTGGTTGCCAGGACCTAATGCCTAAACCCATAATGCAAGTCGATTTGATAGCTATACTGACTAAATATGGTAAAGCTTCATCGCCTACAATTGACATACTGGCGCAACAGTTGGCGTTAGACCCGCAAATGCAAGCATTGAAACAGCAGTTTGCTGAGCAATTGCCTGCACTGGTAAAAGAATTACAACAATATTGCGGTTCCTCTCAGTGGCCGCAATTATCTTATGCAGCGCATAGTTTGAAAGGCAGCGCCGGCAGTATGGGCTATCCTGATATTACAGCACTTGCGGGAGAGTTAGAGCTAAATGCCAATAATAAACAATGTGAAAGTTGCGAAGCGTTAATTAAACGCATGTGGCAGGTAATTGCCAGCTCATCGCAGCAAGAAGCCTAGTGTGGTTTAGCTAAGGAGATACTATGACAGCGCAACAACAATTGCTTCAGATTTTAAAGCATAAAATTCAACATGACGAATTGGTATTACCAACACTGCCAGATGTAGCGCTAAAAGTAAGACAACGCTCAGCAGAGCCTGATATCAGCCTCAACGAGATGGCGGATGTTATTGCGCAAGACCCCGCACTGGCTGCCAGAATGATCAAAGTCGCAAACAGCGCCTTTATGGGACGTTCAATTAAGGTTACAACACTAAACCAGGCAGTAACACGAATAGGCTTAAGCCAAATTAGAAATATTGCCATTGCAATGGCATTGGAACAAGTATTTGTATCTAAGCACAAACAAGTACAAAAACAATTAGACATGTTGTGGCAGAACAGCATTGAGGTAGCCAGCATCTCTGCAGCGTGCCTGGCATACTATAACAGCCAGGTTGGTCGCTCAGGACTAAATAAAGACGTTCTTACGCTAATGGCATTAGTCCATAACATCGGTGCACTGCCACTTATTACTGAAGCCGAACGCCAGCAAGACTTACTAGGAGATTCGCGGTTTTTGTTGTTTTTAACAACAAATTTAGCTACTCAGGTAAGTGTAAGAATTCTCAATGTGTGGGGGTTTGCTGATGAATTTCAACAGGTAGCGTTGAACTGGCAAACATTAGAACCTTGTAATCCGGGCCCAGATTATACTGACTTTATTCGTCTGGCAAATATTGCCCGGGATGGTTACAGTGATAAAGAACAAGAACAGCGCTTGTTAAAATACTACATGAACATGCATATGGCGCCGCAGGAAAACTTTATGCTACACCCTGATATACAAACGGTATATCAGGACGTACGAACAGTATTTAGTTAGTTAGGCTGGGGATTAGTCAGTAGCAGAAAGTTGCTGGCTAATACTTAGTAGCGCACTATTGAGTGCTGATGCCATCAGTAACAAATCGGCGTCTAACCTTACCGTTAAGTCATCCCACCCCAGTTCATCATTTTGTGCTGTAATCAAATCATGAAACTTAATCCGCTTGATAGCACCATCGTCGGTAATGGCCACTGATAGCCCTTCGTGTTGCTCCAGACTAATGCTAGTGACCAGCTTATCTTCCAGATGACTTTGTACTTCAGTGGTGGTGAGTAAATGATTACTGAACTTTACCTTGGCGCCTTCTTCGTCTGGCGCTTTTAGCTCAGCATCTGAACCCTGAACAAAACCTTGTGGAAGAGCTTTATTTTGTAACCACAACTGTAAATGAGCATTCAACTTGTGATTATCTAGCCAGGGCAATGCGGGTAGCGAACCTAATGCTTTGCGAAGCAACGCTAACACATCTTCAGCCTTACCTGCGCTGCCACTATTAATGACGAGCCATTGATTTTCAGCATCGTAATAGCCCTGAGTCAAGGTAGAACGGCTAAACGCACGGGGTAATAGACTTTGTTGCAGTTCTTCTTTTAGGCTTTGTTTTTCTTTACGGCTTAATGGACGCCCTTTCTCTTGTTCTAAAGCTTCTAGTTTTGGCTGCATTTCTTCGTTAATAACCGCCGCAGGCAAGATCTTTTCCTGACGTTTTACGGCAAAAAACAGCATGTGTTGGCAAGCATGGCAATACTGCTTAATACTGGCATGTAGTGGGAAGCTGAAACCTGATTTCACGGCGTCCTGTGCACTTAACGGTGTAAAGCGGAATTCAGTTAACGCTTGTTCCCACACAGCCATATCAGTGCTTAACGGTGCACTGAGCTTATAAACCCGAACGTTTTTAAACCACATAATCTACTCAATACAAAAAAACCGGTCCGCAGTATAACGTGTTACCGCGTTATATTTTCAGATTTTTCGGAAAACAAATGTGGTAGTGCAAGCCTTTACCCACTTCGCTGCTAACCTGAACACTACCACCTAGTGTCTGGCGAATTAAATTATAAGTAATGTGCGTGCCAAGCCCGCTGCCGCCTTGATCTCGTTTTGTGGTGAAAAACGGGTGAAACAGTTTCTCTAATTGCTCGGCAGGTAAGCCTTTGCCGTTATCACTGTATTTAATGTCTACATTCTCGCCTTCATCTAATACGGTGATACGCACTAACCCGTCTTGCATGTCTTCGAAACCATGGATCAGCGAGTTCATCAATAAATTGGTGAAAATCTGAGAAATTGCCCCTGCGGGGCAGCTCAGCATAATATTGTCCGGACAATTTACTTCAATGTTATGGCGGGTTTTTTTAAAGTTTGGCTGCAAAGATCGGATAACTTCATTCAGATAGTCAGCGAGGTTAATCGTTCGTACAGCTTCACTGGTTTGATCGACAGCAATTTGTTTAAAGCTGGCAATCAGTTCAGAAGCCCTGACCAAGTTCGACTGCAATAACTCAGTGCCTTGCGAAGCTTCTTCAATAAAGTGCTCCAGTGTTTTTGGTGTTAGTGTTTTATCTTTATAGGCTACATCAAGAGCTTGTAGTTTTTCTGCTAAAAAGCTGGTTGCGGTAACACCAATACCTACAGGTGTATTCACTTCATGTGTAATACCGGCAACGAGACCACCCAATGCCGCCATTTTTTCCGACTGTACAAGTCTATCTTGTGCCTGTTTAAGATCGTCAACAATTTTTTCTAACTCGGTTTGCTTGCCGCGCAAAGCATCTTCCGTATGACGACGGCGCTCTATTTCTTCGCGCAAGCTTTGCTGTTTTACTTCCAGTTCCTGCTTCTGCTGTTGTAAATCCATCATAGCCTGACTTAAACCCGAAGTTTTGCGTGCGACTTCCTGTTCTAACATCAAATTTTGCTGGTCAAGCTTTTCATTGGATAACATTAATTGCTTTTGCGTAGACTCTAGTTGGTTCTTATAATCTTCTACCCGACCAATTAAACGGTTAAAAGCGTCCGCCATCACGCTGAGTTCTGAGGTCTCTTCATGCTGTATCTCAACTTTTGCACCCTCAAGCTGGTCTAATTCCAAGTCTTCTATTTGTTGTGTCAGTTCAGTAAGCGGTAGCGTTAGTTGTTTTCGAAATGCCATTAAAAACAAAATGATAAGAAAAGTAGTTTTTAGCATCGCATTACCGACCAGAAAGTAAATGCCGACTTTAATACGATCAATAACCACAGCCCGGCTAGAAAACAACGTCACATCACCAACTTGGGTTGCACGGCCGGAAAATTCGAAAATAAGGGGAAAGGTATAGCCAAATATACCTGATTGTTGTTCAGTTAAGCGAATGCCTTCACGCACCAGCTGAGTGCTAAAGCGTTCTTGAATATTAATATAACGACCCAATTGAGTGATGACTGCACCACTGTCATCTCGAACTATGATGCCTTCGATTGCTGGGATTGCTAACAAGCCATCAGCAATAATCATTGCTTGTTGCGTGTTAAGTTCCCAAATGGCGCGGGTCAGACTTCCAGAAAAGGTTTGTTGTAAGGTTTCCAATTCACCATTGATATGATCTTTAGTGTTAAAGTACTCTGCGACAATCTGGCCCACCGTTACCACGAACGTCAGTATAAAATACACCGACAATACTTTGGTTAACAGCTTACGGGACAAGCTTTTATGCTGCATGGAGGTACCTTGTGTGGCGAGTAGATTGTTTTAATACTATCACTACCATAACGAATAACCGGCAGTTTGCAAATAGTCCATAGAGATCTGAGCTATTTATAGCTCAGATATTGCTTTATAGTGATGCAATGTATATATTTTTTAACCAGAATATGCCAATACCCACAATGATAATACAGGCTGCAGTTCATGGCTTTAACCGCGTTAATATGTGACGACTCTTTACTGGCACGTAATCAACTTAAAAAATCTTTGCCAGCCGACTTCGATGCAAGCATCACTACTGCTTCCAATGGCCTGGAAGCGTTGGCTGTTTTACGTTCGCAGGAAATTGGTATCGTGTTTCTTGATTTAACGATGCCAGAGCTTGACGGCGTTGGTGTTCTTGAAGCGATTAAAGCTGAAGCAATGGATTGTTTGGTGATTGTTGTTTCTGCCGATATTCAGCCCGAGATGCAAAAGCGGGTTATGGAGCTGGGAGCTCTAGCTTTTATTCAGAAACCAGCAAGTGCTGCTAAGCTTGCGGATGTTATGCATAAGTATGGTTTGATATGACTGAATTACGTTTCACGGAAGAGCAACGCGACTGCTTGCAAGAATTGATAAACGTAGCGATGGGGCTGGCGAGTGATAAACTGGCGCGTTACCTGAATACATTTGTCCATTTACAAGTGCCCGCGATACGGCTGGTCGACACTGAGCAACTACCAGAACACTTTGCCAGTCGCTATGAGCAGCAAAGCGTTACGATGATAAGCTTAGGTTTTTTTGGCGATCAAGGCTTGCGTGGTGAAACGATCATGTTGTATCAACTGGCAAACGTTGATGTTATTGCAAAATTGTTGGGCTACAGTAATGACGATAGCTCTGAAGCCGAAATGCTGACCGATATCAGCTCAGTGCTAACGACGACCTTTTTAAACGGCTTGGCGGAACAACTCGAAAACAGTTTTTCGTATGCTGCGCCACGTATTTTGTCGAGCAGAGATCAACATTTTGCCGATAAACTGGCATCTACGGCTGAGCAGTGGCAATTGGCATTGCAGGTTGATATTCGTTACCAGCTAACCGACTATAGTTTCAATTGCGATATGATTTTACTCATACCGGGCGAGGCGATGATGCGGCTTCGTCTTATATTGGATCAGTTCCTGGCCAGTTTTTGATGCAACTTGATTGGTTAGTTCAACCTCTACTTACACAGCTTAATACCGGAGTTCTGGTGTTAGATGCTGCGCATAACATAGTCTATTTCAATCAATTTATTGCAAGACGTGCAGATATCCAGCTCTCTGATGTCAGCGGGCGCTTGGTTTATGACATTTTTGCTGATGCCCCAAAAGCTTGGCTGCAGCGTAAGATTGACGGCGTACTGGCATTACAGTCACCAGCATTCAGTAGTTGGGAACAACGACAATATATTATTAAATTACCGCATTTGCGCCCGGTTAGCAGTGGTAGCCAACATATGGCTCAGAACTGCAGCATGTTGCCGTTTAAAGCTCCGAATAGTGCTGAGCAGTTTGTGTGTTTGCTGATTGAAGATGCGACTGATGCCTATGTCTACCAGCAGCAACTGCAACACAGCATGGCGCAGCTTGAACTTGCAAACCGAACTGATGGCTTAACCGGGGTGTTTAATCGAAGACACTGGCAACATGAGCTGGGGCAGGAAATACAGCGTGCCAAGCGTTACCAGCATCCTTTGTCATTACTGCTATTTGATCTTGATAAATTTAAACGGTTAAATGACCAATATGGCCATCAAGGCGGTGATGCAGTATTAATTGAGTTATCAGGCATTATAGCGGCGTTGTTACGCGATACTGATGTTCTCGGGCGTTATGGCGGAGAGGAGTTTGGTGTCATTTTGCCTGAAACCGATATGGCTGGTGCCTTACTGGTAGCTAATCGTATCTGTGCTGCTGCTGCTGGGCATCAAATGCTATTTAATGGCCATTATATCAACGCGACAGTAAGCATCGGTGTGTCAAGCTTCAGCGGACAAACGATTGATGAACTTATTCAACAATCTGATATTGCGTTGTATAACGCAAAACGGCAAGGGCGAAATCAGGCAGTAGCTTGGCAGCAACAACCTGAAACCTACCTTAAAAAGGTAAAATAACCTACGCGGTTAATTAGTCATTGACAGACGTCTATAAGTCTGTGCATAGTGAACACAATGAAAATAAAAACGACTGTACTCACCACCATTATTATTACCACCACCCGTTCGGGGTAGGGGGTCGGCGGTGTGTTGTCTAAAAAAGACCCGTGACCTCAACTGTCACGGGTCTTTTTTTTAGCTCTGCTTTCAGAGCTGTTACTGAATAAACAAGTGTCGCGATAACTGACAATAACAGTAATTAATGCGCAAGGAGTTTTACATGAGGGTGCTCAAATTTGGCGGGTCGTCGTTAGCGTCGGTACAGCGTTTTGCTGAGGTTGCACAAATAGTGCGGCAACTGACATCGATAGATCGTATTTGCCTGGTGCTATCTGCACCACAAGGCGTCACCAATACGCTGGTTGAGCTGACTGACATCGCTTACCTGGGCTCGGACTTTAGCCCGTTATTGCAACAGTTACACCAACGTTACCAACAGTTGACAGAGGATGCGGCACAATGCTTTCCTGCTGCCCAGCTGGATCAGGCGCGCTTGGTCATTGCTCATCAATTGACGCAATTGCAAGCACAGTTGACGGGCGTACAACTGCTGCGTCACTGTCCGGATCATATTAAGGCACAGATCCTTGGTTTAGGAGAGCAGTTTAGTGTCGCGTTGATGACGGCTTTGTTAAACGCTAACCAGGTACAGACTGTCGCGCTAGATGCCGTAACCTTGGTTAAAAGCAGTGGCGACTACTTAAATGCGACTGCAGATGTAGCCGCATCAGAGCAAACTCTATCCCAGGCTATTACCGGTCAAAGTGCTCAGGTATATGTTATTGCGGGTTTTGTCTCAAGTAATGCCCAGGGCGAAACCTGTTTGCTGGGACGAAATGGTTCTGATTATTCTGGCGCTATTGTTGCCGCTAGTATCCGCGCTTCGGCGTGTGAGATATGGACTGACGTGGATGGGGTTTACAGTGCTGATCCGCGCCAGGTTAAAAATGCCAAGCTAATCGATAAGTTGTCATACGATGAAGCCATGGAGTTGTCGTATTTTGGTGCCAAAGTACTGCATCCCAAAACTATTGGGCCTTTAGCCCGCTACAATATCCCCTGCTTTATCAAAAATACGCTTAACCCTGCAGCGCCAGGTACCTGTATTGATAACAATGGTGAAGGTGATGCATTAGTTAAAGGTATTTCGAGTCTGGAACATCTTAGTTTGATCACTGTCTCAGGTCCTGGCTTAAAAGGTGTGGTTGGCATGGCGAGCAGAGTGTTTGCTTCTATGGCTCGCTCGCAAATATCAGTAAGCTTAATCACGCAGTCGTCGTCAGAATTTAGTATTAGTTTTTGTGTACCGCAGTTGCATTTAACCGCCGCTAAAAAAGCACTACAACAAGAATTTGAACTGGAATTGCAAACTGGCTTACTGCGGCCTTTTAGCATATTGTCAGATATGGCGATTGTAAGCCTGGTAGGCGATGGCATGCGTCAGCATCGGGGCGTTGCAGCAAAGTTTTTTGCTTCATTAGCCCAAGCGCGGGTGAATGTGGTTGCTATTGCTCAAGATAGCAGTGAGCGGTCTATTTCCGCAGTTATTGAGCAAACCGCTTGCAAGAATGCAGTTAAGGTGTGCCATGAGAATTTCTTTAGCCACATTCCCAGTATTGATGTGTTTTTGGTTGGTTGCGGCGTGGTAGGTAGTGAGCTTTTAGCCCAAATCCAGCGCCAACAAGCGTTTTTACACAGCCGTCAGGTTAAAGTGACCGTATATGGTATTGCCAATAGTAAGGTCGTACTGCTCAATAATGATGGTATTGACTTACAACATTGGCAACAACAACTTAGCAGTAGCTCACAAGCGTTCTCGCTGGCAACGTTAAATCAATTTGCGCAGCAACAGCATCTTACTAATCCTGTGTTAGTGGATTGTACCAGCTCAGAGCAGGTAGCGTCGCAGTATGCTGATTTCCTGGCGGCAGGTTTCCACGTTGTTACGCCAAACAAAAAAGCCAATACCGCGTCATTTGCCTACTACCAAAAGTTACGTCTGTTAGCGCAGCAGCACCGCCGCCGTTTCTTGTACGAAACGACAGTGGGTGCTGGGTTGCCGGTCATTGATACCTTGCAAGGCTTATTAAATGCTGGCGATGAACTGCTGGCGTTTGAAGGGATTTTATCTGGCTCTTTGTCTTATATATTTGGTGAACTGGAAGCGGGCGTATCGTTATCCGATGTTACACAAAAAGCCAAAGCACTGGGTTTTACCGAGCCAGATCCTCGTGACGATTTATCTGGGATGGATGTTGCCCGCAAGTTGCTGATTTTGGCACGTGAAGCCGGCATGACGCTGGAACTTAGCGATGTAGAAGTGGAATCGGTGTTACCAGCCGGGTTTGCTGCTGACGTTAGTATCAGCGATTTTATGGCTAAATTACCGCAATTAGATGCCGCCTTTTCACAACGTATAAGTGCAACTAAAGCAGAAGGAAAGGTGCTGCGTTATATTGGCGAAATTGTCGATGGTAAGTGTAAAGTGGCGATTAAAGCGCTCGCCGCAGATCATCCACTGGCCAAAGTGAAAGACGGTGAAAATGCCCTGGCCATCCACACGCGCTATTATCAGCCAATCCCATTTGTATTGCGCGGTTATGGTGCAGGTGCTGCAGTAACATCGGCTGGGGTATTCAGTGACATTATGCGCACGCTTAGCTGGCAGCAACAGGTGTAATAACAATGCAAATATCTTTAGAAGTAAGTTCCGAACGGTTTTTAAAGCGTTATTACGCGCCGGCATCAACCGGTAATTTTTCGGTAGGCTTTGACCTGCTTGGCGCTGCGTTTGAACCGGTTGATGGTGCGTTGTTTGGTGACGTATTGGATATTTGCGCCGAGCAAGCTGACATGACGTTAGACATTGTCGGCCGTTATGTTCATCAGCTACCAGCCGATCATACAGATAATCTGGTGCTAAGTTGTTTCTATGCATTTGAACAAAAGGTTGGCCGCACATTGCCGCGCTTGTCGTTGCGTCTGCATAAAAATCTGCCTGTAGGCAGTGGTCTGGGCTCCAGTGCCTGTTCCATTGTAGTGGCCTGTTACGCTTTTAATGACTATTTTGGTAACCCTTTAACGCAATCTGAGTTGTTGCAACTTATGGCGGAAGCGGAAGGCGGTGTTAGCGGCAGCATACATTTTGATAATGTCGCGCCATCTTACTTTGGTGGTTTGCAGTTGATGTTGCCGCAAAGTGCACAAATCTGCCGCGGCTTACCCTGGTTTGACCATTGGCGTGTGGTGCTTAGTTATCCCGGGACTGTGCTGTCAACGAAAGCCGCACGTGCGGTGTTGCCGCAGCAATTAGCGCTGAGCCACAGTATTGCTTTTGCCGGAATGCTGGCTCGGTTTGTCAGCGCACTCTACGAAAAAGATGAAGCTGACGCCGTAGCGGCTTTGCAAGATCTTGTTGCTGAACCGGCCCGCGCACCTTTAATACCCGAATTACCGCAGTTGCGTGCTGCACTGACAGAGCTGGGCATTTTACATTTGGGAATTTCCGGTGCAGGTCCCACCTTGTTTGCCCTGTGTCGCGATGAGCAACAAGCGCAACTTGCGGCTGAATATTTATCACGGCATTATGAGAAAAATCAGGACGCGACGACACAAATTTGTCGTTTGTCATTAGCCGGCGCCAGGGCGCTGTAGGAATAAGACATGCAGTTAACCAATATCAAAGTACCTGCTGAGCAGGTAAGTTTTTTACAAGCAGTTCGTCAGGGGTTAGGTCAGCAGCAAGGACTGTTTTTCCCCACCAGCTGGCCTAAGCTAGACATCGACAGTCTGTTGTCAATGTCCTTAGTTGAACGCAGCAGTGTCATATTGCAAGCGCTAATTGGTGATGAGTTAAGCGCTAGTGATATTAGTAACATGGTTGCGAACGCCTTTACGTTTCCGGCACCGCTGGTTGAAGTTACCGCCGATGTAGGCTGCCTGGAGCTATTTCACGGTCCAACGTTAGCGTTTAAAGACTTTGGCGGTCGCTTTATGGCGCAGGCTCTAGCCAAAGCACAGGCGGGTAAAAAAACGACCATTGTCACTGCAACCTCTGGTGATACGGGCGCAGCTGTTGCCCATGCTTTTTACCAGCAAGCAGGCGTACAAGTGGTTATTTTGTTTCCTAAAGGCAAAATCAGCCCTTTGCAGGAAAAGCTATTTACCACCTTGGGTGAGAATATCAAAACATTGGCAGTGGCAGGCGATTTTGATCAGTGTCAGGCGTTGGTTAAGCAAGTATTTGATCACAAAGCTTTGGTAGACAAGCTGAGTATAAACTCCGCTAATTCAATCAATATTAGTCGGTTACTTGCACAGGTTTGTTACTATTTTGAAGCTATGGCGCAAGTGCCTGCTGCGCAACGTGATCAGGTTGTCTTCGCGGTACCTAGTGGTAACTTTGGTAATTTAACCGCAGGTTTAATTGCTAAAGCATTAGGCTTGCCGATAAAACGTATGGTCGCCGCAACAAATGCTAATGACACCGTGCCGCGCTATTGGCGCAGTGGCGAATGGCAACCCAAAACGACCGTTGCGACACTGTCTAATGCTATGGATGTAGCTGCACCGAATAATTGGCCTAGAGTGGAAGCCTTGTTGGCACAAGGCGTTATTTCGCGTGACGATATTGAAGCGGTGATGGTCGATGAAGATGATACCGTTATAGGTGTACGTCAGCTGTCGCAACAAGGTTATCTGAGTGAGCCTCATGCTGCTGTTGCGTATAAAGCCCTAAAACGTAGTCTATTGCCAGGGGAGTACGGTATTTTTCTTGGTACTGCGCATCCGGCTAAGTTTAAAGAGCAGGTAGAAAATATTCTTGGTACACCGATAGCGTTGCCAGATGTATTAGCACGCTGTGCGGCAGAGCAGGGACTGAGTATTGATATACCGGCCGACTTTAATGTGTTGCAACAGGAGCTGCTTAAACTGGAGCAAGTGTAATGACATGGCAACAGTTACTCGGTGAAGAAAAACAACAGCCTTACTTTACTGACACCCTGGCTAATATTGAGCAGTCCAGACTAGCCGGACAAGTAATTTATCCACCACAGAGTGATGTGTTTAACGCGTTTAAACTTACCGAGCTGGACAAGTTGAAAGTGGTGATTTTGGGACAAGACCCTTACCATGGGCCTAATCAGGCGCATGGTCTGGCGTTTTCTGTACGCCATGGTGTGCGGGTGCCTCCTTCACTGCAAAATATGTACAAAGAGTTGTTGTTAGAATATCCGGACTTTCAGATCCCCGCGCATGGTTGTCTGGATGACTGGGCTAAACAAGGTGTGTTGCTATTAAATACGGTGCTAACAGTAGAGGCAACTAAGCCAAACTCTCACCGGCATTTAGGTTGGGAGAAGTTTACCGATAAGGTTGTCGCGCAAATAAACGATCAATGCCAGGGCATTGTATTTTTGCTTTGGGGCGCACACGCGCAGAAAAAAGGCCGGTTTATCGACAGGCAACGGCATGTTGTGCTGGAAGCGCCGCATCCGTCACCTTTATCTGCGCATCGAGGCTTTCTGGGTTGTGGCCATTTTAAACTGGCCAATGAGCTACTGGTTAAGCAGGGGAAGCCCCCGATTAACTGGCAACTCTAGTTCGGCCAAAAAGCAAAACGCCCGCAGCTAACTGCGGGCGTTTTTACAATTCGATATCGGCCAACTCTGGTTCTATGGTCCAGTCGATGTCGTTTAGCTCCTTCTTCAGTCGCTGCCGCTCTTTCAACTGTTCTATTTCGCGCCATTTACGCTTTACCGCACGAGGTTTGGCGGCAGGGCGTTCCAACATATTCAGTAAGTCTTCGAAGCTTTCCATCGTGTGGCCTCTCTGATAGTTGTTGTTGTTATTTTCAACAAATTATTTATCACACTTTGTGTGAAAATAAAACAACTAAGTGACAATACGATTACAGCAACGCCAATATCCTGATCATTTTTGTGCGAGAAAAGCCGCTATTAATTGTTGGGTTGAGCTATCCAACGTATCTGTTGGTGCTCCCGCCAGGGCTTGATAAATTGGGCCTGACAGCTGCTTACCCAGTTCAACGCCCCATTGGTCAAAGGAGTTGAGATCCCATAATACGCCCTGACAAAACACCTTATGCTCATACATCGCAATTAATGCACCAAGATAGTAAGGCGATAACTCTGGCAACAGTAGGGTATTGCTGGGCTTATTGCCTGGCGAGACTTTATGTGGTGCCAGCGCAGCGGCTTCTTCAGCAGACATGCCTGCTGCCAGACATTCAGCAGTGGCCTCTTCCCGTGTTTTGCCTTGCATTAATGCCTGAGTTTGCGCAAAACAATGTGCTGCCAAACGTTGATGATGATCAGTAAGCACATGAGCCGGTTTAAGTGGCAATATAAAATCGGCTGGGACGGCTAAGCGGCTTTGATGCAATAATTGATGATAAGCATGCTGGCCATTAGTGCCAGCATCACCCCATATTACCGGTGCAGTCGCTGCGGTAAGTGCATGGCCATTTACATTAACGCTTTTGCCGTTTGACTCCATATCAAGCTGCTGCACATAGGATGGTAATAACCGCAGATAGTGACTGTAGGGTAATAGTGCTTGTGCCTGACAATCATGGCCATTGATATACCAAATGCCAAGCAGCGCTAAAATAACCGGTATGTTTTGGCTAAACGATGTTTCGATAAAATGTTGGTCCATGGCTTCAGCGCCACAGAGCAATTGGCTAAAATGCTCTGAACCAATCATCAGCGCAACCGGAAAACCAATAGCAGACCACAATGAATATCGTCCGCCAACCCAGTCCCACATAGGGAGAATGTTTTGCTCGACAATCCCAAATTCTGCGGCGGCAGCCACATTTGATGACGTCGCCCAAAAATGTTGGGCGATGGCAGCACTATCAGCACCACTGTCTTTAAACCATTGCCGTATTGCTAGCGCATTTTGCTTGGTTTCTTCGGTGCCAAAAGACTTTGATGCAACAAAAACCAGTGTAGTGGCAGGGTCTAGCTTTTTGACGATATCTGAGACGACAGCGCCGTCTATATTACCGGCAAAGTGCAGTTTAACCGGGCTGCAGTGATAAGGCGTTAGCGCTTCTAACGCCATTTGTGGCCCCAACAATGAACCGCCGATACCAACCCAAATTACATCGGTAATAGGGGTGCCGGTATAGCCAAGATATTCTTGCTGGTGCAGCTGTTTTACCAGCGCTGTCATTCTGCTGCGGCAATTGGAAATTGCAGCCCCGATGTCTTCACCATCTAGCTTAAGGCCGTCAACATCGGCTTTGCGCAGCATCATATGCCAGACGCTACGCTGTTCTGTGTTATTAATTTTGTCGCCTGCCAGCATTGCGTTCAGTACTGGCTTAATCTGGCTTTGTTCTGCCAACTGTTGCAGTGCTTGCCAATTGTCTGTGTTTATGAGGTTTTTAGAGTAGTCCAGCGTAATACCCATGGCACTAGCCTTGAAACGCTCTGCCCGTGAGGGATCATCAGCAAATGCCTGACGTAACGAGCCTTGTTGCGATGCCAGTGCTTTAAGCGCTGGCCATGGTAAAACAGACATACTCTACTCCCTTATAAAATAAAGATTAAAGTGCTTGCTGGATAACGTGTTCCAGTTTGCGCTGATCAATTGCAAATTTACGAATGCCTTCAGCCAATTTTTCTGTTGCCATGGCATCTTCATTTAATGCCCAGCGGAACTCTGCTTCTGTTAGTGGCACCGGTGCTGGTGTTGTTGCGCCATCATCTTTTAGATGCACGGCCAAGTTACCTTGCTGTTGGCTTAATTCAGCCAATAATGCCGGGCTAATGGTTAACCTGTCACAGCCGGCAAGCGCTAATACTTCACCGGTGTTTCGGAAGCTGGCGCCCATCACAACCGTGTTAAAGCCGTGTTGTTTGTAAAAACGATAAATGTCGCGCACCGATACTACGCCCGGATCTGTTTCTGCGGTGTAATCTTGTCCTGTACTGGCTTTATACCAATCTAAAATACGACCGACAAAAGGCGAGATAAGGTACACACCGGCCTCAGCGCATGCTCGAGCTTGTGCCATATGAAACAGTAGGGTGAGGTTACACTGGATGTTTTGCTGCTCCAGGATCCTTGCTGCCTGAATACCTTCCCAGGTGGAGGCCACTTTAATTAAAATGCGATCGGTATCTATGCCATTTTCTTTATACAAAGCAACTAGTTGTAAGGCTTTTGCCACTGTAGCATCCGTGTCAAATGATAAGCGGGCATCGACTTCTGTTGAGACGCGTCCCGGTACCAGTTTACTAATAGCAGTGCCAACATCGACCGCAAATTTGTCACAGGCCAGGCTTAACTGCTCTGCTGAATCCGTTGCGTTTCGTTTAGCGTAATCAACAGCACCGGTTAACATTGGCTTGGCAAACGCTAACTGGCTGGCATTTAGCAATAGGCTAGGGTTAGTTGTCGCATCCACCGGACGAAATTGTTCAATGGCAGTTAAATCGCCGCTATCTACCACAACAGTGGTAACGGCTTTAAGTTGGCTAAGTAAGTCGTTCATATAGTTTTATTACCGTATTTTTGATCACATTCTAGTGATTCAGCATTTAATAAGCAATTAATGTAGGAATATTACTACATTAATCGCGTGTCAAAGACGATTCAGCATAATAGCGTTGTAGGGTAAAAGTAAGTTACTATATTGCCAGATTTTACCGAACCTAGTTTCGTATTTTGTTGTTGGATTAACTTAGCACAGGAACTGAATGATCTCCCAAGCTAGCTTCTATAAAAGCAAGAGACTGTTGTTAGTCGAAGACTGCGAACCGGTGCGTGCTTCCATTAAAGGTATGTTGCAGCAAATAGGTTTCGAAGATATTACGGCGGTTGCTGATGCAACCCAGGCAATGCCATGGGTTAAAAAAGACAGTTTTGATTTTATTCTGGCTGATTTTGATCTTGGTAGTGGTAAGGACGCTTCACAGTTTTTTGCCGAACTCAGTCAACAGGGATTAATGCACGTTAACTGCTGTTTCCTGATGTTTAGCGCTGAGCCAAGACGAATGCCGGTGCTTGGAGTACTGCATGGCTCGCCAGATGGATTTATCTTAAAGCCTTTTTCCTATGTAGAATTGGAAAAACGTTTGACGAAAGCTTGGAGCAGCCGTGCCAAACTTCTCAAAGTGTATTCAGCGTTGCAGCGTAAAGATTACGAGGCGGCTAAATTAGCGCTGGATAAAATTATCAACGCAGTAAATTCATCTTCTTTGCAGGCACTTAGGTTAATGGCTGAAGTACTGCTGGCAGAAGGTAATTTTAGCGCTGCGGGTAAATTATATGAGCAAGTGACACAACAACGTGATTTCAGCTGGGCAAGGTTAGGACAGGCTGTAACGATGTTGCAGCTAGGGGAATACCAGGACGCCGAAACCTTACTCATCACATTGTCAGACTTAGATGATATTCGCCCAGAAGCTTTGGAATGGCTAGCATGCCTTTACCTGCGCCAAGGGCAGGCCGAGCAAACGGAAAAACAGCTGGCAGAGCTGCTGCGAATGCAAAACAGCCACATTTCAGCACACCTAGCCACAGCTTGCAGCTTGCAGATACATGACAAAATTGATGCGTGCAGCAAATATTGGCAAAAATTAATTCAGCAATATCGGTTTTCTGCTTTCGACAGGTCAGACTATTATTTTGCGTTTGCAAGGTTGCAATTGGAGCAAGCACTGCTCGCAAAGCCAGCCGACTTTAGCGCACTCTTGAAAAAATCAGCAGATGCTTTGGCTATGCTACCGCAAAAATTAACCACGGAGCATGCTGAACCCGTAATTGCTGTGCTGCGCGCCAGAATAAGCTTGTTGCAGGGGAATATTGCCGACGCGAGGCAACAGTTTTCTCTGCTTGAGTCTGAAGCTGCTGCAACAGAGCCCGCTGCAATACACGACCGAGCAAGGTTGGCTTTTGCACTGGGAGACATAAAGGCTGCCGACAACTACATGGCGCAGTTAAAGGAGTTTGTGCCAATAACCGCTAATTTGACTGGTGAATGTCAGCGTTTAACCGCGCAGTACCTATATCGGCAAGAACAGCAACGACGAGCACAGATCCGTCAGTGGAGTCAGGCTGGAATAGACCATGATGCTGAGCAGTCCTTGTCTATGCTGCGACAGGCCTTTGTTTTTATGCCTTGTAACGCAACCCTCGTGCTGAATTTGCTGCAAACATTGAGTCAGTTGCCCGTAAGCAAGCCTTTGCTATCCTTAGCCAAATTTGCCATGACTGCATTGGAGTTTAGTCATAAAACGGCTTCACATCAGGAACGTCTGGCTCAATTGTTAACGCAATTACCAGACGCCTATCTCGAATAATTACTTCGCTAACGTTGGATTTTTTATGTTACTGCTTGTATCGCCTGCCAAAGATCTCGATTTTGAACCATTGACTAAAACGCTGCCGTTAACCCAACCGCAAATGCTAGAGCCAATTCAACAATTGGCCGAAGTGTGCAAATTGTTAACACCAGCTGATTTATCATCACTGATGCATATTAGCGACAAGCTAGCAGGGTTAAACGCGGCTCGGTTTGCCCAGTGGCAATTACCCTTTACTGAACAGAACGCAAAAGCCGCGTTATTTGCTTTTAACGGGGATGTCTATCAGGGGTTGGATGCAGCTAGTTTAACCGATGATGATATTCACTTTTCCCAACAGCATCTGCGTATTTTAAGTGGTTTGTATGGCGTGCTTAGGCCGCTGGATTTAATGCAGCCATATCGACTGGAGATGGGCACTAAGCTGGCTAATCCGGCTGGCAAAGATTTGTATGCTTTTTGGCAGGGTCGTATCACCGCATGTTTAAATGAACAGCTTAGCAATATTGCCTCTGATGTGGTCGTTAATTTAGCCTCGCAAGAGTATTTTAAAGCAGTCAAAACAAAACAGCTTAATGCGCGCCTTATAACGCCAGTATTTAAAGATTATAAAAACGGTCAGTATAAAATCATTAGCTTTTTTGCTAAAAAAGCGCGGGGATTGATGGCGCGTTATATTATTCAACAGCGTTTAAGTAAGCCTGAGCAGTTAAAAGCCTTTGATTTAGCAGGTTATGCTTATAGTGCTGAGCAGTCGACCGCCAATGAGCTGGTGTTTTTACGCCAGAATACAGAATAGTTCCTGGCTAGGTGCCTGCAGAACCGACTCTGCTGATTGATTCAACATTACGTCCGTCCGAATTTTTGTTACAATGCCGCTCTTTGCCGGTAGCGGCTTAAACCTGGTATGACAGATGAAATTTCCCGGCCTGCGTAAAATTAAACATTATTTCCCGGTATCCCAGCCTAAACCTCAATTGCCAAGTTTTGAAGTAAGGCCCGAGCTGGATACTTATATCGTTGGTTTGGATCAAACTATTGTCGATGTTGTGGCCAGCGTAAGTGATGATTTTCTGCAAAAGTATAGTATCCGCAAAGGGCTATCCAACCTGGTTGAGCATGGCAAAGCCAATTTAATCTATCAGGAACTGGTGGCGCAGCTGGCCATTTCTGATCACTTTGCCGGTGGTACTATCGGCAATACTATTCATAATTATTCTGTGTTGGCGGATGATAAATCGGTGCTGTTAGGTGTGATGTCAGCCAATATCGCCTTAGGTTCCCCAGCGTATCACTACGTTTGCCACACTAGCTCCAAAGTTGACATGAACCATCTGCAAGGCGTTGCGGGTGATATTGGCCGTGGTATTACCATGATTACGCCAGATGGTGAGCGTACTTTTGTTATTGACCCCAGCGATATGGACGAACTAAGCCCGGAATATATTCCAACCGACATCATTGCTGGTGCCGCCGCCTTTGTTGTTAGTGCATACCCACTTCGTGCAGTGGATAAGCCTATTCAGCAGGCGATGTTAAAAGCACTTCAAGATGCCAAAGCACACAATGTGCCGGTGGTGATGAGTTTAGGTACCCGCCACTTGGTAGAAGAAAATCGAGAGCAAATTCTTAAAACCATTAATGACTACGTTAATGTGTTAGCGATGAATGAACTTGAAGCAGAAGCGTTAACCGGCTTTACGGATCCGCTTAAAGCGGCTGAAGCGATTTTAAACCATACCGACATGGTGCTTATCACCGCAGGCCCGGAAGGGTTATATCTGTGTGGCCACACGGATGAAAATGTAAAACGCGAAAGCAGCAATCCAATAAAGTCGGCCAGCCTGGCAGATTTTAATCAATATGAATTTAGTCGCCCTATGCTGCGAAACTGCTGCGATGAGCCATTAAAAGTGTATTCGCATATCGACCCTTATCTGGGTGGGCCAGAGCGCATTATGAACACCAACGGCGCCGGTGATGGCGCGCTGTCAGCAATATTGCATGATATGGCGGCAAACCATTTTCATAAGCAAGTACAGCCGTTATCAGGTAAACACGAACAGCCGTATTTAGCCTATTCCTCGTTCGCGCAAATTTGTAAGTATGCCAACCGGGTAAGTTATGAAATTCTGGTGCAAAACGCACCGCGTTTATCCAAGGGCTTACCCGAGCGGGAAGACAGCCTGGAAGAGGCTTACTGGGAGAGATAATCACTCAGGCATGATGAAGTGGTGGCGCTGCGCAACGCGCTAAGCTGGTGTCTCGATAGCGCAGCCACAGAGTGTCTGAGTAAGCCATGGATGGCTTACGACAAATTCTTAGGGAAAGAATTTGAACAGCGTTAGCTGGCCCGAAGGGTGATGGGCAGGATTGCCCATCATAGTTGCTGTGGCGAGCATAGCGGGATTTCCAGCTTAGACGTTCAGTAGTAAGAGGATCCGCATTACTCACACCGACACGCCGTAAATACTTCCCTGTAGGCTCGATTATAAACTTCATCCATGAAGTTTATCCTGCGGACCAGCACAGCTGTTCAAATTCGCTCCCGGCGAATTTGTCAGCATCCTGGCCTGCAACGGTCGGTTTAGAATAATCCGAATCCTCTACTGGTTAGCATTAACTCTGAAACACGCTTTCCAGCAACCGGAAAGTTCCGGCATCGGCATCCAGCTCTACGCGGCCACCTACCGGCACAATAAATTGCTGTTTAATATGACCAATCATAGCGCCCCGGTAAGCAGGAATATTTAGCGGCTTAATATGGTCGTCAAAAATTTGATCCATGGTAAGCCAGCCATAACCGCCGCCTGGACTACAATCGGTACATTCACCGAAGATAAAGCCCGCAATTTTATCCAATGCGCCCATCAGTTTTAATGTGCTTAACATGCGATCTACCCGATAGGGAGCTTCTTCAACATCTTCAATAAATAAAATTTTGCCGCTAAAATCGGGTAAATAGGGTGAGCCTGCCAGGGCGGTTAACACCGTTAAATTGCCGCCAATTAGCTCACCTTGCACCTTACCGCCGGTAATGGTTATGGTGCGGTTTTGTCTTGGCGCCAGTTCATCTTTGGCATCAATTACATTTTGGTACTGCATTAGTTCACGTTCGAAAAATACCCGCCGGAACTGGTCGGCATTAAAACTGTTCCAGCTACCGGTACCATTAGGCCCGTGAAACGTTACCAAGCCAGTTTGCGCATGAATCGCATTATGCAGCGCGGTAATGTCAGAATAACCGAGCAAAATTTTGGGATTGTTGCGGATCAGCTCGTAATCTAATAGCGGCAGTAAGCGCGCGGCGCCTGAGCCTCCGCGCAGACAAATAATGGCTTTGACATCTTTGTCGGCAAACATGGCATTAATATCGCCAGCGCGTTCTGCATCGGTACCTGCCAAATGGCCACGGCGGGCCGTTAAGTGCGGGGCCGTTTTCACGTTTAATCCCAGAGCGGCCATAACTTCTTCTGCAATTTGTACGTCAATTTTATGGTCAGTGGCTTTTGATGGGCTTACCAAAGCAACAGTGTCGCCCGGATTTAATGCTACTGGTAATAGCCGTGACGCAGTGCGTCCGGCAGGAGCTGCAATCACATTGGCGCAACTAACCAGCGGGACTAAGGTGGCTGCCAAAGCGCAGCTTTTTATAAATTGACGTTTATCCATAGCACTATCCATCGTTGATAAATAATTTATTCAACATATCAATAGCAGCTTTACTAATTAATTCCAACCGGTGTGGGTGAAAATGCGATAACCGCCCGATTTTTACCGGCGGCGGTTATCGTTGGACAAGGTTACTTTTTGGTTTTCTTTGCTGCTTTTTTAGCCGCAGCTTTGGTGGGCTTTTTCTTTTTCACCGGTACTTTAGCTTCTTTATTATTTGGCCGCAGACTATCGACAATACGGCGTTTTAGTTTTTGCTCGTGGTAGCGCTCAACCTTGGACAATATGGCCATGTCATGTGCTTCAACTAATGAGATAGCGGTGCCTTTTTTACCGGCCCGGCCGGTACGGCCAATGCGGTGTACGTAAACGTCGGCGGTACGCGGCATGTCAAAGTTAATTACATGGCTAATATCGTCGATGTCCAAACCACGAGCGGCAATATCAGTAGCGAGCAAAATATTTACCCGGCCAGAACTAAAACGCTCCACGGCTTGCATCCGTTTGTCTTGTGGCATTTCACCTTGCAGCCAGCCACAGCGTAAACCAGCGGTTTCCAGCTGACCGGTTAAGCTAGCCAGGCGCTCACGGGTTTTAATAAACACAATGGCTTTGGTTACATCAGGTTGTTTCAGTAAATGGATCAGCAATGCCAGCTTATGCTGCGCATCGTCGGCTAAATGCACCCATTGCAGTATTTTAGCTTTTTCTTTGCGAGAGGGGATGGCTTCCAATCGTTCCGGCTCTTTTAGCGCATTGCTGGCAAAGCGCTCAAGGTTATTGCCCTCAAGTGTGGCTGAAAATAAGAAGGTTTGGCGTCGACGCCGTGCTTCAAGCACAATGCGATTCATTTCACCAATAAAGCCCATATCCAACATGCGGTCGGCTTCATCGAGAATAAGCACTTCTACTTCATCGGCCTGAAAGCTTTCTTCATCTAAATATTCAGTTAACCGGCCCGGTGTTGCGACAAGGATATCGTTGTTTTTTTCTAAGGTATCTTTGTGGCTGCCATAGTTAATACCGCCGGTTATCACACCGACATTTAAGCTGGTGTACTGGGTAAAATGTTTAAATTCGTCATACACCTGATAGGCCAGTTCTCGGGTAGGGGTCATTACCAGCACCCTGGCAAACCCGGGATCTTTGCGGCCAAAATCGAGCAAATATTGAATAGCAGGCAAGACAAACGCCAGGGTTTTACCGGTGCCGGTAGGTGCACTGGCTAAAATATCTTTACCGTCCAGCGCTAATGGGATCGCCATTTCCTGGATCAGCGTTGGCTGGTCAAAACCACGGTCACTAATGGCTCGGGTAATGTCGTCGTCCAGTTGAAAATCTGCGAATGTTGTCATCTTGTCCTCAGCATTATTGCCTGCCCGGTGACAGTGCGCCTTCTTCGCCGTAAACTGGCGGTCGGAGGTGCTGATGTCAGCCGGTTTTCAATGTAAAAAATTCTATATAGCCCATGATCAGTGTGCGATGAAAGTCGGCACTGACGGTTTATTACTTGGTGCCTGGGCGCCATTACCAGCACCAGGGTACGATATACTTGATATCGGTGCCGGTTCTGGCTTGATAAGTCTGATGTTAGCGCAGCGTACCGCGGGCGCCAATCCTATTGATGCAATAGAGTTGGACGACGTCGCAGCCCAACAAGCGGCAGACAACGTGGCAAATAGCCCCTGGCCAGCGGCAGTGCGGCTAATAAAGGGCGACATTCTAACCTATCAGAGCAATAAACGTTACCGCTTAATTGTGTCTAACCCGCCGTTTTTTCATCAGTCACTACCATCAGCAGATACCAAGCGAAAACTAGCGCGCCATACTGATAGCTTGCCTTATTCAGCATTGCTAGACAAAGCCGCTATGCTACTGGAAACCGAAGGCTGTTTCGTCGTTATTTTGCCTGCAGACTACAGCGCATTTTTTGTAGCATTATCACAGCAACAAGGCTGGTCTGTCTCACAGCGTTGCGAGGTGTATTCTAAAGCGGGTAAGGTGGCAATTCGCACATTACTGGTATTGGTTAGGGCTGCGGTGGCAACACAAAACACAACGTTAACTATACATGCAGACAATGGGCAGTACAGTGCAGAGTACATTGCGCTATTAAAGGCGTTTTATCTGAAGTTTTAACCATCGGGTATTATAGCTTTGCAGCAATTTCCTGCAGGATTTGGCTTACCCAGTCATTTAACCGCGCGTCGGTTAAGTCATACTGGTTTTCATCGTCCAGGGCCAGGCCGTAAAACAATTCTCCATCCTCGGTTAAGGCTTTAGAGGCAATAAAGTCATAACCTGCGGCTGGCCAATAACCAATACGCACAGCAGGCTGTGGCGCAATAGCGTCGTGCAGCATACCAACGGCATCAATAAACCATTCGGCATAACCCAGTTGATCACCCATACCGTAAATGGCGATAATTTTTCCGCTGAGGTCAACACCGCTAATGTCATCCCAATGTGCTTCCCAGTCTTCTTGAATTTCACCAAAGTCCCAGGTTGATAAGCCCAGGATCAAAATGTCGTACTGGGCCATCTGGCTTAGGGGAACCTGCTTAATATTATTTAGCTCTACGGTATCAGCACCAATTAATGCCTGAATTTTTTCCGCAACCATTTCGGTATAACAGGTGGTTGAACCATAAAACAAACCAATTTTCATGCTGGTCTCGCAACAACGTGGGGCAACAAAGATGCGCTAGTGTAGCAGAATCGACTTGTTTACTAAATGCTGGCTTTGCCGCGTAAGCCGCGTGCGGTAATATAGCCTGAATTTATCAGGTAGGCCGCCATGACAGAAAACGCAGCGCAGCCACAGGCTGAAGATGTTGCTCTTATCAGCCAGTTTCTCGATCAGCTTTGGTTGGACAAAGGTGTAAGCGAGCATACACTTAGCGCCTATGGTACAGACTTAAAAAAGTTTGCCGGTTTTATTGCCTCAAAGCAGTACAATTTATTAAATGTAGACAGCGTGTTGGTTAACAGCTACCTGGCGCTGCGCGTAGACCAGCAATTTAGCCCCCGCAGCACATCCCGGGCGTTAAGTAGTTTACGCCAGTTTTATGCTTACGCGCATCAAAGCGGTAAAGTAGTAGCGAACCCGTTAAATCAACTACTTAACCCAAAGGTGGGGCGCAGTTTACCCAAAACCTTGTCCGAGCAGGATGTTGAGGCGCTGCTAATGGCCCCCGACATTACTGACCCCATACAGTTTCGTGATAAAGCTATGCTCGAACTGTTGTATGCCAGTGGTTTAAGGGTATCTGAATTAGTTGGCTTGTCGATGCAACAGATTAACCTGCAGCACGGTCTGGTAAGAGTAGTAGGTAAAGGTAGCAAAGAGCGTTTAGTGCCAATGGGCGAAGAAGCTGCGCATTGGTTAACGCGCTATTTACGTGAAGGGCGAGGCGATTTATTAGCGGGTCAATTACTGGATGTAGTGTTCCCCAGTAGTCGGGCGCAACAAATGACACGGCAAACGTTCTGGCACCGAATTAAATTTTATGCCAAAGTAGCGCACATTCAGGCAGAGCTGTCACCGCATACATTGCGCCATGCTTTTGCCACACATTTACTGAACCATGGCGCAGATTTGCGTGTCGTACAAATGCTACTGGGTCACAGCGATTTATCGACAACACAAATTTATACCCATGTCGCGCAGGCAAGATTACAAAGCCTGCATCAGCAACATCACCCGCGCCCATGAGCGTTGAACAGGAAACAGTATGAAGAAGTTTGTAATAGCCTTATGTAGTCTTGGATTAATCGCCTCAGCGCAGGCGCAGCAAAAACCAGACGGGGCACAGTATGAAAAAGTGCATCAGCTATTTAGCCAGCTGAACCTGTCTGTGAATGCCGTAGCCGACGCCCCTATTGATGGCATAGTGCAAGTATTTACCAACAGAGGGTTATTTTTTGCCTCGCAAGATGGCCAGTATTTTATTGAAGGCAAAATACTGGATATGAGTAAGCGTGAGTTGTTGAATGACTCACAAATGCGGCCTTATATTCAGCAACAGTTAGCGGATAGCAAAAATGACGTTATCGAATATAAAGCGAAAGACGAGAAATATGTCGTCAACGTATTTACCGATCCGTCTTGTGGCTATTGCCGCAAACTGCACAATGACATGCAGGGCTACAACGACAACGGTATCACCGTGCGCTATTTGGCATTTCCGCGTGGTGGCTTAGGTTCAGATACCTATCTGCAAATGCAAAATATTTGGTGTACCAAAGACAGCCGTGGTGCGCTGGATGCTGCTAAAGAGGGTAAAAAAGTGGCTGCAGCAATGTGTGAAAACCCGGTAAAAAGCCAGTATGAGATGGGGCAATCGTTTGGTATCAGCGGTACACCTGCAATTATATTGCCTAATGGCCGTTTAATTCCTGGCTACCAGCCGCCTAAACAATTGTTGTCGCAATTAGAATCAGGTTCTTAATGCGTTATGTCTGAAATCAGTCGTACCATTCAACGCCGGGCTTTGCCCGGCGTTTTTACTGCATTATCAGCACTTCATCCTGTATTGCAGCAACTTTACGCCAGTCGCGGCATCAGTTCGCTTGAGCAGCTCGATAGAGGCGCAGCCGCTTTGCTGCCTTTTACTGAGTTAAAAGGCATTGATACTGCGGTAGCGCTGCTTATTATGGCGTTAAAGCAGCAGCAACGCATTGTTATTGTGGGCGACTTTGATGCCGACGGTGCCACCAGTACGGCAGTATTGCTAAGCGGATTAACCGCGTTGGGCTTTAAATACATTGAATATCTGGTACCCAATCGGTTTGAATATGGCTATGGCTTAACGCCTGAAATGGCCGAGCTCGCCGTGGCACAAGGCGCTGAACTGATTATTACTGTCGATAACGGTATTTCTGCTATTGACGGTGTTGCCCTTGCCAAAAGCGCCGGGGTAAAAGTGTTGGTTACTGACCACCACTTAGCGGGGCACGAATTGCCAGACGCTGATGCGATAGTAAACCCTAACCAACCGGGCTGTAGCTTTCCCAGTAAGGCACTGGCAGGGGTTGGTGTAGCCTTTTACGTGTTATTAGCCCTGCGAGCGGCGTTACGTCAGCAACAGTATTTCTCTGAACAACAGATATCAGAGCCGAATTTAGCCGAGCTACTAGATCTGGTGGCGCTGGGCACAGTGGCCGATGTGGTGCCGCTGGACACTAACAATCGCATTTTAGTGCATCAGGGCCTAATGCGTATTCGCAGTGGCAAGTGTCGGCCAGGTATTCAGGCGCTAATGGATGTGGCTAATCGCAGCGCGGCAAAATTGACCGCCAGCGATTTTGGTTTTGCTTTAGCGCCACGCTTAAATGCAGCAGGCCGGTTGGACGATATGTCGTTGGGCATAAGCTGCCTGTTAGCAAAAGATTTAGGCTTAGCGCGCCAGTATGCGGCTGAGCTAGACAGCTTAAATGTAGAGCGCCGTGCCATAGAACAAAGTATGCAAGTTGAAGCGCAAGCGTTTTTAAGCCAGTTGTCGTTTGACGGTGCTGAATTGCCTGAGTGTCTCTGCCTGTACCGGCATGACTGGCATCAGGGCGTTATTGGTATTTTAGCCGGGCGTATTAAAGAGCAATTTCACCGGCCAACTATTGTATTTGCTCAAGGCGACGAGGGTGAACTAAAAGGCTCTGCCCGGTCTATTAGTGGCTTACATATTCGTGATCTACTGGAAGAAATTTCTACTCAGTACCCAGGATTAATTAAAAAATTTGGTGGCCATGCCATGGCGGCAGGATTAACCATAAGCGCAGAGCGGCTGGATACCTTTAAGGTAGCGCTGAGTTTAACGGCGAAAAAACATCTTACAGCGGAGCAGCTAACGGCGGTGATCTACACCGACGGTGAATTGCCTGCAGCTTGTTTTGATATTGGTTTTGCCCAGCTCCTGCAAAATGCCGGGCCTTGGGGGCAAGCGTTTCCCGAACCGGTATTTGATGGTGAATTTACATTAATAAGCCAAAAAATGCTGGCTGACCGGCATTTGAAAATGATGCTGCAAACGTCAGACGGTAAGCTGGTTGATGCCATTTGGTTTAATGCCGACAACAAAGCCTGGCCTAATGTAAACATACAAAAAGTGCAGTTGGCGTATCAACTGGATATTAACGAGTATCGCGATAAACAAAGCCTGCAGCTGATCGTGCGTTATATGTCTGCGAGTTGACATTCGAGCCAGCCAGCCCTAAAGGTCATAGTGTTCAGTCTGCGTTAGGCAGGCTGAACCAAAAGATACTGCCGCCATTGTCAGAAACGCGGTAACCGACGTTACCACCCAGGCGTTCAATAATCCGTTTAACAATAGACAAACCCAACCCATGGCCGTCAGCACTTTTTGGCGAGAAACGCTGGAAAGGGCTGAATAAAGCGGCTTGTTGTTCGGTATTTAGCGGTTGTCCATTATCCTCCACCAGGAACATAACCTTGCCGTTGTCTAGCGTTTGGGAACTGATAATAATGTGTGGTGGCCGGCCACCATATTTGATTGCATTTGACAGGTAATTAATCCAGACCTCTTCTATCCACATCGGATAACCGACGACTTTAGGCCAGTCGTTACTGCTGTTAATACTCACGTTATATTGTTGAATAACACCGGCTAACCGCTCTTTGGCATTGGAAATAATCTCCATCATATCAAGTGGCTGTAGCGGTATCTGTGTTTTTTCACGTGTACTGGCCAGCAGTAGTAAGGCGTTGATAATATCGTTCATTTTATTTGCGCTTTTATCAATACTGGTTAGCGCAGCGTGCTTTTGTTCTGATGACAACTCCAGGTATGTCGCATTAAGTAAACGGCTCATGCCCAACACGCTGGTTAATGGGTGTTTAAGGTCGTGGGCTACGGTATGTGCATAAGCATCAAGCTCTTCATTTTGGCTGGCAAGTTCAGAAGACTGTTGTTTTAACGTATTATTTTTGAGCTGTAAGTCAGCGGTTCGCAGCGTAACCTGTTGTTCCAATTGCATGGCATTGTTGTTAAGTTGTTGTTCTACCTCGTTGCGTCTTGCCAGTTCATGTTTAATGCGTTGCTGCAGGCGATTAATGGCATCGACAACCTGGTCCAGTTCATCGTGGCGAGTTTGGCGTTTAAGTTTTAGCGGTTGTGCTAATCGATTAAGGTCAAGCTTGCTGGCGAACTCTGCCATGGCATGCAGATGTCGGCTGACGGCAAAGCGGAAAATCAGTAGCATCAAAATGGCGCAAAACAGTAACGCACTTACTGTAACCAAAGCAATATTGCGACTTTGGCGCCACAGACGCTGTTCAATATCGTCTGCAATTAACCCTATGTGTAACTGTCCAACTGAATATTGTTCGTTATCAATCCGATACTGCAGCATATATTTTTTGCTGGCAAAAAATTTGTCAAACGTTGAATGTTGGCGGCTAAACTGTTGGTTCAACTCATCGGTAAGGCGGACACTGCCCACGTCTTCTAGCTGAGCAATGCCATCTAGTAAGGTATTAATACGCGCGGTATCTGCTTCCCATAAACCTGCCTCCAGGCTTGGTATGTAACTATGCTCTATATTAGCAAACTGGCGTTCGGCCTCGGTTAATTCATGGCGATAAAGGCTGTAGCTTAGGGCTGCGGTTAATAATATTGACCACAACAAAGCGGATACCATAATAATCACGACAACCCGAGTGGCTAAATTGCGATGAGGGGATTGAGAACTCGAGCGGAAAAGCATCAGTAGCCAACCTCCGGGTTAAACCACAAACGGCTATCTTGAAGCGGTGTTGCCTCCGGTAACAAAGGATTCTCAAGTCGGATGATATGTCGATTACTAAGCTTGGCAGCGCTTATCGCAGTGGCAAAATGCTGCATAAATAATTGCTGCATACTGCCGTCCGCAATCGCCCGCTGTAAACCTTGTTCTATGGCTTGTGCCAACGCAGGCTTATCCGGTCGGACAAAATAGTACAATGGTGCCGGATAATATAAAGCCAGGCTATCAGCTATCGCCAGTTGCTCTGTGGTATGGTTATTCAGTTCTGCGTAAACCTCAGACAACGCCCGCGGAAAGTAATCAACCCGACCCAGCTGTAGCATGACAAACATACCGTTATAAAAAGTGCTGGGTATCACATTAAATTGATTATGCTGCAATATAGTTAAATCTGGCCAGTCGTGCCCTTGCACTGCGCGTAACTTGCGCAGTGACTCTGCGCTGTTGATCTCCGCAAAACGCGCAGTATCTTGCTGCCTAATTAATAACAGCCGCCAGCCTAATAGCCCTCGGTCAATAGGAATGCGCACAGGTAGCTGCTTTTGTTCACGCTCAATTGACGTCATGGTCCATACCACATCCACACCTTGACCAATTTCAAGTTGACGTAAGTTGCGCCATTGAACTTGGTCACGGTTACTTGGAAGAAGCAGGTAATCGCTATCTGATTTTTCCAGAGCTAACTGCAATAGTGCGATAGGGTAATGACCACGTGGATCGCTTTTGTTAGAGGCCGGCCAATTATATACCACGGGTTCAGCTATGCTTGGCAAAGCAAAAAGCATTAGTAAATAAAACATAGGGTTGTGCGCGGTAAGAAACAAATTAGGCATACAAATCGCCGAGCTCACATTTGGTATCAATCATAGCGGTTGAATACTTAGGCAGGCAAGTTAACCGGACAAAAAATCGCCCATTGCCAAGAGTAGTTAAAAATCCACTACAGATGGCTGCACGTCCTGCGATAAATTTGCTACAATCGCCGCCTATTTTTCGTCTTATATTTCAAGGTTACAGACAACAGCATGTTTGAAGTCAATCCGGTGTACAACAGCATTAAAGATTTAACTGAACGCACTAACGTGCTTCGGGGGTATCTTTGACTATGATGGCAAAAAAGAACGCTTAGAAGAAGTTTCGCGCGAACTGGAAGATTCCGCTATTTGGAATACGCCAGACAAAGCGCAGGCTTTAGGTAAAGAACGTTCTGCACTGGAGCAAATTGTTGGCACTATCGACAAGCTGGACCGCGGTCTGGAAGACGTTGATGGCTTGCTGGAGCTGGCGGTTGAAGCTGAAGATGAAGACACCTTTGAAGAAGCCAAAGCGGAACTGGCCGACTTAGACAAACAGCTAAGCCTGTTAGAGTTTCGCCGCATGTTCTCCGGCAAAAATGACGAAAACCATTGCTACCTGGATATTCAGTCTGGCTCCGGCGGTACTGAAGCACAGGACTGGGCCAGCATTTTAATGCGCATGTACCTGCGTTGGGGTGAAGATAAAGGCTTCAAGCCAGAACTTTACGAAGTTACCGACGGCGACGTTGCCGGTATTAAAGGCTGTACCATTAAATTTAGCGGCGAATATGCTTATGGCTGGCTGCGCACTGAAACCGGCGTACACCGCTTAGTGCGTAAAAGCCCGTTTGATAGCGGCAACCGCCGCCATACCTCGTTTGCCTCGGTGTTTGTCTCGCCAGAAATTGACGACGATATTGAAATTGATATCAACCCGGCCGATTTACGTATCGACACTTACCGCGCCTCGGGTGCTGGTGGTCAGCACGTAAACCGTACCGATTCTGCCGTGCGTATTACTCACTTACCGACCAATATCGTCGTGCAGTGTCAGAACGACCGCTCGCAGCATAAAAACCGTGACAACGCCTACAAGCAATTGCGCGCCAAGCTGTATGAGTTTGAGCTGCAAAAGCAAAATGCCGAGAAACAAGCGCTGGAAGATACCAAGTCGGATATCGGCTGGGGCAGCCAAATTCGCTCTTATGTATTGGACGACTCGCGCATTAAAGATTTACGAACCGGTATCGAAACCCGCAACACCCAGGCGGTGTTAGACGGTGATTTGGATAAATTTATTGAAGCCAGCTTAAAAGCCGGGCTGTAATTGTTACTTAACTAAAACTTCGACCTCAATCAGGAAACGCACTATGTCTGACCAACAGCAACCACAAGAAGAAATTCAGGACGTAAACAAACTGATTGCGGAACGAAAACATAAGCTGGCGGCACTGCGTGAAGATGGCTTTATGTTTCCGAATGACTTTCGCCGTGACAGCATATCTTCAGATGTTATTGCTAAGTACGATCACTTAACTAAAGAAGAACTGGAAGCGCAAAAAATCACCGTAAGCCTGGGCGGCCGTATTATGACGCGCCGTATTATGGGCAAGGCCAGCTTTACCACTATTTCCGATATGGGCGGTAAAATTCAGCTGTATGTCGCGCGTGACAGCCTGGCTGAAGGCGTATACAACGACCAGTTTAAAAAGTGGGATTTAGGCGACATTATCGGCGCCACCGGCCATTTATTTAAAACGCAAACTGGCGAGTTAACGGTATGGTTAAGCGATATTCGCTTATTAACCAAAGCACTGCGCCCACTGCCAGATAAATTCCATGGCTTAACCGATAACGAAGCGCGTTACCGCCAGCGTTATCTGGACCTTATTTCTAACGAGCAATCGCGCCATACCTTTTTAGTGCGTAGCAAAACCGTGGCCTATATTCGCCGTTTCTTTAACGACGAAGGCTTCTTAGAAGTTGAAACGCCGATGCTGCAAGCCATTCCGGGAGGTGCTTCAGCACGGCCGTTTGAAACCCACCACAACGCACTGGATATGCAGATGTTTTTGCGTATCGCGCCAGAGCTGTATTTAAAGCGTTTGGTGGTTGGCGGCTTTGAAAAAGTGTTCGAGCTTAACCGTAACTTCCGTAACGAAGGCGTGTCTACCCGCCACAACCCGGAATTTACCATGCTGGAGTTTTACTGGGCCTATGCCGATTACAACGACCTGATGGACTTAACTGAAAAGTTATTCCGTGGTTTAGCCGAGCATGTACTGGGTAGCACCGAAGTGCCGTACCAGGGTGAAGTGTTCGACTTTGGCAAGCCTTTTGCGCGCATGTCGGTAACCGAGTCTATTTTGCACTACAACCCAACGGTAACTAAAGAACAACTGGCCACGCGTGAAGCAGTAGCAGAGCTGGCCAAATCACTGGGTATTCAGGTTAAAGATAACTATGGCCATGGCCGTATTTTAATGGAAGTGTTTGACGAGCTGGTAGAAACCAAGCTGCGCCACCCAACCTTTATTACCGAATACCCGGCAGAAGTATCGCCATTGGCACGCCGTAACGACCATAACCCGGAAATTACCGACCGCTTTGAATTCTTTATCGGCGGCCGCGAGCTGGGCAACGGCTTTAGCGAGTTAAACGATGCCGAAGATCAGGCCGAGCGTTTCCGTGAGCAGGTAGCACAAAAAGACGCCGGCGACGACGAAGCCATGTTCTACGACGACGACTTCGTTACCGCGTTAGAGCACGGCTTACCGCCAACCGCAGGGCAGGGTATCGGTATCGACCGTTTGGTTATGCTACTGGCCGACGCCGCCTCAATTCGCGACGTAATCCTGTTCCCGCATATGCGTGTACAGCACGATAAGTAAGTTCTTACTTACCTAAAAAGCCAGACTGTGTGTCTGGCTTTTTTGTTTCAGGCTATGGCTGCCAGCGTCTTCTGCATTGGCTTGCCAACACGGCAACGTTATAGCTAACAAAGGCCGGTATCCTGACCATTTTTATTAATGCGGCCAATATTACTTTCTATCAAAAATCATTTGGCGCTGCTGCGCCCTTTTTAGAGTAACTGCGATAGTGGGCTTTTTACGCCTGCCGCACCGCGGTTTAGTACATGGGTATATATTTGTGTAGTACGCACGTCAGTATGGCCTAATTGCTCTTGCACGGTACGGATATCGGCGCCGGCTTCCAGCAAGTGAGTAGCACAAATTCATCTGGAATGAATTTGAACATCCGCAGGATGGCCCGACGGGGAAAATGTATGGACACATTTTATAAAAGAATGGCGCAGCGTATGGCAGGTCACGTTTTTAGTGATACCCGCTTTTTTTGCAGCAATTTTAATTTCGCGCCTAACACAGCTCTCATCCAGATGGTGGCGGCGCAGAAGCTTACTCTCTGGATCGACACTTAGCTGCATGGACGGAAATAAATATTGCCACCCCAGCTCTTTAGGTGCTGTGGGATATTTACGTGCTAACGCATAAGGTAACCAGACACCGGCATAATCAGGGTTAGCCAAATCGGCCTCAAAATATTGCATTACAAACTGGCTCTGTTGCTTAAGTGTTGTAACTAATTCTGGTGCCAGCGTGGTACGTCGGTTTTTATTGCCTTTACCTTGCCATACCATAACAGACAAATAGTCATAATCTATTGCATGCACCCGCAACCTAACGGCTTCCATCAGCCGTAAACCACTACCATACATCAGCTGAGCCAGCAGTTTATAGCGCGGATCAATAACCCTTAACAGCGCCGTTATCTCGGTGCGGGTTAATACCACTGGCAGCTTAGGCGCAAGCTGCGAGCGATTAAAATTAAGGTTTAACGACAGCGGTTTTTGCAGTACCGCTTTATACAAAAAGCTCAGGGCATTCAATGCCGACGCCTGCGTGCGCGGCGCCACATTACGCTGATTAGTTAAATAAGTTAAAAAGCGCTCGACATCCTGCTCAGTTAACTTTGCCGGATGCTGTTTTTTGTGAAACAAGATATACGCCTTTATTCAGTACACATAAGCATCAACCGTTCGTTTGGCATAACGGCGGGCATACATAAACTCAGCGATATATTGCAAAAATGGCGATGCCATAACTTTCACCCACAAATAAAGAAAGCTGTATTAATATACAGTAGCGGGTGAATTTATTGTTAGCAAGTAGATCGCAAGGTTTCACCCCGCTTTCTACAAGTAGAGATAATCACAACGTTAAAAATCTGTTGATTTAAAGGAGCTTATTAGATATTTTGCTGTCATTTATTAAAGATAGAAGGCAATATCCCGCGTTTTATAGAAGGGGCTTTGCAAACTATTAAGCTGTTAGGAGTACGAGTGAATCTAGAGCAGCTTCTTGAGAAGGCGAGCGAGTACGAATTAGATTACGGAGTGGTCGTAGATTTCGCTAGTTCACAGAAATTGTCGCTTGTTGATTTTGTAAACTCTTTTGCTCTAGCTCTAGCAAAGGGCTACCAAGATAAACGCTACGACTTTGAATTTAGTGACGGAGCCGCGAATTGGTTGTTTGGCTTCATGACTGATGAGGTGTTTCTGAACTCAAACAACAATACATTGCCGTCGCCCGCATATGATGTCTATCTAGCTTTCGACGAAGGCGAGTACCATCACAAAGGCGACGCTGAAGACGTAGTAGCTGAAGAAAAATATACAAAACCGAGAATCAATGAAATATTGTCAGGTGGAAACTCCTAACAATGCAAGTCACGGCGACGGTTACTGCATTGCGGCTTCGCCTCCATTCCGCAACCGCGCGTGCTTCGCGGCGTTATGTGTAATTAACGATGCAGAGATTAACAAAAGAAGAAGTATTCGCATTAGTAGACTCTCTAGATTTTGAGGTCATTGAGTTTGAAAGAGTGCGTCCACACAATAAAAGTGAAATACGCAGGAAAGATTCTATGCAACGTGCCGCTTTCAAACAGATGGTGGCTGATGCATTTGAAGACTCTCATCAACCAGGTGGTGATATTGAGTTACGTATTCCTTCTTCAAACAAAATTTTAGTAGGGCATCACGATGGCATCTATTGGTTGGCTTGAAACACATAACAAGGCGCATCACTCGTGGCCTGCGGCCACTGGGACGTCAAACGCTGTCGCGTTTTTCCGCCCGTGTGCTTTGCGTTAGTGATCACAAGGAATTATCATGGATCATACTGTAATCGTCTCTTCAGCTTCTGACATATCTGAACGGTGTGTGGCATGTGGGTCGATTATGACCTTTTCAGGTTTTCTCGCTATCATTTTCTCGTTCTCGCTGCTTTTTATCGCTGCGGCGATGCTTTATAAAGCAAAAAAAACGCCGGGGTCATTAATGATCTTGATTTCACTGACACTATTAGCGGTAATCAATTTGTTTACTTTGTTTTTCCTTGTTCCAAATTATGGAAGCGTATATTCGTCGCAATTCGTTTTTATAATGCGCATGACGGAAAATATTTCGTTCGTTTTGGTTTGCTTGGGCGTATTCCGGGCGTTTCGTTTTTTCGTGCGTAATGAGCATCACTAACAAGGCGCTGTTGTCGCCACTGTCGTGGCTGGGACGGCTTACGCTGCGCTCCAGCCGCCCCAAAGCTTTGCGTTAGCAGGTGTTCGGGGTTTTAAGGGTTTTAGTCAGTAGTTTTGTTCCGGCCTTGCTCGCGTTTCGTTTTCTTAGCTGCAGCGCCAAAAGTTTAAGTTCGCCAGTTTGCGGGTTTGCTTTAAACGGTAATGGCGGTAGCGTTGTTCTTCGTGGCTTCGCTTAAACAGTTTTTACAGGTTCTGGTTGGCTCGCCGTATCGCAGCTGGCCGGTGTAGTCTTAAATTTGCACAGTGGTGCACTTGTTCAGCTTCGCCAGTGCGGCAGTGCCGCGTGGGTTTTATTCAAGCTGCTAACAAGCCGCATCACTCGCGGCCTGCGGCCGCTGGGATGCCAACCGCTACGCGGTCGTCACCCGTGTGCTTTGCGTTAGCAGGTGTTCGGGGTTTTAACGGTTTCAGTCAGTAGTTTTATTCCGGCATTGCTCGCGTTTGGTATTTTTAGCGGCAGCGCCAAAAGTTAAAGGTCGCCAGTTTGCGGGTTTGTTGCAAACGGTGGTGGCGGTAGCGTTGTTCTTCTTGGCTTCGCTCAGTAGTTTTACAGGTTCCGGTTGGCTCGCCGTATCGCAGCTGGCCGGTGTAGTTTTAAATTTGCACAGTGGTGCACTTGTTCAGCTTCGCCAGTGCGGCAGTGCCGCGCGGGTTTTAATTCAAGCTGCTAACAAGGCGCATCACTCGCGGCCTGCGGCCGCTGGGATGCCAACCGCTACGCGGTCGTCACCCGTGTGCTTTGCGTTAGGCATTTATGTTCAGTGCAATGAATAAGCATAAGTATCTCGATATGATTGAGATACAAGAAACCTATAAAGATTGCCTCAGGATTGTAATCGCTGAGGCAGGTGTGTCTGATGTCGTCCCGGAAATATCATCAGTAGAAGAGCCAGTTGAGGCACTAAGAGAGATATTGAGGGAAAGCAAACCCATAGCAGTAACCGACAACAGCGCCCGCTATGAAATAGTCTTCGATGACTACATAGCATATGCAGTAACGAATGAAAGTTATGCTGGAGGCATTGAAGAAAAGTTCGAGGGTAGGCTTGCACGGGTTTATTCGAAGTCAGCATTTTTAAACTATATTGGCCAAGGTACGTTCGCTACAGAAGATTATCCTGGTCCGTTTGTACACTATGGCTTTTGTTGCTTAAACCAAATAATAGATGTTGTTTCTGAAAAGCCACCTATTGTGAAATTAATCAATGCCTAACAAACCGCTCAAATACGTTCCGGCCACAAAAAACGTGGCCTCCACCGGACTCGCTAAAGCTCGCCGTTTAGCGAGGCCTTATAGCGCTTTGGCCTTACAAATTATTGGTTAGTATTGGCAGTAAATTTTAGGCTCAAAAGTTTGTGGTTGGCTAGTGCATTTTTCGGTATTCGCTCATTCAATTTTCAGTCAAACAACCCATTAAACTTCCAACAGTTTTATCAGCATTAGTTCAACCTAACATGCAATTTTCGTTGCAGTTTTAATCAAGGTTGTTTTACAGTGTGGGTAATAATTTTAATCATGTTGTTGTGCAAACAGGGCAGGCGGCAAGCCGCGATAGTTCATTAGGTTGACGCAATAACAAGCAAAGGCATCGGACGCAAAAAGCCGCGCCGTTGCTTTGAGCGTTGGTATGACTCCCCACGTCAAGCAGATTGAGTAAAATCCTGCTCATTTAAGAACCGTTGTTTTGCTGGTAAAG
>NZ_JAPJDY010000011.1:0-125508 GCF_030731985.1 Rheinheimera baltica
CAGTATGGCTCTGGTTGCGAAACTAACCCACGAACTCGGAGGTCAGCACCTCGTGGGGAGTCATTATGTCTATGTTCTCTTATGATTTCTTCGAAAATTGATAGGCTGGCGAACTCAGGTATTGATATATCCGGCTTTCATGAGTTGGAATTTGAATTCTATGTTGTTGGCAAGGCCAAACTTCCGTCGCTGGCCGCTGAGTTTTATCACCCCGACAACAGCATGAGAGTGAGCACTCAAAAGCACCCTAATGGCTTTGGTTATTCATTCAGGCTTCGGATTGACGGAATTTTGCAGGAAAAGGATATTGCTAAAACACTGGTTTGGCTCAACAACGTGGCAAATGAGCACAGTGTAATATTGGAAAACTGGCGTGTTGTTCAAAAAACATAACAAGGCCAAACACAACGCACTAGCTTCGCTAGTGCTGGACTCGCAACAAGTTGCTCGCCTGTGTTGGCGGCGTTATGCAGTAATGGAAACTCAAGATGAAATTTAAATATCTCTTATCGTTAGCACCTTTAATCTTTTGCTTTAAAGCGACAGCCGAAAATTCAATACTTATTCATGCCATTCATAAAGAGACTTTTGCTTGCACAGAGCATTATGAGGGGCAGTTCCAATATGCTGGTGATGCTTTAGGTACTGATTGCGTAATTGGTGGTTGGTATGAAGACGAGAAAAGATTATTTCAAAGAACTTATGTGAATGATGGCTTTAGCAATGAAGATTGGTTTGGCTTTGACAAAGAGGTCTTGTCGCCTTGTGACTGTACAGTAGAGAAAATCAATATCAACTCAATTACTAATCAACCGGGCATTATGAATCCTGGGCGGGCCAGCTCAATAACCTTTAAAACTAAAGAAGGACACTCAGTTTTACTGGCTCATGTGCAGGGTGTTAACGTCAAAGAAGGTGATACTGTGAAAAGAGGCGTTGCTGTAGCCAAAGTTGGTAACAATGGCTATAGCCGCAATCCACATATTCATATAGGTGCATGGGATGCTGAAGGGACGCCGTTGCAAATACGTTTTGATCAAAGCACTCTTGCTCTCTCTGATAGAGAATAGGTAAATATTCATTAATGCATAACAAGCGCCATCAAAAACGCGCCCTTTGGGCGCTCGACTCGCAACAAGTTGCTCGCGTTTGTGGCGGGCGTTATACATTACGTAGGTTCTCATGAAGGCTTTATTGTTCATATTATTTACTCTACTGAGTAACCATGTAGCGGCTTGTGATAAAGGACCGTCAAAAGATCAGGCTTTTGCGTTAAAGCATGAAGATCGAGGAGTTGATAGTGAGTTGAATTACTACTCGCTATACATCCCAATCAAGCTAAAGAAAATGTATGTGTATTCCATATATGCGCAACTCGCTTCGACGTTTGATTTAGGTTTAAATTTCATTGAACAAGGTGAGTATGAAGGGGATTATTATATTACCTATTTAGGAGTTGCTCCCTCATCAGAGAATGAAGTTACTATTAAAGTGAGCTACAACGCGCCTTACAAAGACCGAAGAGCTATAGCTCTTTGCGGTAACTTTAAATTTTATAAGCTTTCTGATTTATTAAAGGTGATACCTCCAGCCAAAAGGCCAGAGATGCCTCCACCACCGCCACCACCTCGTCCGGAGAGTGACGATGTATAACAAACGCCATCAAAACGCGCCTTTGGCGCTCGACTCGCAACAAGTTGCTCGCGTGTGTGGCGGGCGTTAGAGAGTTATCATGAAATGTCGTACCCATTTAGATAATGAAGCAATGAATATTAGGGTCAGATCAAAATTAACCTGACTTTCAGCTTCTCGCTCATAGCTGCCGCTGGTTTAGCATCAGCGTGGTGCTGCTGGTATGCTTTATTTTGCTGTTGGGCATCATACTGTGCTTGGGGAAATAAGCTGAAAGGTCGCTAATACCATGCACCATCGCTTTTCCCGCAAACATTGCCTTAAATTACTTGCTGCCGCTATGGCTGCTCGCTTGCGCTTTTTATAGCAAAATCCTGCAAAAGCAGCGTTAAAATATGCTAATTTTGCCGGTTTTAAACAGTAACGGGCGTGCTATGGCACATTCTGCAGCAATAGGTATTTTTGACTCCGGTATTGGTGGGCTGTCGGTGGCCCGAGCGGTGCGTCAACTACTGCCCAATGAACAGCTTATTTATGTTGCCGACAGCGGCCATGCACCTTATGGCGAAAAAACGGATGAGTATATTTATCAGCGCATGCAAGCGATTACGCAGCATCTTATTGGTTGTGGTGTTAAGGCCATAGTGGTGGCGTGCAACACCGCGACCACGGCGGCGATAAAAGAGTTAAGAGCGCAATATTCGCTGCCTATTATCGGTGTTGAGCCTGGCGTAAAGCCGGCGGTACTAGCCAGCAAAACCGGTGTAGTGGGCGTGCTTGCCACGCCGCGTACCTTGTTAACACCGGCGTTTGCCAATTTAGCTCAGCGCTATGCTGGTAAAGCAAAAATAGTGCTGCAACCTTGCCCGGCGCTGGTGCCAAACATTGAAGCGCTTTCGCTGGATGGCGCCGCCATGCGCGAGCTTATAACAGGCTATATTCAGCCGCTTTTAACGCAGGGTGCCGATACCTTGGTGCTGGGCTGTACGCATTACAACTTTATTGCTGATGTCATCGCCGATATTGCCGGGCCTGATATCAACATAGTGCGCACTGAAATGGCAGTGGCTAAGCAGTTGCAGCAGCGGCTGGTACAGGCGATGTTGTTAAACGCAGGCGCAAAAATGGCTGCAGACAGGTTTTATAGCAGCGGTGATCTTGTTTTATTTACCCGCCAGTTGCTAAGGTTATGGCCTGATACTGCGATGGCTAACCCGCTGTAGTTTCCATAAAAAAACAGGTGGCCAAGGCCACCTGTTTTAAATGTTGTTTAAAGGCGTAAGACTATTCAGCCATTGTTGCCCATAAATCATACTCATCGGCTTCTTCTACTATCGCGTCAATAATATCGCCGGGTTTAACCGCAGTTAAACCATTTAAATATACAGCGCCATCAATCTCTGGTGCGTCGGCAAAGCTTCGGCCAATGGCGCCTTCTTCGTCTACTTCGTCAATTAACACTTTAATGCGTCGGCCAATTTTGGCTTGCAAACGTGCAGTGCTGATGGCCTGCTGAGTTTGCATAAAGCGGTGGTAGCGCTCTTCCATGATGTCATCTGCAACCGGGTCGGGCAGGTCGTTAGCTTTGGCGCCTTCTACCGGGCTGTATTTGAAGCAACCAACGCGGTCAAGTTGTGCTTCTTGCAGCCAGTCGAGCAACATTTGGAAGTCTTCTTCGGTTTCCCCGGGGAAGCCAACTATAAAGGTTGAACGGATGGTAAGCTCCGGGCATATCTCACGCCATTTTTTAATGCGCTCCAGAACACGGTCTGCCTGTCCCGGGCGCTTCATCAACTTTAAAATACGTGGGCTGGCATGCTGAAACGGAATATCTAAATACGGCAACACCTTGCCTTGCGCCATTAAAGGGATAATGTCATCCACGTGCGGGTAAGGGTAAACATAGTGCAAGCGCACCCATATACCCATTTCACCCAATGCTTCACACAAGGATTGCATAGAGGTTTTAACCGGTTGGCCATTCCAAAAGCCGGTGCGATGTTTTACATCTACGCCATACGCGCTGGTGTCTTGCGAGATTATCAATAGCTCTTTAACGCCAGCATTTTTTAAACGCTGTGCTTCGTCCAGTACTTCACCTACCGGACGGCTGGCTAAATCACCCCGCATGGATGGAATAATGCAGAAGGTACAGCGGTGATTACAGCCCTCAGAAATTTTTAAATAGGCGTAATGTTTTGGCGTTAATTTAACGCCGTGATCCGGAACCAGCATGGTGAACGGGTCGTATTTGGGTTTAGGCACAAACTCATGAACTTGTTTAAGTACGTTTTCGTAACTGTGCGGGCCGGTAATGCCCAGTACGTTTGGGTGTACCTGGCGAATTTCATCTTCGCGCGCGCCCAAACAGCCGGTAACAATAACTTTGCCGTTTTCTGCCAAGGCTTCCCCAATGGTTTCTAACGATTCTTGTACTGCGCTGTCGATAAAACCGCAGGTATTTACGATAACTAACTCAGCATCATCGTAGGTCGGAACAATGTTGTAACCTTCGCTTTTTAACTGGGTAAGAATGCGTTCAGAGTCGACCAGATTTTTCGGACAGCCCAAACTGACAAACCCAATGGTATTGCCTTTACCACTGCCTGTTTTTACCTGATCAGACAGGCTTTTAGCGGCGGTATCCAAAGTGGTGGTTTGTGTCGGATCAAAGGTCTGTACTGTCATAGTGTCTCTTAAAATGGGCTGAGCCGGAAAAAAGTCGGCGGATTATACCTGAAAGCGGCAGAAGAAACAGGTATGGCTGGCGATAAAATAACCACATTTCAGCAGATATTGGTATTGCTGAGTGTATAGAACGGCCAAAAGGTATAGAACGCGTTAAATTACGGCTCAACTGACAGATCTGGTCAATACTGTTAGCTGTACATGTTTAAATGTATTTTGGGTAAACAACACAGGAGTTCTTATGATAAAGGCATACGCAGCATTAGAAGCTAAAGGAAAATTAACCGCTTGGGAATATGAACCCGGTGAACTTGGCCGGCATGATGTTGAGATTGACGTGGATTATTGTGGCATTTGTCACTCAGATTTATCAATGCTGCATAACGAATGGGGCATGTCGTCGTTTCCGTTGGTTGCTGGGCATGAGGTAGTAGGGCGGGTAGCCGCAGTTGGTGCGGATGTTAAGCATTTACAGCAAGGCCAGGTGGTTGGTCTGGGCTGGCATTCTGATTATTGTAAAGTGTGCTCAAGCTGCGGTAGCGGCGATCAGAACCTGTGTTCGACTGCCGAGGGCACCATAGTAGGTCGCCATGGTGGTTTCGCCGAAAAAGTTCGCGCCAACGCCAGTGCCGTAATCCCACTGCCTAAAGGTATGGATGCAAAAACTGCCGGCCCACTGTTTTGTGGTGGTATAACCGTGTTTAACCCTATGGTGCAGTTTGACGTTAAACCTACCGATAAAGTGGCGGTTATTGGTATTGGTGGGCTTGGGCATATTGGTTTGCAGTTTTTACGTGCCTGGGGCTGTGAGGTGACGGCATTTACGTCAAGTGACAGCAAAGCTGCTGAGGCGAAAGAGCTGGGAGCCCATCATTGCATTAATTCGCGTAATGCTGCAGAAATTGAACAAGCGGCTGGTAAGTTTGACTTTATTATATCTACTGTAAACGTGAAGCTGGACTGGAATTTGTATTTGTCGACGTTAAAGCCAAAAGGCCGTTTGCATTTTGTTGGTGCGACATTAGAGCCGCTTGATTTGAATGTGTTTAGTTTAATTATGGCGCAGCGCAGTGTGTCAGGCTCGCCTGTTGGTAGCCCGGCAACCATTGCTAAAATGCTGGAATTTGCGGTACAGCACAATATTAAGCCTGTGGTTGAGATGTTTAAATTCGAGCAGATTAACGAAGCGTTGGCACATTTAGAAAGTGGTAAAGCGCGCTACCGAATTGTGCTTGAACGGTAATGCCATATTGGTATTAAAAACACCGGTCTATACCCAGTACTAATCAATTTAGCATAATCGGTTTGCCCTTAACTAACCGTTGAAGCCCTGGACGGGCTGAAACGAGCCCCCAGGGAGGGGGGGACGGCGTGTTAGTGTGGGCAAACCAATGGCTACCTAAAATTAACTAACTGACATTGCGGTTTATACCGGCGTTTTGTGTCTTTAAACCTTATATGGCATGGCGCCAAGGTAATCTTTTTTACCTACATCAACACCATTATGGCGCAAAATTGCATAAGCCGTTGTAATGTGAAAGTACACGTTTGGCATTACATGCTGAATTAAGAATTCATACCCATGCAGGTATTTACCTTCCCAACGCGGTTGGGTGATATGTTGTGTGGCGGCAGTAATAAAATCTGCTTCACTAAAGGTAGCCAAATAATCCACTGTATCGCGGATGCGCTGCTGTAAGTCTGCCAGCGTGGTTTCATCATCGGCATGTTTTGGGGCGCTATCTACTTTACCGGTTAAACGCGCTGCACCCAGTTTGGCACTGTCACAGGCAATTTGGATCTGCCGTGTCAGGTTAAACTGATCTGGTGCCAGTCTGGCATTTAGCAGCACCGTGACATCAAATTTTTTGCTATCAGCAAAGGCGGCAGCTTTATCTAATATAGCGCTAAGGTTTTGCAGCATTTTACTGTTTTGTACTACGGTCAAATCATAAAACATGGTACAGACCTCTTCTAAGGTTAATGATGATACTGACTAATCAATTGGGGCGTAAGCAGGCACTGACAATAGCAAAATGGAATTAAAAATGTACGATTAGTCTTACCGTTGCAAAGTTACTGGTTTTTCTTAAAAAGCGGGTTTATGCTGCAATAAGATTAGGTTAAAAGTATTAGCAGCATGCTTAGGTAACTATAACAACGGAATATAAAAAGGTTACGATGGATCAAGATGAATTAACCGCTTATAACAAATTAAATGTATTGATTATTGATGATCAGGTATTGGTACAAAATGTCATTAAGTCGGCTTTAGTTGAACTTGGTATCGAAAATATTAAATGCGCCGAAAATGCCTATTACGCCCTACGATTATGCGAACAAACCTCATTTCATGTTGTCATTTGTGCCTTCAATGTCAAAAGCGATAAAGATGGCTTCCATCTGCTGGAAGAACTTAAGTTTAAGCGGCACATAACCAAATGCACCATTCTGATTTTTCTTAGTGCAGAAACCAGTGAACATCTGGTGAACAGTATTGTTGAGTTGCAGCCGGATGATTTCTGGGTCAAACCGCTAAACACTAAGCATGTACAAAGTCGTCTGCCCTTAACACTGGAAGTTAAGCGCACTTTATTTAATGTGTATCAGGCTATTGACCGTCAGGATTACAGCAAGGCGATGTACTTTGCAGAGCGGCACTTATTAAACCCGGCATTGGCTAAGTACCATTTACAGATGAAACGATTGACCGGTGAATGTTTGCTTAACTTACGCGAGTTTTCTGATGCAGCTCAGTACTACGAGAATTTGTTGCAAACTCATAAAGTGTCCTGGGTGTATTTGGGCTATATCAAAGCATTATTACAACAAGACAAACTGGAAGACATTACGTCGTTGCTTACAGAGCTAACCGACAAAACAGATACCCGTTTTGCTACTTATGACATGCTGGCACATTACTATATTGGCAAACAGGACTTCGCGCAGGCGTACGAAGAAATTAAGAAAGCGACCCGGTTAGCACCGCGTAATATTGAACGCAATAAACGCTTGCTCGACCTGGCGAGATTGAACCATGATCATGTTGGCCAGTATCAAGCTGCCATTGCTATGGCAAAATATGCAAAAAACTCTATTCACGACTCACCAATTTTAAGACTTAATGTCGTACGTGCAGGCATCGATTATGCCACTACTTTGGAAAAAGCAGAGTCAATTAAAGTACTTAATCAAGCAGATTTGTTGTTAACCGAACTGGAAAAACAAATACCGTTATCAACGCAGTTAAAAGATCAATTGTTGGTAGTAAGAGCCCGACTACATACCGCAAAAGAAGAACGTCCTAAAGCTGAAGCGATAATTGATAACCATATCAGTTTGCGACCAGGGACGTCGGTAGAGGACAATCTGGATAAAGTGAAAGCACTGCACGAGTTAGGCCGTCGGGAGGACGCTGTAACCCTATTAGATGCGATAAAGCGGCAAATTAGTGGAAACGGTTTGACTGATCAGGTTGTAGGGAAGTACATAGAGCAGGAATTGGCTGAGCGTGCAGCTGTGCATTTTACGCCACAACAGCTAAACCGGATGGCAGTAGAGCTGTTCAAGCGCGGCAAATTTCATGCGGCGTTAAACTCGTTAGAGCAGGCGTTTTCACTGACACCAAGAAATATGAGTGTGGCACTGAATATTCTTAAAGTATTAGTGGTTATGCTAGAGAAAAAGCAGCTGGATGAAGGGCATAAAACGCTGATAGAAAAGCTGTTATTGCAGTTACAACATGAAACATTAAATGCCGAGCAGCAAGTGCTGTTTACTGAATACCAGCAGAAACTGCAGCCGCACTAGCGGCAACAGTTGCTGCTATTTACGCTACTACCTTGCTTTGCGATTTACCAGCTTATACAGCGCAGGTAATAACACCAGCGTTAGCAGGGTAGCGGAAATAATACCGCCAATAACCACTGTAGCAAGCGGGCGCTGAACTTCTGCACCGGTGCCGCTGTTAAACGCCATAGGCACAAAGCCCAAGCTTGCCACTAGTGCTGTCATTAATACCGGTCTTAGGCGCTGCACTGCGCCTTGATGTATCGCCTGCAATAACTCAAGGCCCTGTTCACGCAGTTGTTTTATCATTGCCAACATCACTACACCGTTAAGTACGGCAATGCCTGATAAGGCAATAAAGCCGACCGCGGCAGAAATAGACAGTGGCATATCGCGCAGCATTAAGGCCGCAAATCCACCGGTTAACGCCAAGGGTACGCCACTAAATACCACCATGGCGTCTTTTGCAGAATTAAGTGCGCTAAACAACAGGCCAAAAATCATCAGCAAGGTGAGTGGCACCACCCACATTAAGCGGTTTGATGCAGATTGCAGTTGCTCAAAAGTACCGCCATAACCCAGCCAGTAACCAGCCGGTAGCTCAAGGTTATTGGTCATTAGCTGCTTGGTTTCGCTAATAAAACTGCCAAGGTCGCGCCCTGAAACATTAGCGCTAACCACGATATTACGTTTAGCACTTTCGCGGTTTATCTGATTGGGCGCCTCAATTTCGTCAAAATGAGCGACTTCACCCAGTGGCACATAGGTTAGCTCAGTACTGCTTTTGCTTGAAATGCCGAGCAATGCCAGTGGCAGGCGTTTTAACTGCTGGGGGTCGCTCCTGAGATTCTCATCCGCTCTGATGATAAGGTCAAACGCTTTATCACCCTCGTAAATGAGCCCAACCTGCATGCCGCCAACCATGGTTTGAATGCTATGTTGCACGCTTGCGACATCAATACCCAAAAGTGCCAAATGCTCACGGTCTGGTTCAATTGACAACATCGGTAACCCTGTGGCTTGCTCCATGCGTACATCAACTGCGCCGGGTATCGTTGCCAGCAATGTGGTAGCAGCTTCGGCAAGCCTGGTTAATTCAGTTAAATCATCGCCATATATTCGCAGCGCAACGTCACTACGCACGCCGGCAATCAACTCGTTAAAGCGCATCTCAATGGGTTGAGTAAACTCGTAGTTATTTCCCGGTAAGGCTTCAACGGTACTGCGTAGTAATGCGACAAAATCTGCTTTACTCATGCCTGGATCAGGCCACTGCGATTGCGGCTTTAGTATAACAAAGGTATCGGCGACATTAGGCGGCATTGGGTCGGTGGCAATTTCCGCCGTACCCAGCTTGCTGAATACCCGCTCTACCTGAGGTAGGGTAGCAATTTCACGCTCCAGCAGTAGTTGCATCTGTAGCGATTGGGTTAAGCCGGTACCCGGGATACGCAGCGCATGAAGGGCAACATCGCCTTCATCCAACTGTGGCATAAACTCACTGCCAAGCTTACTGCCTTGCCAAAACACCGTCGCCATAACCAGTAGCGCAGTACTGATAAATAGCATTGAGTGGCGCAAGCTCTGCCGGAGTAACATCGAGTAGCCACGTTTTAACAGGCGCATCAGCGTTGAGTCTTGCTCGTTAACCCTGCCACGGACAAAAATGGCCACCGCGGCAGGTACAAAGGTAATGGCCAATAGCACCGCACCCGCCAGTGCAGCAATAACCGTAAAAGCCATCGGATGAAACATTTTACCTTCGACGCCGCTTAGCGCAAAAATAGGTAAAAACACCAGCATAATAATTAACACACCAAACACGGCTGGGGTAAAGACTTCCCGCGTGGCTTGATACACTTCACTTAAGCGCTCGTCGAGGGTTAATAGCCTGCCTGTTCGGTGTTGTGCCAAACCTAAACGACGCAGGCAGTTTTCCACCACAATAACGGCGCCATCGACCATTAAACCAAAGTCGATAGCGCCTAAGCTCATTAAATTACCACTGACTTTATTGATGGCCATACCGCTGATGGCAAACAGCATACTTAGCGGAATAACCAGTGCTGTTATCAGCGCAGCGCGAATATTACCAAGAAAAATAAACAGCACCACGATGACTAATACCGCACCTTCAAACAGGTTTTTCTGCACCGTAGCAATGGTTTTATCGACCAGCGTGGTGCGGTTATATACCGCCTGAGCAGTAACATCCTCTGGCAATGAGCGGTTAACCTCATGCAGTTTTTCTGCTACCGCTTGAGACACGGTGCGGCTGTTTTCACCCATTAGCATAAATACGGTACCCAGCACCGTTTCTTCGCCATTTAAGCTAGCCGCACCGGTACGCAGTTCTTTACCTAAATAAACATCAGCAACATCATGTAACCGCACAGGGCCATCATCGCGCTTGGCAATAATTAACCCGCCAATATCATCAAGTGTGCGTAATTGGCCTGGCGAGCGCACTAACCATTGTTCGCCGCGTTGCTCAATATAGCCCGCGCCAACATTGCTGTTATTCCGGCTAAGCGCCGTGGCAATGTCATCCAATGTCAGTTTAAATGCCAGCAACCTGGCGGGGTCGGGCGCGACTTGGTACTGGCGCTGGTAGCCCCCAATACTATTAACTTCCGTTACCCCTTTTACCTTTACCAGCTGCGGCTTAATGACCCAATCTTGCAAGGTGCGCAAATCTTCAGGTGTATAAGCCGTGCCATCCTCTTTTACCGCATCAGGCTCGGCGCTAACGGTATACATAAAAATTTCGCCCAGGCCGGTAGCAATAGGGCCAAGGGTGGGGTTGGTGTCTGCAGGTAAGTTGGCTCTTACGGCTTGTAAGCGTTCAGATACCTGCTGGCGCGCCCAGTAAATGTCGGTGCCATCATTAAACACTACCGTAACCTGCGACATGCCATAGCGTGATAGCGAACGGCTGTATTGTAGTTTGGGTAAACCGGCCATGGCATTTTCAATAAGCACGGTTAGTCGTTGCTCTGCTTCCAGTGGCGAATAGCCAGGCGCAGCCGTATTAATTTGCACTTGTACATTAGTGATGTCGGGCACGGCATCCATCGGCAGGCGCTGTGCGTTATAAATACCGGCTACAACAAGCAGCAAGGTAAACCCCAGCACCAGATAGCGCCGCTCAAGGGCAAACTTTAATAGGGTATCAATCATAGCGCCCTCCTAGTGATCATGGCTGGCGCCAGATTTAAGCACGTCAGCTTTAAGCACAAAGCTGTTGTCTGTGGCGTATTCCGTACCGGGCTTTAGGCCAGATATGACTTCAATGTAATCGTCATCTTCACGGCCAAACTGCAGCATGCGTACTTCAAAGGTATTGCCATAACGGGCAAATACCACTGGCATATCTCGAAAGCGCTGAATGGCAGTTTTTTTCACCGCCAGCGCCACCGGTATTGTTGCTGTGAGAACTTGCGCTTTAACATGCATACCGGGACGCCAGTAACCACTGCGGTTGTCCAGCACGGCTCGTACCCGCGCAATATGGCCTTCAGTCATTTGCGGCGCAATGTAACTGATGTTACTGCTGGCACTTTCACCGTGGTGCAAGCTGGATACCGTAACGGGCATACCAAGACGCAAGTGGTCGATATCGTTGGGAAAAGCTGAAAGTTCTACATAGACTTCACTGTAATCAACGATGCTAAATAACACCTCATCGCGAATGAGCTCATGGCGGTTAAAAAAGCGCTCTGTAACAATACCGTTTGCCGGTGACACAATGTCGTACAATTTTAACGTTGCAGCATTGCTAACGCGGGCTAGTAGCTGGCCTTTTGTCACCGTATCACCTTGCTTTACCAAAACCTCTGTTAAGGTGCCGAAGTAGGGCGCTCTGACATTAAAGTTAGCGGTGGGTGGGGTGCTGATAACGCCAAATAAATGGGTTTTCTGGCTTAATTCCTGCGCGTCGGCGATATCGGTGGCAATACCCGTTAACGTAAAGATCCTGTCGGTAAGTTCAACCCGACCTTCAAAGCTGTCGTAGTGCCAATGGTATGGTTTGCCCTGATGGCTAACAGCAATGTCGACACTGTAAGAGTGCGGCTCAGCAATGCTGATATCACCTACCAGATATTGTTGCTCCGGTGTAAATTGGATAGTGTCTTGTTGGCCATCCAGCCGGTGAAGTGTCACTTTAGCATCTATCTCAGTGGGTAATAAGAGCTCGCCGTTGGCATAGGCATACAAACGCATTTCCGGCGGTATACCCGCTTCGAAAATGGTGACTTCCAGCGAAAAGTCAGCTTGTGTTAACAACTTGCCACCATTAGGACCTTCTGCCTCTGCGGTTGCATGCTCATCACCATGTTCATCCATATGTTCGCCATGTCCGCCTGAGGCCTGCGCCACCGCGGTAAAAATCAGTAACAACATTACAAGCCAAAGGGTTGGTGTATTAAACGTCTTATTCATTTTTATACTCCACTGTAACAACCGGCGTCTTGGTATTTAAGCTGATGGGTTGGCCGGTCAGGCGCTCCAATTCCAGCAAGGTAAGATGAAAACGGCTTTGGCTGGCTATAACATCGCGCTGTGCCTGCGCTAGCTCTTCTCCTGCAGATAACAGGCTAAGTAAGTCAATCTGGCCCTGTTGATATCCTTGCAGACTTAAACTGTGCAATTGCATGGCTTCGGGTAGTAGCTGTGTCTGAATGATATGCACTGTATTGCGCAGTTGCTCCAGTGCGAGCCATTGTTGCTGTACCAGCAAGGATAAAGCCGTGCGGCTTTGCTGGTGTTGTATCGCCAGGAACTCTTGTTCTGCCATGTGTGCCTGGCGTTGGCCTGCTTTGGGATCGGATAACGTAAGCGGCATACTCAAGCCAAACACCAGAGCATTGTCGTTGCTGGCTTCGTTACGTCTAAGCCCAGCCGACAGGCGCACGTCAGCTTTACTGTTAGCGTCGGTTAAGCGCAGTTCGCTTTGTGCTACACGCTCTAGCGTAATGTAGCGTTGTAGCGCTGTACTTTGTTGCAGTTGATACTGAAGTTCCGACAGCGGGGGCACTAACGGCAAGGTGGTTAAATCGCCGGATACAGCATCAAAGTCAGGGGGGCGGTTCCAGCTTGCCGCCAACCGATAGCGCTGGCTTTCTATGGCTTGCTTAATGTCTGCCAGTTCTATTTCACTGCGTATCAGCCGCAGTTTAATCCGGCTAATATCGGCATCATTCAGGTTACCCGCTTGGCTGCGTAACTGTGCTGTAGCGAGCACAGCTTGCTCCCGGCGAATTTTGTCGCGGGCCCATTGTTGTAAGTTTTGCAATTGCAGAAGTTGTAAATACTGCTCGGTAGTGTCTGCCAGTGCATCTAATCGCTCCAGCTCATAATTATCACGTTGAAGTTGGCTTTGCTGTTGCGCCAGTTCAACCCGACGCTGACGTTTATCGCCAAGTTCAATTTGCTGGCTTAGGCTTAGCGTAAGCTCTGCCCCGGCTACACCCCGGCTGTCGCCAGTGCCCAGCACGTTTTCCAATGAGGCATCCAGTTCAGGGTTAGGGGTTAAAGATGCCTGCAATTGTGCCGCTTCCGCCATTCGCAGCTGATACGGAAAGGCTTGCAGCCTGGTGTCGTGTTGTAAGGTACGTTGCAACGCCTGTGGCAGAGTCAAACTGCTGGCTCGTGCTTGCAGGCAATAGCCTGCGGCTACCAGTACGGCTGGTAGCAAAAAAGTCATACGCATAGGTATGCTCCTGTTAGTTAATCAGTATGAAAAATGATAAACGAGCAGGTTTAACTATTAGGGGGAGGGACTGGAGGACGGTAACTAATTGGGCGGATAGCTTGGCTAGCATCAATGATTGCACTGTCGCTGAAATTTAATAGATCAATGCCATGAAAAAATGCGATATGGCAGGTGACATGCGCGTGCTCACTATGATGATCTGCATTATCAGCTATGGAATTACTGTGGTTATCGTTCAGACTGGTATAGGCATGGTCATGATCAGGTAGGTGCATGACCATAGCATCGCAGGCGACTACAGCATGGTTTAGCATGACAGCCAGCAATATCAATAAGCCTAAGGTCTTACGCAGCATTGTACCCTTGATCTTAGCACCTTCTTTTAGATTGGCTACATGTTAGCGCTTTGCGTTAAAATAGACAAGTTACCATCGGTCAACGGCAAACCTTCATCGATACTTTTGCCATTTAATGATACTTTTTATCATTTAACGATACTTTCTTTGTGCTTTACGTTTACGTTCTGCTTCGCGTTCGGCTTTGTCTTTTGCTTTTGCTGCTTCTTCTGCCTTAGCATCAATTTGCTCCTGGCTTACCATTTCTGGTGTTTCCAGCGTTATACCGCCAAGGTTTCCGGCGCGTAGTTCCGTAATGAGAATGCTACCGACCTTTTCTAAGTCTACAATACCGCCTTTGCGCATTGCACCGCGTTTTATACCAATAGCATCCATTAGCGCAAGGTCGTTTTCCGGTAGTTCGGTCAGGCCAAAGCGTTGCATAACGGCTTGCGGATAGGTGGCTAACAGGTATTCCGCTGCAAACATGGCAATATCGGCATAATCAAATACCGTATCTTTAATTGCCCCGGTTACCGCTAAACGATAACCACAGGTTGGTGGGCTAAGTTTGGGCCATAAAAAGCCTGGGGTATCTGTCAGCACAACGTTGTTGTCCAGCTTAATACGCTGCTGCATTTTGGTTACACCTGCTTCATTTCCCGTTTTGGCGATCGTGCGACCCGCGAGTGTATTGATCAGCGTTGACTTACCTACGTTAGGAATCCCCATAATCATGGCGCGTGCACCGCGAATATCCAAGTTACGCTCAGGCAGCATGTCGTTACACAGTTGCAGTAAAGCCCTTATTTGCTCGGGGTTTTGCTGGCTTATTGGAATCGCTTTGATGCCAGTTTGACTATCAAAATGATTAATCCAGCGCTGGGTTAGCAGCGGGTCGGCCAGGTCTGCTTTATTTAGCACTTTTATACAAGGGGTGTTGCCACGCAGCTGCGGTACTAAGGGGTTTTCGCTGGAGAAGGGAATACGCGCATCCAGCATTTCGATAATAATATCGACCTGCGGCATGACTTCAGCAATTTCTTTACGGGCTTTGTGCATATGGCCCGGAAACCAGTTAATCGACATCCGTTAGTACCTTAAAATAGCAAATGGCAGACAGTTAGCCTCGTACACCTGCAGGCATCGGCTGTCACAATGGGCGCTATAATAGCGTAAAAAACGATAAAGGTGTGTCAGTGTAAGACAAACTGGTAGAAACTTAATGCAGATAACGGCGCTAGCAAGGCAGAGTAACAGGCAGCACTAGGCAGATGAATAACACCAAGGCTTCTAAATAACAGTAATAATTGATACAACCCGATTAAAGGCGGCAAGAGTGTTATCCAAACGCTGCCGGTTAAAGAGGGAAATAACCAACTAAAAAGCGGATTACAGCTGCTGGCTAATACGAGCAACGCCAATAATAGCAGGTACTGCTTCGGAGACAGCTCCGGCATTGGGGTCAAATTGTCCATAGTGCTCTGCAATTAGGAAATACAGTAAGGGTAATATAGAAAAACACTGAGGCAGTTACCCGTACTGTTTTGTGTAAAAGTGTAATAACGCGGCAAGCTTAGGCATTTGCCCACGCTTTAGCAATGTTTTTGTTAAAAAAATATCACTGAATGGGCAAAGCGCTCTCAATATTATCTTCTACTGGCGGCTCATAACGGCGAATTTGTAGCACAATGCCCAGATGTGGGTGATCCAAATAATGAATTTCACCGCTTATTACCCGTCGACTCTGGCGTACATAGACAGTTTGCAGGCTATTTTCATCGGGAATGCGCAAATTAAATTCAGTGTTTACAAATAAGTAATGATCTAAATGTAATTTAAATAAACCATCAAGTTGCCAAACTTGATCTGGCAGATAACGCAGTGTCATGCTGTCAGTGCTATCAGGGGTGTCGGCAACCGATAGCGCAGTTTCACGTAGTTGCCCCGTTACCTGCAGTTGCTCCAGCAGTTGTTCAATATTGGTAAGTAACTCATTGGGCTGTTCACCTGGCGCTTGACTGGTGACATAGTCGTTCGAAAGGGGATCGATAGTACTGATTGCCGGGGTAGGGTATGTCTCGGTGTTATCGACGTCGGTGTGCTGTTTAATTTGCCCCCAATAGTCAAACTGTTGGCTGAAATTTTTGCCTGCATACCAGCGACTGGCAATAGCACGACGCTCAGTTACAGGCGCCTGACGCCAGCTGGTGTGCAGCAGAACATGGCTGCCTGATATGCGGTTAATCTTAGTGGCAATGTCGGTAAGCTGTAATGATGGCTGCTCTGCTAAGTAGGGATTTAGCTGGTGCTTACCATTTCCGGTTACCAGTGCAGGTAAGTGGTCTGGGTAAGGTACTTCGCTGTAAGCATCAATGGTGTAAAACAAGCTGTTATGTTGCCAACTGTATGGTTGCGTCTCAAAAATACACAGCTGTTTAGGCAGCGTGTTAAAGAACGGTTTATCCGTTAGCAGCGGCGAAGTTGTTTCTGCGCATAATGGCAGCGTTGCCAACAGGTTTAACAAGTTAGGTTGTAGCCTCGGGGTAAGCAAATCGAAGGCGCGTCCGGGTTTTATGGGTGTCACCGTGTCGCCAAAAGTTTCTTGTAGAACTTGCGGCGGTGTTTGGCTAAAAACCACCATCTCAACTTCAAACCAGCGCTGCTCTTGTGCTTGTAACATTGAGCTTAATACTGCGAGACACAACACGCTGCAATTGACCGCTTTACTCATTTTTCTACCCTATGTTTGGCAAAATCTGACAACATATTGGCTATCAGGCTCAGACGCTGTGCGCCATCGTTTGACGCTATACTAAAGCGTAACTTTTGCCCACCTTCTAGCTTAAATATTCTCGATTGTTTCTGGATAAGCTCGATAATATAGGCAGGTGATACCGCCGTTTTGTCACTAAATTCGACTACGCCGCCTTTGTTATTGGCTTCAATACGTCGAATACCTAATTCTAAAGCCTGTAGTTTAAATTCGGACAGGGTAACTAAATTTTTCGCCGCATCGGGTAATAGGCCAAAGCGGTCAATCAGTTCAACCTGTACTTCATCCAGTTCATCTACACTTCGAGCTGAAGCGAGCTTCTTATAGCAGGACAAACGTAAGTTTACATCGGGTATGTAACTGTCAGGCAATAGTGCCGGTATGCGTAATTCCATTTCTGTTTGCTGACTAAGCATGGCATCTAAGCTAGGCTCACGGCCATTCTTTAATGCCGTTACCGCTTGCTCCAGCATGTCCATGTATAAGCTAAACCCAACTGATTCTATCTGTCCGCTCTGTTCATCACCCAATAACTCACCGGCACCACGAATTTCTAAGTCGTGTGTAGCCAGGGCAAAGCCTGCGCCTAAATCTTCCAGGTTGGCTATGGCATCTAAGCGTTTTTCGGCATCTTTAGTCAGACGCTTAGGAGGCGGAGTTAGCAAATAGGCGTAAGCCTGATGATGTGAACGACCAACCCGTCCGCGCAATTGGTGAAGCTGCGCCAGGCCGAAATTATCCGCGCGGTTAATAATAATCGTGTTAGCCGTCGGTACGTCAATACCGGTTTCTATGATAGTGGAACACAACAGCAGATTAAAGCGCTGGTGATAAAAGTCGGCCATGATCTGTTCCAGCTCACGTTCACGCATCTGACCGTGTGCTATGCCAACAATGGCTTCTGGTAACAACTCAGCGAGCTCGTTAGCGGTTTTTTCGATGCTGGCGACGTCGTTGTGCAAGAAGTACACCTGGCCACCGCGTAAAATCTCCCGCATTACCGCTTCACGGATCAGGCCTTTTTCAAACTCGCGTACAAAGGTTTTCACTGCTAAACGTCTGGCGGGTGGGGTAGCAATAATGGATAAATCCCGCATGCCAGACATCGACATATTCAACGTTCGCGGAATAGGCGTTGCCGTCAGGGTTAGAATATCAATATTGGCACGCAGAGCCTTGATTTTTTCTTTTTGCCGTACGCCAAAACGGTGTTCTTCATCAACGATGAGCAAACCTAAATCTTGCAGTTTAATGTCGTCTTGCAACAACTTATGGGTACCAATAAGAATATCCACCTTGCCATTTGATACATCGGTTAAGATGGCTTTTTGCGTTTTAGCATTAACAAAGCGTGATAGTACTTCTACCCGTACCGGCCAGTTAGCAAAGCGATCTTTAAAGTTTTCAAAATGCTGCTGCGCCAACAAGGTGGTGGGCACCAGTATAGCAACCTGTTTACCATCATTGACTGCCACAAATGCGGCGCGCATAGCCACCTCGGTTTTGCCAAACCCGACGTCGCCACATACCAGGCGGTCCATCGGTTGCGGTGTTTGCATATCCTGTAGCACGGCGTCGATTGCATCTTGCTGGTCGGCGGTTTCCTCGTATGGGAAACTGTCTGCAAAAGCGAGGTATTGTTGTTCATCTACGGCAAAAGCGTAACCTTTATGTGCTGCACGTTGGGCATACACATCGAGTAATTCTGCGGCAACATCCCGAACTTTCTCTGCCGCTTTACGGCGGGATTTTTCCCAGGTGTCATTACCCAATTTATGTAACGGCGCATGTTCTGCGTCGTTGCCACTATAGCGGCTTAGCAAATGCAAAGAGGTTACCGGCACATACAGCTTGCTGCCACCAGCATATTCAATGGTAACAAACTCAGCGCTAATACCTGCTGCATCAAGCAATTGCAGACCCTGGTATCGACCAATACCATGTTGCAGATGCACGACGGGTTGGCCAATATTTAATTCAGCCAGGTTACGGATCACCGTCTCATTGGAGACTTGCTGGCTGCGTTTACGTCGTCTGCGTTGGCTAATTTTTTGACCAAATAGCTCATTTTCACTAATAAAGGCAAAAAGTGCGGGTTGCTGCACCAAAACACCTTGTTCTAACGCACCAACTACAATGCCTAAATCGTCAGCACTGCGGTTGAAGGCAGTGAGATCAGCAAATTGCGATATGTGTATTCCGGCTTTGTGCAGCAGTTGTAACAGGCTTTCGCGTCGTCCTTCACTTTCAACGAAAAACAGGGCTCTGCCACGCTGTTGCTTTAACCCGACAATAAACTGCTGTAGTGCTTGCAGCGGATTCTTCAGCTGGTGGTTGACGCTAAGATCAGCCAGCGCGGTAACGGCCAAATTGCCCTGGCCTGCACGCTCTGGCAGCATGGCCTGGCTAAGGCGGATGCGGCTATAGTTTTTTAAACCGGCAAATAATTGATCGACGGATAAGTACAACTCAATAGGCGGTAAGATAGGCCGCAGTAAGTCAATAGATCTATCTTCGTAGCGGCGTTTAAGTTCTAGCCAAAAGCGCTCAGCACTATGCTCAATGTCACCTAACAACAGACAGCGGCTTGTTGCTGGTAGATAATCAAACAAGGTTGCCGTTTTTTCCGTAAACAGCGGTAAATAATATTCTATACCCGCAGGCAACATCCCCTGGCTGACTTGCTGATATAACGATTCTTTCTCATTTCGCGCTGAAAAACGTTCCCGATACGCCATACGAAAGCGTTCTATCGCCGCTTTATCGGTTGGAAATTCATGCGCAGGCAACAATTCAATTTGATTAACTTGCAACAGGCTGCGTTGGTTATCCGGGTCAAAGGTACGTATACCATCAACATCATTGTCAAAAAAGTCGATACGAAAGGGCGTGTTGGCGCCCATCGGGTATAAATCGAGAATTGAACCACGGGCAGAGAATTCGCCATGCTCCATAACTTGCTCAACACTACGATAACCTACGGCGGTTAACTGACGTTTTAGTGCTGCCAAGTCAACCTGCTGGCCTTTTTTAATTAAAAAACTGTTTTGTTCAAGGAAGTCTTGATGACAAATGCGCAGCAATAAGGTGCTTACCGGCACGATAACCAAACCACGTGTCATACGAGACAGTTGGTATAGCGTGGTTAAGCGCTGGGAGACAATGTCTTTATGCGGTGAGAATACATCATAAGGCAAGGTTTCCCAGTCTGGGAGTGTCAGAATTGGATAGCCGTCTTGTTGATAAAACACGCCAAGCTCTTGCTCTAACCGCAAAGCCGTGGGGGTATCCGGCACCAGCAACAGGTATGGTGCGTCATGTTGCTGTAGCAGTTGCGCAATAGCCAGCGGCAAGGCCGCACCTTGCAAATTGCCCCATTGCAGTTGGTCTGCAGCATGTTTAATCTGTGGTAATGCGGAAATTAAATCCATGTAAAACGACTAACCTTCAATGCACTTAAGCCAATACTAGGGCAACTAAGTTTGCTGACGCTGTTCGGCTTTTTGTTTTAATAAACGCGATTGCTGATGCAGGCTCGCGCGAACGATAAGTTCACGATCTTCATCTCTTATGCGCGACAACACAACCTTAATTTGCCATTTTTCTGCTACGGATTCGCAACTAACGACTTGGCCATAACAAAACACGGCACCGTCGTTATTGGCTAAAAACAGTTTAAGTTCCAGTGTTTGCAACGGTGCTAACGGGGCATCGGCCAAATAACAGCAACCACTACCGCTATAACTTTGTGTGGTAAAACGTTCGCTGGGGTTATCTTGCTGTTTTAGAACGTAATGCAGTAGCAGGTCGATTTTTCGGGCTTGCTGTTGCAGGTAATTAGCAAGCTCGTCCGCTAATTCTCCCAAGCGGTTTAACGACCGTAAAGCAGAGCCATTTAAACTGTTAACATCAGATGCCAATAAAAACGGCGGTGGAATCGCAGCTACTAGTTCAGCAGCTGTGGGTAGAGCACCGGCAATAGGTTTAGCATTAATACTAATACCGTGCTCTACGCTGAAATAATCTTCATAGGCATCAGCTAACTGTTCTATTGTTAACTCTTTCATTGCGCTACCTTTGCAAGCTGCTTGTCACGACTGACAATTATCTCTATGATCGACGCCACTTTACCATCTAACGTGGGCATTGTCCTGAATATTAGGATGCAGTTACCAGTCAGTTTGTTTATCGGTTTACGCTATAGCCAAAGCCGCAAGGGTAATGCCTTTATCTCCTTTATCACGCTGTTTTCTGTGGCAGGTATTTTTCTGGGCGTAATGGCGTTGACGATTGTCAGCTCAGTGATGAATGGTTTTGAAGGCGAGTTGAAAAAACGCATCTTGGGTGTGATCCCGCATTTGGTGATTACTTCAACAGCGGATAGTAGTGATAGCTGGCAAGATGACGTGTTGCAGCAACCACTGGTGCAGCAGGTTACGCCATTTTTACAAGCTGAAGCGCTGGTTCAATCACCTCGACAGCTCACAGGCGTTTTGTTGCAAGGTGTCACGGTTGATGCGTTACCCGATTTTATGCAACAGGCACTTATTGTCGGCGATTGGCAGCAGTTTGCTAGTCAACGTTATGGTGTGGTACTTGGGCGCGGCCTTGCTGAACAATTAGAAGTGTCAGTGGGTGATCCGTTGCGATTTATGTTGCCCCAGGCTGGCAGCTATACCCCAATGGGGTGGGTACCACGGCAGCGATTATTTACTGTTGTGGGTATTCTTGAATCCGGTTCAGATGTCGATAAACACCTGGCAGTGGCTAATTTAGCTGATTTAAGCAAGCTCATTAGTAGTAGTGCTCAGTTGCAGTGGCGTGTAACGCTTTCGGATCCCTTCGCTGCCCCGGCGCTAGCAGAACAGTTATCATTAAATACATCATTACAGGTAGAGGACTGGCGGCAAAGCCAGGGCAAGCTGTTTGCTGCGGTTGCGATGGAGAAAGCCATGATGTGGTTGATGTTGTTGCTTATTGTAGCCGTTGCTGCATTTAACATCGTGTCCGCGCTGGTAATGATGGTGACGGACAAACAGGCAGAAATTGCGATTTTAAAAACGCTTGGGATGAGCGATCGACAGTTATTTAATGTTTTCGCGGTACAAGGCTTAAGCAATGGTGTCGTCGGTGCCTTGGGTGGCGCTATCGCCGGGGTGTTACTGTGCTGGCAGCTTAACCCTTTGCTAGCGCTAACGGGGTTACAGCTGGTCCCGGGTATTTCCTTACCAGTTGATATTCGATTTAACCAATTGTGTTTAATTTTGTTCAGTGCGGTTGCATTGACGTTGCTTGCGGTATGGTATCCGGCTAAACGTGCCGTGAGCATTAATCCAGCGGACATATTGCGTGATGAGTAACGTATTAACAGCAGATAAAATTTGTAAAAGCTATCGTGATGGACAGCAAGTAACAGATGTATTGCACGGAGTTGATCTTTGTATTAATCAAGCAGATATGTTGGCTATAGTGGGTAGTTCTGGTTCAGGCAAGAGCACATTGCTACATATTTTAGGTACACTAGATAAGCCTGATAGCGGTTCGTTAAGCTTGTTAGGTAAAAATGTCGCCACGTTATCTTCCGCTGAAAAAGCACGGTTGCGTAACGAGCAACTGGGATTTATTTATCAATTTCATCACTTGCTAATGGACTTTACTGCGTTGGAAAATGTCGCTATGCCTCTGTTAATTCGAGGGTTGTCTGCGTCAGTTGCACAACAGCGAGCGCAAGCGATGCTTCAGCGGGTAAGCTTGTCACACCGTGCAAGCCACAGGCCGGCTGAACTAAGTGGCGGGGAGCGTCAGCGTGTCGCTATTGCCAGAGCGTTAGTTTCTGAGCCCGCGCTTGTTTTAGCGGATGAGCCGACGGGTAATCTTGATCAGCATACTGCTGAATCCATTTATCAACTGTTACGTAGTTTAAATCGCGAGTTGGGTACCAGCTTTATTGTGGTAACGCATGATTTACAGCTGGCATCACGACTTGATCGTTACGTGCTGATGCGGGATGGCCATCTGGAGAGCTCAAATGGCTAGTTTGGCTTGGCAATTAGCAAAGCGCTATCGTAATACGCGCCATAGTAGTGGCTTTATTCGTTTTATTTCGGCCAGTTCAACTTCAGGTATTGCACTTGGCGTAGCTATTCTAATTCTAGCGCTTTCGGTCATGAATGGTTTTGAACTCGCGTTAAAACAGCGATTGTTGTCAGTTATCCCCCATGTTGAACTAGAAGCTGTGCAACAACAAATACCAGATTGGCAACGCAAACAGCAAAAATTTGCCAATGTAGCCGGTGTAGAAGCTGTTGCTCCCTATATTAAAACCAATGGTATGTTACGCTTTGGTACCGCTGTTAAAGCGGCTGAGGTGCGGGGTATTTCACTTAGCAATGAACGACGCATCAGTGATTTTGCCCGCTATGTCAGTGCAGGCCAACTTGATACGCTAACAAATAACGACGTGGTGTTGGGGCAGGGGATTGCTGATGCACTGGGGGTGCAAATTGGCCAACAAGTACAGCTTTTACTGCCAAAACTGACCGACGACGGTCGACTTGCCAGCCACAGCACGGCGAACTTAACCGTCAGTGGTATTGTGGCAGTAGGTGGGCAACTGGATTACAGTCAAATATGGTTAAATATGTCAACGCTTGGCACCTTACTCGATTTTCCTGCGAATACCGTTCAGGGTTTTGCATTTAAATTGAATGACATTTTTCAGGCGCCGCAAATGGCTCGGCAACTTGGGCGAGAATCTGAAGACTATGTTTATTTGCTGGATTGGTTTCGCAGCCAGGGCCATGTATATCAGGATATTCAGATGGTACGCAGTATTTTATATCTGGTACTGGCGTTAGTTATTGCCGTCGCGTGTTTTAATATCGTTGCAACACTAGTGATGGCTGTGCGGGAAAAAGAAGGTGACATTGCCATCTTGCTTACCATGGGAGTATCACCAACGACAGTGATCCTCACGTTTATGTGGCTGGGTTGGCTTAATGGTTTAGTTGGCAGCGTGATTGGCGCTATCTTGGGCGTTATTCTGGCATGGTATATTGAGCCTATTTTTGCTTTCGTTACGCAGGTACTTGGGCACTCGTTACTTGATCCTAGCATTTATTTTATCAACTATATTCCGTCATTATTACAGTGGCAAGACGTATTGTTGACTCTGGGTGTTGCACTTATCATGAGTCTGCTTGCTACGTTATATCCGGCTTGGCGTGCCAGCAAGGTACAACCCGCCAGAGTGCTGGGACAGCGTTAATGCTTATTGTGATGTCTGCGTTTTAGTTTTCTTAATAGCTGCGCTTTTCGAATAGAAACTCGCCACAGCCAGTCAATAATAAAATAGCCCGCAACGGCTGAGCAAATGCCCATTAGCAAACAGCCCGTGATAAAAGGTTTGCCAATAGAGCTAATACTATGTTGTAGCCATGACCAGCTCGCCTCGAAAGCAAAGTGTTCCACCGGGATACGTAAAACAACACACCCCACCAGATAACTCAGATAAAACAACACCGGCATAGTTAATGGATTGGTCAGCCAAACCAGTGACACCGACAGCGGTAAATTGACCCGCATCGGTATAGCTACCGCAGCTGAGGCTACCATTTGAAACGGGATAGGCATCCAGGCAAAAAACAGCCCAACCGCAAAGGCGCCGCGCGCTGAACGCCGGTTTAAGTGCCACAAATTGCCATCGTGCAGCAAACTACCAAACAACTTTAAAAGCTTTTGTTGCTTGATTTTCTCTGGAGATGGTAAATATTTTTTAATAAAGTTCTTTGGCATACAACCTATTCACAAAAAACAAACATGAAATCTTTTTGTATCGGTGTGCTCATTGGCAGCCTATTGTCATTATTTTTGCCAATAGTGCCACCTTTTTTCTCAGTATTTTTGCTATTAGTGGTAATTTTGGTGGCACTGCGATGTCACTACCACTGTTTCACTGGTGTTGCAGCGTTTTTCTTGTGTTGGATTTGGCAATTTGATGACTATCAGCAAGCACAGCAGCACCTGCTGAACGTAAAGCAATCCATTAACGGCACTATTACCGAAAAGCCAAAGCACTTTGCTGAGTATAGCCAATTTATACTGCGTCTGGAGACTGGGCCTGCAGCGGGCTATTTTGTCTCGTTGAATTGGAGCGTGCCGCCAATGTCGCTGCACGCTGGGCAACGCTGGCAGTTAAATGCCAGGCTAAAACCGGTAGCGGGTGTGGCTAATCCTGGTGGAGTAAACAAAGAAGCGGCAGCGCTGCTGCAAAAAATTGTTGCGCAGGGCAGCGTAATCTCCGCCGAGCCGGCTATGTTGCTGGGACAACAAGATGATTTACGGCAGCGTTGGCTTGAAGACATTGCGTCTAATGTCAGTTCATTGCCTACAGGGCCTTTGCTGTTAGCGCTGACAATGGGCGAACGTCAGTTTTCAACATCTTTGTGGCAAGGTTTGCAGCATTCAGGTTTAGCTCACCTAATGGCAATATCTGGCTTGCATATTGGTTTGGTGTTTGGCTGGAGCTTACTGCTGCTGCGTTTATTACCCTGGCCGTTACGTTGGTTAGTTTGGCGCCAGCCGGTTGCGTTAGTGGGGAGCCTGTTCTTGTGTCTGTGTTATGCCTGGCTTGCCGGTTTTGCCATACCAACAGTTCGCGCAACGGTAGCACTGTTGCTGTTAGTTACCGCGTTGTTACAGCATAAATCGATAAATTACAGTAGCTACTGGTTATTACTAAGTGCCGTGTTGTTGCTTTTTGAGCCATTCTTTGTCTTGAGTAAAAGCTTTTGGTTGTCACTGTTGGCGGTTGCGATCATCTTCTTTGTGCTGTGGCGCTTAGGAACATTCGTTGGCGGCTGGCGTAGTAAGCTTAGACAGTTTGTGTATTTTCATCTTAGCTTAACCGTTTTTATGGCACTGCTTAGCCTGTTGTTATTTGATGGCAGTGCCGTACTTTCTATCGTGTCGAATCTATTGTTTATTCCTTGGTGTAGTGTGGTGGCAATCCCGCTAGTGTTGCTAACGTTAGTGGTGGAACTCTGCGGCGTGCCCGGAAGCGGGTTATTGTGGCAACTCTGTGATTGGGTATTTCGTCCACTGCTATGGTGGTTAAACTGGTGCGCAGAGCATGGCCAGTGGCTGGCGCTGCCAGACATATCTGCGGTTTGGCTGGTAAGTGCAGGGGCAGTGGGGTTACTGAGTTATCTCTGTGGCATACGACGTTTCTGGTTTTTACTGCCATTGTTATTACTGCCGATATTGCACAGCACACTTAGGCCAGCACAGTGGCAATTACATTTAATTGATGTTGGCCAGGGACTTGCTGTGCTGTTGCAATATGGCGATCGGGGGCTGTTATATGATGCTGGCCCGCGCTATGGCGCTTATAGTGCAACAGCCTCTCAGGTACTGCCTTATTTACGCCAGCGCGGTATTAAACGGCTGGACTATTTGCTGTTAAGTCATGATGACAGCGATCACACCGGTGACTGGACGCTGTTGCAAAAAGCTTACCCGCACGTAAGGCTTTATGCGGATATTTCGCATTTAGCTGCAGCAACACCATGCCAACAGTTACCAACCACCTATTTTGACGCCCAGTTGACGGTTTTGAGTACCGACGGCTTTAGCAGCAAAAATGATCGCTCTTGCGTGTTATTAATTCAGTTGTATGGCTGGCATATTTTACTGCCTGGTGACATAGGTCAGCAGGTTGAACGCCAGTTGTTGCAGCGCTATCCCAATTTACGCGCTAACGTTTTAATTTTGCCGCATCATGGCAGTAACAGTTCCAGCCATTTTGCGTTTTTGCATCAGTTGGCGCCACAAATTGCGTTTAACAGTGCCAGTCTATATAACCGGCACCAACATCCTGCGACACAGGTACAGCAAAGGTTGGCGGCGTTGGGCATTTCGTTAATTAATACGGCACAAAGCGGTGCTATACGGCTTGATATCACTGAGGCTGGGCTGGATGTCACAGAGTATAGAGCGCAAAGAATACCCTTTTGGCTGCAAAAGCCGATTGGAAATGCTGAAACCTTGCGAACAACACGTTAGAATAAGCAAAATATTTTTTGTAGGACAGCACTTTGGCGCAGTCGAACATCATAACATCCTCTACCGCACGACGCTTGTTAAGCTATGTTAGACCATATCGTATCGGCTTTATTGCGGCGGCGTTGGGTATGCTGGGCTACGCGCTGGTTGACGTGTATTTTATTTCAAATTTGCCGGATTTTATTGATAAAGGCATCAATGGTAAAAACACTGACTATTTACGTTATGCCCCCATTTTTGTTGTCGTTATTTTCTTTATGCGTGGCCTGTGTAACTTTGTGGCGAGTTATTGCCTGAATTGGGTGGGCACACATATTGTACAAAATATGCGCCAGCAATTATTTGAACACTTTATGCGTTTGCCGGTGAGTTTTCATGATCAGCATTCCACCGGCGAATTGATCTCAAAGGTGACCTATAATACCGAACAAATTAAACAAACCACTTCAAAGGCGTTGGCCGTATTAGTACGTGAAGGCGTATTTGTCTCTGGCTTGCTGGTGATGATGTTCTACTATAGTTGGCAATTGTCTGCGATTTTTCTGCTAATTGCCCCCGTTATTGCGGTAGTTGTTCGATTTGTCTCAAGACGTTTTCGCTTGTTAAGTCGCAATATTCAAACTGCCATGGGGGATGTGACAACCAGTTCTGAACAAATGCTAAATGGCCATAAAGTCATTTTGTCATTTGGTGGACAGCAAATTGAAAGCCAGCGTTTTGCCAGCATCAACAATCTTACCCGCCGTCAGGATGTCAAGATGGAAGCAACGCGGGCTATTAGCGTATCGACTATTCAGATTATTGCTTCATTTGCTCTTGCGTTTGTGGTTTACATGGCCAGCTTTCCGGAAATGCTTAATAGCTTGTCAGCCGGGGTGTTTACCACCATCGTTGGTTCGATGATGATGTTATTGCGCCCGCTCAAGCAGTTAACAACGGTAAACAGCGAATTTCAGCGTGGTTTATCTGCCGCAGCCAGTGTATTTGAAATATTAGACCAGTCGGTAGAGCAAGATAATGGCACCACTAAGCTGGAACGTGTAACAGGTGACATTCGCTTTGAACGGGTTAACTTTAGTTACCCCGGGCATGAGAAGCAGGTGCTGTTTGATATCAGCTTTAGCGCGCCTGCGGGCAAAACTATTGCATTGGTTGGCCGTTCAGGCAGTGGTAAAACCACCATTTCAAGCTTGTTGCCACGCTTTTATGAGCTAACTAGCGGCGATATATACATTGATGAACATAATATTAGTGACTGCACATTGGCTTCACTGCGTCAGCAGTTGGCGGTGGTGTCGCAGCATGTCACGTTATTTAACGATACCATTGCCAATAACATTACCTACGGTTGCACGGCGCCGGTATCAAATGAGCAGTTATTAGCGGTTGCTGAAAAAGCCCATGTGTTGGAATTTGCTGAACAGCTTAAAGACGGGCTGCAAACCGTTATTGGCGAGAATGGGGTAAGTTTGTCAGGTGGACAGCGCCAGCGAATCGCTATAGCCCGTGCTTTATTTCGTGAAGCCCCAATTTTAATCCTGGATGAAGCAACATCTGCACTGGATACTGAATCTGAACGTAAAATTCAAGCTGCGTTGAATGAACTGCTTAAAGGCCGCACCAGCATTGTCATTGCGCATCGCTTATCAACGATTGAAAATGCAGACAGCATCATTGTCATGGAACAAGGGCGCATCGTAGAGCAGGGTAATCATACCGAATTGTTAGCATTAGATGGAGCTTATGCACAATTATATAAAATGCAATTTGGCGAACAGGCGTGAGTCAAGGTAGCCGTTGGTTGGAACAGCTTTGGTATGAAAAAGACCGCCCGTATTGGTATTTACTCCCCCTTGCTTGGTTGTATGCCGTTCTAACCAGTGTGCGCCGAGGCTTGTTCCGTATAGGTTTAAAGAAACAATATAGGCTACCTGTGCCAGTTATCGTCGTGGGCAATATCAGTATTGGTGGTACCGGTAAAACTCCGTTTACACTGCAGTTGTGCCATCTGTTACGACAGCAAGGTTGGAGGCCGGGTATTGTCAGTCGCGGTTACGGCGCTGATATTCGTCAGCCAACGCTGGTGAATGTTAATTCACCAGCTGGGCAGGTCGGTGATGAACCTTTATTACTGGCTCAGCGTAGCGGTGCACCGGTGGTGGTTTGCCCGGACCGTGTTGCCGCCGTGCAGTACTTATTGCAGCATACTCAGTGCGATATCGTGATCAGTGATGATGGCTTACAGCATTATCGCTTAGCCAGGGATGTTGAAATTGTGCTTATTGACGGCAGCCGCGGTTTTGGCAATGGGCAGTTATTGCCGGCCGGGCCTTTACGCGAAGGTATCTGGCGTTTAAAACTGGTTGATTTGGTTGTTGCGAACACTCAGTTAGATGTCCTAGCCGATGGGCTTATGCAACTGACACCTGCGGCCCCTGCAGCATTAATCGGCGATGCTTGTTTAGCGCAGGGGACAGCGGTGACCCTGGTCGCAGGCATTGGTAATCCAGTACGTTTTGAGCGCACTGTGCTAGAAGCGGGTTTTAATATCTCGGCAACACGGTTTTTTTCTGATCATCATCAGTTCACTGAGGCCGATTTAGCTGATATTCCAGGGCCACTGCTGATGACTGAAAAAGATGCGGTAAAATGTCGCAACTTCGCCAAACCAAACTGGTTCAGTTTAGGGGTTGACGCCAAACTGGACAGCGCACTTACTACAAAATTACACTTAATCCTGACTAAACTGCGGAGCAGAAATGGCACTTAAAATAGCATTAACCGATATTCTGGCGTGTCCGCTATGCAAGGGCAAACTAAAGTATGATCAGCCATCGCAACAGCTAATCTGTACTTTTGATCGTTTGGCGTATCCGGTGCGAGACAATATACCGGTGCTTTTGGCTGATGAAGCACGCCAGCTAACGCTGGAAGAGGTGGAACAATGGCGTTCCTAGTCGTTATTCCGGCTCGCTTTGCCAGTAGTCGGTTGCCGGGTAAACCGTTGGCTGATATCGGCGGAATAACCATGATTGAGCGTGTCTATCAACAAGCACTTAAAAGTGGTGCCAGCCGTATTGTTATTGCCACTGATGATCGCCGCGTTGCTGACGTGGTTGACACCTTTGGCGGTGAGGTTTGCATGACGCGTGCAGATCATAACTCTGGTACCGAACGTTTAGCCGAGGTGGTTAGCAAGCTGCAACTGCCTGCGGATACGGTTGTAGTAAATGTGCAGGGCGACGAGCCTTTTATTCCGCCTTTAATCATAAAACAAGTGGCGCAAAATCTTGCTACGCAGCACAAAGCACAGATGGCGACACTGGCGGTGCCGTTAACAAACGCTGCGGAAATTGCCAACCCGAATATTGTTAAAGTGGTGAGTGATAAAAACGGATATGCGCTGTATTTTAGTCGCAGCGTTATTCCGTTTGACCGTGACGGCCAATTTAAGCACGAGCTTGCAGCGCATTATCGTCGTCATATTGGTATTTATGCCTATCGAGCCGGCTTTATACAGCGTTATGTTGACTGGCCAGCGTCAACCTTAGAGCAGATTGAAAGCCTTGAGCAACTGCGTGTGCTGTGGCAAGGCGAAGCCATACATGTTGATACGGCGCTGGAAACCCCTGCAGTAGGGGTAGACACCCCTGAAGACTTGTTACATGCTCAGCGTTATGCTGCAAGTTTAACCTAGTGCAAGTGCCGTTTACGCTGATAGACGAGCAGCCTGATTTCGTTGTGTTAAACAAAGCCGCAGGGGTTAGTTTTCACTCTGAGGATGGCGCCGGTTTAGTGGTTTTGGCTGCGAAGCAGTTAGGCTATCCATTGTTTAGCGTGCACCGGTTGGACAAGGTTACGTCAGGTCTTATTATTCTTGCTCGCAGCAGTAAGGCCGCGGCTGAGCTTACCCAACTCTTTAGTACACATCAGGTACAAAAATTTTATCTGGCCTTGTCGGTAGCCAAACCTACCAAGAAGCAGGGTTGGGTAAAAGGGGATATGGCTCCTGCCAGACGTGGCGCCTGGAAGTTACTCACTAGTCAGCACAATCCGGCGGTGAGTTATTTTGTTAGTCAGGGTTTTGCCGATTTACCTTTCAGAGCGTTTTTAATCAAACCTTTCAGTGGTAAAACACACCAAGTCCGCGTTGCGCTTAAAAGCATTGGTGCAGCCATTTTGGGGGACGAACTGTATCAAGGCAGTACTTCGGATCGGGTTTATTTACATGCCTACGCACTGCATTTCAACTTGCCAGGCAAAGTATTTCACTATGTACTACCACCCGACCAAGGCCAATTTTTTCAACAATTGTGTCAATATAATGCACTTGCACAATGGACAACGCCATGGCAGCTAAATTGGCCTGGTTATAAACTACAGCAAAGAGCTAACGAGTAAGCATGTCAGATTATCTATTACGTTTTGCCGGTATTGGTCGTTTATACGGTGTTACTGCACTTGAAACCTTTCGTCAGGCGCATGTGTGTGTCGTTGGCATTGGCGGCGTAGGAAGTTGGGCCGCTGAGGCATTAGCCCGTTCAGGGATTGGTGAAATTACGCTTATTGACCTGGATGACGTGTGCATAAGCAATATTAATCGCCAATTGCATGCATTGAGTGACACAGTAGGCCAGGATAAAGTGGCGGTAATGGCCCAGCGTATAAAAGCGATTAATCCAGACTGTATTGTGCATCAAATAGAAGATTTTATTGCCACTGATAATTTACATCAGCTTATTTCGCCAAAGCTGGACTATGTTATAGATGCTATTGACTCAATCAAAGCAAAAGTTGCCCTACTTGCATATTGTAAACGCAATAAAATTAATGTGATTAGTACTGGCGGTGCCGGCGGGCAGACTGATCCTACCCAAATACAAATTGCCGATTTAACCCAGACTATCAATGATCCTTTACTTTCTAAAGTACGCAATACCTTGCGTCGAGATTACAATTACAGCCGTAACCCTAAACGCCGCTTTGGTATAGACTGCGTGTATTCAACAGAACAGTTAGTTTATCCGCAACCTGATGGCACGGTATGTCAGCAGAAAGCTGCACAGCAAAATACTAACGGCGATGTAAGCAGCATGCGGTTGGATTGTAGCGGTGGCTTTGGTGCGGTAACTGTAGTTACCGCAAGTTTTGGTTTTGCTGCTGTGTCAAAGGTGCTTAAGAAGCTGTCACGGCCTAATTAGTGTTGTTTGTTTTAACAGCAGGCTTTGATTTTTTCTGCCATCGCGGTTAATCCGCTGCCGCGTGATTGACTTAGATACGGTTTTAAATTGAGTTGGTCAAACTTGTGGTTTAAATCAAATTTAGCCAGTTCAGCACTGCTCATCCCATTAACCAGGCAGAGCATTATCGCCATCAAGCCTTTAACAATGCGCGCTTCACTATCCAAAACAAAATAATGCTTGTCGTCTGTTTTGTTATGGTAGTGCAACAACCAGGCCCGGCTTTCACAACCTTTAACTAATAATTCTGGTTGTTTCATCTTCTCTGGCACAGGCGGGAGTTTTTTGCCCAGTTGCATTAACACTCTGTATTTGCTCTGCCAGTCTTTTGCCTGGGTTATCTTAGACAGATCCTGCTCATTAATCTGTACTAAAGCGGAGCGAGTTTCTGCTAATAATTGTTCTAATTTCATGCAGTTAATATCTCCACAGCCTGCTCCAATGCAAGCAAACACCGGTTTACATCGTCCAGTGAATTGTATGCGGCAAAAGAGCACCTAACTGCACCAGGCCGCGCTAAATAACTAAATAATGGCATAGCACAATGTTGGCCTGAACGCACTGCAATGTATTGCTGATTTAATAATTCAGCCACATCTGCAGGGTGCTCATTACTCACATTTAATGCCACTATGCCTGCATTATGCACAGGCAAAGATAAAATATCTATGCCTTTTATTACAGACAACCCATTATAGAATTCTTTTAATAACAGTAATTTATGCTGAATTAGTTGTTCAGTGTTATAGAGTTGTAACCAATCAATGGCTGCAGCCAGGCCCAAAGCCCCAGCAATATTGGGCGTACCGGCTTCTAATTTAAAGGGTAGTTTATTAAACGTAGTGTTAACAAAGCTTACCTGTTCAATCATCTCACCGCCGGCAAAAATAGGCGTTAGTTGTGCTAGCCAATCCTTTTTGCCATACAGTATACCGATACCGGTCGGGCCGTAGAGTTTATGACCAGAAAAAACATAAAAATCACAGTCTAGTTGCTGCATATCGGGTTGTTTGTAAACAACACCTTGCGCACCGTCGACAACGGTAATAGCCCCCGCTTTTTTTGCTAGCGCTAACATGGCGTCTATGGGTTGAATATGCCCTAATACATTAGAAATATGACTAAAACTCACTACTTTAGGTTTACGTTCAAGCAGTTGTTGATACGCTGTCATATCCAATTGGTTATCGGCTGTAAGCGGCACAACATCAATGATGACACCATAACGCTGGCAATGTAGTTGCCACGGTACAATATTGGCGTGATGTTCTAATTGCGTTAGTAAAACGCGATCGCCAGCGCCAAGCACTGTGTGCATTAAACCGAAAGCAATTTGATTTAATGCAGCTGTAGCACCACTGGTAAAAATAACTTCTTCTGATGATTTTGCATTTATATACCGGCAAACAGTCGTGCGAGCTTGTTCAAAAAGTCGCGTTGCCTGCTGGCTTAATTGGTGTGCCCCCCGATGTACATTACTATTGTGTTGTTGATAAAACTGGCTAATAGCACTGACAACTGCATCGGGTTTATGCATGGTTGCAGCGTTGTCCAGATAGACCCAGCCAGGGTTGTGTTGAAAAAAAGAAAACTGCTGGCGAAACTGCTGTACATCAAAAACAGGCATAGGGGCAGGGATCCGCGAACTAAGATGGAGCGATTTTGCCTGTTTTCTTTAACAGGAGCAAACCAGCAGGTTAAATTAGGCAAGAAAAAAGCGACCTAAGCCGCTTTTTGTGTAAGAGAAAATTACCGCTTATTCAATGGGGGAAAATCTCGTGCGGTGTATCCGGTGTAAAGCTGACGCGGTCGACCAATTTTATGGCCTTTTTCACCTAGCATTTCATCCCAGTGAGAAATCCAGCCAACAGTGCGAGACATGGCGAAAATCACGGTGAACATGCTTGTTGGAATACCAATGGCTTTCAAAATGATGCCAGAGTAGAAATCAACGTTCGGGTACAATTTCTTCTCGATGAAGTACGGGTCTTCCAGTGCGATACGTTCCAATTCCATTGCCACATCTAACAACGGGTCTTTAACGTTGAGTTCTTGCAACACTTCATGGCAGGTTTCACGCATAACTTTGGCGCGTGGGTCAAAGTTTTTGTAAACGCGGTGGCCAAATCCCATCAGACGGAATGAGTCATTCTTGTCTTTAGCACGGGCAACAAATTCTGGAATACGATCAACCGATCCAATTTGCTGTAACATTTTCAAACAGGCTTCATTAGCGCCACCGTGGGCAGGGCCCCACAGGGATGCAACACCGGCCGCAATACAGGCGTAAGGGTTAGCGCCTGATGAGCCAGCTAAACGTACTGTCGACGTTGAAGCATTTTGTTCATGGTCAGCATGTAACATAAAGATACGGTCCATAGCTTTGGCCAGTATCGGGCTTACGGTGTAATCTTCCGCTGGAACAGAAAACATCATATGCAGGAAGTTTTCTGAATAGCTTAATTCGTTGCGCGGATAGACAAACGGTTGACCTACGGTGTACTTGTAAGCCATAGCAGATAACGTTGGCATCTTTGCGATTAAGCGATGCGCGCTACGTTTACGCTGTGCCGGGTCATTAATGTCTAAATCAGAATGGTAAAATGACGACATTGCACCTACAACACCACATAACATCGCCATAGGGTGAGCATCTACGCGGAAGCCCTGAAAAAAGGCCGCGATTTTCTCATGCACCATGGTGTGGCGAGTAATGGTGTGTTTAAAGTGATTATATTTTTCTGCGCTGGGGAGTTCACCTTCTAATAACAGGTAGCACAGCTCCAGGTAGTCGGAATGATCAGCCAGCTGCTCTATAGGATAACCGCGATGTAATAACACGCCATTGTCGCCATCGATATAGGTGATTTTAGATTCACAAGAACCGGTAGACATAAAACCCGGATCGAAGGTGAAGTAACCATGCTGACCCAAGGCGCGAACATCAATTACGTCAGTGCCGGTGCTGCCAGAATAGATTGGCAACTCGAACGATTTCCCATCGATCTGCACGACGGCCTTTTTATCTGCCATTGGATTTCTCCTGTTGTTGTAGTATCGGGTTAAAGGAATTTAGCAAATTGGTCGCCATTCTACCTGCAAACGACCCCTGAAAGTCAATTTTAATGCGTTTTTGCTCAATAAGTATTCGACTCTAGTATTATTGCTCTAAGGTGTAAAATGTGTAATGTTCCAAATACGGATTTTTTCGAGTAAAACTAAACAAAAATTGTAATAACGACTTACGAAATATATACTATTGCGGTTTTTAAACAGTTCACTCAGCAAGCACTTTTTGCTTTTTTTTGCTGATATGTCAGCACTGATCCAGTTTGGGCAATAAAGTGTATAGGGTTTGGGTGTTGACTGTTTATACAGCAATGACAACGACAATGACAACAAGAGCTCGATTATGGGCATCGATGGGCAAGCACTGTGAAAAAACAAAGACCAGTAAATCTAGACCTCTCTACCATATCGTTTCCGGCACCTGCCATAGCGTCAATTCTGCACCGTGTTACCGGCGTAGCATTGTTCTTTGCTCTGGTATTCGTTATCTGGGCTTGGGCGTATTCGCTTCAAGATCAGCAGAGCTTTGACTATGTTAAAGCACTAATGACGTCTCACCTGGCTAAATTTATTGCTTGGGGCACTATCACTGTTCTTATCTATCACCTGGTGGGCGGTATACGCCATCTTGTTATGGATATGGGGCACTGGGAAGAGCTTAAATCAGGTAATTTAAGCGCGAAAATTACGATTGCGGTGTGGATCGTATTAGCAGTACTAGCAGGAGTATGGTTATGGTTCTGAATCAGGCAAGCCTGAAACGCGATGGCGTCCAGGATTATGTATCGTTGCGGGCAACAGCAATTGTGCTGGCGCTGTATAGCGTTTTTATTCTGGGTTTCTTTATTTGCACCCCGGAAATCACCTTTGACGTATGGCACGGTTTATTCGCCAACGTACTGGTAAAGGTGTTTACCTTATTAGCGTTAGTGTCTATTGCTGTACATACCCGTATTGGCTTGTGGCAGGTCATCACAGACTATGTTAAGTCAGCTGCGATGCGTGCAGTATTACAATTTTTCCTTTATGCCCTGGCTTTCGCATATGTTGCGGTTGGCCTGTTTGTTCTGTGGGGTGCCTAAGTGACTATTCCAGTAAGAGAATTTGACGCCATTGTAATTGGCGCCGGCGGTGCGGGCATGCGTGCAGCACTGCAAATTACCGAATCAGGTTTAACCTGCGCATTATTATCTAAAGTGTTTCCTACCCGTTCTCATACGGTGTCTGCTCAAGGCGGTATTACCGTTGCATTGGGCAATAGCCATGAAGATAACTGGGAATGGCACATGTTTGATACTGTTAAAGGCTCCGATTATATCGGTGACCAGGACGCTATTGAATACATGTGTAAAACTGGCCCTGAAGCAATAACTGAATTAGAAAACATGGGCTTGCCATTTTCACGTTTAGAAAATGGCCGCGTGTATCAGCGTCCATTTGGTGGTCAGTCAAAGAATTTTGGTGGCGAGCAAGCGGCGCGTACTGCAGCAGCAGCTGACCGTACAGGCCATGCCTTATTGCATTTGCTGTATCAACAAAACGTAAAAAACAGAACTCAGGTGTTTTCTGAGTGGTATGCACTGGATTTGGTTAAAAACCAAGACGGTGCCGTTGTGGGTTGTACCGCTATTGATATTGAAACTGGTGAAATTGTTTACTTTAAAGCCAAGGCTACTGTACTAGCCACCGGTGGTGCTGGTCGTATTTATGCTTCTACTACTAATGCTCACATCAATACGGGTGACGGTGTAGGTATGGCTTTGCGTGCTGGCGTACCGTTGCAAGATATGGAAATGTGGCAATTCCACCCAACCGGTATTGCCGGTGCTGGAACGCTGGTGACAGAAGGTTGTCGCGGTGAAGGCGGTTACTTGCTAAACAAAGATGGCGAGCGTTTCATGGAACGTTATGCGCCAAATGCGAAAGATTTAGCCGGCCGTGACGTAGTAGCACGTTCAATGATGACTGAAATTCGTGAAGGTCGCGGATGTGATGGCCCATGGGGTCCACACATTAAGCTTAAACTTGATCACTTAGGCGCAGAAGTACTTGAGAGCCGTCTGCCAGGTATTTGTGAATTATCTCGTACTTTTGCTCACGTTGACCCGGTTAAAGAACCCATTCCGGTTATACCAACCTGTCACTATATGATGGGCGGTATTCCTACTAATGTGCATGGTCAAGTCATATCGCCTAAGGCGGATGGTTCTGAGCCAATTGTCGCTGGTTTATTCGCTTGTGGTGAAATTGCCTGTGTATCTGTACATGGTGCGAACCGTTTAGGTGGTAACTCACTACTTGATTTAGTGGTATTTGGACGCGCTACCGGCCTGCATTTAGGTGAAGCTTTAGCGGCTACTGCAGAGGCACGTGCTGCAAGCCAGTCAGATATTGATGCGGCATTAGCCCGTACCAAGCGTTGGGAAGATTCCAAACCTGGTCAGGGTGAAGACCCGGTGCAAATTAAGAAAGACTTACAGCAATGTATGCAACTTAACTTCTCGGTATTTCGTGAAGGTAAAGCCATGGCTGAAGGTTTAGAGCAACTCAAAGAAATCCGTGAACGTCTGAAGTTTGCCCGTCTGGATGACAAGAGTTCAGATTTCAATACCGCGCGTATTGAATGTCTGGAGCTTGATAACCTGATGGAAACCGCTTTTTCTACGGCCGTGGCTGCGAATTTCCGTACAGAAAGCCGTGGTGCACATGCTCGTTTTGACTTCCCGGACCGTGATGACGCCAACTGGTTATGCCACAGCGTTTATTCGCCAGATACTGAGTCGATGATTAAGCGTAAAGTTAACATGGAACCTAAGTTCCGTGATGCTTTCCCGCCTAAAGCACGTAATTACTAAGAGGGCACAGCGATGAAGAAGTTAGTTATCTCCGTATATCGTTACAACCCTGATGTCGACAAAGCGCCGCGCATGCAGGATTACACACTGGATAACCCGGAAGGCCGGGATATGATGGTGTTAGATGCATTGATTAAGCTTAAAGAGCAAGATCCCTCGTTATCATTCCGTCGCAGCTGCCGCGAAGGCGTGTGTGGTTCAGATGGTTTGAACATGAACGGTAAAAATGGCTTAGCGTGTATTACGCCTTTGTCTGCTGTAGGTTTGAAGGGAGGCAAAATTGTTGTTCGCCCTTTACCCGGTTTGCCGGTTGTGCGCGACTTAGTCGTCGACATGAGTCAGTTTTATACTCAGTATGAAAAAGTGAAGCCTTACCTCATCAATGACGGTAAGTTGCCTCCAGCTGGTGAGTTTCTGCAATCTCCAGAAGAGCGTGCTAAGCTTGATGGGTTATACGAGTGTATTTTGTGTGCATGTTGTTCCACGTCTTGTCCGTCGTTCTGGTGGAACCCGGATAAGTTTATTGGACCAGCTGGTTTGCTTCATGCGTATCGCTTTTTGGCCGACAGCCGTGATACTGCAACAGAACAACGTTTAAACGATTTGGATGATGCGTTCAGCGTATTCCGCTGCCATGGCATCATGAACTGCGTTAACGTATGTCCTAAAGGGTTAAACCCAACTAAAGCGATTGGTCAGATTAAATCTATGTTGTTGAACCGGGCGCTGTAATGCGCCCTTTTTTGATATGTGAATGAAAAACAGCCTGGTAACCTGCGAACAGGCTGTTTTTTTGCTACTTTTTCCAGGTGCGCGGAAATTAAGGGAAACTAAATGCACGAAGGTGTAATGAAGGCGTGGCTCGAGTCTTCTCATCTTGGCGGTGGCAACATGGCCTACGTCGATGAGCTGTATGAATCCTACTTAGCTGAACCTACCAGCGTCGGTGACGAATGGCGTGAGTTTTTTGCTAAGTTGCCTAAACTCGACGGTGTCGATCTTGAAACCCGTCACTCAGACGTTCGACAACAATTCGCTGAATTAGCCCGGAATAAACACCGCGAAGTGGTGGTGGTTAACTCAGGTACTGCCTCCGACAATCGTCAAGTTAAAGTGCTGCAGCTGATTAATTCGTACCGCTTTCGCGGCCATCAGCAAGCCAATCTTGATCCACTAGGTTTGTGGAAGCAATCACGTGTACGTGATCTTGAATTGTCTTATCACGACCTGTCTGAAAGTGATTACGATACCGAGTTCAATGTTGGATCACTTGCCATTGGCAAAGAGACAATGAAATTAGGCGAGTTGCACAAGGCATTGGAGAAAACCTATTGTGGTTCTATCGGTGCGGAATATATGCACATTGTCTCTACTGATGAAAAACGCTGGATCCAACAGCGCTTAGAGTCGGTTCAGTCAACACCTTCGTATGATAAAACAACTAAGACCAGTATTCTTAAAGGGTTAGTTGCTGCCGATGGTTTAGAAAAATATCTTTCTGCTAAATTTCCTGGTGCTAAGCGTTTTGGTTTAGAAGGCGGCGACGCCATGGTACCGATGCTTAAAGCGATGATTCACCGCGCCGGTGAGCAGGGCGCTAAAGATTGCGTAATTGGTATGGCGCACCGTGGCCGGTTAAATACGCTTGTTAACGTACTGGGTAAAAACCCGTCTAAGTTGTTTGATGAGTTTGCAGGTAAATATGAAGTAGTTGGCGCCGGTGATGTGAAATATCACATGGGTTTCTCGTCAGATTTTGAAACCTCAGGCGGCAATGTACACTTAGCGCTTGCGTTTAACCCCTCGCATCTGGAAATTGTTAATCCTGTGGTTATTGGTTCAGTACGCGCGCGTTTAGACCGTCGTGGTTGCACCGACGGCTCGCTGGCATTACCTATTACTATTCACGGAGACTCGGCGTTTGCGGGGCAAGGTGTAGTCGCTGAAACCTTCAATATTTCGCAAACCCGTGCCTTTAAGGTTGGCGGTACTATTCGCTTGGTTATTAATAATCAAGTGGGTTTTACCACGTCTAATCCAGAAGATACGCGTTCAACTGAATATTGTACTGATATCGCAAAAATGGTTCAGGCACCAATTTTCCATGTGAATGGTGATGATCCTGAAGCCGTAATATTTGTTGCTCAACTGGCGGTAGATTATCGCAATACTTTTAAGCGGGATGTAGTTATTGACCTGGTGTGTTATCGCCGTAACGGTCATAACGAAGCTGACGAGCCAAATGCCACTCAGCCATTGATGTATCAGAAAATTAAAAAACACCCGATACCACGTGAAATCTATGCCAAAAAATTGGTAGCAGAAGGCTTATTCACCACTGAACAAATTAGTGAGATGACAGAGCAATATCGTGATGCGCTAGATAAAGGTGACTGCGTTGTTGAAGAGTGGCGACCAATGACAGAAACGTCTGTAGATTGGACACCGTTTTTGGGCCACGATTGGGACGCAACCTATGACGCTAGCGTGACAGTAGAAAAGTTGGTTGATTTAGGCAAAAAAGCGACCCATATTCCTGAGTCACATACGCTACAACGTCAGGTTGGCCGTGTTTACGAAGACCGCGCTTTAATGTTGGCGGGTGAGAAGAAAATTGACTGGGGCTTTGCTGAAATTCTGGCGTATGCCTCAACGGTTGCTGAAGGGAGCCGTATTCGTATTGTAGGGCAGGATTCGGGTCGTGGTACCTTTTTCCACCGTCATGCTGTACTGCACAATCAGACCGACGGTAACACCTACACGCCGCTGGAACACATCAACGATGAGCAGGGACCATTTCAGGTTTATGATTCGGCGTTGTCAGAAGAGGCGGTTTTGGCGTTTGAATATGGCTATGCCACAGCAGAGCCTCGCGCGATGGTTATTTGGGAAGGCCAGTTTGGTGATTTTGCCAACGGCGCCCAAGTGGTCATTGACCAATTCTTAAGTTCTGGTGAGCAGAAATGGGGCCGTTTATGTGGTTTAACTTTGCTTTTACCGCATGGTTATGAGGGGCAAGGTCCTGAACACTCTTCAGCACGATTAGAACGTTTCTTGCAGTTATGTGCTGATCACAATATGCAGGTTTGTGTACCAACGACACCAGCGCAAGTGTTTAATATGTTACGCCGCCAGATGGTTCGCCCAATGCGTCGTCCACTTATTGTTATGTCGCCTAAGTCGTTGTTACGTCATCCTTTGGCAACGTCTACGTTAGAAGAACTTGCTGCTGGCAAGTTTCATAATGTGATTGGTGAGATCGATGATATCAAACCCACTGACGTTAAGCGTGTGGTGTTTTGTAGCGGTAAAGTATACTACGAGTTGCTGGAAGAGCGTCGTAAGCGTGAGCAAAGCGATGTAGCTATTGTTCGTGTTGAACAGTTGTATCCGTTCCCGCACGAAGAAATGGCAGAAGTACTAAGCCAGTATCAGCATGTTACCGATTTTGTCTGGTGTCAGGAAGAACCTCAAAATCAGGGTGCATGGTACTGCAGTCAGCACCATTTCCGTGCTGCAATTCCAAAAGCGGGTAGTCTGACGTATGCAGGACGTGATGCTTCATCATCACCTGCAGTAGGTTACCTGTCTGTGCACAACAAGCAGCAGCAGGCGCTGATTAACGACGCACTGACTATTAAATAAGATATTATCCGGCTCTTTAATAGAGCCGGTTACCAAAATTAGACCAACCGGTAAAAGGTGAAAAAGTGGAAATTAAAGTACCCGTACTTCCAGAATCTGTTGCAGACGCAACCATCGCCACCTGGCACGTTAAAACTGGCGAAGCCGTAACACGCGACCAGGTATTAGTTGATATTGAAACCGACAAAGTGGTACTAGAAGTTGTCGCGCAGGCCGATGGCGTTATGGGTGAAATCATTCATGACTCAGGTGCAACGGTAACGGCAGAAGAAGTTATCGGTAAAATGGAAGCCGGTGGCGCGCCTGCGGCGAAAAAAGATGACGCACCGGCAAAACAAGATGATACAAAAACGGATGCAGCGCCTGCTAGCTCAGATGACAGTAATGATGACGCATTAAGCCCGTCAGTCCGCCGCATGATTGCTGAAAAAGGCTTAGATGCCAGCAAAATTAAAGGCACTGGCAAAAATGGCCGTGTTACTAAAGAAGATGTAGAGAAGTTTGTTTCTGCTGCACCCGCTAAAGCTGCTGCTCCGGCTGCCGCGCCTGCTGTTGCTGGTGATCGTAGCCAGAAGCGTGTACCAATGACACGTCTGCGTAAAACTATTGCAAACCGTCTGTTGGAAGCGAAAAACTCTACCGCAATGTTGACCACGTTTAACGAAGTTAACATGAAGCCTATTATGGACCTGCGTAAACAGTATCAAGACGTATTTGAAAAACGTCACGGTATCCGTTTAGGTTTTATGTCGTTCTACGTTAAAGCGGTAACAGAAGCATTAAAGCGTTTCCCTGAAGTTAATGCCGCCATTGATGGCGATGATATTGTTTACCACAACTATTTCGATGTTAGCATTGCCGTATCTACACCACGTGGTTTGGTAACACCTGTGCTACGTGATTGCGATAAAATGAACCTGGCAGAAATTGAAAAAGCCATTAAAGAGCTGGCGTTAAAAGGCCGTGATGGCAAATTAGCCATGGACGACTTAACGGGCGGTAACTTTACTATCACTAACGGTGGTGTATTTGGCTCATTAATGTCAACGCCTATTATCAACCCACCACAGTCTGCCATTTTAGGTATGCACAAAATTCAGGACCGTGTGATGGTTGTTGATGGCAAAATGGAAATTCTGCCAATGATGTACCTGGCACTGTCTTATGATCACCGTATTATCGATGGTAAAGAGTCGGTTGGTTTCCTGGTAACCATTAAAGAGTTACTGGAAGATCCAACACGTATTCTGCTGGATATCTAATTATTCAGAAAAAGTAAGTGAAAATGCTGTTGTTTTGCTACAACGGCATTTTTTATTGAACCGATTGGCACTATAATATGTGCCGATCTATCTCAGGCTGACCATAGTGGCCAGCCTCCATATTCAAATGAACGGAAAATAGCCATGAATTTGCACGAGTATCAGGGTAAACAACTGTTTGCCCAATATGGTTTGCCTGTATCTAAAGGCATCGCCGCAGCTACAGTAGAAGAAGCGGTAGCAGCTGCAGATATAATCGGCGGCGATATGTTTGTTGTTAAGGCTCAGGTTCACGCTGGTGGTCGCGGTAAAGCGGGCGGTGTGAAACTGGTTAAGACAAAAGAAGACATCAAAGCTTTCGCAGAAAAATGGCTTGGTAAAAACCTGGTTACGTATCAGACAGACGAAAAAGGTCAGCCTGTAAGCCGTATTTTGGTTGAAACCTGTACTGATATCGCTAAAGAACTGTACTTAGGTGCAGTAGTAGACCGCTCTTCACGTCGTATCGTGTTTATGGCTTCTACTGAAGGTGGCGTGGAAATTGAAACTGTTGCCCACGAAACACCAGAAAAAATTCTGAAAGCGGCTGTTGATCCATTGGTTGGAGCTCAGCCATACCAGGGTCGCGAGTTAGCATTCAAACTAGGTCTTGAAGGCAAGCAAGTTAACCAATTCGTGAAAATTTTCATGGGTCTTGCCAAACTGTTCCAGGAAAAAGACTTAGCCTTATTAGAAGTAAACCCGTTGGTTATTACACCAGCTGGTGACTTACACTGTTTAGATGCCAAACTGGTTATCGATGGTAATGCGTTATACCGTCATCCAGAATTAAAAGCTATGCAGGATCCATCACAAGAAGATCCACGTGAAGCACACGCTGCATCGTGGGAACTGAACTATGTTGCCTTAGGCGGCGACATTGGTTGTATGGTTAACGGTGCAGGCCTGGCAATGGGTACTATGGACATCGTTAAGCTGCACGGTGGCCAACCGGCTAACTTCTTAGACGTTGGCGGCGGTGCGACTAAAGAGCGCGTTGTTGAAGCGTTTAAAATTATCCTGTCTGACACTGCGGTTAAAGCTGTTTTCATCAACATTTTCGGCGGTATCGTGCGTTGCGATATGATTGCTGAAGGTGTGATCGGTGCGGTTAAAGAAGTTGGTGTTAAAGTTCCTGTTGTTGTTCGCTTACAAGGTAACAATGCTGAACTGGGCGCTAAAGTACTGCAGGAAAGCGGCCTGAACATTATCGCTGATACAGACCTGACTGGCGCTGCCAAGCAAGTTGTTGCAGCAGCGGCTAAGGCATAAGGGGTAAGCAATGAGCGTTTTAATTAATAAAGATACCAAAGTAATTTGTCAGGGTTTTACCGGTGCACAGGGTACGTTCCACTCTGAGCAAGCCATTGCTTACGGTACTAAGATGGTTGGTGGTGTTACACCAGGTAAAGGCGGTCAAACGCATTTAGGTTTACCTGTATTTAATACCGTTAATGAAGCAGTAGCAGCAACGGGTGCAACCGCATCTGTGATCTACGTTCCAGCTGCATTCTGTAAAGACTCTATTCTTGAAGCGGCAAACGGCGGCATTAAGTTAATCGTCTGTATCACTGAAGGTATCCCAACATTAGATATGTTGGATGCTAAAGTGAAATGTGACGAGTTAGGTGTAGTGTTAATTGGCCCTAATTGCCCAGGCGTTATCACACCGGGCGAATGTAAAATTGGTATTATGCCAGGCCACATTCACCAGCCAGGTAAAGTAGGTATTGTGTCGCGTTCAGGCACACTGACTTACGAAGCGGTTAAGCAAACAACCGATTACGGTTTTGGCCAGTCTACCTGTGTTGGTATCGGTGGCGACCCAATTCCAGGTTCTAACTTCATCGATATCCTGAAATTATTCCAGGAAGATCCACAAACTGAAGCGATCGTAATGATCGGTGAAATTGGTGGTTCAGCTGAAGAAGAAGCGGCTGCTTATATCAAGCAACACGTGACTAAGCCTGTCGTATCTTACATTGCCGGTGTAACTGCACCAGCAGGTAAGCGTATGGGCCATGCCGGCGCTATCATCTCTGGTGGTAAAGGTACTGCTGATGAGAAGTTCGCTGCATTGGAAGATGCTGGCGTAAAAACCGTTAAGAGCTTAGCGGACATCGGTAAAGCACTGAAAGAAATCACTGGCTGGTAACAGCTAAGTTTAGCAGTGTAAAAACCCGTCTTTATGGCGGGTTTTTTTATTGCCACCATTTTTTGTTGCTGTTCTTGTTGCCAATCTTGCTGCCATTCGTGTTGCCATTCTTTAGCCATGGTTGATAAATATCTGCTGTAGCCTTTTATACTGCGTTGAAGTGCGGTGTAATATGTGTAACTTAACTGATGACGATATCTCAATGAACGTTGGCGTTTTCCCCGGCAAGTTTTTACCACCACACCGTGGTCACATTACCGCCATACTGCGCGCGCATGCGCTGTGTGAAAAACTGTATGTGGTCGTTAGTGAGCGGTGTATTGAAGATGGCGAACTTTGTAACAGAGCGGGCCTTAATTATATAAGTGGTGTGTTACGTCAGCGTTGGTTGTCGCAAGAATTGCAGGGGCTTGAAATAGTCGTGTTATTGCAAAACGAAGACGCCATGGCACCTTTTCCACAAGGTTGGGGCGACTATGCCACGTTGTTGACGCAAACAGTGCCAGAACCTTTTGGCGTTATTTTTGGCGGTGAGGAAAGTTATCGCGACGGCCACAAGCAACATTTTCCTGATGTCGACTACCGTGTACTGGATCCAGAACGCACGCAGTGGCCAATTAGTGGTACTGAAATTCGTGAGCAACCTTACCGGCATTGGGATTACATTGCCGGTGCGGCCAGGCCGTTTTTTGCCCGTAAAGTGTTAATTACCGGTCCTGAGTCATGCGGTAAAACCACCTTAACCCGCAAATTAGCGAAAGTGTATTGTAGCTCCTGGTCTGAAGAACTCGGCCGGGATTATCAACACGATGTGGTTGGCGGCAATGGCAATTTATTTGATCTGGAAGATTTTAACCGTATTACCCATTTGCAATATGAACAGGACTTAAAGGCGCTACGCACGGCTAACAAAGTGTGCTTTTTTGACACGGATGCGGTGGTAACCGCTTTTTTTAGTCAGGTGTTTTTGGGCTCGGTAGCCAACAGAGTGGAAAGCTTTATTGAGCCGTCAAAGTACGATTTAGTTATAGCACTAAAACCAACAGTACCTTGGGTTGCCGATGGCATGCGTGAACTTGGCGAGCAAGGGGTGCGTGATGTTAGTTTTGAACAACTGCTTAAGCTGTATAGACAGTATGGTTTTAATACTGACGCCTTTGTTGTTATTGCTGAGACAGATTATTACAGCCGGCTTGAACATTGCATCGCGGCAGTCGACCATCTGCTATATGGCAAGGTAAAAACCATTTTATAGTAAAAGTTATGTTTTTTATTTGTCCTTAAGATTAATTTAAGTTTGCTATTGCACACTGGTTATAACGGTAACACAGGAGTCCGTTATGACCAGTCAGATGCGAAGTGCCCAAACGTTTAACCGTACCGGAATCGTCGATTTTAGTACGCCACAACTTACCCTTGATGCAGCCAATGTTAACGCCTCTAGTCAGGCAGTGCATGGTGTGTTGCATCTGATTGAGCCTCAACATACTCAGCGCGCACCATTGCAATGCTTTATCGCCGACGGCTTTGCCACGCATTATCAAGCCCACGTTACGCAGTTTATGCCGCATTTGCTGGGCGTAGCGTTGGCAGACATTTGGCAAGCTGCGCTAGGTATTCGCTTTGCCAGTGCCACGTTATTCACTGAGCAATATTTATCTGCTCCAGCTGAGCAGATTTTACAACAGCATAATATTGCCTGCCTTCGCTCAGGCATTGCAGAAATAGGCCATTTATACGCGCAAAACTGCCAGGCATTAATGCAATTGTTTGTGTTAATGGTGCAAGCGCTTTATCAACTGAATATTCAGCAGTTGTTATTTGCCGCCACGGCAGATCTTAAACGCTTATTAACCCGCCATGGTATTGCATTGACTGAAGTGGCTGATGCGACCGCTGATTGTCTTGGCGATAAAGCAGCAGAGTGGGGCAGTTATTACCAATCTAAACCAAAGGTATGCGTACTATCTGTCGCTCAGGCCGCAGGCCGTATTCAAACTGATCCTCGTTTGCAACAACTCATTTTCCGTCACTGGCCGCAACTGCATACCCTGGTTGACACGTTAAAGGAGGCTCAATAATGCAATTTACCCTCGCTGATTCAGCGCGTCTTATCGACGCTAGTAATAATTTTACGTTAGACAGTGCAGCCATCCAACGTCGGGTTCAGCAATGGCAGACGTTACTGTTGGGTTATGAAGGCTGCCGCGTAGTGTTAACAGCTGATAGCGGCATTAACTGGATACTAGTGGATTTAGCCTGTTTAACCGCCGGTATTTTATTAACGCCGTTACCCACCTATTTAAGTGAAGTGCAGCGCAGCGCGGTGCTCACCAAATTGCAGCCAAATTTGTGGTTAAGCGATGTTGAAATTACCGATGTCGCTTGTACCTTACTGGAAGAGTTCGACGGTTTGTTGTTATATCGCCGTGAGGTCAATAGCAATGTTATGGTTGCTGCTGGTACCCAGAAAATCACCTTTACGTCAGGCTCAACTGGCGACCCTAAAGGCGTGTGTTTATCCGCCCGCAGTCAACTTGATGTCGCTTTAGCATTAAAAGCACGGGTTGAGCATATCAGCGAGAGTAGAGCCCGCCATCTATGTTTATTGCCACTGCCCACCTTATTAGAAAACATTGCCGGGGTTTATGCGCCTTTATTGGCAGGCGGCGATGTCATCGTAGCACCTGATGCACTCAGAGGCTTCAGTGGTAGCCGGTTAACCGCGCCACAGCGCTTATTGCAACTGATTAGTGCGCAGCAACCGAAAAGCCTGATCTTAGTGCCCGAACTGTTAAAAATGCTGATCCAGGCTGCTTCGCAAGGCTGGACGGTACCCACTAGTTTGGAGTTTATTGCTGTGGGTGGTGCCTATGTGTCACCGGCGTTAATGAAAAAAGCCGCATCACTTGGGCTGCCGGTTTATCAAGGTTATGGCCTGAGTGAATGCGGCTCCGTGGTAGCGTTGTCAGACACACCGCCTAAATACGCGACCGAAAGCGTTGGACAGCCACTGGCATGTCGGGATGTGCAAATTATTAATGGTGAGCTTGTAGTGAATACGCCGTTTCTTGGTTATCTGGGCGAGGCTCATTCGGCTACTCAGCAGGTTTACACTGGGGATCTTGCCGAGTGGACTGCGCATGGTGCGCTGCGCATTTTAGGCAGACGTAAAAATATGCTGATTAACAGTTTTGGCCGGAATATTTCACCTGAATGGGTAGAAACGGCGCTAACCGATAGCGGCGTAGTACAACAGGCGATGTTACTCGGAGATGCGCAGCCCTATTGCGGCGCACTATTATTTGCGCCAGCTGAGGTTAGCGATATCAAACTAGATGAGGTTGTGGCAAAAGTAAATTTGCAACTGCCTGATTATGCAAGAGTTGTAAGTTACCATCGCTTGGCGGCACCTTTTAGTGTGCAACACAGCACCCTTACCGACAATGGCCGACTGCGACGCAGCCGTATAGAACAATGTTATGCACCACAAATTTCAGCACTGTTTACAGGAGACAAGTATGAACTTTTATCAATCCCTGCTTGAAGCAACCAGCGAAGAACGTCAGTACTTGTTAAGTGCACCTATGATTAAGCGATGTTTTGATGGCGATTTTACCTTGGATCATTATGTCGCGTTTTTGCTGCAGGCTTATCATCATGTTAAGCACACCGTACCCCTGCTGATGGCGGTGGGGGCCCAGTTGCCAGAAGAAAAAGAATGGTTGCGCGAAGCCGTAGCTGAATATATTGAAGAGGAATTAGGCCACCAGGAGTGGGTGCTTAATGATATCGCCGCCTGTGGTTTTGATAAACAACAGGCCCGGGCCAGTACCCCCGCATTTGCTACCGAAATGATGGTGTCTTATGCCTACGATGCTATAAGACGAACCAACCCTTTAGCCTTTTTTGGTATGGTGCTGGTGTTAGAAGGCACTTCTATCAATCTGGCCGAGCAGGCCGCGTCACACATTGCCGGCAAACTGGGTTTACCGCGTAAAGCCTTTTCTTATCTGAACTCTCACGGGGCGTTAGATCAAGAACACATTAAATTTTATGAAAACCTGATGAACAACATTACTGCGCAAGAAGATCAGGCCGTTATTGTGCATGCAGCCAAGCGTTTTTACCGTCTATACGGTGATGTGTTTCGTTCACTTGAAACGCCGCACGGCCTTAATAAACAGGAGCAAGCCGCATGAATAAACTGGACGATAAACGCATACTGCTTACAGGCGCGACCGGGGGTATTGGCCAGGCTGTGTTACAACAGTTACTGGTTTGCGGTGCTAAGGTTATTATCACCGGGCGCGATAGTCTTATGTTAAATAAATTAGCCGGATTAGCTCCGGAAAAAATTAACACCTTTGCTGGCGACTTAACCGATGACGCCACCCGCCGGGCATTGCTAGCTTATTGTCAGCAGTTAGGCGGCATAGATATGTTAATTAATAACGCCGGTATTAGCCAGTTTAGTGCCGCAAATGATCAGCAGCTGCAAACCCTTGTTAATACCAATTTATTGTCTCCTATGCTGCTTACGCAGCTGTTTTTACCTATGCTGCGCCTAACCAAAGGTACTATTTTAAATGTGGGATCCACGTTTGGCAGCATAGGTTATGCCGGTTTTACCGGCTACTGTGCTACTAAGTTTGGTTTGCGTGGCTACACCGAAGCGTTAAAACGCGAGCTGGCAGATACCGGTGTCAGGGTGCTTTATTTAGCGCCCAGAGCCACCCGCACCGCAATTAATTCGCCACAGGTAGATGCATTAAACCAGGCATTAGGGCAGGGAGTAGACACCGCCGATTTTGTGGCAAAAGCCTTAGTTGAACAGCTGCAAGGAGGTCGTCCACGTCGTTTTCTTGGTATGGCTGAGAATGTGTTTGTCAGAGTAAACGCGCTGTTTCCAGCGGTTGTCGATCATGCCCTCAGCGGTAAGTTAAAACAAATAAAACAGTTTTTTATAGGCACTGGCGTAAAAAACAGTGCGGAGGTGTAATATGAACATTAAATTGATACTGGCGTCAGTCTTGCTATTATCCGGTAGTGCCGTGCACGCAGATGTACTGGATGATATTAAACCGCTACAACAGCGCTGGGCTGAGGTGAATTACCAGTTGGATGAAGGGCAACGCGAGTCAGCGTTTGAGGCCTTGTTACAACAAGCCGATGCCGTGGTGCAAGCCAATACTGACAAAGCTGAAGCCTATATCTGGCGTGGCATTATTGCTTCAAGTTATGCCGGAGCAAAAGGTGGCTTAGGGGCGTTGTCGCTAACTAAACAGTCAAAAGCGGATTTGGAGCAGGCTATTGCGTTGGATGATACCGCATTGCAAGGTTCAGCGTACACCAGCTTAGGTGTGTTGTACTACAAAGTGCCAGGTTGGCCTGTTGGTTTTGGCAGTGATAAAAAAGCCCGGGCTATGTTAACAAAAGCTGTTGAATTAAATCCCCAAGGTATTGATCCAAATTATTTTTATGCGGAATTTTTACTGGAAGAGCGCGACTATAAAGCAGCAATGCGTTATCTTGAGTTAGCGAAACATGCCCCGGCGCGGCCAGATAGATTGTTAGCTGATAGTGGGCGGCAGCAAGAGATTGCTGCGCTGGAGCGTAAGCTGACTAAAAAGCTTAAATAACCTATTTAATGTTACGTGTATTAAAAAAGAGGAAACAATGCGTTTACTGCTGGTTGAAGATGATATTGCGCTGCGGGACGGTTTGCAGCAAGCGTTAACAGGCCAAGGCTTTGCGGTAAATGCAGTAAGTACCGGCCAGCAAGCACTGGCAGTGGCCCGTGCCGGCGATTGCGATACGGTAATTTTAGATTTAGGCTTGCCGGACATTGATGGCTTGTCTGTGCTTAAGCAATTACGGCAAAAATGGCCGCGCATGCCAGTATTAATTCTCACTGCCCGTGATGGTATTGAAGACAGGATTAAAGGCTTAGATTACGGTGCCGACGACTATTTGGTAAAACCCTTTGCCGCACCTGAATTGTTTGCCAGGCTACGGGTAATAGAGCGGCGTCAGGGTACCGCATCCAGTCATTTAATTCGCTGTGGCGAGGTCGAGTTGGATAGTACCTCGATGCAGGTTAGTGTTGCTGATAATACGGTGTCTTTGTCCCGACGCGAGTACGTGTTGTTAAAAGAGTTGATGGAATCGGCTGGTCGTATTAAAACCCGCGAACAGCTGGAAGCCAGTTTATACAGCTGGGGTGAAGAAGTGGCCAGTAATGCTCTGGAAGTGCATATTTCAAATTTGCGAAAGAAATTACCTACCGACTTTATCCGCACCGTGCGCGGGGTAGGTTATAGCATTAGCCGGCCATGACCTCGGTTCGGCGTTACCTTATTTCGGTGTTAATTGCGGTATTGGTGTTAACCAGTTTTTTGGCTGCTTTGCAGAGTTATCGCTTAAGCGCCGACCGTGCCGCAGAGCTGTTTGACCAAGACTTAGAACTGGTTGCAGCGGCAATTCTTAATCAATATCAAATGCAGGCGCCTCAGTCTGGGCAAGGTTTGGCAATTCAGCTTGTCCAGCAAGGGAAGGTCACCTATGCCAGTGAACAAGCGCCTCGTGAACGACTCAAGGCGCCGGAAGGTTTTTCAGAACAGAACTTTTCGGGTAAGCGTTGGCGGGTGTATCTGCAACATAGTGAGAACAATTCGCAAGTTATGGTAGCCCAACCGCTGCAGCAGCGTTTACAACTGGCTGATGAGGTGATTACCGCTTCTATTTATCCTGTAGTATTGAGTTTGCCGTTTCAGGCACTGTTAATTTGGCTAGTGGTAAGCCGTGCGCTGCGCCCCTTGCATGAGTTTTCTACGCAGCTAACGTCACGTAAAGCGAATGAGTTAACACCGGTAACCTTAACGCAGGTACCAGCAGAGCTTAAGCCGGTATTAAGCTCAACAAACAGTTTGTTTGAGCGTTTATCGGGGGCTTTTGCCCGCGAGAAGCGTTTTGCATCCGATGTTGCACACGAGTTACGCACACCGCTAAGTGTGTTGGAAATCACCTTATTTAATGCGCTTACCCACTGGAAGCAGCAGGGTATGTCAGATAAAGATGAGAATATGGTGGCGCTGCAGAAAGGGGTGGAGCGGATGCGTCATCTTATTGAACAAATTATGTTGCTTAACCGCACGCATCCGGATAACTTTCAGGCAAAAACTAAACTTCTGGATTGGGCGGCGCTGTGTCGTGACGTTGTGGCTGACTGGTATAGTCAGTTAGAGCAAAAGCGGCAGCAAATTAGCATCGAGGGTGAAGAGCATCTTGAGGTGAAAGCTGACGAGTTTGCCTTACGGTTGCTGGTGTCCAATTTATTGGGGAATGCGATAAAATATACACCGTTACAAGGTCAGATAATATTGACGCTAACACACACCGAGGATGCAGCCGTACTCGAAGTTGCCGATTCGGGCCCGGGTATTGCGCCGGAGGAATATCAGCAGGTGTTTAACCGGTTTTATCGGGTAGGTGGCGACAGGCATCATTCCGGGGCGCCAGGCTCTGGCTTGGGGTTAGCTATTGTAAAGGATATTGTCATGTTGCATAACGGCAAAATCAGCCTGGGAAAATCTGACTTTGACAGTGGTTTAAAGGTTAGGGTGGAGCTACCGCTATGATGTCGCTGTTGCGCGGGTGTTATATTGCCTTATTACTATTGCCCTTCAATGTACTGGCGCGGCAAGAGTTTGTGCTGGTACTTAAAGATCATCTGTTTAGTCCTTCTCATTTGCATGTGCCTGCTGGCGTGAAAATAAAAGTTCGTTTGATAAACCAAGATGCCACACCGGAAGAGTTTGAGAGTTTTGCCTTAAATCGCGAGAAAGTGGTGTTGGGAATGGCTGAAGCGGTATTGTATCTGGGCCCGCTTAAAGCCGGAGAGTATGACTTTTTTGGCGATTTCCATCCTGACAGCGCCAAAGGCGTATTAATTGCGGTACCAGAGCAAGAATGGCAGCAGCAGGTGACACATGTTGATTAATGCCGTGTTAGTGTACACCCGCGAGTTGCTGCCGGTATTGCTGCTAGTGGCGCTGATATTGCGTATACAGCGTAGCGGCAAACGCAAGTTGTTGCTGCAATCAGCGGCGATGTCACTATTGCTAATGCTGCTGTTGGCACCCTGGCTTGGCGATATTACTCAACTTGCAGAGGGCAATGGCCTTGAGTTGTTGTTTGTTGCAGCACATGGTCTTACGTTGTTAGCTCTGATGCTTTTTGCTGGGGCCGCGAAGTGGCACCGCAGCGCGGCAATAATTGCACTATCAGCACAAGCAGTGCTGTGCGGTATTAATCTGTTGTTGTACGGACTTACCAGCCATGGTTCACATGAGGCAACCGAAAGTATATGGCTTGGTGCCACCTTAGGCGTAGGAATTGGCCTTAGTATTGCTGTGCTTTGGTATCAGCTGCTGGCTGAGCTGGACCGATTTGGCTTTTTTGTGCTGGCATTGATGACCGGTTTTATTGCCGCACGCCAAAGCAGTGCTATTGTGGCGTTGCTGGGACAAATTGATTGGGTGTCGTCCGGGCAAGTTATATGGGACAGTGGTCAGTTAATCAACGAACAATCGGAAGTGGGTGTGTTTATACAAGCGTGGTTTGGCTACGAAGCGACCCCAGATGCACTGCAGCTTAGCTGCTGGATCCTAACCTTGGTGTTAATGACGATATTGTGGCAGTGGCGGAGACCAACGCAATGAAACTAATACAGTTAACAGTCTTATTGTCTTTGCTGACAAGCGCAACGGTACTGGCCGATGGCCGGGTCGTAGACAAGGTATATCATCCCTATGTGCAGCCATTAGAACGCGAGTTTGAATACCGTGCTTTGTATCAACGTCAAACTGATCATCCTAATAATAATGCGATGGCACAAAAGCTGGGTTATGGTTTTTCTATTGCCGACAACATGGCGGTGTCGTTGTATTTACTGGCTGAGCGGGTAATGCCAGACGATTACACCGTATCGAGTTATGAAGCTGAACTGCGTTGGATGCTTACCGAACAAGGCCAGTATAGTTGGGACTGGGGGCTATTGTTTGAACTGGAGCATCATCAGCAAACAGACAATAATGAATTTACGACCGGCTTGTTAGTAGAAAAAGAGTTTGAGAATACCAGTGTTACTGTTAACACGTTTTTGGTGTACGAGTGGGGTGCCAGCATTAAGAATGAACTGGAAACCGAGTTGCGTTTACAGTACCGTTATCGTTATTTGCCAGCGCTGCAACCGTCGATAGAAGTATATGCCGGAGAGGGTTACAAAGGCGCTGGCCCGGGGTTTATGGGCGTGCATAAGTTTAGCCCAACCCGGCAGTTGAAGTGGGAAGCAGCGGTGGTATTTGCGCTGGATAATGATACCATTGACCGCACCGTGCGCTTTGCGCTGAAGTACGAATTCTAGCCACTTTTTTTAGCGTGTTAAGTAACAGCGGAAACAGCGGCATAGGTCGGGTGAAAATCTTTATCATTCTCCAAAGCAGGCAGTAGCCAGCGGTATTTCTGCTGCTATAATGCCGCATCTTAACTAAGTTCCAGCGAAAAAGGACAGACTATTTTATGGCGGACGCAGAACATCGCCCGAGCAATTTTATTCGGCAAATTATTGATACCGACTTAGCATCCGGCAAACACAGCGCGGTACAAACCCGTTTTCCACCTGAACCCAACGGCTATTTGCATATTGGTCATGCTAAATCGATCTGTCTGAACTTTGGTATTGCACAAGACTACCAGGGCAAGTGCAACTTGCGTTTTGATGATACCAACCCGGAAAAAGAAAACGTCGAGTTTGTTAACTCTATTTCGCAAGACGTTAACTGGCTGGGTTTTCAATGGAGTGGCGATGTACGCTATTCGTCAGACTATTTTGACGCCTTGTATGGTTACGCGGTTGAATTAATTAATAAAGGTTTAGCCTATGTTTGCTTTTTAAACGGCGACCAAATGCGTGAGTACCGCGGCAATTTAACCCAACCCGGTAAAGCCAGCCCAACCCGAGACACCAGCCCGGCAGAGAACTTAGCCTTATTTGAAAAAATGCGTGCCGGTGGCTTTAAAGAGGGCGAATGTTCACTGCGGGCCAAAATAGATATGGCCTCCAGCTTTATGTGTATGCGTGATCCGGTTATTTACCGGGTTAAATTTGCCCATCACCATCAAACGGGTGACAAGTGGTGCATCTATCCGATGTACGACTTTACCCATTGTATTTCAGACGCTATTGAAGGCATTACGCATTCTTTGTGTACGCTGGAGTTTCAGGACAACCGCCGTCTTTATGACTGGATCCTGAGTAACATTACTATTGCCTGCCACCCGCAACAGATAGAGTTTTCCCGCTTAAATCTGGAATATGCGGTAATGAGCAAGCGTAAACTGCAAACGCTGGTTGAGCAAAAAGTAGTATTGGGTTGGGACGACCCGCGCATGCCAACGATTGCCGGTTTACGCCGCCGTGGTTATACGCCGGCGGCTATTCGTGAGTTTGCCAAGCGTATAGGTGTTACCAAGCAAGACAACGTTATTGAAATGAGTGCACTTGAAGCCTGTATTCGTGAAGATTTAGACGCTGCCGCGCCGCGTGCGATGGCTGTGCTTGAGCCGCTTAAAGTCACGATTACTAATTACCCCGCTGATGGTATTGAGTGGGTAGTCTCACCTAATCATCCCAAAGATGACACCATGGGCAGCCGCAAGTTACCGTTTGGCCCGGTGGTGTATATTGATAAAGCCGATTTTCGGGAAGAGGCTAATAAAAAATATAAGCGGTTGGTGTTAAATGGTGATGTGCGGTTACGCAATGCCTACGTTATTCATGCCGATGAAGCGGTAAAAGATGCTGATGGCAATATTGTTGAACTAAAGTGCAGTTATTTACCAGAAACCCTGGGTGAAAACCCGGCTGATGGCCGCAAGGTGCGTGGTGTGATTCATTGGGTTGAGGCTACGCAGGCGTTGCCAGCCGAGTTTCGCGTTTACGACCGCTTGTTTAGCGTGGCGAATCCCGCCGCAGAAGTCGATTTTCTCACCGTGGTTAACCCGCAATCTTTAGTGGTAAAACAGGGCTTGGTTGAGCCGTCGTTAAAAGACGCTAAAGCAGAGCATGCCTATCAGTTTGAGCGCGAGGGCTATTATTGCGCTGATAATCGTGACTCAACCAGTGATAAATTGGTATTTAACCGTACTGTTGGCTTGCGAGATAGCTGGGGTAAAGAAGACGACATCTAATTGGTGAAGCCAAAACCGGCCGCGTTACTGAGTAACGCGGCTTTTTTTTATTTATTTTTTTAATATCACGCCTAAGCCAACAATAACGGCTACCGCACCACCGACCAAAAACCAAATCGCATTATCAGTAGGGTTACCTGTTACCAGTTCTGTCACTTTAGAGGCGTTAGAGTTGTATTCTGTATAACCAAAATACAGCAGTATTGCACCAGCCACTAATATTGCCAATCCAATAATTTTATTCATCTTTATCTCCATTGTTATAGTTAACTATCATTGTTGTTTTTGTCATTGAGATTTGTCAGGTAAATATCAATATTTATATTAACTGGTTGTTTCCACTGAGGCTTATACTGCCACTATTCTCTTATTAGACAAGCTTTTATTGTCGGTACAAACGCCTATTAATGATCCGCAACTCTGGTATTATCAGTATCAACACTCACATTATGTTAACCACGGTACCCCTATGGATTTGTTATTGGCAGTATTGTTTTTTGCCTTTTCCACGACTATTACTCCCGGTCCTAACAATGTAATGATTATGTCGTCTGGCGTTAATTATGGCGTTAAAGCCAGTGTGCCGCATTTGTTGGGGATTTGTTTGGGTTTTCCGCTAATGGTGTTATTAGTGGGGTTAGGCTTTGGAGTGGTATTTGAGCGCTATCCGCATTTGCATCAGCTAATTAAAGTGCTTGGCGTTGCATACTTGGTGTGGCTGGCCTGGAAAATAGCCAGCGCGGCGCCCAAAGCAATAGAGCAAGGTAAAAGCAAACCCTTCAGCTTTATGCAGGCAGCGTTATTTCAGTGGGTTAACGGTAAAGCATGGGTAATGGCCAGTGGTGCGGTAGCGGCGTTTACTACCGTAAGCGGAGTGTATTGGTTAGAAGTGAGCATTATTTCCTCCGCCTTTTTGCTGGTTGCGTTTCCTTGTGTTGGTAGCTGGTTGTTGTTTGGTGCAGCACTGCGGGCGGTATTGACTAAACCGCTGTTTCAACGAATATTTAATGTCTGTATGGCGCTTATTTTATTGTTATCAATGTTGCCTGTATTGGCTGATTTATGGCGCTACTATTTTATGTCGGCTGCGGCTTAATCCTTTTACGTTAAACACGGCAAAATTTGCTATGTCAACCGCAGTAACACATAGTGTTTAACCCAAAAAAAACAAGGAGTTTCAGATGAAAATATTTATCACGGCTTGCCTGCTCGTTATGACAACGCTTATCGCCACGGTCAGCTTTGCGCATACTGAAGCGGTAACCTCTGAGCCTGCTGAAGCTCAGCCGTTAACCGTATGGGTGGACGTACGCAGTGCAGAGGAATTTGCCGCTGGCCATCTTGAGGGGGCGGTTAATATAGTGCACACCGACATCGCCAAGGGTATTGCTGCGCTTAATCTGGATAAGTCGACTCCTATAGCGTTGTATTGTAAAAGCGGTCGTCGGGCGGGTATTGCCTTAGATGTATTACAAAATAATGGTTACAGCCAGGTGACGAATCACGGTGGCTATGAAGCTTTATTGCAAACGCACGCTACTGAACATGAACGGCAGTGAAGAAAAAATAAAACTGGAACATGAAGCCGCGCGGCTTTTTATGCGGCTTTATGAACAGCGCTTTGGTGTAGCTATGCGTCACATTTGGCATAATGAACCGGCACGGCCTGACGTGTCTTGCTATTACGATGAGCATAAGCTCGATTTAGAAATAGCGCATTTGTATGGCAGTGAAGCAGAAGCCATGCTTATTCTGGGGCGTGACTTGGGCGATAAAACCCACAAAGAACTGATGGCACTGCTGCGCACGCCACCGCAGCACCGCTTACTGACCGCCTTAAATTGTTTAATTGGTAACAAAGCAGATAAAAGCTATCAAACTGACCGTGTCTGGCTGGTAATACGCAATGCTAATCCGCTTTGGACACGGCGCGATATATTGCAGCATCTCAAGGCGCTGCATATGCCAAAGCAGCATCCGTTCGAGCAAATATGGCTTATTGGTGATATGCAGGGCCAGTCAGGCATAGTGGCGTTATATCCACCGGCACTTAGTGCACTGGAGCAAGGCTGATGCTGATTTTTTATCAGCGCTGGTCACGGCGTTTATATCGGCTACGGCCCCTGTTTATCGTGTTATGTGTTGGTGCTGCCACAGCATTTGTTTGGTTATTATTTAGTGGTACACCACAACAAGGTCAACAGTGGCAATTAAGCGCAGTGGTAACTGCATTAACCGCACTGTTGCTATGGTTATGGGCAACGCTGTTTCACATCGATTTACCGGTAAGCGCACCGGGGCAGGGTTTTGCTACCAGGATCAAAATCCGGCTACACCTTATGATGCTGTATATTTTAGCGCTATTGGTGTCGGTATTATTGTTAGCGACAACCTATCTTGGCCTGCGGGTACTTAAAGGTATAATAGCCAACTTGTTTTTCAGCTGATTATATTACTTATGCCTGATAGCGCTACCCGCTGGGACATTTTTTGTGCCGTAATTGATAACTTTGGCGATATCGGCATTTGCTGGCGCTTAAGCCGGCAATTGGTGCAGGAGCACAATGTTGCTGTCAGGTTGTGGGTTGACGATTTACAAAGCTTTCAGCGTATTTGCCCACAAATTGATATTCAGGCAGAGCAACAACAAATTGCCGGAGTTACTATTATACTGTGGTCGCCCAATACAGATTGGCAGCAGGTGCGTATCGCTAACGTGGTAATAGAAGCGCTGGCGTGCACCATTCCGTTAGCGTACCAGCAACATATGGCGCAAGAAGAGCATAAACCGCTCTGGCTTAATCTGGAGTATTTATCGGCTGAAGACTGGGTGGAAGGGTGTCACGCGTTACCTTCACCTCAGCCACATTTAGCGCTGGATAAATATTTTTTCTTTCCAGGTTTTACGGCCAATACCGGTGGATTGTTACAAGAGGCAACACTGCAACAGCAGGCTGAAGCCTTTATCCAAGACGCTCAAGCTCAGCAGGCATTCTGGCAAAGCCTTGGCGTGAATAACAGCGCGGCCTATCAGCAGAAAATATCCTTGTTTGGTTATGATCACCCGCAATTAGCTAGTTTGTTAACGTGCTGGCAGCAGGCGGCAAAGTCTACTTTATGCCTGGTACCTGAGGGGGTTTTAGCAAAGCAGCTGTCAAAGCTGTACCCGGAGCTTGCCAAGCAGGGCGACTGTAACCTTGGTAATTTACGCTTAAAAGTACTGCCATTTATGCCACAAGACCATTACGATAAACTGTTGTGGGCTTGTGACATTAACTTTGTTCGTGGCGAAGACTCTATTATTCGCGCACACTGGGCCGCTAAGCCGTTTATATGGCAAATTTATCGCCAAGCTGAGCAGGCGCATCTGGAGAAACTTGATGCGTTTGTGCAGCGTTATACCCAGTTGATGCCCTCAGATGTGGCCAAGGCACTAACCGAATTTTGGCGGGCATGGAATACAGACAACCATTTGGCCCAAAGCTGGCAGAAATTTAGTGCAATCTTGTTGCAAATCGCCGAATATAACCAGCTTTGGCGAGCAGAGTTAACGGCGAATGGAGATCTTGCCAGCAACCTCGTGCACTTTGTCGAAAAAAAATTTATAATGCGACGCAATTTTTCCTAAACGAGAAGATATTTCAGTCATGATGAAGACAGCTCAAGAACTGCGTGCTGGCCAGGTGATTATGGTTGGCACTGAAGCAATGGTAATTTTAAAGGCCGAATTTAATAAATCAGGTCGTAACTCAGCCGTTGTTAAAATGAAAATGAAAAACCTGCTGAATGCTCAGGGCATGGAAACCGTATACCGTGCTGATGACAAATTCGAACAGGTTCTGTTAGAAACTAAAGAAGTAACATACTCTTACTTTTCTGATCCTATGTATGTATTTATGGATCAGGAATACAACCAATTTGAAGTTGAAGCAGAAAACATGACCGAAGCACTTAAATACCTGGTTGACGGTATGGAGTGTTCAGTGGTGTTCTACAACGAGCGTCCAATCTCAGTAGACTTGCCAACGGTAGTAGTGCGTACCGTTACGTACACTGAACCAGCAGCACGTGGCGACACGTCTGGTAAAGTATTGAAGCCAGCTAAAATTGAAACCGGTTTTGAACTGATGGTGCCTGCTTTCGTTGAAGAAGGCGACAAAATCGAAATCGATACCCGTACCGACGAGTATCGCAGCCGCGCCAAGTAATTTGGCAGGTTGAATTCAAAAAAGGCGCTTCGGCGCCTTTTTTGTTGTCAGTAGTTTCAACGTTAATAACTTTACTCTGATGAGCAATGAAGCTGGTGAGCTTTGCTTAGCTTCTCTCCTCCACAGAGTTTTATTCCGTTTGAGAAAAAAAGACATATAAGGTGTAATTGACAGATTAGATCAGGCTAGGGGATAACAAGGAAATAAAGATGTCAGTGCTGGAAATGTATAACGAGTTCAGGGAAACATTCCCGAAGACGACAGAAAAAACGGATAATGAACACATCAAGTTTTGGGGGGATATTGATCCTGACTTTTGCTATTCCTGGTTCGAAAGCCTGGCTAAAACTATAAATTTAGATATGGCAAAAGAAGTAGATCCTAACGAGTACAAAGAGGTATTTGAATTTTTGCGTTCACGTTTCCTGCAAGGAGACGAAAAAATGAAAGACTGTATTGAAGTGTCATTTACTGAAAATCTGTTTTGGAAAATACCGTTTGAAAAAGCTCAACCTTATTGGACTATATTTCCAGACTTATTAAAGGGTTTGTATATTAAATTTCACAAACGGACACCTGGATAGCATGGCAAAACAACTTCAGTCGCTACGCTCCGTGTACAACTTTCTATGGCAATTTTTTATGAGATCCGTCTAATCCAAATGGCGACTAAACATGTGATAACTAAGGTATAGGCAGGGATTATTTTCGGCGTCGGTGTTTCAAACCACCGGTTGTCAAAGGCGTTAATCGATTATGAAGCATGAACTAGCATATAAAATATCTAAGCGGTTTTCTCCGCCAAAGACTGATTTGAGAAAAGCCCTCATTCTTGACGACTACGGCGATGAATCTTATGCACTAATGGAAATCACGCATAAGTTGCCGGAAGATCCCTCGATAGAAGAGTTTAATTACTATGGTTGGATCTACTCATTTATGGCCGCTGAAGACCTGCTTTTCTACCTTTATGCAGTGTTGGTAGTTGCCGATACTGTTCGTACTATTGATGATGGACCTGATTGGCTTGATTCATACATATTTAGTGTGGATCGTTCTCTTCCTGAGATAATCCAACTTGTAGAAGAGGATGTCGAGTCATTAAGGGCAGAGCTGAAGGCACTTTCTCGTATCCTCATGGTATATGAAGAAGAGCAAGCATCAGTACCAAACATTATGAAATTTATAGAGTTGCCGATATGAGGCGCTTAACAAGCAGTACCAGCGAAGGCATTCTCGGCCTGGGCGCAATTCGTGCTGCAAAGTGCAGGTCGTAAACAATTCAATGAATACAGGAAGATAAATGCCACATTTTATAGTTGATTGCGCAGTTGAAATATTAGAATGTCACGCTGAAGAATATATAGCTGAGCAAATTTACTTGGTTGCTGTTGCATCTGATTTGTTTGATAGCGGAGATATTAAGGTCCGTGTAAATCCTTATAGCAAGTATATAGTGGGAGGGAAGCGTGAGCTTTTCATCCACGTTTTTTCGAGCATTATGCAAGGTCGCACAATTGAGCAGCGAGCACAGTTATCACATTCGGTTGTTGAGACATTAGTTGCACTGTTTCCGCATGTGCCAAATATTGCTATGAATATCAGTGAGTTTGAAAAAGCGACTTATTGTAACCGGGGTATGCTTTAATAAACATTGCTAAACCGCGCCGTTTCATTCGGCCAGTTTGTGGCCTGAACTTCAACAGCGACGCCGTTTTACACGCCACATTTGGACGTTAAGATTTTAGATATGTATTTTAAATTACTGCTTTTATTCATCATTTGGGTTAGTCCTGCGCTTGCATCTGAGTATCGTGTTGTTACAGATCCTGACAGGCAAAGAGACATTCCCATTCACGTTAGCTTCCCGCTGGATGCGTCGGTCTGTAATGTTGAAAATCGATGCCCTGTTGCTGTTCTAAGTTCTGGTTATGGCGTGGCTTTCGATAAATATTCATTTATTTCAGTTATCTTGAATAAAGCTGGCTATCTCGTTGTTGCTATTCAGCATGAATTGCTAGGCGATCCCGCACTTGCTGTTACAGGTAACCTTTATACTGAACGAAGTGAAAACTGGAAACGGGGCGCTGAAACCGTAAAGTTTGTTCGCAGCAAGTTGCAGTCAGAATTTTCTGACTTTGATTTCAATAGATTAACCTTAGTTGGTCATTCGAATGGCGGTGATATTTCCAGTTGGTTGATTAATGAAGGTGTGGATTTTGTTGAGACACTAATAACCTTGGATCATCGGCGGGTTCCATTACCCAGGGGTGAAGTGCCCAATGTTTTTTCTATTCGCGGTAGTGATTATCCGGCGGATGAAGCGGTGTTGTATACAGATCGAGAAAAAACGATGCTCAATGCGTGTATTGTGCAGATCGCAAATTCCAAACATAACGAGATGACAGATTTTGGCCCTGATTGGCTTAAAACTTCAATAACAAATGCTTTGCTGGGGTTTTTATCTGGTAAATGTAATAGTTCGTATAAAGCTTAACAATTAACTCTATTGAAGGCCGTTGTTTCTGCCTGAGACGATGATGCATACTCGCGAGTTTTAGTAGCGGCCTTGAGCGTTACATGATTCAGGAAATACCTAATGTATAAATTGTTAGTCTGTGTTTTGTTAATATCGAGTGTAACGGTTGCTGAAGACATTGACTTGGTCTCAGAGAGACTAGAGGTTATAAACAAGCTAAAACATGAAATTTCAGAGCAGTATGTTCTTGAGGAACAGATTCCAGCAATATTGAGTTCATTAGAAACCTTATCTTCGGCTGAAACACTGCAGCAGGCTTTTAGTCATCAAGACTTTGCTGATGTTATAGATAAAAAATTAAATGAATTTGATAAGCACTTTAGCTTTTCGTGGCAAGCCAAAGAAGAAGCAGCGACGAAACAACCGTTAGAAAGCTATTGGGACAGGCTTGAACGCAAAAATTCAGGATTTAATAAGGTTGAAATCTTAACTGGTAACGTGGGTTATATTGATTTTTGGGGCTTTGATAAAGTAAACGATGATTCAACCGCGCGTGTAGCTAAAGTGATGGCGATGGTGTCTGAGGCGAACGCGATAATATTCGATGTTCGTAATAATGGTGGCGGGCACCCCGAGATGTCTCAGTTACTGAGTAGCTACCTATTCAAAAACAGGACGCATCTGAACAGTATTTATTGGCGTTATTCTGACCAAGTTGATGAGTTTTGGACCTTCAGAAAGGTTAAAGGGAAAAAACTTGCCGATATACCTATTTACATCTTAACGAGTAGTAAAACATTTTCAGCTGCGGAAGATTTTGCTTATAGTTTACAAAGCTTAAAGCGAGCGGTAATTGTTGGTGAGGTGACAGCTGGCGGTGCTCATCCAATGCGTTTTATAGACCTTAGCAACGGGTTTATTGCGGGTATTCCCTATGGAAAAGCAATAAATCCGGTAACGAAAATTAATTGGGAATGGGTTGGTGTACAACCTGATTTGGTCACATCAGCACAAAGCGCTTTTGATCTTGCATACTACACGGCGCTTAGCACCCTAATAAAAACAGAATTAAGCGTTGCCGCAAAGCATGAAATAGAAAATAAAATAGAAGAGTTGGCTATTACGTTACATCAATAAAGGCTGATTTAGATGTTTTAGGAGAGAGCATGATTAATGCGTTTAAAACCTGGTGGAATTCTGTATCAAAAGTTCAGAAAACTGGCTTGGTAGTTCTAGCGGCCTTTGTGTTGGCAGTTATTATTATGAGCTTTGGCGTTACTATAGGCTCATCTGTTGGCAAGGTGCTGTAAAATTGTGACGACGTTGCTTAAAGAAAGGCTGCCGCTCATTGTCACCAAATGGCATTAAAATACCACAGCTTGAAACATTGTTCTTTGCTTGGAGCCTGAGATGACAAAATATGTAACACAGCCATTAAATTCGCGCTTTTCGGTCGCGGTGCTTTGTGTCTCACGGCTGTTTATGGCAGATGTTATTTTTCTGCCGGAGTTATAAATGGAATTTCTTGATCACCCTATAGCATTGATCATTGTCGGTATTCTTAGTTTCCCTGTTTACAAAACACTGGCTAAGGTTTTTTTCGGCGAGAATTATGAAGATCTGGCTGAAACCATCAGATTTGTGGCAACAGCAGATTGGTATTCACTGTTTAAAGGCAGGTTTTGGGAAGACTGGGATGCTACAATGAAATTTAATATTTTCATTGCCTTATGCTTTGGTTGGGTAGCTGCGGTTACTGAGATCTTGGCAAGATACGTACTGTAATAATAAAGCGTGCCTGTTGGTGCCTGCAGCCGCTAGACTTGGATTAAGTTGTGCATGGAGTTACAGCAAGCGGATTTGAACAAGAGAGCGTTAAGGAGAAGATATCCGTGATTACATTTAGACCCGCTAAGGATTTGGCTAAAGCGGCACGTTATACTCTGACGAATATGAGACCCTATTACGAGCAATATTCCGTTGAGTGGGATGAAGCACAGATTGAAAAAATGACACAAGCACTGGTCAACCTAGATATTTTGCTTGCAGGTGAGCCAGTAGGGGTTATTAGATTGTCCTTCGACAGTGAAGGGGCTTACCTGCGAGATTTGCAAGTCGATCAAAACTACCAGAATAGAGGTATTGGTGCTTACGCACTTGCAGAGGCAAACCGACTAGCCAAAGTGCAGAGCGTTCAGGTGCTGCTGCTTAGAGTGTTTAAACATAGTCCAGCAGTTAATTTGTATAAACGGCAAGGTTTTAATATAACTCGCGAAGATGAGCGGTTTTATTACATGAGCCGAGCTGTTAGCTAGCAAACAATGTTGCCGGTAACATGGCATTATTCTATACGGTGTTTGTGCTTTGTCTTTCGTATAGCATATTAAAAATCTACCAGCTAAAGTGCCGCATTCTGTTACCCTTAACCCGAAAGTAAACAATAAAAGTACGTCTTTATGCCCTCAGAAAAACACAAGATGCTTAGCGGGCAGTGGTATAACCCGCTTGATAAAGCGCTAAGTGCCGAGCGCCTTGCATCGCGCAAGTTGCAGCATCAGTTTAACCATAGTTCGCCTGAAGATGAAGCAACGCGCAGGGCGGTGGTAAAACAGTGGTTACCTAACACGGGAAAGCATTTTTACGTTGAGCCACCATTTTATTGTGATTATGGCTACAACATTAGAACCGGCAGCAAGGTATTTTTTAATTTTAACTGTGTGGTGCTGGATGTGGCGCCAGTAGTTATTGGCAGCAACGTGTTTTTTGGCCCGGCAGTGCAAATTTATACTGTAAACCATCCCCTGGATGCCTTAAAACGACGCACTTTGCTGGAGCAGGCTTTGCCGGTAACCATTGGCAATGATGTATGGATTGGCGGTGGTGCCGTGATTTTACCCGGCGTAACCATAGCTGATGGCAGCGTTATAGCTGCAGGTAGTGTGGTCACTAAAGATGTGCCGATGGGGGTACTGGCTGGTGGCAATCCATGTAAAGTAATTAAAGCCATTAATGCGGTTGATTGATATCACCCAAGTAAATTTAATGTAATTATTTAGTGTTAATCTGGTATTCAGCACTAGCCTGTAACTATAATCGGCGCAGAATCAGATTATAGGTACCTAAAAATGAAATTCTCTCATAGTGTTATTGCAGTAGTCTTACTCGTGGCATCGCAAGCGAATGCCTGTGGTTTCAGGTTAAGTGATGGCAAGTTACTTAAATGCGGTATGTCACGCATCGAACTGATATCACTGGCCGGTGAGCCGCTATTTAAAGATATAGAAACCCTTGGTGTTGGTAGCGGCGAGCCGGTAAAAGGCGAAACGATAGAAACTTGGTCTTACAGGCTTACCGGTGATATTGGCGGTGATTATTTGCTTAGTATTATGTTAACCGGTGGGAAGGTATCGGCGATACATCGCAAGCAGCAGGGCCGTATTTGATACGTTAACGCGATAGCAGATACAAATCGCCCAGTGTCATTGCGTTTCCACCCAGTTTAAGTTGGCTAAGCAGCAGCAGCGCGCAACTGTATGCATCTTCCAGCGCGTGATGGTTTGCCATTGGCGGCAAACCATGGCGTTGCAGGCAGCTTGGCAGTTTTAACGCATCATGTTTTACCACTTTGCCCTGACGCAGTAAGCGTTGCCATTCTATTTGCATGGTATCAATAAATTTAAACCGAGGCGCCTTACCAAAACAGCGTTGACAGGCAAAGCGCAAAAATTGCTCATCCATTTTGCTATGGTGGGCAACAAACACATAACCGGCATACTGGTTTAACAGCTCTGTAAGAATATCGGCTATGTCGTGCGCTGATTTAAGCTCTCTGTCGTGCAAGCCATGATAAATGGCACTTTGCCCCACACTTACCGGGCTATTAATCAGATAATGTCGTGCTTGCGCTAAGACAATTTCTTGTTGGTGTATTGGTACCCAGCCAATGCTGACAATATGATCTTTACGCGGATTAAGGCCGGTTAACTCTAAATCCAACACTAAAAACGGGCTGTGCTCAACCAAGGTGGTCGCCGCCGGAAACGGCTGACTAATAAAGCGATTAACTACAGCATTGATTGCTGTGTTTTGACGAAACAACCAGTTAAACATTTACATGTCCCGACAAAAGCGGTGTTTCAGGCTGCCTTGTGCATCATTAATTACGGCAAAGCTGTCTTTAAGCTGATGGCGTGCCAGGCCGGAGACGTCCATTGGGTCGAGTAAATTTGTCACATCGTGGCCTTGTTGCAGGTCGTGCTGATGCTTCTCCCAGCGCAGTTGCGCCAGTAAATCAAAGGCATCGTTGATGTTCAGGCTGTCTTTACTGTCTATTACACCTTTTTCGGCCAATTGTTGTAACCGGCGCCGTGTATTCACCTCTGTGATCCCGGCTGACAGTGCATAAACGCGCACCAGATCGGTAAGTAAGCTGATACCGCGTTTTTTTAAATCCAGGCCTTTTTTATGTTTTCCGTCTGCTTCCAGAATAAAGTTTTTAAAAAAGCCAAGTGGTGCAGTGCGCTGCAAAGCAGCTTGTGCCAGATGGTACAAAAACAAGGGAGCTTTTGCCGTACGTTGTAAAATGTCCTGCTGTAAGGCGTTAAACAAGCCTTTGCTGCCATCAATAACACGTAAGTCAAAAAAGATACTGGCTTTGAGCAGTGCTTCTGGTGTGGGCGTGGCTATCCAACGGGCAAAACGCCCCGACCAGCCTTTTAAGCTTAACCGTAGCTCAGGATTGGTTGCCATGATATTACCCGGACATAACGTCACACCACATTGCGCTAAGCCCTTACAGACAAATTCAGCCAGCTCAGAAAAATACTCGGCAACGGCGCCTGTGGGTTCTTTCTCCAATAGCAGTGCATTGTCCTGATCTGCGTTTAAACTTTGGTCCATTCTGGCTTGCGAGCCAAAGGCCAGCCAGCTAAATATGCAGGGAGCTTCACCTAATTTTTGTTGAGCCAGGTAAATTAGTCGCTGCGTTAGGGCGTCGGTAATAGTTGTAATTATGTGGCCCGCTTCGTGGGCGGGTACCTGTTGCTTATTTAATGTGATAGCAAGCGTAGCAATTTGCTGGCTGCAGCGTTCTAATCCATCAACGTCAGGCTGGCGATGGATCTCGCCGATAAGATACACCGGATGATCCTGTTGGCTTCGTATGATGTCGGTGGCACTTAGCATACCGCAGCAAATACCTTGCGCCATTACTGGTAAGTGGTGCACATTGTGTTGGCTCATCTGTTGCACGGCTTCATATAAATAAGCATGAAAATCAATACTGTGTGGTTGCCGTGTCATTACATGGTTAACCTGGGTACTGGCCGGTAACCCCAACGCGAGCACACGGTTACGTAAGTCGCGGTCGGTGATAATGCCAACCAGCTTATCTTGCTCTTCAACTAATAACGATGACACCCGATGGTCTGACATCAATTTGGCTGCGTCTTGTACGCTTTGCTCTGGCCGTATCGCGACTTTACGCTGCTGCACAACATCGCTAATTTTAAGCGTAAAACGCGAGCCTTGCTGTTGTTCACGGTATTGATGCAAACGTCGGCTAAACAGACGCTGAAAAAAAATATCAACATTTTTATACTGATAACGACATTGGTGAAATGCTTCAGCATCCAGCCAATAAACCAGGCCGTCTTCTTCACATATTAAAGTGTCGTTGTCAGTTAAACGGGTTAGGAGTTGCTGATAGCCATAAAAGTCGCCAGCTTGCAGTTTGGTTAACAGTTTCTGTTGATCACTATACAACGCAAAAATTCCGGTGCGAACAATAAGCAACCGGTCACTGTTAACCTGCACCTTATCCCGCGCTTTGCAATACACCACATTAATGTGGCTGGAAAATTGCCCAAGGTTTGCCTCGCTTAGTTGGTTAAACGGGGTAGTCTGTGCAAGAAAATGAATAACGTCAGCAACTTCCATTCTGGCTCCGGTTACACCGAAATTGAATTCTCGTTAAGCCGCTTACCCAGTGCAAACGGCGGTTATTAATGCATCATCTGCGCTGAGCGATTGCCACTGAGCACTCAACGGAGCTGAACTTATTGGAATATCCAGCTGTTCTGTAAAATCTGCGCGTGCCATCTGGCCACAATGCAATACTACTGGCACCCGTCGTGCCATCGCCCGACGTTCAAAAAAATACAAATCAACTAATTTTACGTCTGGGTTTTGTGTATTGGCTGACGCGTTAGCCACATCTGCAGCAATAAAGCGCAATGTTTGCGGGTATAAGTAACTCCAGGGACGCCAGGCCGCTTTTTGTTCGATGGCTTTAACCACAACCACGCCAGCGGGCAGGCGTGACGCTTGGTATTGATACCAGCTATATTCACCTTGAATTTGAAAGCCAAGCATAGCCGCACCGGCAAACACCGGAATTAACCAACGTGGTGCGCGGTTGCTGCTGAGTTTTCTCAGTAACAGTGCAATACCTGCGGCGCCAAGTCCTGCGAATACCGTTGCAATCAGTTCCCAAAGCATAGTGTTTTCCTGAAAAGGACGGGCTTTCACCGTGAAAGCCCGTCTCATTATTGTGGTCTTGCTTTAGCATGTAAAGCAAGTAGGTGTTTGATGTTTAGTGGTCTGTAGCAGCACCGGCACCTTTGGGGTAACGCACACTTTCAACCAATTCCTGGATGTGTTTTGGTGGCGCTTCAGTGGCAGACGATACCGCAAAAGCAACGGCAAAGTTAATCATTGCACCTATAGCACCAAACGACAGTGGCGATATTCCGTAGCCCATTGAACCAAACAACCAGTTATCCGGAGTATTGGCAAATGTTGCTGTACCTGGGATAAAGAACCAACCTAAGTACAAGAAGATATACAGCACGGTAGATAGTAAACCGGCTAACATCCCCGCTATAGCACCTTTGTTGTTAACGCGTTTGGAGAAGATACCCATCATCAGCGCCGGGAATATTGACGCTGCGGCGATACCAAAGGCGAGAGCTACCGTTTGTGCTGCAAAGCCGGGCGGATTCATCCCTAACCAGGTCGCAATAACAATGGCCACTGCCATTGAGATACGAGCGGCACGCAATTCACCTTTTTCACTGATATTGGGATTAATGGACCCTTTAATTAAGTCATGACTTACCGCTGATGAAATCGCCAGTAATAAACCTGCTGCAGTAGATAGCGCTGCAGCCAAACCACCGGCAGCAATTAAGCCGATTACCCAGCCTGGTAAGTTGGCAATTTCAGGGTTTGCCAGTACCAGAATGTCGTTGTTTACTGTTAACTCATTACCATTCCAACCACGCTCAGTTGCCGTTTGCTTAAATGACTCTGACTTGTCATTGTAAAGCTGAATACGGCCATCGCTGTTCTTATCATCAAATTTAATAAGGCCTGTGGTTTCCCAGTTTTTAATCCAATCTGGACGCTGGGCATACTCGATAGCATCAGCTGTAGTGCCAGCAGGATAGATAGTGGTTAACAGGTTTAACCGTGCCATTGAAGCTACAGCTGGAGCGGTTAAATACAACAGCGCGATAAATACCAGAGCCCAGCCCGCTGACCAACGTGCATCTGATACCTTAGGAACGGTAAAGAAACGAATAATAACGTGTGGCAGGCCTGCAGTACCAATCATCAGTGATAAGGTAAATAGCACCATGTTCAGCTTATTCGATACATCACCGGTGTAGTCGGTAAAGCCCAGATCACGTACCACCATATCCAGTTTTTGCAGTAGTGGCATACCCGATTCAATATGTTCAGAGAACAAACCCAGCGGAGGTAAAAAGTTACCGGTAAGTTGCAGTGAAATAAACACTGCCGGAATGGTATAAGCAATAATCAGTACCACATACTGCGCAACCTGAGTGTACGTAATGCCTTTCATACCACCCATAACCGCGTATAAAAACACGATGACCGCAGCAATAATAAGGCCGGTATCGCTTTCAACTTCCAAAAAGCGGGAGAAGGCAACACCTGCGCCTGTCATTTGACCGATAACGTAGGTTACCGAGGCAATGATTAAACAGGCAACGGCGACAAAACGGGCATTTTTACTGTAAAACCGGTCACCAATAAACTCGGGTACAGTAAACTTGCCAAACTTGCGTAGATAGGGCGCCAGTAGCATCGCTAGTAACACGTAACCGCCGGTCCAGCCCATTAAAAAGGTCGAGTTAGCGTAACCACCAGCAGCTATAAGGCCAGCCATTGAAATAAAAGACGCCGCTGACATCCAGTCAGCAGCGGTTGCCATACCATTCATTACCGGATTTACGCCGCCACCGGCAACGTAAAATTCTTTGGTTGAGCCGGCCCGCGCCCATATCGCAATCGCAATATACAACGCAAAAGAGCCGCCCACAAAAATCAAATTAATTGCAAATTGACTCATGACGAACTTACTCCTCGTTCAGGCCAAATTCTTTATCGAGCGTATTCATTCTCCAGGCATAGAAGAAGATTAAAACGATAAAGGTTAAAATGGACCCCTGTTGTGCGAACCAGAAGCCAAGATCGGTACCGCCTACACTGATGCCAGCCAGTAGAGGTCGAAATAAAATCCCCCCGCCGTATGACACCAAAGCCCAGACGATGAGGCAACCTACGATCAGGCGAAGATTCGCTGACCAATATGCTGCAGCATTGCTATCGTGCTCAGTCATAAATACACTCCTTTCCTTTGTTATTTTTATCTTGCAAAGTTAATCTAGCAGTAGTTAACACAAGTTAAAGCCCGACTTTAGTCGAAGCCGGTGCGTGGCTAATTGACTTGTGCCTTGTGTTAGGCCAAAAGTACAGCATAAGAAAAACAACAGGAGAGCGCCGTGGCCGCTTGGGTAGTTGCCGTATTGGCATTGGTATATGTTGGTGGTTTGTTCCTCATTGCCAACTGGGGCGAGCGTCACGCTGACGATAAACTAATACGAAAGTATGGGGGGCTGATTTATAGTTTGGCCCTGGCGGTTTACTGTACCTCCTGGACATATTACGGTGCCGTAGGCACGGCGGTGACGCAGGGGTGGGACTACATACCTATTTATCTTGGGCCGGTACTGCTGTTTGTATTTGCGCAACCCTTTTTGTTTAAGTTGCTTTATGTATCTAAAAAACAAAACGTTACCTCAGTTGCAGACTTTATTTCTTCCCGTTATGGCAAGCGCAAAAACATTGCCCTACTGGCCTCATTAATTTGTTTAGTAGTGGTTGTACCCTATATTTCGCTGCAGCTCAAAGCGGTATCCAGTTCCTACCAGGTTTTACTGGGAGGCGATTTTACTGATGAAGCGTCTAATTGGTGGCAGGATAGTGCGTTTTTAAGCACTGTTGCGATGGCATTTTTTGCCATTTTATTTGGTACTCGTAAGTTACACCTTACTGAACAAAGCCGTGGCGTGATGGTCGCCATAGCGTTTGAGTCGGTTGTTAAACTTTTTGCGTTGTTAACACTTGGGTTAGCCGTTTATGTTTTTGTGCTGGGTGAAAGTAGCGATATTTTTTCGCGTTTTGCCAGTCACGCCATGGCGCAGCAACAAAATAGTGAATTTGATGTACTTGAGTTTATAACCAAAACCGTATTAGCCATGGTAGCGGTATTTTTACTGCCAAGGCAGTTTCATGTGGCCTTTGTTGAAAATGTATCGCATCACCATTTACGGCACGCCAGACGCTGGTTTTCGCTGTATTTGTTTTTGGTCACGATTGTGGTTATTCCTATTGCGATTGGCGGTATGCAGCTTTTTCCGCAAGCACTTAACTCTGCCGACAGTTTTGTCTTGTTGATCCCCGCACAGTCGGGTTGGAACACCTTAAGCGTATTAGTTTTTATTGGTGGGTTTTCTGCTGCCACTTCGATGATTATTATCGCGACACTGGCACTCTCTACTATGATCAGTAATGACGTAATTATGCCTAGTTTATTGCGCAGCAGTAAAAAACAAGGCTTACCACATGACTACAGCCTGCTGATATTGCTGGTGCGCCGTAGCATGATTATTCTGGTAATGGCACTGTCATACTTGTATTACAGGGTGTTTGCCCGTAACTATGAACTGGCCGAAACCGGCCTGTTAGCCTTTGCCTTGGTGATCCAGCTGGCGCCTGCCGTAATAGGCGGTTTGTATTGGCGTCGTGGTAATGCCTGGGGCGTTTATCTGGGCATGTGCATTGGTTTTGTGTTGTGGTTTTATACCTTGATGTTACCGCAGCTGGTCAGCACAGGCGCCATTGACAGTGACATTATGCAAACCGGTTTATTTGGTTGGTCGATACTGGTGCCGACAGCGCTGTTTGGCACTGAACTGGATAGTTTGAGCCATGGTGTGTTGTTTTCGTTAGGGTTTAACCTGCTGTTTTATATTATCGGCTCGTTAGCGACACAAGTGAATTTGCAAGATCGGTTACAGGCGGTGGCTTTTGTAAAACCCAATTTGCCGGTTAACCATCAGGATACGCCCGCCAGAAGAATACGTATTCGTAATACCGATTTAAAAATTTTGCTCGAGCGTTTTGTCGGTGCTAATCGTGCTGCAGAATGTTTACAAGAGTATGGCCGTCGCCAGCAGGTTGGCTTGCAGCTGGATGACTTTCCCAGTGTTGGCTTGGTTGAGCATGTTGAAAGAGAACTGGCGGGGGTAATTGGTGCATCGTCAGCCTCAGCGATGGTGAATGCTGTGCTGGAAGGCCGCCAACTGGCGTTTGAAGACGTTGTTACCTTATTTGATGATACAACACAGGCCATTCAGTTCTCGCGTAAAATTTTGTTTTCAACCTTAGAGCATTTAAGCCAGGGCGTCAGTGTTGTAGACCGTGATCTTAATCTGGTAGCGTGGAATCGCTCTTATCTAGACATGTTTGATTACCCGGAAGCGATGGTACGTGTTGGCCGGCCAATAGCCGACATTGTGCGTTTTAACGCGGAGCGTGGCTTATGCGGGCCGGGTACGGCTGATGAGCATGTCGAAAAACGCATTGGCCATATGCAAAATGGTACTGCGCATGTATTCCAGCGGGTTAGGCCGGATGGTAAGGTGATTGAAATGCGCGGAAACCCGATACCAGGTGGTGGTTTTGTTACCAGTTTTACCGATATATCTGATCACGTTAAAGCGGTACAGGGGCTGGCAGAGGCTAAGCAGCACCTGGAAGAGCGGGTTCACGAGCGCACCCAAACCATATCTGAGATTAATCATGAATTACTATCTGAAGTAAAACGGCGTCGAGAAACCGAACAACAACTTTTACAAGCAAAAGCGGAAGCCGAAGTGGCGAATGCGTCAAAAACACGCTTTCTGGCACTGGCCAGCCATGATATTTTGCAGCCATTGAATGCTGCACGCTTGTTTACAGCAGCCCTGGCGGGCAGTAAAGATGCCCAGCAGCAGCAACATATCGTGGGGCAGTTGGATAACTCCCTAAAAGCCTCAGAAGAACTTATTTCGACCTTACTGCAGATTGCTAAGCTTGATGATGGCAAGCTAACCCCGGATGTGCAAACCGTAGCGTTAAAAGAGCTGTTGTCGCAACTTGCAGATGAGTATAGCTTGCTAGCAAAACAAAAAGGTTTAGAACTTATTGTGCGCAAGGCGGATTATCAGGTGCAGACCGACCCGACATATTTACGGCGGATTTTACAAAATATGTTGTCAAACGCCATAAAATATACCAAACAGGGACGTATTTTAGTGGGCGGGCGTAAACGTGGTGACCAGTTACTGATCCAGGTATGGGATAGCGGGCCTGGCATAGCCGAACCTGATTTACTACGCATATTTGAAGACTTTTATCGCATTGACGCCACAGCCAAAGGCCAGCAAGGGGTAGGGCTGGGGCTCGGAGTGGTTAATCGTATGGCAAAATTGCTGGGACATACACTTAAGGTGGCGTCCTGGCCAGGCAAAGGCAGCATGTTCAGTATTCAGTTACCCTTGGTCGCGACTAAAGCTCGCACAGAGCTGCCACTGCCAAATAGTGCTATACAGCGCCCGGTACAGGGGTTGTCTGTGGTGTGTGTGGACGATGACGAGGCAAACTTGTCGGCGCTGTCAATACTGCTTCAGCAATGGCAAATTGAAAATGTAGCCTGTTTTTATGATGAGGACAGTTTGTTGGAATACGCACGAAGCCATCCGGCACCGGATGCATTGTTAATAGATTATCAATTGGGCCAGCATTTGGACGGCTTGCAGCTTTATGCTCGTATCAAACTAATTTGGGGTAATGTAAACGGTATCTTAGTATCGGCTTCACCCGAGGCGGGCTTAGCGCTAAAAGCAAAGCAGCATGGACTGATGTTTTTGGCTAAACCTATTAAACCCGCGGCGCTCAGAGCCAGTTTAAATCATTTAAAAATGCTCAAGCGCGCGGGAAGTGCCGAATAATATGTTTAAATACCCAGTTCTGGTGTTAATGCAGCAGTATTGATTGCTAGTGCTGCGCCATTGCTTTATTAACAGGTGGTTCCAGTGTTAAACGCTGTGCTTGAATAACCACTTGAGTGCGGTTGGTGACACCCAGTTTCCGAAATATGGCCGTAATATGCGCTTTAACGGTGGCTTCAGAAATATGTAAATCGTAGGCTATTTGTTTATTTAGCCAGCCTTCGGTTAGGTAGTACAAAACTTTATATTGTTGATGCGTCAGCTGTGCCACCTTAGCGGCTAAATCTAAATCATCCTCAGCTTCGGCATTATGGTGATCTAGCACCTGTTTTTTCAGTGCTGCGGGTACCCAGAGTTCGCCATCCATAACGGCATTAAGCGCCGCGCTGATATCCGATGGGTTTGCTGACTTTGGCACATACGCCGACGCGCCAAATGCCATAACACGACGAATAACGTCCAGCTCTTCACTGGCAGATATAACGACTATAGGTAAGCTGGGAAAGTTCTTTCGTAGTTGTATTAAGCCTAAAAAACCGCAGTTGCCGGGCATATGCAAGTCTAATAACAGTAAATCCGTATCAGGGTGTTGCTCAAGGGCAGTACAGGTGCTGTCAAAGCTATCTGTTTCAATGGTTGCTTTGGTAGCAAAAGTGCTGCTGATGGCATTTATCAGCGCATTGCGAAACAATGGGTGGTCGTCTGCGACGATCAGTTTTGCCATCTTGTCCTCCGGCGAAGGGAATTGTAATTATTATGTCATTTATAAACAAAAGGCCGCTATATGCGGCCTTTATACTGCGTCTCGTAGAGCGCGGTGTCAAGCGTACACTTTTAGTTTGCTTACTTACGATTCAAACGGTTATTTACCAGTGTTTCTACAACAGAGGGATCGGCCAGAGTAGAAATGTCGCCTAATTGATCATGCTCGTTAGCGGCAATTTTACGTAATATACGTCGCATAATTTTACCTGAACGTGTTTTAGGCAGGCCGGTTGGCGCCCATTGGATCAAATCCGGAGCGGCAATAGGGGATATTTCTTCCCGTACCCAGTCACGTAGGGCTTTGGTCAGCTCTGCGCTGGGTTCAACACCCACTCTTGGCGTAACGTAAACGTAGATCCCCTGGCCTTTAATATCATGTGGATAGCCAACCACCGCTGCTTCTGCCACAGCATCATGTGCTACCAGGCAGCTTTCAATTTCAGCAGTGCCTAAACGGTGACCAGAAATATTCAATACATCATCAACCCGGCCGGTTAACCAGTAATAGCCATCAGCATCACGTTTGGCGCCATCACCGGTAAAGTACATGCCTGGATAAGTACTGAAATAAGTTTGTTCAAAGCGCTCGTGATCACCATATACGGTTCGCATTTGTCCTGGCCAGCTGTCTTTAATCACCAGGTTGCCTTCGCATTCGCCGTTTAATTCGTTACCTTCGTTATCTACAATGGCGGGCTTAACCCCAAAGAAAGGCCGTGTTGCCGAGCCTGGTTTTAATGCGGTACAGCCTGGCAATGGGGTGATGAGAATGCCGCCGGTTTCTGTTTGCCACCAGGTATCGACAATAGGGCAGTTGCCTTTACCAAATTTCTCGTGATACCAGCTCCAGGCCTCAGGATTTATAGGTTCACCCACACTACCCAGAGTTTGCAACGAAGACAAACTGCATCCGTCAACCGGTGCATCGCCGTGCGCCATTAAGGCTCTTATAGCCGTTGGCGCTGTGTAAAGGATATTCACTTTATACTTGTCAACTATCTGTGCCATGCGTTTAACGCTGGGGTAATTAGGCACCCCTTCAAATAAAACACTGGTAGCACCGTTTGCTAGTGGCCCATATACGATATACGTATGACCGGTTACCCAGCCTATATCTGCGGCGCACCAGTAAATGTCACCTTCGTGGTAGTCAAATACATATTGATGTGTCATCGATGCCCACACCATATAGCCACCGGTAGTATGTAACACGCCTTTGGGTTTACCCGTAGAACCGGATGTGTATAAAATAAACAGCGGATCTTCTGCTTTCATAGGCTCTGCAGGACAGTCACTGCTTTGCTTACTCAATAAGTCGTGATACCAGACATCTCTGCCATCCTTACCGGCATTCATATCAACATTTTTGCCAACATGCTTGACTACAATCACATGTTGTACCGGTGAGTTATCCCCCAAATGCGCCAACGCCATGTCTGTGTTGTCTTTCAGGTTTGTTACCCGGCTGCCACGTAAGGACTGATCAGCTGTGATAACCAGCTTGGAGTCACAATCAACAATTCGACTACCTAAAGCATCCGGAGAAAATCCGGCAAAAACTACCGAATGCACGGCACCAATGCGAGCACAGGCGAGTAATGCGACGGTGGCTTCGGGGATCATCGGTAGATAAATGGTTACTTTGTCGCCTTTGGTAACACCCAAGGCTTTCATGCCATTGGCTAACTGACATACTTGTTGATGAAGCTGAGCGTAGGTTAGTGATTTTTGCACATCAGGTGAGTCACCTTCCCAAAAATACGCCACTTGATCTGCCCGTTCGGGCAAATGACGGTCAAGGCAGTTATAACTGGCATTTAATACACCATCGTTAAACCAGTTAATATTTACTTTACCGCTGACGAAACTGGTTTGTTTTACGTTAGTGAATGGGGTAAACCAGTGTAGCCGTTTGCCATGTTCGGCCCAGAAACTATCAGGTGAACTTACCGACTGCTGATACATTTGCATATATTGCTCGTTGGTTAGATGCGAACGCTGTGCTGCGCTGGCCGGAACCGGATAGACTGATTGATGTGACATAACTTCCCCTAAAACTAAACTTAAAATTTTAATACTGCCTTTCTATACAAGCCGCAAGGCAATTGGAATTAGACCTTAGTCTAGCGAATAATTCAGTGCGTTGCCCCGCCTTAATAAACATACTTACGCGGGTTGTTATGGATAGCAGCGGTGGCTTATTTGCGACTAAAGGCTAATTGCGCAGATTACAAGCGTGAACCAAAGTTGAAACGCAAAAAAATTACCATTAAAAGAACAAAGATGGAGAGACGGCGAATGAAAAAAATAACAACATTATCTTATCTCGCAGCCTGTATTGTTATGGCAACAGGCAGTGCCCAGGCGACAGGCTTTAACATTGGCGATACTGACGTAACCTTTGGTGGCTATGTCAAGCTGGATGCAATGTACACTGATAGTTCAGATGGTCAAATAGCAACCGGCATTGGCCGTGACTTTTACATTCCCAGCCTGACACCGGTTGGTGGAGCAGACGAAGGTGGTACCTTTGACTTTCACGCACGTCAATCCCGTTTCTTCTTTAAAACCAGTACTAAGCTAGAAAACGGTAAAACCATTGGTGGTCATATTGAGTTAGATTTTATGGCAACAGCAGGTGGTGACGAACGTATTACAAATAGTTATTCACCACGCTTACGTCAGGCTTTCATTACGTATGATGGTTGGTTATTTGGACAGTCATGGTCCACTTTTATGGATCTTAATGCGTTACCAGATACATTAGATTTTATCGGTAATACTGATGCAATGCCCTTTGCCCGGCAGGCTCAAATTCGCTACACCAGTGGCAATTTTCAAGTGGCCATTGAAAACCCTGAAACAACAGTAACTCCTTTTGGTGGTGGTGCCCGCATTACTACCGACGACAATGCTATGCCTGATTTAGTATTTAAATACGGCCAAAAAGCAGATTGGGGGACCTGGTCTGTGTCAGCATTAGTACGACAGTTAGCATATGAAACAGCTACTATAGATACGACGACATCAGCTTTTGGCGTAAGCGCAACAGCGAAAATTCTACTTGGCAATAATGATGACATTCGTCTGACCGCAACAACCGGCTCTGGTGTGGGGCGTTATATTGGTTTAAATGCGGTTAATGGTGCAGTGCTCGATGCACAGAATGAATTAGAAGCCATTGATTCTACCGCTTTTGCAGTAGCGTATAAGCATAACTGGAACAGCCAATGGCGTAGTAGTTTAGTTTATTCCATGCTGAGTGTTGATAATGATACCGCGCTTACAGGAACCTCTGTAACAAAAACCACCAGTAGCTGGACCACAAACTTACTTTACCAAGCGGCGAAGAAACTGATGTTTGGTGTTGAATATAAGTTCGCTAACCGCGAGGTTGAAACCGGCTTAGATGGCGATATGAACCGCATTCAGTTCAGTGCTAAATACGATTTTTAGTCTGAGTTAGATAAACCTTTTACATAAATACGATTATTTCAGTTAGTACATAATAAAAAAGCCAGACACTGTCTGGCTTTTTTAACTTCCTAAAGCAGATTATTCACTGGCTTTAGGTTTAGTCATTGGTGCTGATACTGCTTGACGAGCAAAAGCTGAACCCGCCGGACGCTCAGAACTAGCAACAACCGGACGCTCTGTTGCAGGCATCGCAACCGATGCAGCAGGCGCTGTGTCAGCATTCTCTACCGTTTCGGGTTTAGTCATCGTAGCAACAACCATCTGCGCATAACGACTGCCAGCTGGTTTAGCACTTGCCGGAGCTTTGGCAACAGCTTCAACTTTAACTGCAGGTGCGCTTACTGTAGGGGCACTTGTTTCTTCAGCTGCAACTGGCGCTGGTACTGCTGGTTTTTCAGCAACAACGGGTTCTGCTTCAACTTTAATTACAGCTTCAGTTGGCTTTACTGATTCCGCAGTCGCTACCACAGCTTTATCAGCTGTTTTTACCACTACTTCAGCTGCATCAGCGGCAGTGACGTTAGTTTCTACGCTGACAATGGGCGCAGACTCATCAGCGTCAGTAGCTTCTGTTACGGCTTTATCTACCTTTTTCACAGCAGGCTTACGACGGCTGCGACTTTTCGGCTTGTCTGTAAGCTCTGCTTCTGTGGGCTTAGCATCAATGGTTTCTGAGGCCTCAACTGGCTGAACGTCATTAGATACTGTTTCTTTTGCAACAACTTTTGGTGCAGGAACCTTATCTGCTTGCTGCTCAGTAGCTTCAACCGCAGTTGGCTCAGTGCTGGTGACTGTTACTTTTTCGCTTGTTTCTGCGCTTGCAGTATCAGTGCTCTGTGCCGTTTCATCGGCTTGGTCATGATCTTTTTTACGTTTTTGACCCGCAGCGCGTAAGTGACGTGGTGACCGGCGATTACGGCTACGAGGCTCAGTACCATCCTGCTCGTCTGTTGTCTCTGTTGCTGCACTTGAATTACTATCAGCAGTATCCGCCGTATCCGCAACCGCAGTTTCAGTTACAACTTTCTTTGCAACAACGGGTTCCGCAGCAGTTAAAGGCGCAGCTGTAGTCTCTGGTTGTGCTGGAGCTGGCGTGGTAATTTCTGCTATTGGTGCTGCAGGCGCTACGGCTTCAGAAATTACAGGCATTGCCGTTGTTTCAACGGTTGCAGTTACAGGCTTGTCCATACGTACAGATTTGCGCATATTGCGACGCTGACGGCGTTCTGTTACACGTTGTGGCGCAGTATCAACGTCGTGATCTTTTGCCACAGGTGCACGCTCTACAGGCTTCTTCGCTTCATGTGCTGGGCGAGGAGTGCGCGGCTCTTGTGCTGGGCGCGGCTGACGTTCAGGCTTTGTTTGTACTGTTTCATCTTTTTGAACGTTTGCTACCTTATCTTCGTTTTCGTTACGACGACGCGGCTTATTGCGACGACGGCTGTTATCGCGATTTTCGCGATTGCCGTCACGGCTTGTTTCACGACTACCATCACGACTACCAGAGCGCGGGCCTGAACGCTCACCTTGTTTAATTGAGGGTTTGGCCGTCGCATTTTCTTCTGCCGGAGCAAATAACTTACCAAACCAATTACCAATAGCGGCAAATAAGCCAGGGCTTTGTTCGGTTACCGGTTCCGGTTTGGCGGCGGGACGAGGTGCACTGCTATCTGCAATATTTATGGCAGAAATGGCCGGCTTTTCTTTAACAGCATCCGATGTCGGTTGATATAAACTACGTGTTAGCTCTGGGGCTTTCACCATATTGTAGCTAGCGTCGTCAATTTCTTCGTCTATACGAATGCGGATAACTTCATGATTAGGCGTTTCCAAATGCTCGTTTGGAATAACGAATACACGGATACCTTGACGCTTTTCGATACGACGCACGGCTTCACGTTTTTCGTTCATCAGATAGGTTGCAACCGACACGGGTACCTGAGCATGTATTTGACTGGTATTGTCTTTGATCGATTCTTCTTCAATTAAACGCAGAATTGATAATGCTGAAGACTCTGTACTACGAATCGTGCCACGACCATGACAACGAGGACAAACATGTGTCGCCGAGTCACCTAAAGATGGGCGTAAACGTTGGCGCGACATTTCCAGCAAGCCAAAGCGTGAAATACGGCCAATTTGCACCCGGGCACGGTCATGTTTGACGGCATCTTTTAAACGATTTTCTACTTCGCGTTGATGGCGAACAGGTGTCATGTCGATAAAATCGATGACAATTAAACCGCCTAAGTCGCGCAGGCGTAACTGACGGGCGATTTCGTCGGCAGCTTCTAAATTGGTATTAAAGGCGGTTTCTTCAATATCGCCACCTTTGGTAGATTTAGATGAGTTGATATCAATAGCGGTTAAGGCTTCAGTGCTGTCTATAACGATAGAACCGCCTGAGGGTAAACGCACTTCGCGACGAAACGCAGATTCAATTTGAGTTTCAATCTGGAAATGCATAAACAGCGGTACTTCGCCCTGATACAGCTTAACGCGATGTGCAAAATCTGGGCGGAACTGCTGAATATATATCTTGGCTTCTTCGAAAACCCGTGGATTGTCGATTAATATTTCACCAACGTCACGGCGTAGGTAATCTCGGATCGCTCGGAATACAACATTGCTTTCCTGGTGAATTAAGAACGGAGATGAGCGTTTTTGTGCTTCTTCAGTAATGGCTGACCAGTGTTTTAATAATGCCTTTAAATCGTAGTCTAATTCTTCAAACGATTTACCAACACCCGCTGTACGGACAATTAAACCCATACCATCAGGCATTTGTAATTGGCCTAAAGAGTCTTTTAATTCTTGACGTTCGTCGCCTTCGATACGGCGTGAAATACCGCCAGCACGCGGATTATTTGGCATTAAAACCAAATAAGAACCAGCCAGGCTGATAAAAGTGGTTAACGCTGCACCTTTTTGACCGCGTTCTTCTTTATCAATCTGGATAATAACTTCCTGGCCTTCTTTTACCACTTCTTTGATATTAGGTCGACCGTCGAAGCTGTAGCCAGAAGGGAAGTACTCGCGGGAAATTTCTTTTAACGGTAAAAATCCATGACGGTCAGCGCCGTAGTCGACAAAAGCCGCTTCCAGGCTGGGTTCAACCCGAGTGATTCTACCTTTGTAAATGTTGGCTTTTTTTTGTTCGTGGCCAGGGCTTTCAATATCCAGGTCATACAGTTTCTGGCCATCAACCAGTGCTACGCGGATTTCTTCTTCCTGCGTGGCGTTAATTAACATTCTTTTCATTATTAGTGACTCGCATTTTGCAGCCACAACGCAACCCAACGGGCATATGCGTGTTCAGACGTAATCAAACACTAATGGGTGCAGTCTCACGACTGGAATGTCTGAATGAAATCAAATTGTCACAATACGGGCTAGCGGCCTCTGTACCATGTATGCTGTTTTCGTTTTTGGATCTGAAACACACCGCTTTTCAGCGCTGCGTTATAGCAATATCTTTTATTGCTCTGGTTGACCGGAATTCATGTTTTGCCGTTGTTGATAATAAATTACGCAACATTATCTCAGGCAAATGGCGATTGGTTTACGTCAGGGGTATAAAAAACGTTGGTTTTCACCACGATTTCGGTATGATCACTCCCCCAAGCGCTGCCGCACAAATTCTCTTACGTCACTTTGAGCGCCCTAATTGCCATTTTTGGCATAATTAGCGGGATGATTATCCCACTAATAAGCAGCCGATAGCAACTGAAATCTAATATTAGCAGAGTATTCAAAACCCATGACTGATGAAATCAAGTTACCTGTGCAAATAATTGAAATAGAACCTGATTTTATTGGTCAGCGGATAGACAATTTTCTGCTGGCGCGGCTCAAAGGTGTACCAAAAAGTGTTATTTATCGGGTTTTGCGAAAGGGAGAGGTGCGAGTAAACAAAAAACGCATCAAACCTGAATATAAGTTACAGCACTCTGACGTTGTGCGTATTCCTCCTTTAACTGTTGCCGCTGCTGGCGAACCTATTTCGGTTAAGCTTTCAATGGTCAAGAATCTGGAACAGCACATACTGTTTGAAGATAACGACTTGATTGTACTTAACAAACCTTCAGGCATGGCAGTGCATGGCGGTAGTGGTTTGCAGTTTGGTGTGATAGAAGCATTAAGAGCGCTCAGGCCTTTGGCTAAGCATTTAGAATTAGTTCATCGATTAGACCGTGACACCTCTGGGTGCTTAATGATTGCGAAAAAACGATCGGTGCTGACACATTTGCACGAGCAGTTGCGTAATAAAACGGTAGAGAAAAAATACTGGGCATTGGTAGCAGGTGACTGGGATAATAAAGTGCGTAAAGTTACTGAACCGCTTAAAAAGAATACTCTACAATCCGGAGAGCGGGTTGTTAGGGTAGACGAAGCAGAAGGCAAGCCGTCAGAAACACGCTTCCGTATATTGCAGCGATATCAGCAAGGCACATTAGTTGAAGCTTTTCCGGTAACTGGTCGTACTCACCAAATCCGCGTTCATACTGCGTGTAAAGGTCATGCTATTGCTTGTGATGACAAATATGGTGACAACACCTTTACTGCCCAGATGCACCAAATAGGTTTAAACAGGTTGTTCTTGCACGCAAAAACGTTAAGTTTTATGCACCCTAATACGGAAACAACCATGCGGATAGAAGCGCCTTTAGACCCGGTGTTAGAGCAAGCACTTGCCAAATTAACGAGAAAATAGCGCGATGCAGAATGATGTACAAGAACAGGTATCTTTGGTGGTATTTGACTGGGACGGTACGGTAATGGATTCTATTGGCCGTATTGTGTCATCTATGCAAGCTGCGGCTAAACAGACGAATTTAGTTGTGCCCAGTGCGTTTGCGGTAAAGCAGATTATTGGCTTAAGCCTTGACCCGGCATTTGATGTGTTGTTTCCGGGCATTGGGAATACGCAACGTCAGCAATTGTTTGATTATTATCGTGATTATTATGTTATGCATGACACCACACCCACGCCGCTGTTTGCCGGTGTTGAGCAGGTATTGCAGCAACTAAAAGCCCAAAATATCAAATTGGCGGTTGCCACGGGCAAGGCGCGCAGAGGGTTAGCGCGTATGTTTGATGAGACTGGACTGGAGAAATACTTTGATACCAGTCGCTGTGCTGATGAAGCGCAATCTAAGCCGCATCCAGATATGTTGCAACAAATTTTGCTGGAGTTGGATATTAAAGCACAGCATGCAGTGATGGTGGGCGATACCAGCCACGATATGAAAATGGCACAGGCAATAGCTATGCCGCGAGTAGGTGTTACTCATGGAGTGCATGACCGCGACGTATTAAGTCAGTATGCACCTAAGGCCATTATCGATTCTATCCCTCAATTGCTGCAGGTGCTTTAACTCTGCAATACATTATTTGAGTAGCACATTAACGTCTTCATTCAGTAACAACTGATTTAGCTTTATAAGCGGCAAACCAACCAGGCTATTGGGGTCATCGCCGCTTAATCTGTTAAATAGACTAATGCCTAAGCCTTCGCTTTTAAAGCTGCCGGCACAATCAAGAGGTTGCTCTTTCTCGATATACGCTTTTATTTCAGCGTCAGATAAGTCTCTGAAACAGACATTAAATGGCTCAACAATAACTTGAGCATTTCCACTTTGTGCATTTACTAGGGCTAAGCCGGTTAAAAAGGTTACGCTTTGACCACTAAAACGCGTTAGCTGTGCTACAGCATTGCCAACGCTGTGTGGTTTGCCGATAATATCGCAATTAAATACGGCGACCTGATCTGAACCAATAACAAGCCCTTCAGACAATCCTTGGGCAACAGCCTGTGCTTTTGCCAGTGCTAAACGTTTTACCAGCTGCTCAGCGTTTTCACCGATTAGCGGGGTTTCGTCGACGTCAGGTTTTAGTGTGTTAAATTCTGGGATGAGTTTGGCTAAAAGTTGTTGGCGATACACCGAGGTCGATGCCAGATATATCGTTGGATAAGAACGCGTGGCCATTGTTAAATCACCTTAAAATTCAAAAGTGTGACGCACTATAAACAGAATGGAAAAAATGCGCGATAAAAACGACAAAAATCTGCCAGAACCCTTTGACAGCAAGGGGGCGCTTCTATATGATGCGCGCCTTATGCAAAAAGTAAAAATGCCCGTTACTATAGATCCGGTTAAAGCAGCGCAAAAACGCTCTGATTACGAAGGTTTTGTACCACTCGTAACCTTAACCCGGTTAACTGACAGTCTGCTTAACCCGCAGGGTGAAGTCGCGGTACGAGTTGAATGCGGTACTGACCAGCAAGGCCTAACTGTAATACAGGGTAGCGCTTCTTGCGAAGTGAGTGTAACCTGCGAACGTTGTGGCGAAGCCATGACAGTGTCGCTGGACTGCAATTTTGCATACACTCCGGTTAAACCGGATGATGACGCTGCTTTGGAGTTAATTCCTGAGCGTTACGACGTGATCGATAAAAACGAACACGGCGAAATAAATTTACGGCAGTTAGTGGAAGATGAGCTGATTCTGGCTTTACCTTTGTTCCCAATGCACGACGAAGCGGCTTGCGCCGTTAGTTCAGCATCGATGAGCTTTGGTGATATAGGCCCAGAACCGGAAAAACCCAATCCTTTCGCTGTACTGGCAGAATTAAAGAAAAAGTGAGTTTAGGAGAAATACCATGGCTGTTCAGCAAAACAAAAAATCACGTGCACGCCGCGACATGCGTCGTTCACACGATGCATTAACTGGCCCTACGCTGTCAGTTGATTCTACTACTGGTGAAACGCACCGTCGTCACCATATTACTGCCGATGGTTACTACAAAGGCCGTAAAGTAAAATAAGTCTGGATGCACTCTGTGCAGCCGCTAAAGCTAACCTTAGCTTTAGACATGATGGGGGGCGATCACGGCCCCCATTCTACTATTCCAGCCGCTTTGGCTGCGATCTGCGAATTCCCTGATCTCCATTTAATATTATGCGGTGACGAAGCGCTGCTTACCGAGCAGTTGAAGCTTCATGGCGTATTTCCTCATCCTCAGTTAACTTTGCGTCATAGCAGCCAGGTTGTTTCCATGGCTGAAAAACCTGCGGTAGCACTGCGTTCTAAGCGTGACTCATCTATGCGTGCGGCGTTGGATCTAGTGGATAAAGGTGACGTACAAGCTTGTGTTAGCGCTGGCAATACCGGTGCACTTATCGCTATGGCGCATTTTGTCTTGAAAATGTTAAATGGTGTTGACCGTCCTGCACTGATCAGTGCCTTACCTGCCATTGAAGGCAACCCGGTTTATATGCTTGATTTAGGTGCAACGGTTAATTGTGACGCCGACACCTTATTTCAGTTTGCCGTTATGGGTTCGGTGATGGCCGAAGAGGTTATCGGTATTAGTAAGCCTAAAGTTGCGCTGCTGAATGTCGGTGAAGAAGAAATTAAAGGCTCCGATCAGATAAAGCGTGCGGCGATGCTATTAGCTGATTGCGCAGAAATTAATTACATTGGCTATATTGAAGGGAATGACATTTTTACAGGCAAAGCTGATGTCATCGTTTGTGATGGTTTTGTTGGAAATGTTGCGTTAAAAACCTGTGAAGGTGTAGCAAAACTCATTCTGCGACGTTTTGAATCCAGTATTAAAGAGCGGGCCACTGCGCAATTAATAGGCTGGCTAATCAAACCTTTTATAAAAAACCTTTATCAGGGCGTGAACCCCGACCACTATAACGGCGCAAGTCTGATAGGATTGCGCGGAATTGTAGTGAAAAGTCATGGAAATGCGACTAAAGAGGCATTTCTCAGTGCCATCCGGCAAGCAGTTCGCGAAGTTGAACGTCAGGTTCCCGCAAAAATTAAAGACCGGTTGGAACACGTATTAATTGATAAAGCGTAGGTCCTCATGTATTCACGCATTATAGGTACCGGGAGTTATTTCCCGTCGCAAGTTCGCAGTAACGCCGATTTAGAATCTATGGTTGAAACCACCGATGAATGGATTATAGAACGTACAGGAATTAAAGAGCGTCGTATTATCGCTGACAACGAAAGTGTTGCAACGATGGGCGCGCAGGCTGCATTGAAAGCTATAGAAGCCTCAGGTATTGATAAAAATAGCATCGATATGATTATTTGTGCTACAACCAGCGGCTCGCGCTCCTTACCTAGTTCTGCCTGTGAGATACAGCGTGAACTGGAAATTCCAGCCATTCCAGCATTTGACATTGCCGCCGCCTGCGCGGGCTTTTGTTATGGACTCAGTGTTGCCGACCAGTATATTAAAACTGGTATTGCCAAACGAATTTTGGTGATTGGTTCAGATTGTTTATCTCGCTTAGTAAGCCCCGAAGATCGCAGTATGGTGATTTTATTCGGTGATGCTGCTGGTGCTGTACTCATTGAAGCATCAGAACAACCGGGTATTTTATCAACCCATATTCATGCCGACGGCAAATATTCTGAATTACTTTACGTTGATAACCCAATACGCGGTAATGAGCAATCTGTTCATCAGTCATGGGGTTCAATGAAAGGCAATGACGTATTTAAAGTTGCCGTAACTAAACTGTCTGAAGTCGTTGAGCAAACGCTGGCGGCAAACAATATGAATAAATCTGATATTGATTGGCTGGTACCACATCAGGCAAATTTACGAATTATTTCGGCGGTGGCGCGTAAGCTCGATATGTCAATGGAACAAGTGGTCATTAATTTAGACCGCTATGGTAATACTTCTGCAGCCACAGTCCCAACCGCTCTGGACGAAGCTATTCGTGATGGCCGGATAAAACGTGGTCAGACATTACTTCTCGAAGCCTTTGGTGGTGGTTTTGCCTGGGCTTCTGCGCTGGTTCGCTATTAATTACATTACCGTCAGTTCGGATAAATGTTTAGCATAAGTTAATTTTAGGACACAATAATGACGACATTAGCAATAGTATTTCCGGGACAGGGCTCTCAGTCAGTCGGAATGCTGGCTGAGTTACATCAGCAATTTGATATCGTTAAAGATACATTTACAGAAGCGTCTGAGGCGCTTGGCTATGATTTATGGGCGTTAGTGGCCAATGGCCCCGAAGACAGTTTAAATGAAACTCACCGTACTCAGCCTGCATTGTTAACGGCATCTGTTGCTGTTTGGCGTTTATGGCAACAACGCCATGGTACTGCACCAGCGTATTTTGCCGGTCACTCCTTAGGTGAATACTCGGCGTTAGTCTGTGCTGGGGTGATATCCTTGGCTGATGCCGTAATGCTGGTTGAAAAACGTGGGCATTACATGCAACAAGCTGTTCCTGCAGGTGTTGGTGCCATGTCAGCGATTATTGGTTTGGATGATGCGGCTATTGCGAAAGCCTGTATTGAAGCTGCACTAGGTGAAGTGGTATCGCCGGTGAATTATAACTCGCCAGGTCAGGTCGTTATTGCTGGCCATAAAGCAGCTGTTGAACGCGCAGGTGAACTGTGTAAAGCCGCCGGAGCTAAGCGCGCCTTACCTTTACCTGTTAGTGTGCCATCACACTGCGCCTTAATGCGTCCTGCTGCGGAAAAATTAGCTGCTGATCTGGCGGCACTTCAGTTTAACAATGCTGTCATACCCGTAGTGAATAATGTTGATGTTGCAATTGAGACTGATGCATCGGCAATAAAAGAGGCTCTGATACGGCAGTTACACAGTCCCGTTCGCTGGACAGAAACAATTGAATGGTTAGCTGCACAAGGCGTTACACAAGTACTTGAACTTGGCGCAGGTAAAGTATTAAGTGGACTAATAAAGCGGATCGACAAAAACGTCACCGTTGCTTCAATTGGCGATGTTGCATCACTTCACGCCGCACTGGCTGCAGAATAAGGGTTGAGCATGACGAATTTTATTTCACTGGATGGCAAAGTTGCATTAGTTACTGGTGCAAGTCGCGGTATTGGCCGAGCTATTGCTGAACAACTTGCTGCGCTGGGCGCAAAGGTTGTTGGTACAGCAACCTCAGAAAAAGGTGCTGATGCCATTAGCAGTTATTTAGGTGACAAAGGTTGTGGTCTGGTGTTAAATGTCGGTGACACTGAATCAATTGAGCAGTGTTTAGCCCAGATTAAAAACCAGTTTGGCGATATTGATATTTTGGTTAATAATGCTGGCATTACGCGTGATAATTTATTAATGCGGATGAAAGATGACGAGTGGTTTGACATAATGCATACCAACCTGACATCGGTGTTTCGCCTTAGTAAAGCCGTAATGCGCAGTATGATGAAAAAACGTTTTGGTCGCATTATTAGTATTGGTTCAGTGGTAGGCTCTATGGGCAATGCGGGGCAAACTAATTATGCTGCAGCAAAAGCCGGCGTTTTGGGTTTTACTAAATCACTGGCAAAAGAAGTGGCATCACGTGGTATTACCGTCAATGCTATAGCGCCAGGTTTTATTGATACTGACATGACAAAAGAGTTGTCAGATGAACAAAAAGAAGCGATTTTCGGCCAAGTGCCAGCTAATCGTTTAGGCCAGCCAGAAGAAATTGCGGCAACGGTAGCGTTTTTGGCGTCTACCCATGCAGCTTACATTACCGGTGAAACGATTCACGTAAACGGCGGTATGTATATGGTGTAAGCTGGGGATAAATAAGCAGGTTTGACCAGCATAAAATGCTGTTTTGATTACTTGCAACCCTGAAAGCTTACGCATAAACTAGCGCCACACAAAATTGCACGAATTGTTGCGATTTATATGAGAAAAAGGAAGAAAAGATGAGCAACATCGAAGATCGCGTTAAGAAAATCATTATTGAGCAACTGGGCGTTAAAGAAGACGAAGTAAAAAATGAAGCGTCTTTTGTTGATGATTTAGGTGCGGATTCACTTGACACTGTTGAGCTGGTAATGGCGCTGGAAGAAGAGTTTGATACTGAAATTCCAGACGAAGAAGCTGAAAAAATTACGACTGTTCAGTCTGCTATTGATTACATCAAAGCACACGCAGAGTAAGCTCACTGCTTGCAGAACGGGTAGCTAGGCTACCCGTTTTCGTTTTACGATAGAAGTATTTTCCATGGCGGAGGGTGTTGTGGCAAAACGTCGTGTTGTAGTTACCGGTTTAGGCATGCTTACGCCGCTGGGTAATGATGTAGCCTCAAGCTGGCAAGGTTTACAGCAGGGTAAAAGTGGTATTTCACTGATCGAACACTTCGATACAAGTGCTTACACTACCAAATTTGCTGGATTGGTCAAAAATTTTGATGTGGAACCATTTTTTTCAGCTAAAGAGGCGAAAAAAATGGATCTGTTTATTCAATATGGCGTCGCTGCCGGTATTCAGGCATTTAGAGATTCAGGCATCGAAGTTACTGAGCAAAATGCACCACGTATAGGAGCTGCTATTGGTTCTGGTATTGGTGGCTTAGGCTTAATTGAAGAAAACCACACCAAGCTGATAAACAGTGGACCTAAGCGGCTATCACCGTTTTTCGTACCATCTACCATCATTAATATGATTGCCGGCCAATTGTCTATTATTCTGGGCCTGCAAGGGCCAAATATAAGTATCGTTACAGCTTGTACCACAGGCGTGCACAATATTGGTCATGCTGCGCGGATGATTAGTTACGGCGATGCAGACGTAATGGTGGCTGGTGGTGCAGAGAAAGCATCAACCCCGTTGGGTATGGGAGGCTTTGGTGCTGCCCGTGCTTTGTCTACCCGCAATGAATCGCCACAACAAGCCAGCCGGCCATGGGATAAAGACCGCGATGGTTTTGTACTTGGCGATGGTGCTGGTGTCATGGTGTTGGAAGAATATGAACACGCCAAGGCTCGCGGTGCAAAAATTTATGCCGAACTGGTTGGCTTTGGTATGAGTGGTGATGCTTATCACATGACGTCACCGCCAGAAAACGGTGCCGGTGCTGCAGCTTCGATGCGTAATGCGTTAAACGATGCCCAGATTAATGCAGAGCAAGTGGCTTATATTAACGCGCATGGTACTTCTACACCCGCCGGTGATATAGCTGAAACAATGGCGATTAAATCGGTATTTGCCAGCAATGTAGACAAAGTGATGGTGAGTTCGTCTAAATCGATGATTGGCCATTTACTTGGTGCTGCTGGTTCGGTTGAGTCCATTATCACGGTATTGTCATTGCTTGATAACGTTGTTACGCCAACCATTAACCTGGACAACCCTGATGTGGGCTGTAATTTAGACTATGTACCGTTTGAATCTCGTCAGGTTAAGATGGATTACGCTCTTTGTAACTCGTTTGGCTTTGGTGGTACTAACGGTTCTATCCTGTTTAAACGGGTATAGCTAACTGTTTTAGTAGATATATTCTGCTGTTCTTTAAACAAAGGCTGCCCAAGTGCAGCCTTTGTTTTATCTGCATTTTAAGGCATACTGCCGCCAACTCTTATTATCCGGAAACAGGTGTGCAAGCGGTTATACATCCACAGGATCGCAGCTTTAATTACGGTGATGGTATCTTCACCACGATACAAGTACGTGATGGAAAACTCATGTTGTGGGAGCTGCATTTGCAGCGTTTACAATTTGGTGCATCCCGCTTGGGTTTTGGCGATATTGACTGGCCACAGCTGCAATTTCAGGCAGAGGCCGCCATCAGTAGTGCTCAGCAGGTTGTTAAAGTACTCATTTCACGTGGTGAGGGAGGGCGGGGCTATGCTTGTCAGGGCATCGACAGTCCCAGGGTTTATATCAGTAGCAGCGCTCTACCAGATTACAGCGGTTTGCAGCGTAACGGTTTGATTCTACGTACTGCTTCATTGCAACTTGCTGTACAGCCCATGTTAGCTGGATTAAAGCATAATAACCGGTTAGAGCAGGTATTGTTAAAGCAGGAATTGGCGCAATCTGATGCAGATGAGCTTTTGGTTTTGGATCAGCTTGGGTATGTTACAGAAGCGACGGCGGCAAATATCTTCTTTTACAAAGATAATCAGTGGCATAGCCCAACGCTGTCACGCGCTGGGGTAAACGGTGTTATGCGTCAGCATATTATGCAGCAAATTAATGTCACAGAAGTCGACTGGAAACATAATGTACTGTCGTCAGTTGAAGCCATGTTTATTTGTAACGCGTTAATGGGCATAGTGCCAATACGCCAATTTGAATGTCAAACGTTATCGTTGTTGCCCGTTCAGCAATTGCAGCAGGTTGTATGCTAAAACCATTAAAAATTTTCGTACTATTGGCATTGTTATTGGGGGCGGGTTATTACGCCACAGTACGCTACGTTCAGCAAATTCCTTTGTTGTTGCCTACTCAATTGTATCCTGTCGTTGCGGGGAGTTCAGCTGCTTTGTTATGCAAACAATGGCAACAGCAGCAACTGCTAAGCTCAGAGCAATGTTTGTTGTTGAAAGTGTATCTGAAATTACACCCTGCAGAGGCCTTTGTGCAACAAGGTGTATACCGTATTAGTACCGAGCAGACTTTACTACAGGTACTGGCATTATTTCGAAGTGGTAAAGAGGCGCAGTTTTCACTAACATTTATTGAAGGTGAAACCTTGGCACAAAGTTTAAATCGGTTAAATCAGGCTGAATATTTACAACACGATATTCAAGCCGCGCATCAGGTTCTGCAGTTGTTGCAATGGCCCGCTGAATGGGGGCCGTCACCAACAAATGCTGAAGCACTACTTTACCCCGATACCTACTATTACACCGCGAACAGTAAAGCCAGTGAACTGGTAATCCGTGCACAAAACGCATTACTTACTGAATTAGAACAAGCCTGGCTGCAACGCCAGGGCGATTTACCGCTTTACAATCGGTATCAGTTACTGGTGTTAGCCTCTATTATTGAAAAAGAAAGCAGTTATCCACCAGAGAAAAACGTTGTGGCGTCGGTTTTTATTAACCGGTTACATAAGAATATGCGATTGCAAACCGATCCTACCGTGATATATGGCTTGGAAAACTTCAACGGCAATATTACTCGGGCCGATCTGGCAAATCCACATCTTTATAATACTTATCGCCATCGTGGTTTGCCGCCAGGTCCCATCAGTTTAGTGGGGCGTGCATCTTTGCAGGCTGCAGCGCAACCAGCGCAGACAGATCTATACTATTTTGTCTCCAAGGGAGACGGCACACATCAGTTTTCATCTACGCTAGAGCAACATAACAACGCAGTGAAAAAGTATATTTTAGGATCAAAACAATGAGTGCAAAGGCTAAATTTATTGTGGTTGAAGGCCTGGAAGGAGCCGGAAAAAGCACTGCCATAGCGCATGTTAAACAGTTTTTACTTCAATTGGGCCATGATATTGTTTGCACGCGTGAGCCTGGCGGTACGCCTTTAGCGGAAAGTTTACGTGGCTTAGTAAAGCAGGTGCAAACTGACGAAATTATTGCACCGCAAACCGAGTTGTTGCTGATGTATGCTGCACGCATGCAATTGGTTCTGAACGTGATTAAACCAGCATTAGCCAGTGGAAAATGGGTGCTGGCAGACAGGCATGACATGTCATCAAGAGCCTATCAGGGCGGTGGGCGTCAGCTGGATGAGCATTTTATTAATCAACTTCGCGTTGCAGTTCTGGGCGATTTAAAGCCAAATCTTACTTTGTATCTGGATATTGACCCTGCTATAGGTTTAGAGCGAGCTCGTGTTCGGGGTGAATTAGATCGCATAGAACAAGAGAAACTGACGTTTTTTCAGCGTACCCGCGAGAAATATTTGCATATCGCCCGTTCAGAGCCCAATGTTGTGGTTATAGATGCAAGTCAATCAATCGAGCAAGTTGAAAAAAGTCTTACCCTAGCCCTGCAGCAAGCATTAGGAGCGTAACATGGCACCCTGGTTAGTGCCGTACCAACAACAATTGCGTCAGTTGTTAGCTAATAAGCAGTTGGCACACGGCATTTTGTTTACCGGGCCTAGTGGGATAGGCAAGCAGATGTTGGCTAATTGGTTGACCGATGCGTTATTATGTACAGCCACAGTTGTACCTTGCGGTCAGTGCAAAAGTTGTTTGTTGCGGGGCGCTGGAAGCCACTCAGACCTGCTTATAGTTGATTGTTCCTGCACTAGCATCGGGGTTGACGCTATGCGTCAACTGAGCCAGTTTATGTATGGCCGCGCACAGCACCAGCCTCATAAAGTTGTATTACTGGCTGAAGCCGATAAACTTACCGAAGCGGCGGCAAACGCACTGCTAAAAACATTGGAAGAACCGCCGCAAGATAGCTTCTTACTTTTGTGTAGCGCCAATGCCAAAAGTTTACCTGCCACATTGCTAAGTCGTTGTCAGCAATGGGCTTTGCCGGCAGACTTCAGTGACGACGCTAAACACTGGTTGTCGCAACAAACAAACCGGCCGGTGCCCGATTTTTTACTTACATACACCGCAGGTGGGCCGTTAAAAGCATTACAACTATTAGAGTCTGGTGAAGCCGACCAACTACAGGTTACTATTATTAGTCTGTCGCAGTTTTTCAGTCATCAGCTGTCATTAAACGATTGTGTCAAACAGTTGGATAGTATTAGCGGGCTTACTCAAATTTTTGGTTGGTATTTACGCCAACAGTTGTTACCCGCTTTAATAGCGCAGCCATCAGAGCGAATACTGGCAATTCATCAGTTATATAGCCGCTGGTGCCGTGACGACGCTCAAATTTTAGGGCAAAATAAGCAGCTGGCACTTAGTGCATTTTTAACAGAGTTAAAACGGCTGCAAGGTTAAAAGGGATCCGTGATGGAAGAGCTAACCATAGGCTTTAATGATTTAAAAGATTTATATCGCAGTTATATGCCATTTTTAAAAAGTGGGGGCTTATTTGTAAGGACTCCCAGGCAATACAAAATGGGCCAGTCATTAGCGTTGAGTGTTACCTTACCTGATGCACTTGAAGCACAGGTTGTAACGGGGAAAGTGGCTTGGGTCACTCCCCATGGCTCCCAAAGCTCAAGTCCAGCGGGAGTTGGCATCAGCTTTATTGATGATAAATCACAACTTGGCGCGCAAATAGAAAAGCTCCTAGGCGGCATGCTTAATGGTGCCGATCCGACACATACCATTTAAATTGAGAGTATTACGTTGTTTGTAGATTCGCATTGTCATCTGGACCGGTTAGAACTCGATAAATTAGGCTTAACGTTGCCACAAGTCATTGCACAAGCAAAGGCTAATCAGGTACAACACATGCTGTGTGTTTGTGTTAGCTTAGCCGAGTTTGAGCAAATGGCGCAGAGTGTTGCTTCGTTTTCTAACGTGTCTATATCATGCGGTGAGCATCCGTTACATCAGCAAGATAATGTTGATGTTGCGCTGTTGTTAGAGAAATGCAGTTTGCAGCAGGTCGTCGCAGTAGGTGAAACCGGGTTAGACTATTTTTACGCGCCAGAGGCTAAATTAAACCAGCAAGCGGCTTTTGTTAGCCACATACAGGTTGCTAATCAGGTTAAAAAACCACTTATTATTCATACCCGTGACGCGCGCTCTGACACTTTGGCATTAATGCGCAGTCATCAGGCTGAAAACTGCGGTGGGGTATTGCATTGTTTTACCGAAAGTATAGAAATGGCTAAAGCCGCACTAGACTTAGGCTTTTACATCTCTATTTCTGGCATTATGACATTTCGTAATGCGGCTGAGTTGCGAGACGTTGTTAAAAAGCTTCCACTTGATCGGCTATTAATAGAAACCGATTCTCCTTATTTGGCACCAGTGCCTTTTAGAGGTAAAACTAATCAGCCTGCTTATGTGACTGCCGTCGCTGATGCGATAGCTGAAGTAAAAGGAATCAGTGTTGATAAGCTGGCAGAAATCACCACGGCTAATTTTTACAACTTGTTTAGCCATATTAAAAAAACTAATTAATTTCATAACCTTAGATAAAAGTAGCCCGGAACCAATCCGCATTGTTCCGGGCCTAGGGGAATGGCTCATAGGGAATGAGCCGTGCGCTACTGTTTCAACTGCTGGGAGAGAATTCAACTAACTTACAATATGAGTTAAGGTAAGATTCAGTTTAGTTAACATGTAGATTTTTGCCCGTTATTATCAAGTGCCAGATGTTGATGATCTAAGAAACAAATTCTGTTTTTGCACCCAGCTTATCCTCAACTTATCCCCAGTTTTCCTCATCAAACAGGCAACATTACTGCGTTGCTCCTTTTTTAGGTGCACTATAGTCGCGAGCTTTATTTAATACACCAAGCTATTAGTAGAGCCTGTTTAATAATTAAAAAGTCTAAAAAAAGTTTACTGAAATCCAATCCGTTGTGACGAAGGGCACAAGTAATCCCACTATTACTGTAAAGATGATTACACACACTTTAGTCTAATTGTCGACAATGTTGGCAGTATATCACTTGACTAAGTTAATAAAACGCTTTAAAACTGACTTATATTATTTTTATGTCGACAATCTATGCTAATTCAACATCCATCGCTTCGATTGCCAATTACTGCTGCTGATAGAGTACTTCTGGAAATTCAGCGTGCCATAGTCGCAGGTGAAATTACTGCAGGCAGTAAAATAAGTGAACCTGAGCTAGCAAAGCAATTTGATTTAAGTCGGGCGCCATTGCGCGAGGCCTTAGCCCGGTTGGAGCGCTGTCACCTCATTGAACGTATTCCTAATGCGGGTGCCCGGGTCGTGAAATTGTCGACAAAAGGGTTGTTATCGCTTTATCAATTAAGGGAAACGCTTGAAGGCTTAGCCTGCCGTTTGGCGGCTGAACATATGGCCGATAGTGAAATCGCCGATTTACGTCAACTATTGGATCAACATTTATCAACGCAGCGCGTGCGTGAAGGGGAAAGCTATTATCAGGAAGCCGGTGATTTGGATTTTCATTACCGTGTCATTTTGGGTAGTAAAAATGATTATCTGATTAATATTTTATGTGACGAGTTGTATTACCTGGTTCGAATGTACCGGGTACAGTTGGGGATGAACGGACCGCGCGTTTCGCGGGCATTTGACGAACATAAAGCTATTCTTAATGCCATTGCTAACCGCGATGGTGAACTTGCCGATTTACTGATGCGCCGACATATCGCGGCATCACGGCGCAATATTGAAAAACAACTTGAACAAACGGGGAGCTAACATGAGCACACTAACCGCCGGACAAAAGTTTCGCGCTGCGATTACCGCGAATCAACCGCTGCAAATCGTCGGCACTATAAATGCTTACACCGCTATGATGGCTGAGCGTACTGGACATCAGGCGCTATATTTATCCGGTGCTGGTGTGGCCAATGCCTCTTTTGGCTTACCCGATCTTGGAATGACATCGTTAAACGATGTATGTGAAGACATTCGCCGCATTACTGCAGCTTCTAGTGTACCGCTTTTGGTTGATGCCGACACAGGCTGGGGTGGGGCGTTTAATATTTCCCGCACAGTAAAAGAAATGACCCGCGCAGGTGCGGCTGGTTTTCATATTGAAGATCAGGTAGCGCAAAAGCGTTGTGGCCATCGGCCAAATAAAGAAATTGTTAGCTTAGAAGAAATGGTCGACCGGGTAAAAGCCAGTGTGGATGCTCGCACCGATGAAAGTTTCTTTATTATGGCGCGTACTGATGCGCTAGCGCAGCAGGGTGTAGAGGCTGCTATTGAACGTGCTATTGCTTGTCAGGATGCCGGTGCCGATGCCATTTTTGCTGAAGCGGTGCATACCTTGGATCAATACAAAGCTTTTACTAACGTATTAAAGGTACCTGTACTGGCCAATATTACAGAGTTTGGCCAAACGCCACTGTTTAACAAAGCCGAATTAGCTGCTGTTGGTGTTGCGATGGTGTTGTATCCGTTAAGCGCGTTTCGTGCAATGAACAAGGCCGCGCTAAATGTATATCAGTCAATCTTGGCTAATGGCGATCAGAAAGCTGTAGTTGACAGCATGCAAACACGGGCTGAACTTTACGACTTTTTAAATTATCACAGCTTCGAAGAAAAATTGGATCAGCTGTTTAGCAGCAAGACGAAATAAGCATTCAACAGATTAAAGAAATGGGGACGAAACAATGGCAAACGCAAAACAGTTAACGGGCGCCGGCTTACGCGGCCAGGTAGCAGGTAAAACCGCACTCTCAACCGTAGGTAAAACAGGCTCAGGTTTAACCTACCGTGGTTATGACGTAAAAGATTTAGCGGCCAAGTGCGATTTTGAAGAAGTAGCGCACCTGATACTAAAAGGGGAGCTGCCAACAGCTACCGAGTTATCCGCTTATAAAACAAAGCTTAAAAGCTTGCGCAGCCTGCCTCAGGCGTTAAAAGATGTGCTTGAGCGCATTCCGGCCAGCGCACACCCTATGGATGTAATGCGCACCGGCTGTTCTATGCTGGGGAATTTGGAAACAGAGCAAAGCTTTGCCGAGCAACAAGACGCTACAGATCGCATGCTGGCGATTTTTCCGGGCTTAGTAAACTATTGGTATAACTACAGCCATCATGGCAAGCGTATAGATGTAGAAACCGCTGCAGACTCTATCGCTGAGCAATTTTTGTGGACCTTGCACGGTGAAAAGCCGCAGGCATTACATACAGAAGTGATGCAGGCGTCGCTAATATTGTATGCAGAGCATGAGTTTAATGCTTCTACTTTTACCGCTCGCGTATGTGCTTCAACACTCAGTGATATGCACTCGTGTATTACCGGCGCAATTGGTTCATTGCGTGGCCCGTTGCACGGTGGTGCCAACGAAGCGGCGATGGAATTAATTGAAAAGATGGATAACGCCGACGATGCCGAGCAAAAACTGCTGTGCATGTTGGCGCGTAAAGAAAAAATTATGGGCTTTGGTCATGCTGTTTATGCTGAGTCTGATCCACGCAATGCCGTTATTAAAGAGTGGTCTGAAAAGCTAGCCAACGCTAACGGTGATACTAAACTGTATGATGTATCTGTGCGCTGTGAGGCGGTGATGTGGCGCGAGAAAAAATTGTTTTGTAATGCCGATTTCTTCCATGCGTCTGCCTATAACTATATGGGTATTCCAACGAAGCTGTTTACACCGATTTTTGTTTGTAGCCGCTTAAGTGGTTGGGCAGCGCATGTTATGGAGCAGCGTGCAGATAACCGTATTATCAGGCCAAGTGCTGACTACGTTGGCGTAGAGCCACGTAACGTGAAGCCGATAGCCGCTCGCGGTTAAAAGAACAGCAACGTTGAGGGGAATTGCAACTGATCGGTTGCAACACCCGGCATGCTCGCCACAGCAATTACGCAGGACTTTCCTGTCCTGCGCCAGAGGCCAGCCGAAGGCTGTTCAAATTCGTTCCAGACGAATTTGTCGCCCATGCCTACGGTAGGACTCAGACACTCTGTGGCTGCGCTAGCGGGGTTCCAACCTCACATTGCTGCAGATAAATAGACAGTTCAGCTTCAGGTGATAAAGCCATATCGGCTTGATCTAATCCAACCGTTGAAGCCCCGGACGGGCTGAGACGAGCCCCCAGGGAAGGGTTTACGGCGTGTTGGCGTGGTCAAGCGGGTTTGTGCGTTAAGCCTTAGTCTGGTTATAACCAAGACAAACAGGTAATTACAATGAACAGCCAATACCGTAAAAAACTGCCCGGCACTAACCTGGATTACTTCGACACCCAGGCCGCGGTAGATGCAATAGAGCCCGGCGCATACGCCAAACTACCTTATACCTCGCGCGTGCATGCCGAAAACTTGGTACGACGCTGCGATCCGGCGATGCTAACCGAGGCATTAAAACAGTTTATTTATCGCAAGCGCGATCTAGACTTTCCGTGGTTTCCGGCCCGCGTGGTGTGCCATGACATATTAGGCCAAACTGCTTTGGTAGACTTAGCGGGTTTGCGTGACGCCATTGCCGAAAAAGGTGGCGATCCGGCCAAAGTTAACCCGGTGGTGCCTACCCAGTTAATTGTTGATCACTCATTAGCGGTAGAGCACGCTGGCTTTGAAGCTAACGCGTTTGATAAAAACCGCGCAATTGAAGACCGACGCAACGACGATCGTTTCCACTTTATTAACTGGACCAAAAAAGCCTTCAAAAACGTTGATGTTATACCGCCGGGTAACGGCATTATGCACCAGATTAATTTAGAGCGTATGTCGCCGGTTATTCACGCCAAAGATGGTGTAGCCTTTCCGGATACCTTAGTGGGCACGGACAGCCATACGCCGCATGTAGATGCGTTAGGCGTTATTGCCATAGGTGTGGGCGGTTTAGAAGCCGAAAGCGTAATGCTGGGCCGTGCCAGCTGGATGCGCTTACCAGATATTATTGGCGTACAGCTAACCGGTAAAGCGCAGCCTGGTATTATGGCTACCGACATTGTATTGGCGTTAACCGAGTTTTTGCGCAAACAAAAAGTAGTCTCCAGTTATTTAGAATTTTATGGCGAAGGTGCCGACAGTTTAAGTTTGGGTGACCGGGCTACTATTTCTAACATGACGCCAGAATATGGTGCCACAGCAGCCATGTTTAGTATTGATCAGCAAACGCTGGATTATTTAACCCTAACCGGTCGCGAGCCGGAACAAGTTAAATTGGTAGAAACCTATGCCAAAACTGCTGGCCTTTGGAGCGACAGTTTAAAAACGGCCGAGTACGAGCGGGTGTTAACGTTTGACTTGTCCAGCGTTGGCCGCACTATGGCCGGGCCGTCTAACCCGCACGCGCGTTTGTCTACCAGCGACTTAACCGCTAAAGGCATTGCCGCTAAGTATGACGTTGAAGAAGGCAAAATGCCGGATGGTGCGGTCATTATTGCTGCTATTACCAGCTGTACCAATACCTCTAATCCACGTAATGTTATTGCAGCTGGCTTGTTAGCACGAAATGCTAATAAACTGGGGTTAACGCGTAAGCCTTGGGTGAAAACCTCATTGGCACCTGGCTCTAAAGCCGTGCAACTGTATTTAGAAGAAGGTCATTTACTAAATGAGCTGGAGCAGTTGGGTTTTGGTATTGTCGGTTTTGCCTGTACCACCTGTAATGGCATGAGTGGCGCACTGGATCCGAAAATTCAGCAAGAAGTGATAGAGCGTGATTTATACGCTACGGCCGTATTATCGGGTAACCGAAACTTTGATGGTCGTATTCACCCTTATGCTAAACAGGCGTTTTTAGCGTCACCCGCGTTAGTGGTAGCGTACGCCATTGCTGGTAGCATTAGGTTTGATATTGAAAAAGACGTGCTGGGTTACTTTGATGGCAAAGCCATTACGTTAAAAGACATTTGGCCAAGCGATGCTGAAATTGATGCGGTAGTAAAAGCCAGTGTTAAACCAGAGCAGTTCCGTAAAGTTTACGAGCCGATGTTTGCCGTTGAAGTGGACTACGGTGACAAGGTTACACCGTTGTATGACTGGCGGCCACAAAGTACGTATATCCGTCGCCCACCTTATTGGGAAGGGGCACTAGCAGGTGAGCGGCCATTAAAAGGTATGCGCCCGCTGGCACTGTTGCCAGACAACATTACTACCGACCATTTATCTCCGTCAAACGCGATTATGTTAGACAGCGCAGCGGGTGAATACTTGCACAAAATGGGCTTGCCAGAAGAAGATTTTAACTCGTACGCCACGCACCGGGGGGATCACCTTACCGCGCAGCGCGCAACCTTTGCTAACCCTAAGTTGATTAACGAAATGGCCATTGTTGATGGCAAGGTTAAGCAGGGCTCGTTAGCACGGATAGAACCAGAGGGTAAGGTTACCCGCATGTGGGAAGCCATTGAAACCTATATGCAGCGTAAGCAGCCGCTGATTATTGTCGCTGGTGCCGATTACGGCCAAGGCTCGTCACGCGATTGGGCCGCCAAAGGCGTGCGATTAGCCGGTGTTGAAGCTATTGCTGCAGAAGGTTTTGAGCGTATTCACCGTACCAACTTAATTGGTATGGGCGTGCTGCCGCTGGAGTTTCAGCCGGGCACTACCCGTATTACGCTGGGCCTGGATGGCACTGAAACCTACGATGTTGTAGGGGAGCGCACACCGCGCGCGACCTTAACGTTGGTAATACACCGCAGTAACGGCGAAAGCTTGAACGTGCCGGTAACCTGCCGGTTAGATACCGCCGAAGAGGTGTCTATTTACGAAGCCGGTGGTGTGTTGCAGCGTTTTGCGCAGGACTTTTTGCAGGGTACTGTTTAACTGTTGTATAAACAGTATGCAGTAATTGCTGTGATTACAACGCTCTGAACTGCTTGTCACAGCAACTCGCCCTTATGCCTTCGGCAGGGCTCAGACACTCTGTGACAACATTTCAGAGGTTCTAATCTTCGCAAGCAGAGCGTTTGGTTCAAGCAAGAAGAGTCGATACCCTGTTTTGTCGGCGCAGAGTGTCTGAGCGAGCGTGCAAACGCGAGCGAGTTGCTGCGACGAGCCAAAAAGGGTTGTCGACTCGTACTCCACACAAATATATAGACTTCATTGGGTAACCACTATGAGCTCACCACAAATAAAAATCCCGGCCACCTACATGCGTGGCGGCACCAGTAAGGGCGTGTTTTTTAACCTGGACGACTTACCAATATCGGCACAAACACCGGGTAAAGCCCGTGACATGCTGCTGCTACGGGTTATTGGTAGCCCTGACCCTTACGGTAAACACACCGACGGCATGGGCGGGGCTACGTCTAGCACCAGTAAAACGGTGATTTTAAGCAAAAGCAGTAAAGCAGAACACGACGTTGACTACCTGTTTGGTCAGGTTGCTATTGATAAACCTTTTATCGACTGGAGCGGCAACTGCGGCAATTTAACCGCAGCGGTTGGCTCTTTCGCTATCAGCAATGGTTTAGTGGCACCAGATCGCATCCCGCAAAACGGTATTTGTACTGTGCGCATCTGGCAGGCCAATATCAACAAAACCATTATTGCCCATGTACCCATGACTAACGGCGAAGTTCAGGAAACCGGCGAGTTTGAGTTGGATGGCGTTACTTTTCCTGCAGCAGAAGTGCAAATTGAGTTTTTAGACCCCGCCGCTGATGAAGGCGAGGGCGGTGGTGCCATGTTTCCTACCGGTAACCTGGTAGACTCGCTTGAAGTGCCAGGCATAGGCACCTTTAAAGCCACGATGATTAATGCGGGTATCCCAACCATTTTTGTTAATGCTGCAGATATTGGCTACAGCGGTACCGAACTGCAAGACGCGATTAATGGCGATGCCGCTGCACTTTGCCGGTTTGAAACCATTCGTGCCTATGGTGCAGTAAAAATGGGGCTAATCACCGACATTAGTGAAGCAGCCGAACGCGCGCATACGCCTAAAATTGCGTTTGTTGCACCGCCGCAAAGCTATGTATCGTCAAGTGGTAAGCAGGTAAATACCAAGGATATAGACATACTGGTACGGGCGCTGTCGATGGGTAAATTGCATCACGCCATGATGGGTACAGCAGCGGTGGCCATTGGCACTGCAGCCGCCATACCCGGCACCTTAGTACATTTGGCCGCGGGTGGTGTTGATCGTGAAGCCGTAAGCTTTGGTCATCCATCCGGCACTTTGCGGGTAGGCGCAGCCGCAACAAAGATAAACGGGCAGTGGACAGTAACCAAAGCGATTATGAGCCGCAGTGCGCGTGTACTGATGGAAGGTGTTGTTCGGGTACCAGGTGATTGTTTCTAGTTTTTGCAATTGGGTTCAAACACCGTATTGCTCCTAAGTAAGGGCAAAATGCCCTTACTTAGCTTAATTCGAGATAACAATACTCAGATATTTACCATGGAGCAGATAATATTCTCCGCTGTTTCAGTTTAGTTCTTACCACCATTGATAGACCGCTGTGTGGACGAACCTGTTTTGCGACGGCGCGCAGAGGCACCAATCGAAAACAAGCCTAAGCTCATTAAGGCAAGCATGCTTGGTTCTGACACTGCTACCACGGGCACATTTACCATAGCGGCACGGATAAAATCAGCATGAATGAAAGTAGGAACATACCCACTGAATTCTCCAAAACTAGAATTCAGGCCGCCGCCGATATCGCCAAAGTTAGTACCAAAACTTAATCCGTAACTGTTAATGCCTGATATTAAACCATTAATAAAATTAGGGCCGCCTGAGTCTCCACCAGCTACGCCTACTTCACGATCACCTAAGCCTACATCGTCAAATATGCCACCTAAGCCAAGGGCACTGGCGATTCTGCCCGCTGTATCATTAATTGCTAAACCGTTATCGAAATCTGACAAATATGAAAATTCAACATCGGCAAACCCAAAAAAGTTTTGCCCAGCAAATTCACCATCAGTATCTCGATTTGTAAAAAAACCATTAAATAGTTCATTGCCCCACGCGAAGTCATACATGTTGTCACCTTCACGTAAATAGCCAGTTCTATTTAAGCTATTTAAGCCGTTGCCGTCGCCTCTTAAGCCATAGCCTGCCACGTTAAAATCTAGTCCTGTAAGATCACCCTCGGTATATATGTCATGCGAGATAGCCCACGCCGGAGCTTCTTCAGCTAAGCGAAGAACGGCAACGTCGTTTTGATCAATAACTTCACCGGAGTAATTTTCATTAACGAAGTAGTCGGTAACCTCAATTCTTACCACATCTGGCTGAGTTGCATATATGCGTTCATCAGGTGAAAGGCCACCGTCAGGCTGGAACGAGATAGTTGTCGACAAGGGGTTCGCTGTGCCGGCACCGCCGGAGACGCAATGAGCAGCGGTTAAAATTGACCTGCGATCATTCATTAAGGTGCCCGAACAAACAAAACGTTCACCATCGCCATAATCCATCAACATGCCTACAACGCCACTATATGCGGGATATGAGGGATGATAAATCGAGTTTCCCAAAAGATTTGACGGTGAGCCGGTACCACCCTCTGCCGCACCAGTCAATAAACTGCGTGCGGTCCAACTGAAAGCATCACTACCACCGCTTACAATTAAGCTTGCATGTGAAGAAAACACGGCACTCATACTAATTACAAGTGTTACTGCTGCTGAAGCAAATATTTTTCTTGTAGACATGTTTATGATCTCTTCTGATAGTTGTTATTGGGCAATTTAATTCTTTATATGTTAATTCTCTGTGCGTTAGCTTTTATTAAATGGATTTAGTTAAAGTTCCAGAGCAAGTGCCATACCAGAATAAAAAATAGAACTTAATCATGTGGTTGATGATTCTAAGTGAACAATGACTGCAATTTGTGTAAAAAAACATGACACATTTAAGCGACTTGTCAGATGTAGCTAATGCAGAAGAAATTGATCAATGTCACAAGCGAGGCACAAAGTGTGTTCGAAGAGTTACTAGCCGAGGCAATGAATGGTTGACACTAACAATTCATTTATCTGATGTGGTGCTATTATGATTTTATGCTGTTTGCGGCAAGCAATTCCTAAAGATCAGGGTACTTTAAATATTGTATATAGCGTGCTTTATCTAACATCTTCGGTAGCTCTTGCCAGAGTTGCTCTGTTATCTGCCGGTGGTGTCGATAAAATTGCTGGCTTACCATTAAATAACCATAACTAACATGCAATGGTGGATAGAGTATTTGCAGTGGCGTCATAGTTAAGTGACGTTCTCTGGCGTCAATGCCATTGAGCTGACATAGCACTGTCGTGGTGTCTACTCTACCTTCGATTACCAGATCAAGTGCATGAGCCGGTGAATGTGCTGGCACTAGTACGGTATTGGCTGGAAAAGGGATTGGACGATACCCCAGAGGACGAGCCAGGGTGATTTCTTGTTCTCGAGCCCGAATTTTTTCAGGTAGTGGGTTATCAAACCGATATGCTAAACACAAACCTAGCTGGTTTATTGCATACCTACTGTCGGCTTCGTTATTTGTACCTTGAGGAAAAACAGTAAAATGTGCTCTGTCCGCCTCATAGGCTGCGACAAGGGCATCAGCTTCATTGTTTTCTAGCTGTTGCAGGCAACGCAACCAGGGTTGACGCACCAGCTCAAGCGTAATTCCCACATTATTTGCTACTTTTTGTAGATGCTCTATCGTCGCACCCGGTGCGTCAGCGGGTATGATTGCACCATTGCCAGCATAGTAAGGCAACAATTGTTTGTCTTCGTAGCAAAATCGCAGTATTAGTTGTTGTGTTGCGACAGCTTCATCTTGAAATTTAAGCACATCAGCTTGCGAAAGTGGGCAAATTAAAGCCAGACCAACGAGTAGTATGGTGAAGTTACTGTGGCAGAAAAAACCGATATTAACCATTGATAACGTAGCACCTTTTTAATGCCATCTTTTATGTTACTCCCACTGATTTGCTAATGATTAATTAGAAAGTGAGAGGTTAGCGCTAGGCTTTATGTCGCTAGGTTAACGTGTCACTGTTGTAATTACAAATGTGACACAAAGTCGCGTTGCAACCATACTTAGACGTGTTTAGATGTTGGTAGCTAGGGCTGGAAATTTTACCGTTACCAGATGAGTTTACGTTATTAAAACGTAAAAATGAAAAAACTCGCAGCCGCGAGCATTTTTGAAATTATTGGTCGGTACGAGAGGATTCGAACCTCCGACCCCTTCACCCCCAGCGAAGTGCGCTACCAAGCTGCGCTACGTACCGACTTAGGGCGTATCATAATGATTCCCCGTCAGAAAGCAATGCTCTATTCGCTGACTGCGGTAATTTTCACCAGTTGCATTTGTGCTGATTGACAAAGCTGTTACGTTTCAAAGTACCCACTATAGATATCTTATTGCTACCATCGGCTGGCTATCTATACGTCTTTACCTTTGTTAATATGGAATTCTTATATTTCCGTGAGTGTTTGACGTGCTGTGGATCCCCTTTACCTTGCTAGCAGCCTTTATGCAGGCTTGGCGCAATGCGTTTCAAAAACAACTTAGCAAAGATGTCAGTGTGACGGGTGTCACGCTGGCCCGTTTTATTTGGGCGTCGCCTTTAGCTGCATTGTATTTATGGCAATTGTATCATTGGCAACCTGTTGAACTGCCAACGTTTAACCTGACTTTTTTTTGTTTTATTGTCGCGGCAGCCTTGGCGCAAATACTGGCAACGGCCCTAATGGTTAGGCTATTTAAGTTAAAAAACTATGCCATCGGAGCCGGCTTGGTGAAAAGTGAGGCGATATTAGCCGCAATACTAGGTGTATTGTTATTTAGCGAAACACTAAGTTTACTTGGTTGGTGTGGTGTCGCGCTTGGCGCAGTGGCTGTGTTCTTACTCAGTGGGGCCAGCATAAAAACCTTTTCTTGGCCGGTGTTATTATTGGGGTTGGCAAGTGGTTTGGCGTTTGCGTTAACCTCACTGTGGGTGCGTCAAGCGAGTTTGGTACTTGGCTTGCCTTTTCCGCATGGGGCGGCCTGGGTGCTCATACTGGTTATTATGCTGCAAACCGTTTTGCTAGTGCTGTGGTTAAGTATAAAAGACCGTGCAACACTGGTTGCTCTTTGGCAGCGACCAAAGTTAACTCTGTTGGTTAGCGTTTGCAGTTGTGTAGGCTCGATTGGCTGGTTTACGGCAATGAGCCTGGAGTCGGTAGCCTTGGTAAAAACTTTAGGACAGGTTGAAGTGTTGTTCATGTTACTGATTTCGGCCTTTATTTTTAAAGAAAAATTACAAAAAACAGATCATTGGGGTTTGTTGTTGATTGTGTTGGCAGCAATAGCGGTAATGTGGGCTTAATTACATACAGAGCTGGAGAATTTTCGCTAACTCAGTAAAATGACCGCTCTTTGCCTTTACCCATACAGTGAAACTTGTGTCTGATATAGATATATACGCCGACATTCGGCCTTATAACGATAATGAAGTGGCTCCGGCAATTGCACGCTTAATTGCCGACGATGAGTTCATCAAGGCGATTTTGCATTATCGCTTTCCGCATTTATCCGGCCGTTTTGGCTGGCTGTTATCGCCATTTATTAAGTTTGCCCTTACAAGGCGCTGGTCAAAGATTAAAACTGTTCAGGCGGTACAACGACAAGTTGCTGGTTTTATGGACCGGATGATCGATAAAACCACCAATAAAGTGACGGTATCGGGTCTTGAGCATTTAACACCGGGTAAAGCCTATTTATTTATATCTAACCATCGAGACATTGCCATGGACCCGGCATTGGTTAACTGGTGCTTGCACCACAATGGCTTTGATACTGTACGTATTGCTATCGGCGATAACTTGCTGCGAAAAGCTTGCGCGACTGAGCTGATGAAACTGAATAAAAGTTTTATTGTAAAGCGGGGCGCGAAAGGCCCGCGTGAAATGCTTAAAAATTTTTCACAATTGTCGGGGTATATTAAACATTCGCTGGAGCAGTGTCAGTCTATTTGGATTGCACAAAAAGAAGGACGGGCGAAAGATGGCAATGATGCAACTGACCCGGCAATTCTGAAAATGTTTTACATGGAAGGTAAAAAACGTGGTGAAGATTTTGCCAGTTTTATGCAAAGTCTGAATATTGTGCCGGTGTGCCTATCTTACGAATACGACCCCTGTGATGTAAGTAAAATATCAGAGCTGTGGCAAAAACGCGTGGCAGGGAACTACCAAAAAGCTGAATTTGAAGATATCGACAGTATTATAAAAGGCATTGTTGGCTATAAGGGCCGTGTTCATGTTGCCTTTTCGCAACCTCTGCAACAGGCTCCATCAGAACCAGAGCAATTGGCACAGGCTATTGATAAACAAATTTGGCAACAATATCGCTTGTTTCCGGTAAATTATTTAGCAGCGGGGCAACAACACAATAGCATTGATGAAAAAGTGGCTGAGCAATGGCAGCAGCGGTTGCAAGGGGTGCCCAAAGACGCGATATCCATGATGAGTGATTTGTATGCTGCGCCTTTAGTTAAACAGCTCCAGCTAGAGAAAGCATCGCATTGAGGTATTTGGTCGGCGTAACGTTGTTGTGGGCGTTCTCGTTTAGTTTGATTGGAGTCTATCTGGCCGGTCAGGTTGATGCCTATTTAGCGGTGTTAATCCGCGTTGTGCTGGCATGTTGCGTGTTTCTGCCGTTCTTAAGGGCACAGCCTTGGCCCTTAGTAATCAAATTGCTGACGTTAGGTGCTGTGCAGTTAGGGCTGATGTATTTATTTTATTATCAGGCTTTTTTGTTGTTGAGCGTGCCAGAAGTGCTTATTTTCACCATATTTACGCCAGTTTATATCACCCTATTGTATGACCTGATGCAGCGCCGCTTCCAATATCAATTTTTGTTGGCAGCAATAGTTGCCGTGCTGGCCGCTGCAATTATGCGTTATCACAGATTAAGTGAGGACTATTGGCTTGGCTTCGCACTAGTTCAGGGCGCCAATCTGTGTTTTGCTGTCGGTCAGGTGGGCTATAAATTATTAATGTCAAAACACATCAAAGCAATAAGGCAACATCAATTATTTGCTTGGTTTTACCTTGGTGCGTTAATTGTGGCTTTACCGGCCTGGGTTTGGCTTGGAGGGCCGAAGTATCCGGCAACTGCCGAGCAATGGGGCGTGCTATTGTGGTTAGGTCTGGTGGCATCAGGTGGTGGTTATTTTTGGTGGAATAAAGGGGCGACGCAAGTAAGCAGCGGCGTGTTGGCCGTAATGAACAATATGCTGATCCCTGCGGGTTTAGTAGTTAATATTGTTGTGTGGAATCGCAGTGAAAACTTACTGAGCATTGCACTGGGTTCATTATTATTAGTCATATCTTGCTGGTTATGCCAACCGCCGCGGCAAGTTGACGATTCTGGAGAAAAAGATGGCAAGACAAGTTAGTTATACTTTTAAAAAACAGCGTAAGGTCATCAATTTTAGCTATGACAAGCATCATGATATGTACGAGGCGGTCGCCGCGGCAGAAGGCATAGATTTAGCTGCTTTTCTTGCCATGGAGCAACAAGTGGCAATGACAGCTAAACGCGGAGCAGCGGTGAAGAATTATCGTCAACAAGAATTTGCCCGCATGGGCTTTGCCGATATCGCCTTTGTGCGGGAAGAAAAGTAAACGCAGAGCAGGAGCGTTACCTCTGGCTAATTTGCTGTATTAAATCGCAGGCAATAAAAAAGGACACTTAAGTGTCCTTTTTTTAGCAAGTGCTTAAATTACAGAACTGTAACGTTAGCAGCTTGTGGGCCTTTTTGGCCTTGTTCGATTTCGAACGCTACACGTTGACCTTCGTTTAAGGTTTTGTAGCCTTCAGTCTGGATCGCACGGAAGTGAACGAATGCGTCAGCGCCGCCGTTATCTTGAGTAATGAAACCGAAACCTTTATCAGCGTTGAACCACTTAACTACACCAGTTACTTTAGCCATGAATGACTCCTAAAAATTTAAATAAAACTAATTGACGCTTAATTGCGCTTTTAGCCTGACTGTTACCTTACTTATGCGGCCAAACGTGCGTGAATCTTCAGGACATGACTTACAATGAAGCTGTGTAGCGAAGTTTTCATAAACATTTTGTTACATAGGTCTGCTTTACAGGCCGAGACGCACTATAACAGGTCTGGACGGAATGTATATAGCAAAACACAAATAAACCGTTGTTAGGCAATAAAAAAGCGTAAAAAATAAAAAAGGCCGGAGATCCGGCCTTTTTGACTTGTTGCTTAATTATTGAGCATTAAGCATTTAATGCGGTTTGCGGCGCAATAAAGGCGAAACCTAAAGCTTCAGCCACACTTTCATTTGTTACCATGCCGTTTATAACGTTCAGGCCATTCATCAGATGAACATCATCTAACAATGCTTGCTTGTAACCTTTATTAGCCAAACGAATAATAAATGGCAGGGTAGCGTTGTTTAATGCAAAGGTAGAAGTACGTGGCACCGCGCCTGGCATGTTAGCTACGCAGTAATGCACTACTTCGTCGACAATATAAGTTGGGTCAGCATGGGTAGTCGGTTTTGATGTTTCAACACATCCACCCTGGTCGATAGCAACGTCGACAATAGCTGAACCTGGCTTCATGCGTTTAATATGGTCTTTAGTCACCAGTTTAGGCGCGGCTGCACCCGGCACTAATACACCACCGATAACTAAGTCAGCTGCCAGTACTTCTTGCTCTAACGCATCCGCAGTAGAGTAAATGGCTTTAACCGCGCCGTTAAATTGGGCGTTGATGCGGCGCAATACGTCTACACTACGATCCAGAACCGTAACATCAGCTCCTAAACCCAGTGCCATTTGCGCGGCGTTAGTACCCACCATGCCACCACCGATAACTACAACTTTTGCTGGTGCTACACCCGGTACGCCACCTAATAACATGCCGCGGCCGGCACAAGATTTCTCTAGTGCCCTTGCGCCTGCTTGAATTGACATACGGCCGGCAACTTCAGACATTGGCGCCAGTAGTGGTAAACCACCGCGATTGTCGGTAACGGTTTCATACGCTATACAAATGGCTTTTGATTTAATCAAATCTTCTGTTTGCGGTAAATCAGGTGCCAGGTGTAAATACGTGAACAGCACCTGACCTTCCCGCAACATGGCACGCTCAACAGCTTGAGGCTCTTTTACTTTAACGATCATGTCTGCCTGAGCAAATACGTCTGCTGCGGTTGCTAAAACTGTAGCACCGGCAGAAGTATAGTCTTCATCAGTAAAACCAATACCCATACCCGCATTGGTTTCTACCAGTACGCTATGTTTATGATTTATCAGCTCACGAACGCTAGCTGGAGTCATGCCAACACGGTATTCGTGGTTTTTAATTTCTTTTGGTACGCCAATGATCATCGTTTTATGCCCTATATTGAGGTAATTGTTGGCTGAGGTAACATTTATGCGCAGTATACTGCTAATTATATAGAATTAATGCTTGTTTTATAGCTATCTTGTAGTGTTTAATTCTGTTTAAATTTAAAAAGCAAATTTTTAAACTGCTATGTATTCTTTAAGTAAAAGTATCAAGAAGTTAGACCGTATTGACCGCAAAATATTGTTAGAATTACAACGTGACGGTCGGTTAGCTAATGTTGAACTTGCCCGCAGGGTCGGGCTCAGTCCTACGCCCTGTCTTGAACGCGTGCGTAAACTGGAAGCTGAAGGGGTGATATTAGGCTACACCGCACAGGTTGATCCGCAAAAAGTTGGGGCGGCGCTTTTGGTGTTTGTAGAGATTACGCTAAGTAAAACCTCCCCTGAAGATTTTGATGAATTTAGCAAAGCAGTAGAAAAGCTGGAGCAAATTCAGGAGTGCCATCTGGTATCGGGTAGTTTTGATTTTTTACTTAAAACCAGGGTAGCCAATATGGCAGCGTATCGTGAGTTGCTTGGTGAAACCTTACTTCGGTTACCCAGCGTCCGGGAAAGCCGTACTTATGTGGTTATGGAAGAAGTCAAGCAAACTACCTTTGTTGCAATCAGTAGTTAAATACGGGTTCAGCCACGCTTCACGGATGCACTTTTATAGTGTCTCTGGTATCTTAGCCTGCAGTACTAAACCTTGGTGCGCTTGAATAAAAAATAAAGACAATAGGTAGGGCCTTGCATTTGCAAAACAGAGTGTATTTTCCGTTAAACGGTGTGCAGCGGTTGCTGGAAGTTGGATTGATTGTGTTTTCCAGCCTTAGTGTATTTTTGTTGCTGGCATTGTTGTCATTTGACCCGGCAGATCCAAGCTGGTCACAAACGGGTTATCAAACCAGTACCCATAATTATGCGGGGCCTATTGGTGCCTGGTTGGCTGATTTACTGTTGTTTTGTTTTGGTTGGATTGCCTATTTAGTGCCTTTGTTAGTAGCCATTACCGGTTATCTTTTATTTAAACGCTTTCATGATTTACTTAGTCTTGATTATCTTATTTTAGGGTTACGCGTTATAGGTTTGGTGTTGACGCTTATCACTTCAACAGCCATTAGTAGTTTGAATTTTAACGATATATTTTATTTTTCGTCGGGTGGCGTTATTGGTGATGTAGTGAGTGGTGCCATGCTGCCGTATTTTAACTTTATAGGCACTATTTTATTACTGTTATCCGGTTTTGCTACCGGACTAACATTTTTGACAGGTATATCCTGGTTTACTGTGGCAGATGCGATAGGAGCGGCCTGTTTTACCGCAATGCAGTTTGTGATGTCTTTGCCGCAACGTCTACGCGAGCGCGGCAAAGATGATTACGACCCCTTTGCCGAAGAAAATACCGCAGGGCATATTGATGATCAGGAGGAAGAAGCTAATTTTACTGCTGAGCCAACACCTGCGCTGACAAGCAACAAAAAAACACCTCAATTGTCAAAACCTGCTGTTGAGCCCCTGCCTATTACGCCTTTGGATGTTAAACGCGATGCTAAAGCGTTTTATAGTGTCGATACACTGGCAGACGAGAACTTGTCATTTAGCGCTATTGACGAAACCGAAACAGCGTATTTTGGTGAGACATTACAGCAACTGGATTTACCGGCAGATGTTGCTTACGAGCCTATGGTCTCTGAAATTACGGACGAAGAAGACGACGGCGAAGAAGTGTCGCATCAATTAGAAGAACTGCCGTCTTTAGCGCTGCTAGATCGCCCGGATAAAGCCGAAAACCCGATTGACCCAGCAGACTTAGAACGGGTGTCTCGTTTAGTAGAAGCAAAACTATTAGATTTTAACGTTGAAGCAAACGTGGTAGGGGTTCATCCCGGCCCGGTAGTCACCCGGTTTGAGTTAGATTTAGCGCCGGGCGTTAAGGTAAGTAAAATTACCGGTTTATCGAAAGATTTAGCGCGTTCTTTGTCGGCAATAAGCGTGCGTGTGGTTGAGGTGATTCCGGGGAAATCTTTTATCGGTTTGGAATTACCGAACCAACATCGTGAGATTGTTCGGTTGTCAGAGGTTATTGGCGACGAAATTTTTGAACAATCCAAATCGCCACTTACAATGGTATTGGGCAAAGACATTGCCGGTAAATCTGTGGTGGCTGATTTGGCTAAAATGCCGCATTTATTGGTCGCGGGTACCACAGGTTCGGGTAAGTCGGTTGGGGTTAACGTAATGATTTGTAGTTTGTTATATAAATCAACCCCTGAAGATGTTCGCTTTTTAATGATCGACCCTAAAATGCTTGAGTTGTCAATTTATGAGGGGATCCCACACTTACTCACCGAAGTTGTAACTGACATGAAAGATGCCGCGAATGGTCTGCGTTGGTGTGTTGGTGAGATGGAACGGCGTTATAAATTAATGTCGGCGCTTGGGGTGCGCAATCTTAAAGGCTACAACGTTAAAGTAAAAGAAGCGATTGCTGAGGGCATGCCGTTAAAAGATCCGTTATGGCGGCCATCAGATGATATGCGTACCGAACAACCCCTGTTAGAGAAATTGCCTTCAATTGTCGTGGTGATTGATGAGTTTGCTGACATGATGATGATTGTTGGTAAAAAAGTAGAAGAGCTGATTGCCCGAATTGCACAAAAGGCAAGGGCCGCAGGAATTCACTTAATCCTGGCGACACAAAGGCCGTCGGTCGATGTCATCACTGGCTTAATTAAAGCCAATATTCCTACCCGTATTGCGTTTCAGGTATCGTCAAAAATTGATTCTCGTACCATTTTGGATCAGCAAGGCGCGGAAAGTCTGTTGGGGCAGGGTGATATGCTTTATTTACCGCCGGGTTCAGGCGTTCCAAACCGCGTACACGGTGCTTTTGTTGACGATCATGAAGTGCATGCGGTGGTGGCAGATTGGAAAAAGCGCGGCCGGCCTAATTATATACCTGAGATATTAACCGGGGAAACCACGGAAGAGAATCTACTACCTGGCGAAACTTTGGAAGGTGATGATGGAGAAGCTGATCCGTTATACGATCAAGCCGTTGCCTTTGTAACAGAAACGCGTCGTGCATCAGTATCGGGTGTACAGCGTAAATTCCGTATTGGCTATAACCGTGCCGCGCGTTTAGTTGAACAAATGGAGCACAGCGGCATTGTTACTGGGCCAGGCCATAATGGTAACCGTGAAGTGATGGCGCCAGCGCCACCAAAAGGATATTAAATGCTACGTCGGTATTTTACAGTAGGGCTAATGTTTTTATCAGGTCTGGCGTCGGCACAAACAGCCGAACAGACATTGCAGCGTAAATTGGCAACAATTAATACTTTTTCTGCCAGTTTTGAGCAGCAGGTGTTTGATGCTCAGCGGCAATTGTTACAACAGGGCAAAGGTCAGTTGGTGCTTAAGCAGCCGGCAAAATTCCGTTTTGAAACAACTGAGCCTGAACCTAACGTCTTTATTGGTCATGGCGAAACATTGTGGTTTTATAATGAATTGTTAGAACAGCTGACGATTTTTGATGCCGCAACCGAGGTTAATCGTACGCCTTTTGTGCTGTTAACATCAACGGATCCACAATTGTGGCAGCAATATGTTGTTTCTGAACAGGGCGAACAGTTTGTTATTGCATCAAAAGATAATACCAGCGCAGTGCAGCAACTTACCTTGAGTTTTTCGGCCGGTGCCTTATCTCGCATGCAGGTGCTGGACATAAACCAACAGCTTAGTGAGTTCAATTTTACCCTGGTACAATTAAATAATGAAATAGATGACAGTCTGTTTAAGTTTGTGCCGCCAGAGTTCACCGATATCGATGACCAGCGACAGAGATAACAGAGTGAATTCTTTACCGTTAGATTTTGCTGATGACTTTCGCCCGTTGGCAGCACGAATGCGACCCAGAACGTTGGCTGAGTATGCAGGCCAGCAACATTTAGTTGGTGATGGCACGGCGCTTAGAAAAGCCATTACTGACGGACGGGTATTTTCACTAATTCTTTGGGGACCGCCGGGTACCGGCAAAACGACACTAGCAGAGGTGATTGCTAAACAAGCTGATGCATCAATCATTAAGCTATCTGCTGTCACCTGTGGCATAAAAGAAATCCGTGACGCCATAACACAAGCACAGCAGCGACAGCAGCAATATCAGCAGCGCACCTTGTTATTTGTTGATGAAGTACATCGCTTTAATAAAAGCCAACAGGATGCGTTTTTACCCTTCATTGAAGATGGCACTATTATTTTTATTGGTGCAACCACCGAAAACCCGTCTTTTGCGCTAAATAATGCCATTTTGTCACGTGCCAGGGTGTGTGTACTTAAACCGCTTGCTGATGAAGATTTACAGCAAGTACTGTCGCAAGCTATAACTGATAAAGAGCGTGGGCTGGGTAATGTCGATCTTACTATTGTGCCCGATGCACAGCAGTTACTGTTGCAGTTGGCAGCAGGTGACGCGCGTAAATTGCTTAATTTGCTTGAGCAGGCCGTTGAGCTTGCCGGTATTGTCGATAATGTTAAACAGATTGATTTTGCGATTTTAAAGCATCTGGTACCTAAACAGCTACCCGGGTTTGATAACCAGGGGGATATGTTTTACGACCTTATTTCTGCATTTCATAAGTCGGTGCGAGGTTCTGATCCCGATGCGGCGTTATATTGGTACTGTCGAATTTTAGCCGGTGGCGGCGATCCGCTATATGTAGCCAGGCGCTTACTCGCTATTGCTAGTGAGGATATAGGTAATGCTGACCCTCGCGCGTTGACGTTAGCGCTTAATGCCTGGGACACGTTTGAACGTGTTGGCCCAGCTGAGGGCGAGCGAGCCATAGCGCAAGCGGCAGTGTATCTGGCATTGGCACCAAAAAGTAATGCGGTATACAGTGCGTTTAATCAAATAAAAAAAATAGTAGCAGAACACCCGGCATACGAAGTGCCGCTGCATTTACGTAATGCACCAACGTCATTAATGAAGCAGCTAGGCTTTGGCGAGGGATATCGTTATGCGCACGATGAACCCGGCGCTTATGCTGCAGGAGAACGTTATTTACCCGCTGAGCTGGCTGACCAACAGTTTTACCAACCGGTAGAGCGAGGTATGGAGAAGCAGCTTGCTGAGAAATTGCGCTATTTAAAACAGTTAGATCAGGATAGTGTGCAGCAAAGAGATAAAAAATGTTGACCTATGTTGCTGTTGCCATTGGTGGTGCAGTAGGGGCGTGTTTACGCTATGCCACTAATGAGTTGGCATTGAATGTTTTTGGTAAAGCATTCCCTTTTGGAACGTTGGTGGTTAATATTCTCGGCTCATTTGTTCTGGGGTTGTTGTATGCGCTGCTAAGTAATGGTGTACTAGCCGTATCTCCCTGGCGAGCGTTGGTTACTATTGGTTTAATCGGCGCTTTCACCACGTTTTCAACTTTTTCGCTGGATACTGTCTTGCTGTTACAGCAAGGCGACTGGCTTAAAGCAATCGCCAACGTATTATTAAATGTGTTGTTATGTTTAACGCTTGCCTGGTTAGGGCTTAAACTGGGTTCAATGAAGTAAATACTATGTTAGATCCGAAATTTTTGCGTAATGAATTAACTGAAACTGCCGCGCGTTTGGCACAGCGTGGTTTTACTTTGGATGTTTCACGCTTAACGGCGTTGGAAGAGCAGCGCCGTCAGTTGCAAGTTGCAACGCAGGAGTTGCAAAATCAGCGTAATACTAAGTCCAAAGCAATAGGCCAGGCTAAAGGACGCGGGGAAGATATTACTCCGTTACTGGCTGAGGTTGATGGCTTGGGGGCACAATTAGATGCAGCGAAACATCAGCTGGACGCCGTTCTAGCCGAGGTTGAACAAATTGCATTGACTGTGCCTAACCTGGCAGACAGCTCAGTGCCTTTGGGTAAAGATGAAAATGAAAATGTTGAAGTTCGCCGTTTTGGTGAGCCTCGCCAGTTTGAATTTGAGGTTAAAGATCACGTCGCATTGGGTGAGGCGTTAGATAAAGGCCTGGATTTCGAGAGTGCAGTAAAAATTGCAGGTTCACGTTTTGTCGTGATGCGCGGCAAAATCGCTAGGTTACATCGTGCTTTAACGCAGTTTATGCTGGATTTACATAGCACTGAACATGGTTACACAGAGTTATATGTACCTTATCTTGTAAATCATACCAGTCTTTACGGCACAGGCCAGTTACCCAAATTTGGCGCAGACTTGTTCCATACACAACCGGCGACGGAAGAAGGACAGGGCATGGCCCTGATCCCCACAGCAGAAGTCCCCGTAACTAATTTGGCGCGGGATACCATATTTGATGCGTCTGAGCTTCCAGTGAAATATACCGCCCACACGCCATGTTTTCGCAGTGAAGCAGGTTCTTATGGTCGCGATACCCGGGGACTCATTCGCCAGCATCAGTTTGACAAGGTAGAGTTGGTACAGCTGGTGCAGCCTGAGCATTCTATGCAAGCGCTGGAAGAGCTTACCGGTCACGCAGAGAAAGTGCTGCAGTTATTAGGCTTACCTTATCGGGTCATGCTGTTATGTACTGGAGATATGGGCTTTGGTTCGAGCAAAACCTTCGATCTTGAAGTGTGGTTGCCAGCTCAGAATACATATCGTGAAATTTCTTCTTGCAGTAACATGGGCGATTTCCAAGCTCGACGTATGCAGGCGAGATACCGCAGCACTGATATGAAAAAGCCGGAGTTGATCCATACCTTAAACGGTTCTGCTTTAGCGGTGGGGCGTACGTTGGTTGCAATATTAGAGAACTACCAACAAGCAGATGGCAGTATTGAAGTACCTCAGGTGCTACGTAGCTATATGGGTGGCGTTGCTCGTATAGGTTAAGTGGTGTAAATATCTACTCTATCTCAGGCTATAGCTTTGCTTATACTGAGGTAGAGTATATGCGGAGTGAGCATATGGCACCAAAGCGTAAAAGAAGCATAAAGCAAACCAATCCACCGTTGATGCGCAGTATTTATTGGGCCATCGTTATCGGCATTATTGCTGTTTTTGTTATTGTTACGCTGGAGGGTATAGTCGGTATTATGCGCAGCAGCACAACGTAGCACTTTTTCCGTTATAAGCACTTTGCTGGCTTAGGTAAGCCGGCAATTCGTGTAGCTTGCTTTGCCGGGCCTTGTGGAAATAGTTGAAACAAATATTTACTGTTGCCTTTTTCCGCCCCCAACTTTTGTGCCATAGCTTTTACCAAAATACGCATTGCCGGTGATGTATTAAATTCGAGATAAAAATCACGTACAAAATGCACGACTTCCCAATGAGCGTCAGTGAGGTTAATTTGCTCTAATAACGCAAAGTGCTCGGCAACTTGTATGTTCCAGTCTGTTAAATTAGCAAGATAACCATGTTTATCCAGCACTAGATTTGCATTATCAATCATTAATTCTGCCATAACAGGTTTTGCTTAGCATTGATGGTTAATTCGAGCCACTGCTTTGCCGTTACTACGACAATATCTTCTGGTACTAAAACATGTCTAACGTATATATCGCTGTCTAATGCATAGCGTTGGGTTGTTGGCCAGCTGATGTCGTTGCGTAGACACAAATATACCGCATCTTGTCGAAGTAAGATTGCGTCAGTGACTGCACAAACTTGAGCAAGGTTGGCCAGATTAATTGTTGGTGAAATTATGCTAATGAGTTTCATTTTAGCTGCTAATTACCTGATGTTGTTCCGCCAATAACACAGTGATGTCATTTGCAGACACTGGCCTTGCGGCTGTGACTAGTTGATTTTGTTTAATGCCTCGCTCACGCAATGATTGCTCGCAGACATACACCTGGTCAATATCGTATAGTTCAAACAATTTAAAACTGCGCGGGTACGCTTTTAACGCAAAATCAGGCTGGTCCTTGGTTGGTAGTAGCTGGAATACGGCATCGCCGCTAAATAGCACACTGACGTTATGATCGACCGCAGCGAGTGCTAATATAAGATCAAGTGCTTCACGTCCTTGGGCATTGTTAAAAGGGCTGTAACGCAGCAATACCAGTAAATTACACATTAAAATTGTACCAATTTATCTATATTTGTCTGTCGCATTGCAAACTCTGCCAAGCCTGCTGCGATATAGCCTTTACGGGCCGGCAAAGTATCACTTACAACACCACGTTTTTCAGCAGCTGTAATACAAAACAGCAATGGAATGCTGTGCTGATGACAGAAACTGGCCAACATGGCGCTAATATCTGGCTCATCGGCGGGCAAATCAATATTTGCCGCAGCAGAGTAAACTGCTTCTTGGTATAAAAAGATATGGTCAATCTGGTGGCCATGCTCAACAGCTGTTTTGGCAAATAACAATGCACTAGCCAGACTTTGGCTGGCGTAGCTATTGGAAGTGATTAATAAACCAAAACGTGTCATATGCCGCCCAAATAAAAAATGCCCCGAAGTGGGGGCATTTTAACTAATAAGCATCACTAGGCAAAGTAGCGTTATTAATCATCACCACCAAAAACGCCTAGTAGTTGCAGCAGATTTACAAAAATGTTGAAGACATTTAAATAAAGGCTCACTGTAGCGCGGATGTAATTAGTTTCGCCACCGTTGATAATACGGCTGGTATCAAACAGGATTAGTGCTGACATAATAAGAATAATGGCAGCGCTGATAGTCAGGCTAAGGGCCGGAATGTTAAGGAAGATATTCGCCAGTGCAGCAACTAAAACTACAATAAGGCCTACTGTTAAAAAACCACCCATGAAAGAGAAATCTTTACGTGTAGTTAGCGCATAAGCCGACAGACTGAAGAAGATTAGTGCTGTACCGCCTAATGCTTGCATTATTAAAGAAGGTCCGTTTGCCAAACCTGCATAATAATTTAGCATCGGGCCTAACGAGGCGCCTAATGCGCCAGTAAAGGCGAAAACCCAAAAAATACCACTGGCTGAATCCGCTTTTTTGTTAACAACAAAGAGCATGATAAAGCCTGCAACAAAAAAGACGATAGACATCATTGGCGACATATTTAGCGCCATTGCAACGCCGGCTGTAACTGCGCTGAAAGCCAATGTCATTGCCAATAAAAAATAGGTGTTACGAAGTACTTTATTAATTTCAACACTGCGTCCGGCAGTACTGATCGTTGTTGTTTCTCTGTATGACATTAATTGTTCTCCTAATACAAAGGTTTATTAATATAACTGACATTATAATACGCAGATAGTTCACACTAGACCAGTGGTTGAAGTAAGAATTTGGTGACGGTGAGATTTTTTTGCATTTAATGCTTTCTTTTCTCAACCTAAGTGATTAATATACGCGTCGCCGGAGGGATGGCAGAGCGGTTTAATGCACCGGTCTTGAAAACCGGCGTGGGTTAATAGCCCACCGAGAGTTCGAATCTCTCTCCCTCCGCCACTTACACCTCACCTTCAAATAATTTACTTGTCATTTCCGAAGCAAAAAATAAATCCATTTGTTTAAAATTATTAACTTTTCTGGCACACTTTGCATGAACTGGTCAAAACCACTAGTTCCGACTCAAATTGTTTAGCAAAAGTGTTTCTGCTCAGCTATGCTAACCAATTATAATAATTCTAATATCCAGTGAAGCGGAGAGGCTAAATTGATTAACGTCTTGTTAGTTGATGATCATGAGCTTGTACGTACTGGGATCAGTCGCATTCTAATGGATGAGCGCGGTATCAAGGTGATTGGCGAAGCTGGCTCAGGTGAAGAAGCACTACAATTTTGCCGTCAACACGAACCTGATGTTGTGTTGATGGATATGAATATGCCAGGTATGGGAGGCATGACAGCGACGAAGCGTATACTGCATTATTGTCCAGACATTAAAGTTTTGGCTTTATCAGTGTCGTGTGAAGAGCCTGTGCCAACCAAAGTTATGCAGTTAGGCGCTGCAGGTTTTATTTCTAAAAACTCACCGCCACGTGAAATGGTGTCAGCCATTCGCAAAGTTTATACCGGTGTGAGACATATTTCTGACGAAGTTGCGCAAAAAATGGCCTTGAGTAAGGTAAATAACCTTAGTCAAAACCCTTTTGATGATTTATCTGACCGTGAACTGCAAATTATGATGATGATTACGCAGGGACAAAAAGTTACGGATATCGCGGATCAATTAAATGTTAGTGCGAAAACGGTTAATTCATATCGTTATCGTATGTTTGAGAAGCTTGCTATTAGTGGTGATGTCGAACTAACGCATTTGGCATTGCGACACGGTATGATTGACATCGCAAAAGCCTGATGTTCGATTCCAGAACCTTTTTAACCACTGTACCGCATCAGCCTGGTGTTTACCGCATGGTAAATGCCGCTGAGCAGGTTATTTATGTTGGCAAGGCTAAAGACCTACGCAACAGGTTAAGTAGTTATTTTCGTCGTACCGTCGATAGTGTTAAAACCCGCTCGCTGGTTAGCCAGATAGCGCAAGTTGAATACACCTTGACTCACAGCGAAACAGAAGCACTTATCCTCGAAAATAACCTTATCAAACAATTTATGCCACGTTACAACGTGTTGCTTCGGGATGATAAATCCTATCCTTATATTTTAATAACTGATCATAAACATCCAAGAATTAGCTCACACCGTGGGTCATGTAAAGCAGCGGGGCAGTACTTTGGTCCCTATCCAAACGCTGGGGCTGTTTGGCAAAGTTTAAAAACGCTACAGAAGATTTTTCCAATCCGCCAGTGTGAAGACGGGTTTTATCGCGCCAGAACACGTCCTTGCCTGCAGTATCAATTGAAGCTGTGTTCGGCGCCCTGTGTTGGCAAAATTACTGATGAGGCCTATCAGCAGCAAGTAAAACTAGCAAGCTTATTTCTACTTGGGAAAGATCAGCAGGTGATAGATAACCTGGTGCAGGATATGAATCGGGCTAGTGAAGAATTGCAGTTTGAACAAGCAGCGCAATTACGGGATAAAATCATTGCGCTGCGAAAAGTTCAGGAGCAGCAAAGCGTCAGTGGCGATCATGACGAAATGGATGTTATAGGCTTTGTGTTTTCACATGGAGTCGCTGCGGTACATGCACTTTTTGTCCGTGATAAAAAAATCCTTGGCAGTAAGGCGTATTTTCCTAAAGTGCCTGCTGATACTGAAGAAGATGAAATTCTTACTGCGTTTATCTTGCAGTTTTATCTAGATGGTTATGGTACTCAGCAAATGCCACGCGAAATTGTATTGTCGCATCCATTATCCGATGGAGATGTTGTTGCTGCAGCGATTAGCGAAATTGCTGGCCGTAAAGTTCGTATTACCTATGCCCAGCGAGGTGAAAAGGCAAAATATCTTAGCCTTGCACTGAAAAATGCCCAGCTATCTTGTGATAATAAGCAATCGCAGGCACAAAAAACAGCATTGCGGTATCAGCAATTGCAGCAGGTGCTACAGCTTGATAACGCTATTAATCGTATGGAATGCTTCGACATAAGCCATACCATGGGGCAGGCAACAATTGCTTCTTGTGTCGTGTTTGACGGCCAGGGACCGTTTAAAGCAGAATATCGGCGTTATAACGTTACCGGTATTACTGGAGGTGACGACTATGCAGCTATGGCGTTTGCCCTGAATAAACGCTACGGCAAAGTGCAGGATACCGACAAAATACCTGATATTATTTTTATTGATGGTGGACAAGGGCAGCTGAACATTGCCATTGAGCAATTTTTAGACTGGCCACACGAGAAACATCCCATTTTGGTTGGAGTCGCTAAAGGCACGAGCAGAAAGCCAGGTTTGGAGACGTTGATTTTAGCCAAAAGCGGACGCAGTATTCACTTAGCTGAAGATGCACCAGCACTACATTTAATTCAACAAATTCGTGACGAAGCACATCGCTTTGCGATAACCGGTCATCGAAACAAGCGTGGTAAGGCGTTCGTTATTAGCCCACTTGAGCAAGTGAAAGGTATTGGTGAAAAACGCCGGCAAGCATTATTACAATATTTGGGTGGGCTGCAAGGCGTAATGAGAGCATCCATTACAGAACTTAGCTCTGTACCGGGTATTTCAAAGGCTCAGGCGGAAAAGATTTACCAAGCCTGCCATAACAAGTAGCATAGCGACATGGATGCTGTAGAGAATAATAAGATGTGGAATATTCCCAATCTGTTAACCCTGTTCCGACTGTTTTTAATCCCGGTTTTTATAGTGTGTTTTTACTCAGGTGTTGAGAATGCACGATTTTGGGCCGCTTTTGTCTTCTGGCTTGCAGCAATTACAGATGCATTAGATGGTTATCTGGCGCGTAAGCTGCAGCAGTCTACGCCTTTTGGTGCTTTTTTAGATCCTGTGGCTGATAAAGTCATGGTGGCGGTAGCCCTAGTATTAATTGCCGTTGATAGTTTATCGTTATGGGTAACGGTTCCTGCCATTATTATGATAAGTCGCGAAATTGTCATTTCGGCGCTGCGTGAATGGATGGCAGAGCTAGGGAAACGCGCGAATGTGGCAGTATCAAATCTGGGTAAATATAAGACTATTGCACAAATGCTGGCATTAATTGGACTAATTTGGCGGCCCGAACATTGGTTTGTAAGCTGGTTTACCCCTGCAGGTATGCTGTTGTTATACATTGCAACCGTGCTAACACTATGGTCAATGTACAGTTATTTGCGTGCCGCCTGGCGAGATTTGGTGCACTAGGCGATGTTTTTGTTGATTATTAACGCAACTCAGTCAAATTTTAATCAGTCAGTCATAAAAGCAAAAATTTATTATTGACTGGCTGAATTAAAACAGTAGAATGCGTCACGTGTTAAGGCACATGGCCATAACAACGCGAGTATAGCTCAGCTGGTAGAGCGCGACCTTGCCAAGGTCGAGGTCACGAGTTCGAACCTCGTTACTCGCTCCAACTCTTTCAAAGAGTAAAATTGTTTGAATGGCGGGTTGGCAGAGTGGCCATGCAGCGGATTGCAAATCCGTCCACCTCGGTTCGACTCCGGGACCCGCCTCCATCACACAATGCGTTGTTAGGTTAAAGTAGTAAAAAGTTGTCTGCCCGGGTGGTGAAATCGGTAGACACAAGGGATTTAAAATCCCTCGCTCGAAAGGGCGTGCCGGTTCAAGTCCG
>NZ_JAPJDY010000012.1:0-69723 GCF_030731985.1 Rheinheimera baltica
GAAAGACACAGCCATATTACTAGTAAAAAAAGTGCATAAATAGACTTCATTACGATTCCTTGTTAAATATGTCTAACGCCCAAATTTAGCGCGGAAAGCCGCGCAGCGGGTTGACGTCGCAGCCAGCGCTTTTTGCTGGCGATAATATTTTTTTGTTATGTTCACTTGCTATTTGAAATGCACCCATGCAAAAAGCTTTAAAAAATACAATTAGTTAATCCAGCAAAAGCCTATCCTGAAAAGGTTTGGCTGACTAACTTTGAAAAGTTCTCTTTCTGGTAATCTTCCATTGATGCGTAAAATGCAACGCACCCAAGCACTAAAACCAAAGCAGTGTATGCAGCTGTTCTTCTTAAATTTTTACTCATGTGTAACTCCGTGATTATTATTTGAGGTGAACATAACGCTGCCATAATTTGCAGCATGGAGCAAAGCGAAATGCTGTCAAATTAATGGCTTTGTTAAGCATCTTTTCATAAGGAAAGGTAATGTTCTGCATAGTAACTTTGCATAAATTCCAAGGCCTGCTCTTCTGACCAATCATATTCACCATCTACTAGATTAATAAATTCTGCTTTAAACATCTCAGTTTGTTTAAATGCTTGGAACTTTTTATCTCTATATGCAAGAAACTCTGAATGAGACATATTTAAATGACCAATGACTGAGCCGCTTTTAATATTTATGATCTGATATTTTTCATAAGTAGAACCGTAGCCCATATGAACATAATTTGTCATTTCACCATCAGGTATAATCAAAGCTCCATTAAACCAGTCAGCAACAACCTGCTTTTTCTCAGGAAAAACGGTTTCTATTATGCTCCTACGCTCTCTTTTATCCTTAGATGGGTCACTGTCAATCTCTATAGTCATATTAACAAGGACAAGACTCTCATTTTTGATTTCCCATGTCGCTAGGTATCCCCTCCAGTTAGAGGACCATATTACGGCTTCTTCTGGCGGCTCCCAGTTAACACTTTGCAAAAATGATTCCAATGGATTTGTATTTAAAGAAAACTCCTCGCCATTAATTAATATTTTATCTGGGCTCTGTGCTGTAGCTTCAGCTCTAGCCGACAGAAAGAGCAAAATCAAAATTGTAAGTACTTGTCGAATCATGGTGTATCCCTAGATGCTTAACGCAGCCAGCAGCGGATTTGAGGTCCAGGCCACGCAGTGGCCGTTTGTGGCTGCACTTGTTGAACGAAGCCGCTACGCGGCAGAGTGGATCATCAGCTGTACTTCTTATGCCCTTCAATCGTGAAGGCTCTGTAAGGAGTATTATCATGAATACCAACGAGCAACACCGCTTTAATAATTTGTATCAAGAATATCTTAATGCGTTAACCTTGCAAGGAAAAAGTCCTAAAACGGTTGATATGTATAGCCGCTATTTGCGCCAGGTTTCACTGTTTTTTGACACCTGCCCGGATGCCCTCACCGCCGCTGAGCTTAAAGGTTACTTCTTGTCTTTGGTGGAAACCAAATCCTGGAGTGCGGTTAAAATTGCCCGCAACGCGATTCAGTTTTTTTACCGCCATGTGCTGAATAAACCCTGGGATTGGATCCCCATTGTTAAACCGCCCGTGGTGCAAACCCTGCAAGACGTGCTATCCCCCGCTGAAGTGGCGGCCATTATCAATGCGACCCGTGAACTGCGCTATCAAACCTATTATTGGGTGACCTACAGCTTAGGTTTACGTTTAAGCGAAGCGCTGAACTTAACCATCGCTGATATCGACAGCCACCTGATGCGGGTGCATCTGCGCTTTACTAAAAGCAAAAAAGACCGCTTTGTGCCCTTGCCACAAACCACCTTAACGGCACTGCGCCGCTATTGGGCAACGCATCGTCATCCCACATTATTGTTTCCCGGTGGCAAAGCGCCGCATGTGCGTGAGGGTAAGCCAATGGTGATGGATAAAGGTGGCGTGCAGCAGACCATTAAGCTCGTCGCGAAACACTGCGGCATCAGCAAAAACGTGCATGTGCATACCTTAAGGCATTCGTTCGCCACCCACTTACTGCAACGCGGCGTCAGCTTACGTGCCATTCAAACCCATTTAGGCCATGCCAGCCCGATTACTACCGCCCGCTATACCCGAATGACCGAGGAAGTAACACAGAACAGCGCCCTGATGATTAACGACATGCTAAGTCTGCTGAACATTACCTGGGCTGATGCCAATGCGCCGGAGGCGGATGATGAGTAGCCTGGCCGCTATCTTACGTGACCAGCAGACTGATTTTATCCGCGATTATGGCGCACGGATGCGGGGCGTGCACCACCGTGCTATCGCGCATATCCTCGCGTGCCACACCCCGCAGTGCGGTGAAATTCATAGCCATTGCAAGGACTGCCAGCAAGATACGGTGCACTATTGCTCTTGTGGTGACCGTTTCTGCCCGGCCTGTCAGCACAACGCCAACAGTGACTGGCTTGCCCGGCAACAACAAAAACTGCTGCCGGTTAACTATTATCTGGTGACTTTTACCGTACCTCGGCAACTGCGGCCTTTTATCTGGCATCATCAACGCTGGGCTTACCCCGCGCTGTTTGATTGCGCTGTCGCAACCTTGCAGTCCTTCTTTACGCGCGATAAGAAACTACAAGGTAATGCCGGGTTAACCGCCGTGCTGCACACCCATGCCCGTAATCTGGATTATCATCCGCATGTACATCTTATTGTGCCGGCAGGCAGCCTGAATAAACGCCGCAATCTCTGGCGTGAAAAAAACAGCAAATACCTGTTCAAAACCGATAACTTAGCAGAGGTGTTTCGCGCTAAGTTTATACAGGCACTGACACAGGCTGGCTATCGTTTGCCGTATCAATGCCCTAAAAAGTGGAATGCTGATTGTGAGTGCGTCGGTAGCGGTAACAGCGCCTTAACTTACCTGGCCCGTTACTTATACCGTGGGGTAATTAGCGAAGATAACATCTTGTCTTATCAACACGGCAGGGTCACCTTCAGGTACAAAAACAGTTCCACTAAGCAATACCAGCGCATTACCGAGCCTGCCGTCGATTTTTTATGGCGGGTGCTGCAGCATGTGTTACCCAAAGGCTTTCGGCGCACCCGGGACTATGGTTTTTTACACGGCAACGCCAGGCGCACCTTATTGCGTATTCAATTGCTGCTTAAAGTCAGGTTATCGCCGCCACCCAGCCGGCAACAGAGTAAAAAGTGCTGCCCGCATTGGCAGGGCCAGTTACACATAATCTGGGTCAAACATCGCTGGGAGGCCACAACGGCAAAACAGTCAGCACATTTAAAACGAACCAACTAAGCAAGGGATTGCGCCAAGGCACAGGATGCGCCCCACCCGTGATAAAAATACTGAACCTGGAGGTGAGTAACGGCTAAACGAAAACATAAAAGAACAACGGATTGCTGCTGACAAAAGCGGCGATTATGGCTAAACTCGCCCCTAATTTACTGCCGCTAACCAGCGCAACCCAAGCCACTCAGGCTGTCATCGATATATCTACTATATAAGCAGAAAAACCAACCACCGGGCTTGTCCAACAACAGGATTAAGTCGCGGCTGCGCGCGACCTATCCTTGTTTATTAGACGCCAACTGCATCCGCCCCCACTTGTAGAAATTTAGAACTCTGACGAGTTTCTTTTGCCCCGCGACTCCTCCGGCAAGCTCTCAGATTCTGTGAGCATGGTGCGTTCGCTCAAAGCAGGCCGACCGCGACAATCGCCGTAAAAAAGACGTTTGTAGAAATTATGTCCATACAGGTCCGGCCCAATAAATTCGCTCTCTAGATCATGGCACTGTCACCGCCGGCAATACTCGCCTGTATGTACCTTGCCACCATTAGTTACCGTTTGCGTGATGAAGTCATAACAGCCGGGCTTAGTCGAGGGGGTGTAGCGAATGTAATAATCTTTTCCCTTAAAGCTGTAATCCATGCTCCGGCTTCCATCTGCATTTTCTGTAAAGACGAGATCCTGAACCCCGCCTTGCGGTGGCCGACCGGGCGCAGCACCACCCCCATTTGCCGTCGCGAGTGGCCGCACGCGGGGGAGTCGTTCGAAGTCGGCCACTTTGCCCATCAGGCACTGCACGATATACGGCGCATCGGTGGAGGTGTGATAGCGATAGCCGTAGTTTGCATCCTGCTGTCCGTTGCACAGGTCCAGATCTCCCTCGGCGATTACCGACCCATCTGGGTTGTTGTCGCCATAGATCGGAAAGCCATCAAAAGCCCAGCCGATGATCGCATCATCTCCAGCATTGGCCATCTGCGCGATCATGCAGGTCGGTTTGGCGTGGTAGTGATAGTCATCACCGCGCCCCGCATGGCCACCACAGACATCAAGCTGTCCGGTCTGAAGCGTATCGTGGTGAGCCTGATGGTGGGCCAAATCCTCCTGGCTCATTTCGCCGCCCGCGGTGTAGTCGTAGATCGGCACACCGTTTACTGCGACGCCCAAAGCAGCATCCCGAGTAAGCGGCGTTGTGCCTAGGGTCGGGGAAAGAATGATCGGTGCACCATATTCAGCCGGGACCGGCACCTGCTCGTTTGTACCGACAATCCCAGTCATCTTTTTATGGTCCGGGTAGGTGTCAGAGTGAATGATCGCGTGGCTGTCGGTGCACCTGACGGTGACGCGCGTATCGAACCCCGCGTCGGAAACTGACTCTTTGACAGCGGAGCAGTGGTCGTCATGGGCGGCTGCGGTGGAGACGGTGGCGATCAACATTAGCGTGGCCATCGTAATTGTGGCGGGATGGGTCATGTCTATGGCTCCGTTCTGTAGGGGCGATTGACTACGAAGCGGCAGAGGATGGTGTTGCTTTGCTCTAGATCGGGCCCCCAGATCAACTTGGCTTCGTCTACCCAGTCGATCCGGTCATAGCCGTCTTTTGGGCTGACCTCGCGTTCGGTATAAACACTTGCCTTTGGCCAGTCCGAGGCGTCAAAGCCTGCCTGATCCCAGCCAGCGGGCTCCTCTCTCACCTGAAAGGTACAGGCACCTTTGCCCGCAACGGGATTTGCCTCGCGTTCACAGGATTTGTCTAGCGGCGCGCTATGAATAACCAAGCACTGCCACTTCGCGTTGCTGACGACGACAGGCTCACCTGAGCCATCCTTGATCTGCAGGATGACGCCCCCGTCCCCCATCTGTTGCCGCCGCGTCCCAATATATTCCAGACCGGTGTCATTTTCTTTGAAATCCTTTGCTACGAGACCAATGACGAAAGGTCGCTCTGCTACGAACTCGAAGCTCTCGGCATTGAACGAGCGCTCGGTCGTGATGGGCACGCTGTCTTCGGCCACTTTCGTGCCATTGATTCGCATTTCGAACCAGTTGTCGGCCCAGACGTCTGCGGTAAAGGTCTCCGCAGAGAATACAGGCGAGGTAAGGCAGAGTAATGCCAAGGTGGCGATGGTACGTTTCATGTAGTAATCCTCACGGTGAGCGCCCAAGTTGGAGTGTTGGATGGCTTATTAGTTCTCCATTGGCGTCTAACAAATTATTAGTTTGGAAAACCCCTTCTATCAATCGCGGGATTTTCCCTTCTATCATGATTTTACATTTCGCTAAATTAGCCAACATTTTTCACTAAATCAACTACATATTTAGAGCGTGCTGCTGTAGCTATGCGTGAAAGCGGGTTTTAAGCTCGCGATCCACAAATTTACACCATATTTACTATAACTGTTTATATATACATATATTAATTACGATATGTGGCTTTTCATCGTTTTAATGACGCAGAGGAGGATACGGCAGCCACTTTTATCAGTGTGTCGATATGAAAACGGCATAAAAAAACCTGCCGTAGCAGGTTTTTTATTTCGTTAAGTTGGCTTTAGCCTAACCAGACGCGGGCGTTGCGGAACATACGCATCCACGGGCTGTCTTCTTGCCAGCCGTCTGGCTGCCAGGAGTTGGCTACTGCGCGGAATACCCGTTCTGGGTGTGGCATCATAATGCTGACACGCCCATCCGTTGTGGTAAGTGCCGTAATACCGGCAGCTGAACCGTTCGGGTTTTGCGGGTATTGCTCAGTAACTTTACCGTAGTGATCAACAAAACGCATGGCTACGGTGCCGCTGTGGTTGGCTTTAGCGAATGCTTCGCCAGAGGCAAATTCAGCATGGCCTTCACCGTGCGATACGGCAATTGGCATACGTGAACCGGCCATACCATTGAAGAACAATGACGGGCTTTGCTGAATTTCAACCAAACTAAAGCGCGCTTCAAAACGCTCAGACTTATTGCGCACAAAGTGTGGCCACAAATCTGCGCCCGGGATCAGGCTCTTTAAGTTTGACATCATCTGACAGCCGTTACACACACCTAGTGAGAAGGTGCTGTTACGCTCGAAAAATTCGGCAAACTGCTTACGGGCCATATCATTAAACAATACTGATTTTGCCCAGCCTTCACCGGCGCCTAATACGTCACCGTAAGAGAAGCCGCCACAGGCAACCAAGCCGTTAAAATCGCTAAGCTTGGCTCGGCCAGCTAAAATGTCGCTCATATGCACGTCAACGGCTGTAAAGCCCGCACGGTTAAAGGCAGCGGCCATTTCCACGTGCGAGTTAACGCCCTGCTCGCGCAGTATGGCAACTTTGGGTGCGGCGCCTTTTAAGATATAAGGCGCTGCGACATCTTCGTTAACATCGAAGCTGAGTTTTACATTTAAACCCGGATCGGCAGCATCGGCTTTGGCGGAAAATTCTTGTTTGGCGCCTTCAGGGTTATCACGCAGTGCCTGCATTTGATAAGTTGTTTCCGCCCAGATGCAACGTAAGCGAATACGGCTGTCGCTTAAAATAACCTTGTCGCCACGGCTGAATACCAGCTCGTCGTTGTTACTTACGCTACCAATAACATGGCTGCAATTACCCAACTGGTGCTGCGCCAGCACCTGCTTAACGTACTGAAGCTCGCTGTTGCTTACCTGAATAACCGCGCCTGGCTCTTCACAGAACAATACCGCCATATCGTCGTTACCCAGCGCACTAACATCGGCGCGCACACCGGCTTTACCGGCGAAAGCCATTTCAGCCAGGGTAACAAACAAACCGCCGTCTGAGCGGTCATGATACGCAAGTAGCTTCTGCTCACGCGTAAGTTGCTGCACAGCATGGAAGAAATTAATTAGCAGTTCAGGGCTGTCTAAATCAACCGGCGTCTGGCCCAGTTGCTTATACACCTGCGCTAAACAGGATGCGCCTAAACGGTTCTGGCCCTGGCCTAAATCAATAAGTATCAGGCTGGTATCGCCTTTGTCGGTGCGCAACTGTGGTGTTACCGTTTTACGAATATCTTCTATGCGGGCAAAGGCGGTGATCACCAGCGACAACGGCGAGGTTACTGCTTTGTCTTCACCGTTTTGCTGCCATTTGGTTTTCATTGACATCGAGTCTTTGCCTACCGGAATAGTGACTTCCAGCGCAGGGCAAAGTTCTTCGCCAATGGCTTTAACCGCGGCGTACAAACCGGCATCTTCACCCGGGTGCCCGGCAGCGGCCATCCAGTTAGCCGATAACTTAACGCGCTTCAAATCACCAATGTCGGTAGCCGCAATGTTAGTAATGGCTTCGGCCACTGCTAAACGGGCTGAGGCGGCAAAGTCTAGCAGTGCCACGGGTGTGCGTTCGCCCATTGCCATAGCTTCGCCATGATACGTATCGTAGCTGGCGGCGGTAACACCACAGTTCGCCACAGGAACCTGCCACGGGCCAACCATTTGATCGCGCGCCACTAAACCGGTAACGCTGCGATCACCAATTGTAACCAGGAAGGTTTTTTCGGCAATGGCTGGTAAACGTAACAAACGCTCTGCCGCATCTTTTACCGTAACGCCGGTTAAATCCAATGCTTTGCCTGCGGTTTGTACGCTTTGTACATCGCGGTGCATTTTCGGCGCCTTGCCCAGCAAGACGTTAAGCGGTAAATCTATGGGTGTACTGCCAAAATGAGTGTCAGTAAGGGTTAAATGCTGCTCTGCTGTGGCTTCGCCAACAACCGCGAACGGTGCACGCTCACGTTTACATATTTGCTCAAACACCGGCATTTTGTCTGCCGGAATGGCCATAACGTAGCGCTCTTGCGACTCATTACACCAAATTTGCAGCGGTGACATGCCCGGTTCGTCGTTTGGCACATTGCGCAGTTCAAACTTACCGCCAACGCCGCCGTCGTTTACCAGCTCCGGAAAGGCGTTAGATAAACCACCGGCACCTACGTCGTGGATAAATACGATAGGGTTGTCATCACCCAGCTGCCAGCAGCGGTCGATAACCTCCTGACAACGGCGTTCAATTTCCGGGTTCTCGCGCTGTACTGATGCAAAGTCTAAATCTTCTGCCGACTGGCCTGACGCCATTGACGATGCCGCACCGCCGCCCAAGCCAATGTTCATTGCCGGGCCGCCCAATACCACTAACTTGGCACCAACCGGTAAATCACCTTTTTGCACATGCTCTGCGCGAATATTACCTAAACCACCGGCCAACATTATCGGCTTGTGGTAGCCCCGCACTTCTTCGCCATTGTGGCTGGGTACTTTTTCTTCGTAAGTACGGAAGTAACCGTTAATGGCCGGGCGACCAAATTCGTTGTTAAACGCTGCGCCACCTAATGGGCCTTCCAGAATAATGTCTAATGCCGACACGATACGCTCTGGCTTGCCAAAGTCCGTTTCCCAGGGCTGTTCGAAACCTGGAATACGCAGGTTAGACACAGAAAAACCGACTAAACCAGCTTTGGGCTTAGAGCCTACACCGGTGGCGCCTTCGTCACGAATTTCACCGCCTGAACCGGTTGCTGCGCCTGGGTAAGGTGAAATTGCCGTTGGGTGGTTATGAGTTTCTACCTTCATCAACACATGGATTTCTTCATGGTGATACTGGTAAGTATTGTTGCCAGGCTGGGCAAAGAAACGCCCTGCCGTTGAACCTTCCATTACCGCGGCGTTGTCTTTATAGGCAGACAACACGTAGTCCGGTGTTTGTTCGAAGGTATTTTTAATCATTTTAAACAGCGATTTAGGCTGTTCTACGCCATCGATAGTCCAATCGGCGTTAAAAATTTTGTGGCGGCAATGTTCCGAGTTCGCCTGGGCGAACATATACAACTCAATGTCGTTCGGGTTGCGGTTAAGTGCTGTGAAGTTGTCGTACAGGTAATCAATTTCATCATCGGCCAGTGCCAGGCCCATTTCGGTATTGGCCTTTGCCAAGGCCGCTTTGCCACCGTTGATAATGTCTACTGAACTTACCGGTGCTGGTGCCGCTTTGGCAAACAGTGCTGTCGCCTGTTGGAAGTCGTTAAACACCACTTCCATCATACGGTCGTGCAGTAAGGCTGCAACCTGCGCTAACTGGGCAGCATTCAGTGCTGTTGCCGCTTCAACGTAGTAAGCAATACCACGCTCTAAGCGCGATACCTTGGCTAAACCACAGTTGCGGGCAATGTCGGTTGCCTTTGATGACCAGGGCGAAATAGTGCCGGGGCGCGGGGTTACCAATACTAATTGGCCATGAGGCTCATGGCTTGCAATAGCCGGCCCATAGGTGAGCAGTTTATCCAGCGTTTGCTGTTGCGCATCAGTCAATGCGCTGCTGATATCTGCAAAATGGACAAACTCAGCATAAATATTGCTGACGGTTAAGCCACTTTGGCCGCATTGGTCTAGTAACTTCTGAATTCTGAAATCGGACAGTGCTGGTGCACCACGCAGGATCAACATAGGTTTTCTTTTCCCGTGGGTTGAACGACGATGGAACCTAAAACAGGCGCGCCATTATAAAGAAATTTCTGCCTAAGTGGTATGAGTAAACACTGACGTCGAACAAGAAGTTTGCTATAACAGCCCCAATCAAGCTTGTAACGAGTGGAACTGCATGCGTAGAAGTGGCTTTTTGCTACTGGTATTAGTCTGGCTTATTGGCTGTAGCCCCGAACCACAGCAAAGCCAGCTTTATAATATATATCAGAGAGATAACATAAGGGTTGGTGTACTACATGGCCCCACAAGTTACTATGTTGGCATTGATGGCCCAACCGGTTTCGAGCTGGAACTGACTCAGGCACTGGCTGACAAGCTGGGTGTGACATTAGAATTATTTCCCAGTTATCATTTAGACGAGTTACTACAAAAGCTCGATAGTGGGCAGGTAGATTTTATTGCCGGTGGACTTACGCTAACCGAATTGCGCCAGGGCAAATACCGTGCTTCACCAGCGTATCGTTGGATAAACGAAGTGTTAGTGTTTAAACAAGGCAATGTATGGCCGCGCTCGATAAATGAACTTACCGACAGTGTAGTGGTGGTAAAAGACAGTAGCCATGCTGAAACCCTGCAACAACTTACTCAGGAACACCCTGAACTTGTCTGGCGACAGCATCCAACATTAGACGCCGATGAAATTCTGCAGCAGGTAGTCGACGGCAATATTACCTATACGCTGACGGACTCTAATCAGTTGGCTCTCAACCGGCGTTTTTACCCTAACTTAAGCATTGCTTTTACCGTTCGTGACAATTTACCCGTTACCTGGTTATTGGCAGATAATCAGGACGATTCATTGTATGCCGTATTAATTGAATTTTTTGGCGCTATGTACCAGGGCGGTGAACTTATCGCATTGGAAGATAAATACTTTGGTCATGTACAACAGTTTGATTATGTTGACACCCTGGCTTATATCGAGTCGATTGAGCAAACCCTTCCAGCCATAAAGCCCTGGTTTGTGCAGTACGCAGGTGAACTGGATTGGCGCCTGCTGGCGGCACTCAGTTATCAGGAATCGCACTGGAACCCTAAGGCTAAAAGTCCAACGGGCGTGCGCGGTCTGATGATGCTTACTTTGCCAACGGCGCAACAAATGGGTGTCACCAGCAGGCTGGATCCTCAGCAGAGCATTCAGGGAGGCAGCCGTTATTTGCATCGGTTGGTTACCCGTATCCCTGAACGAATTGCCATGCCAGATAGGCTTTGGTTTGCTTTAGCATCCTATAACATTGGCTGGGGCCATGTAGAAGATGCCAGAGTATTGACACAACGCGACGGTGCAGACCCGGACAAATGGCTGGATGTTAAACAGCGTTTGCCTCAACTGCGGCAAAAAAGTGTTTATCAGACGACAAAATATGGTTATGCCCGCGGTGACGAAGCGGTAACCTATGTCGAAAATATCCGTCGCTACTACGATACCTTGCTATGGGTCGATGAACGCCAGCAAGCAGAACAGCGGTTACAACAACAGAAACAACGCTTAAGCGAACAAATCAGTACAGAAATATTGCCACCACTGCCGAATGAGAACAACTAGTATGCATATTGAAACTTGCCACTGTTGTGCCCATAGTAGCGTTTATTAAGTTTTAAGAGACATGACATGCTAAAACGAAAAAAACCACAGCTACAGGCTAAACGTCGGCGCTTAGTCGACGTTGCGTCTAGTCGGCGCCGGATTAAACGTAATCTCGCAGTGAAGAAGTTACATCAACGCCGGCGTCATTATCTGGGTTTTGTTATTCAAGCCGAAGAGCACGTTTAAGCGCTTTTTGCTCCGCTCTTCGCCGCTTGAAAAAACTGGATAATTGTTCGGCGCACTGCGCTGCCAAAACGCCAGACACAATGTCTAGTTGATGATTAAACTGATGATGTTGTACCACATTAAGTACGGAACCGGCAGCACCGGTTTTGGCATCATGGGTACCAAAAATAAGTCGTTTTATTCGACTATGTACCATAACACCTGCACACATACAGCATGGCTCTAATGTTACATATAAACTACAGTCAACCAGACGATAATTCCCCACATTAACAGCAGCGGCACGAATCGCCTGCATTTCAGCATGAGCTGACGGGTCATTTAAACTGATCATCTGGTTCCAGCCCTCGCCCAGAATGTGATCATTCTTTACCAGAACCGCACCTACCGGTACTTCGCCCTGTTGTTCTGCTCTTGCTGCTAGCGTAATCGCATGCTGCATCCAGTGTTCGTCAGTCATAATGGCTTACAATTAATCGCTAGATAGAACACAAAGTTTACCACTATATTATGGTGTAATTGACTAACTTTTATGTAATAGCAAATTAAACTGAATAGCGAAAAATAGGTAACAACATGATATTTATATATTTATTGTTTGGCATCCATTTTGCTTTCATATAAAAAAACGGGAGGCAACACCATGGGACCATTTGAAATTGCAGCGTTAGCGATCATTGGCGGCATATCACTGTCGGCTTTCAAGATTTATCACGGCAACAAAAACAATGCTGACTCACGCGAGCTGGACGAGCTGAAAACAGAACAAGAACGAATTAAACAGCGTTTAGCAACACTTGAGTCAATAGTGACCGACAAATCTTATCAATTAAAAGACCAAATTAACCGTCTGTAACCGTTGTGGTTTATACCGCTTCTGACAGCGTGGCAGTTATCGTTCAATATGTTACACTGCCCCCAACTGCTGACAGGAGCTAACAATGTCGACGGAAATTCTGGTTAATCGAGCACGCGCCATCTGCGATCAAAATGGCGCCCGTTTTACCGCAATCCGAGAAAAAGTATTTCGCTTGCTGGCCAACCTTAGTGGCGGTATTGGCGCATATGAACTATTGGAACAACTAAAACAAACAGAGCCTGGTGCAAAACCCGCAACCGTATATCGGGCACTGGAATTTTTAACCGAACAAGGCTTTATTCATAAAATTGAATCAAGCAATGCATTTTTGCTCTGTCATCATTTTGGCCAACATCATCCTGCGCAGCTTTTGATCTGTGACCAATGTGGTAATGTAACTGAGTTACACTCAGATTTGTTGCAGGAAGAATTTAACCGTCAGGCAGTAGCGCAGGGTTTTGTTATTCAGCATCAGACCATTGAAGCGCATGGTTTGTGTAAAGATTGCAAAGCAGTACAATAAAACTTATTTATATCAAGGATCTGGCTTGTTAATTCACTAAAAGCTTTCTAATCTTAATAAGCTATAGCCCTTATCCCGTATTCTGATAGGCAAAAACATGAATGTTGAGTTTATAAATCCGTTTTTATCGTCTTTGGTCAATGTGTTAAGTACCATGGCCAATACCACTATCGTTCCAGGGCAGCCCCGGATTAAAAAAGATGAAGTCGCCCGTGGCGATGTGTCTGGCTTAATTGGCATGGTAAGCCCGCAAACCAAAGGCTCGTTCTCTATTACCTTTGAAGAGTCATTAGCGGTAGAAATTATGTTTCGTATGCTGGGCGAACGGCCTAAAGGTATTACTGCCGATGTGACTGACATGGTTGGTGAAATTACCAACATGGTTACCGGTGGTGCAAAGCGGGTACTAGGCGAAAAAGGTTACGACTTTACCATGGCCACCCCGGTTGTGGTATCTGGCAAAAACCACACTATTTCGCATAAATCAGAAGGCGCAAAGATTTTAATGCCGTTTGATTCGGATTTTGGCAAGGTACATATCGAAGTCAGCTTTGATAAGTAACTGTTGCTTCCTCAATAAAACATAACTCGATCTTCAATACTTGATCGGAAAAATGATGCTACTTCATTTCTGCAGTTGCAGATTGTAGTTATCAAAATGTGTTTACAACACCTTAGCAACCAAATTGTTAGTATCATGGTGTACGTAAATGAACTTAGCTTACATTTAACGTAAAAACGACTTTGACCCGAATGACTTGAACAAAAAATTTAAAATTTAAAAGAGATTGGCACTCTGCATACTTTTAAGGTACACCAGTAGAATGCCATCTCCGGATATCATAATACTCTTAAAATTAAGACTTATCTAAAAAGACGTATCACCACAAAATGCTATGCCGTTTCTCGGGTCACCCACCAAGTTCAAACGGCCTCCGGGAAAGTAAATATTTTGGTGGTTGTGAACCGGGCCAAATCGACCACCTTCGTATCCGTCATAAGAATATATATTGCTACCGGCGAACCAAGTGTCTTGAGCAACAGCAATGAGGCCATCTATAGGATTTCCTGAGAATATACTTGGAGGAAGATTTCCGTCTCTAGTTTGGAGAAACGTCTTCCAGACTATGCCTTTAGTATATTTTTCTACATATAAAACGCTATCGCGAGTAACAATCGAAATTCCTGTCTTGTTATTTCCAAATATACCATGTATTTCCCCAGCACCAGCGTCCTTGAATACTTGTTTTCTAACCCAAGTCCCGCGATAACTCGTCAGATAAGCTAATTCTTCTCCATTAGTAATAACTATCCCAGTCTTATTGTTACCAACAATACCTCGTATATTAAAAGGTGGCCTCGGAAGACTTTTCCAAACGTTGGCAGCATAAGAATCCATATACTTAATTGTATAACCATCTTCACCAACAACAATAGGTCCTGATTGATTCTCACCAGCGAGGAATTTAACAGGAATGCCGGGATCGCTAATGTCAGCTATATACCCTGATGCGTAAGACTCGATTCGTTTAATAGTCCTATTTTTGTGTCCCCCTGCAATAATAAGACCTGAGCTATTATTGCCAGCCAACAGACCGCAATTCATAGGCAAAGGAAAATAGTAGCCTCTAAGTTCTTTGAAATTGGTAATAACACTTACACTATCAGCAGAAGCATTAGTTACAACGCCACACATTGACACAACTAAAGCCAATAAATTTACTAAAATAACTCTCATAGATAACACTCCTCGTTAAATCAATGAGGATTGTACACGCTAAATAAACCAAATCAATAAATCACACGCAAACTTATAACAAATTAATCACATTGGCCATTTAAAATTTATTGATAAAGTTGAGTATTGTTTGTGGGCAGTGCAAAAAATCACTGAACCAAGTCCCAGTGACGATTACCTTAGTGAATCGGATGTCAAGACTCAGGCAGATTGGCTTAGATAGCTAAACTGTACGCGGCTGGTAATATTGCAAAGTAACTCGTAAGGAATGGTATCTACCCGCCGCGCCAGCTCTTCTACGGGTAAATCTGCTCCCCAAAGAACCACCTTATCGCCAACTGCGACTGGAGCAGTACCAATATCTACCGTAATCATATCCATAGATACCCGCCCAACGATAGGATGGCATTTGCCGTTAATTAACACATCGGCGTTGTTACCGGCGCCCCGTGGGTAGCCATCACCATAACCGATTGCTACAACGGCTAAGCGTGTGTTGTGTGCCGCTATCCAGCTACCACCATACCCCACAGCATCACCTGCGCTAACCTCGCGTACCGCTATCACGCTACTGCACAATGTCATGACCGGTTGCAGTTGATGATCGGCACTGCATTGCGCCGCCATAGGGGATACACCGTACAGCATTAAACCCGGGCGTACCCAGTCGCCATGGCTTTGTGGCCAATTAAGCACCGCAGCTGAATTTGCCAGCGATAGCTCGCCCGGCGCACCTTGTAAGGTCTGTTGAAACAGCTGTAGCTGTTTTAGTGTGGCTGGGTTTTGTAGCTCATCTGAACTGGCAAAATGCGTCATCAGACGCATTGGCCCTTGTACATTCGGGCTTTGCTGTAAACGCTGATATAGTTCGGCAAATTCATGCGGATAAATACCCAGCCGGTGCATACCAGAATCAACTTTTAACCACACCCGTACTGGCGCATCCAACACTGCGGCCAATAGCGCTTCAGCCTGCTCACGATGGTGAATAACCAGCTGCAGGTTAGACGCCACCACTTGTTGTAATTCATCGGCATGAAAAAAGCCCTCCAGCAGCACGATAGGTTTAGTTATACCGCCTGCCCGCAATGCTAAGGCTTCATCGATGCGCGCCACGCCTAATGCATCAGCATGCTTTAAGGCCTGTGCTACGGCTAACATGCCGTGGCCGTAAGCATTCGCTTTAAGTACGGCGAGTACTTTGCTGTTGGGTGCCAGCTGTTTTACCTGCTGATAATTATGGCTTAAGGCATTAAGATCAATAATGGCTTGTGGCCGCCGGCTATGCATTAATCGTCCTCGAACCGCGCGCTACCGGCATAGTTGTCAAAGCGTGAATAACGGCCGTGGAAAGTTAAGCGTACCCGGCCTATCGGGCCGTTCCGCTGCTTGCCAATGATGACCTCTGCCGTGCCTTTATCCGCGCTGTCGTCGTTGTACACTTCGTCACGGTAGATAAACATAATTAAGTCGGCATCCTGCTCGATAGAACCGGACTCACGTAAATCGGAGTTTACCGGCCGTTTATCAGCGCGCTGCTCCAGTGAACGGTTTAGCTGCGACAATGCGACCACCGGTACTTTTAATTCTTTCGCCAGGGCTTTGAGTGAACGTGAAATTTCGGCAATTTCCAAGGTACGGTTTTCGCTCATACCCGGCACAGTCATTAACTGTAAGTAGTCGACCATGATCATGCTTAAGCCGCCGTGTTCACGTGCCACCCGGCGCGCCCGTGAGCGTACTTCGGTGGGTGTTAACCCCGAGCCATCGTCGATATACATTTTTCCTTTGGTGTTCAAAAGCTCTATTGCAGAAGACAGCCGCGCCCAATCTTCATCTTCCAGCTGGCCGGTACGCACCTTAGTTTGGTCAATACGGCCTAAAGAGGCCAGCATACGCATCATAATTTGTTCGGACGGCATCTCTAAGCTGAAAATCAGCACCGGCTTGTCACTGGTAATAGCGGCGTGTTCACACAGGTTCATCGCAAAGGTGGTTTTACCCATTGAAGGCCGCGCAGCGACGATAATTAAGTCTGACGGCTGCATACCGTTGGTCATTTTATCTAAATCGACATAGCCGGTAGACACCCCGGTCACCCCGTCGTAAGGCGAGCGAAACAGCTCATCAATTTTCTCAATGGTTTTGGCCAGTATGCTATTGATTGGCTCTGGGCCTTCATTGGCATTGGTGCGCTGTTCGGCAATTTTAAATACTTTGGTCTCGGCAAAGTCCAGCAACTCAGCCGAGCTGCGCCCCTGCGTGTCGTAACCGGCATCAGCAATATCATGCGCCACAGAAATCATATCGCGCACAACAGCGCGCTCACGCACGATTTCGGCATAGGCCAGAATATTCGCTGCGCTGGGGGTATTTTTGGCAATTTCACCTAAATAGGCAAAACCACCGACATCATCCAGTTTGAGGTTGGCTTCTAAATCTTCTGATACGGTAATAATATCGATGGGCTGGGTAGCCTCGGCCAAACGTGACATGGCGGCGAAAATAAACCGATGCGCGCGCAGATAAAAGTCTTGCTCGACCACTTTTTCAGCTACACGGTCCCAGGCATCGTTATCCAGCATTAAACCGCCAAGTACTGACTGTTCAGCCTCTATAGAATGGGGCGGCATTTTTACCGCGGCAACTTGCTTATCTTTAGTACTGCTCATATCACCGGTATCAGTTAGCGAAAACAGCATAATGCTAACCTGCCACAAGCAGATCACAAAGCGATGTCAGAGAAATTTTTATATGAAGGCAAAAATACGAGAAAAGAAAGAAGAGAAAACAAACAAGAGAAAAAGCACACCGCAAGCGCAGTGTGCTTTTAAGCAATTAAGCTTCTGCGATTACAACAACTTTAACCGTTGCAGTAACTTCAGCGTGTAACTGAACGTCGATATCGTATTCGCCAGTTTCACGTAAAGTACCTGTAGGCAGTTTAACTTCTGCTTTAGATACCTTAACGCCAGCTTCAGTGATCGCATCAGCGATATCACGGGTGCCAACTGAACCGAACAGTTTGCCTTCGTCACCGGCTTTAGAAGCGATAGTCACTTCACCCAGCGCAGCAAGTTTGGCAGCACGATCATTTGAAGCAGCTAAGTCAGATGCTAATTTAGCTTCTAATTCAGCGCGACGTGCTTCGAATTTTTCGATGTTAGCCTTGGTTGCCGGAACTGCTTTACCCTGTGGGAATAAGAAGTTACGTGCATAGCCAGACTTAACAGCTACATTGTCACCTAAACCACCAAGGTTAGCGACTTTGTCTAACAGAATAATTTGCATTACTTATACCCCTTCTGTATTAACTGTGTGAGTCGCTGTACGGTAACAGAGCCAGGTAGCGTGCGCGCTTGATAGCACGAGCCAGTTGGCGCTGATACTTAGCGCTGGTACCAGTAATACGGCTAGGTACGATCTTGCCGCTTTCTGTAACGTAGTTTTTCAGAACAGCGGTATCTTTGTAATCAATCTCTACAGTGCCTTCTGCAGAAAAACGGCAGAATTTACGGCGACGGAAAAAACGTGACATTTGCCTGTCTCCTAACTTATATGTTCAATTTGTTGCGCATGCAGCACCAGCTTAGCTTGTCCGCTGCGGCTTTGGTGGCGGTTTAAAAAACCAGTCACCTTTACCATGTTGCCCAACGTTAACTGTCGGGTATGTTGTGTTAGTGCGGCTCCGGTTAGTACAACCTGAATTCTGACGTAGGCTTGGCGGTTTAAGCCGGCTTCCATCTGATTACTGCGGTGTTCTAACACCAGAACCGTATGCGGTATTCCCGCCGGACTCTCGCTATGTTCAGGTTGACGGCAGATACTGCCAACCAGTACGGTGCAATTGTCCATTAACAACAACTTACTCTTCGTTTGCTACTTGCTCTTCATGTTCGCGAGGAGCACGCTCACGACGTTCATCACGTACTTTAGCCATTGGTGATGGCTCAACTACGGCACCATCGGTGCGCATAATCAGGTTACGTAATACCGCGTCGTTGTAGCGGAAGTTAGTTTCCAGCTCATCAATCACAGTTTGTGGTGCTTCTACGTTCATCAGAACATAGTGAGCTTTATGCAACTTCTGGATTGGGTAAGCCAGTTGACGACGGCCCCAGTCTTCCAGACGGTGAATAGAACCACCCGCTTCTTTGATCGCGCCAGTGTAGCGCTCGATCATGCCAGGTACTTGTTCACTCTGATCAGGGTGAACCATAAAAACGATTTCGTAATGACGCATTGTAGCTCCTTACGGTTAGTAAGCCTCGGGGGAACTCGGCCGGGGTTCTCATGGAGGCAAGGAACGTTGGTGTATGGCCGAAGGTCGCGTATTTTACGGACTTAGCGGGCAAATAACAAGCAGATATTTCAGTTAACTACGCTGGCGCACTGCTTCGAACAAGCAAATGCCGGCTGCTACCGATACATTAAGGCTGGATACGGTGCCAAACATCGGAATTTTTACCAGGCTGTCACAGGTTTCGCGGGTTAACCGGCGCAGGCCTTCACCTTCAGCACCCAGCACTATCGCCAACGGGCCTTTAAAATCAGCCTGATAAATCGTTGTTTCAGTTTCACCGGCAGTACCCACCACCCATAAACCAGCATCCTGCAATTCGCGCAAGGTACGGGCTAAGTTGGTGATGGTAATGAAAGGTACGCTCTCTGCTGCGCCACAGGCCACTTTACGCACTACTGACGTTAGCTTTACTGAACGGTCTTTTGGCGAGACCACCGCATGCACACCGGCGGCATCGGCACTACGTAAAATAGCACCTAAATTATGCGGGTCGGTAACGCCATCAAGAACCAGAATAAAGGGTTTATCATGCTGCGCAACAATAGCAGCTAAATCAGCTTCGCTGCCGCTGCTTTGTAAACGGGCTTTGGCAATAATACCCTGATGCTGGCCGCCGACCATATCGTCCAGCGTTTTTCTGTTACAAAACTGAACCGATATACCACCCTGACGGGCTTGCTGGATTAACGGCTGCATGCGTTTATCGTCGCGATCTTTCATCACGAACATTTCCAGCACATCTTGCGGTGCACGTTGCAGTAATGCGCCTACCGCATGAATACCAAAGACCAGATCTGCGTTCATTGTTAACCCTTAATGCCGACACGTAAAAAAGGCCGGCAGTTTACCTGAATTTATTGTATTAACGAACCGGTTTGCCCACGCCAACACGCCGTGAATATGTCCCTATAGGCTCGACTCAGGCATCCATGCCTTCAACGGTTGGCTTAGGGCAAGCCGATTCTCATTTAGAAAAGCTATCTACTTAGCTTTACGCCGTGGCTTTTTCCGTGCGGTAATATTGCGTGCGCCTTTAGGTTTGGCTTCGCCGCCTTTGGCCGGTGCGCTTGCCGCTTTACCGGTCGCACGTTTACCGCCTTTGCCAGCACCTTGCTTAGACGCCTTGATTTGCTCTTTGCTAACAATCCGTCTTGGCTCGCCCACTAAAACTAAATCAATTTTGCGTGCTTCCAGATTTACCGCTGCCACTTTGACTTTAAGTAAATCGCCCATCCGATAGGTGATTTTACCATGCTCGCCCGTGAGCGTATGACGCTCGGCATCAAAGTGGTAGTAATCGTTTTGCAACGAGGTGACATGCACCAGGCCTTCGATATAAAGCTCAGTTAAACGCACAAACAAACCAAAGCTGGTAACGGTAGATACCACGCCGTCAAACTCTGTACCTAAGTGATCTTGCATATACTCGCATTTAAGCCAGTCTGCTACTTCACGGGTAGCATCATCGGCACGGCGCTCTGTCATTGAACATTGCTCACCTAAAGGCGTAATTTCAGCCTCGGTGTAAGCGCGTGCGCCGGTTACCTGTTGGTTTTGTTTTGCCAGTAAAGCTTTAATACCCCGGTGTAATATCAAATCAGGATAACGCCGAATAGGTGAGGTAAAATGCGCATAAGCTTCCAGCGCTAAACCAAAGTGGCCTTGGTTGTCGCCCTGATAAACCGCCTGCTTCATTGAACGTAACATGGTGGTTTCAATTAGCTCGCGATCCGGCCGGTCACCAATTTTTGCCAGCGTTTGCGTTAACTCAAGTGGTGTTGGCTCAGCAGAGATATTGGCTTCGATACCCAGCTCGGCCAAAAAACGACGGAAATTGTCAAAACGATCACCATCCGGCCGCTCGTGAACGCGAAACAAGGTATGGGCTTCGTGCTTTTCGATAAAGCGCGCGGCGGCTACGTTGGCCATGATCATACATTCTTCAATGATCTTATGTGACTCGACCCGGTGCACGGGTACAATTTGCTCTATTTTACGGTGACTGTTAAACACAAACCGAGTTTCTACCGTTTCAAATTCTATTGCGCCGCGCTGACCACGCACCTTAGCCAATTTGTGATACAGACTATTTAGCGTTTCAATGTTAGTGAGGTTAGCCGCATATTGCTGGCGTAATTCAGGGTCGCCCTGCAGAATTTTATGCACCTTGTTATAGGTTAAACGCGCACTGGAATGCATCACAGCTTCATAAAACTGGTAACTATCCAGTTTACCGTTCGCGTTAATGTGCATATCAGCCACTAAACATAAGCGATCGGTATGGGGGTTTAACGAGCACAAACCATTGGATAAGGCTTCAGGTAACATCGGTACTACATGGTCAGGAAAATACACCGAATTACCGCGTTCCAGGGCACTTTTGTCCAGTGCCGTTTCTGGCAAGACATAAGCGCTCACATCCGCAATAGCGACCCATAAACGCCAGCCTCCGTTGTCTTTGGCTTCTGCGTATACCGCATCATCAAAGTCACGCGCGTCTTCGCCATCAATAGTAATTAACCCTAATTGGGTTAAATCAATACGGCCTTGCTTGGCTTCTGCAGGTACTTCTTCGCCGTATTTGGCAACTTGTTTTAATACTGCATCAGAGAACTCATGCGGAATTTGATGGTTGCGAATCGCAATTTCAATTTCCATACCGGGCGCCATATGCTCACCCAACACTTCAATAACCTTGCCTACGCCATTAACCCGCTTAGACGGACGCTGCGTTATCTCAACCAGTACAACCTGGCCATGACGTGCTGCACCTTGTTCACCATCGGGGATAACAATATCCTGCGTTATACGCGGGTCATCCGGCACCACTACGCCTAAGGCGAAATCTTTGTAATAACGCCCGACTATTGGCTCGCTACGTGGCTCTAACACACGTACTACACGAGCTTCAATTTTGTCTTTACTGTTTACGCTTTGTGCGGTTGCCAATACCTTATCGCCATGCAACAAGCGCTGCATTTCAAAATTAGGGATAAACCAGTCAGGCCCGCCCTGCTCCAGCTTTAAAAAACCAAAACCTTCGCGATGGCCCAATACAGTACCTTTTACCAGGTCCATGTTGTCTACTAAGCCGTATCGGCGGTTTTTGGTATAAATTAACTGACCATCACGCTCCATAGCACGCAGTCGTTTTTTCAACGCAAAAATAGCGTCATCATCAGTTAAACCAAGCTCTGCAACTAATTCTTCAAAGTAAGCGGGGCTTTGGCGTTTTTCGATGTGCTCGAGAATAAATTCACGACTAGGGATGGGGTTGTCATATTTTTCCTGCTCACGCGCAAGATGCGGATCATTTACCGTCATTAAGTTGTCTTTTGTTTCCTAAATTATGTTAAGTGTAACAGCTAAACGGCAGTATGAGTATGAACTTCATTTTACTGGCCGTTTCGCGTTTGCTACCACCCGCGCAGGCATTTTCTTTGCCAACTGGGCGAGTAAGCGGGTTATTTGCTGATGCACATTGGTATCAGCTGTTACCGCATGGTGTAACCAGCGATAACTTTGTTCAAAATCTTGTGGACTGCCATCGCCATTAACTAATATTTGAGCCAGGCGTAATTGCGCTTTTAAATTACCTAACGCAGAGGCTTCCCGTAAATAAACTATAGCATTATCGATATCTGGTTGAACAAAACGCCCAATGTGGTAGTAGCGTCCAACCTGTTCCAGCCCCTCCGGTAAACCTTGGGATGCCGACTGCAACATTAAATCCCAGCCACGTTCAATATTGCGTGGCACACAAACACCGTAAGCTAACATATCACCGTACAAAAACTGATACACCGGCAGCTGCATGATATCTGCCCGAGCTTCAATATCAAGCACCAGCTGACAGTCGTCGGCCTTTACCCGTTGCAAATGCGTGTTCTCACGGATAAGCATGACAAGCTCATCCTGAGAGTACAACTGTATGGCTTCAAGTTCTTGCGCCTGAACACCAATACACTGCAGTAATGTTGCAACCAGAAGACATTTTAACGGTTTAATCATAATATGCGCCTGAAAATTGTCAGCTATAACCTTATCGGCCGTTCATTGCTATAAATAAGCAATTTTCGCGCCGGTTATTGCTCATTGTTCATGGCCCAAGGTGATCTAAGCATGGGTTTTACTTTTGGCGTACGTATTGACATAGCGGCCGCACTTACTGAGGCTTCATTGCAGCCATTTCCATCAATATACCCTAACGCCTTCGCATACAGGGGATCTGTTGTTACACCCCAGTCACCTGTAATGTTGTTCGTTACAGGGCATTCTGGCTGTAAGCCGTCAAAGTAGTCTCCTTGGTTCTGTGCATTCACGGTCTGAAAATTAATGGCAAACAACACATGGTCGCCAATTATATCAGGTTGCATGCCAACGGGTTTACCGCACGTTGTCTCACCAATTTGTACTACATCGACAAACGGTGCTAATGCATTAATGACGAGCTCACTGGCAGAGCAACTACTTGGTGACGTCAACACAAATAGCCTGTCTAAATTCAGCACTGTGCGCCCTGCTCCTGTTGAGAAAATAGTGCTGCTATTTTTTCCGCTATTTTTGTCATTGTACTGATACTTGACAAAAACCTGCCCTTGCACAGCATTACGGGCAATTTGCGTACTTAGCTGATTAGCTACGCGGATCAAACCACCGCCGTTATAACGCAAGTCTAATACCAGCTCATCAATATTTTGTTGTCCAAAGTAAGCAAACGCTTGTTCCAGCTCGATTTCTGACAACTCAATAAAGCTGTTAAACACCAGATAACCAACGCGTTTATCACCTTGCATGGCAACAGAGCGGTGCAACACAGTATTCGTTGTTACCTGACGTTTGATTAAATCAGCCGACATTTCACTAGTATCAGGCTTTGTCCAAACAAAATTGCGTACAACGCCATCCTGGTTAGGACCATAAATATCATCGGAGGTTACAGTGCCGGCATCAAGTTGACTTAGCCAACTAGCAACACTTACCCCTTCAATTTCAATAATTTTATCACCACGGCGCAAGCCACTTTGTGCCGCAGAACCATCATCAAACACGTAGGCAATTTGCAATGCGGTATTATTATCCGTTCGTACTGTTGAAAAACCATAGCCAAAATAAGTCGCATTAATGTAACGGTCTTCGTATTCTTGTTGCGTTATAGCAAAACTATAACGATCTTGCGGTGCAGCGACTGCATCAAGTAAAGCTTGAGGTGTGTTGTAATCTGCCGGATTAATGGTAGCCGGCAAGTCCTTGTACCATAAATAGTCCTGTTGCAGCGCGCAAAAAATCTTCGCGTTTAATTCGGGTCGCTGACACAGAGCAGTTTGGCTACTACCTTCTTCGCTACTGCTACCACAGCCAATCAACATCACTATGACCAGGCAAAAAATACTATTTCGCATCGTTAGCTCCCGCAAAACTATTTGCTATAGCATAAAACAAAAACGCTACCTGTAGGCAGCGTTTTTTATACGTTCTAACTTAGTATTTAGATGTCGTCAAGCAAACGGATGACGCAACACTATAGTCTGTACCCGATCTGGCCCGGTAGACACAATATCAACCGGTACACCGGTCAACTGCTCTAAGCGGCTGATATAGTTACGCGCAGCTTGAGGCAATTGCGCAAGTGTCTGCACACCAAAGGTGCTGTCCTGCCAACCGGGTAATTCTTCATAAACCGGTGTAACCAGCTCATAGCCTTCAGCCGCCAAAGGTGGCACTTCAGTGACATTGCCTGCGGCGTCTTTATAGCCAATACAAATTTTTATGGTATCCAGGCCATCTAACACGTCAAGCTTGGTTAAACAGAAGCCTGAAATGCTGTTTAACTGCACAGCACGTTTCACCGCGACGGCATCAAACCAGCCACAACGGCGCTTACGGCCTGTGGTAGCACCAAACTCATGGCCTTTGACACCAAGGTGTTCACCAACAGCACAATCGAGCTCCGTTGGAAACGGACCAGAACCAACACGCGTGGTATAGGCTTTGACGATACCCAGCACATAGTCAATGTAACGAGGTCCAAAACCGGCACCTGTGGCAACACCACCCGCTGTCGTATTGGACGATGTAACGTATGGGTAGGTGCCATGGTCAATATCCAACAAGGTGCCCTGGGCGCCCTCAAACATAATTTCCTGGCCAGCTTTACGAGCACGGTCAAGTAATTCTGTAACGTCAACCACTAGCGGTTTAAGTATCTCAGCAATGGCCAAAGCATTGTCCAAAGTCGTTTGATAATCAACGGCAGGCACTTTGTAGTACTGAGTCAGCGTAAAGTTATGCAAATCCATTACTGTTTTTAACTTTTCAGCAAACAGTTCAGGATTAAACAAATCGCCGACACGCAAACCGCGACGGGCAACTTTATCTTCATACGCGGGGCCAATACCACGACCCGTGGTACCGATAGGTTTATCACCACGCGCCAGCTCACGTGCTTTGTCCAATTCAACGTGGAACGGCAAAATAAGCGGACAGGCTTCACTCAACAGTAAACGCTCTTTAACCGGTACGCCACGCTGCTCCAGCATGGTCATTTCCTTTAAGAACGCTTCAGGTGATAACACTACACCATTACCAATGACGCATTTGACGTTTGCACGTAAAATGCCCGATGGAATTAAATGCAATACGGTTTTTTCACCATCGATAACCAACGTATGGCCAGCATTGTGTCCGCCCTGATAGCGCACAACAAAGCTTGCTTTGTCTGTTAATAAATCGACGATTTTACCTTTACCTTCGTCACCCCATTGGGTGCCGAGCACTACGACGTTTTTGGCCATGGTTCCTACATCATGGGAAAAATTAGGCGGGGATTCTACCAAATTGGTAAGCAAGTTTCAGCCGTCTGGATGAAAAAAAGCCGCTTTTTTATCAGCGGCAGATTTTATAGTTTTTATTCAATAAGTTAAACGCTACCCTATCGCAAGCAGCTTAGGTCATACTCGTCACTGTTGTGATACAACGCAAAACCAAAACGCAAACGATCACCACGATAATCTGTTTCAATACCGCTAAGCTTCAACGTTTTTGCCAAGTCAGCGACCTCGGCGGCGCTGCCACAGCGAAAAGTTAAAAAATGCCCATGACAACTAAGGTCTTTACTGAGTAGTTTATCCACATTTAACTGAGGATGATTAAGGCTAGCTAACTTTGTTAGAAAAGCCTGCTGTAGCTGTTGTACATACTGATGAATACGTCCCACACTAATACCTTGCTGTTTAAATAAACGTAGCACCGCATTAAGACGATACAGCGCGGTGAAGTCCATCGTTGCACCCGCAAAACGATAACCATCTTCGCTGTACAAAACGGTCGCTGATTTTTCAGCCGCTAAGGTACCAAATTCAGCAAACCAGCCGGTGTATAACGGGCGGTCACTGTTGCCTAATGGCACCGACATAAAACAACATCCTTCACCACCCTGCGCATATTTATAACTTCCAGACAAATAAAATATCCGTTCAGCAATGGTCGACAAATCGGTAGGAAGTGCCATGAAACCATGATAGCCATCAATGGCGATCATGGCGTCGCTACCGGCCGCTAACTGCAGCACAAAAGTGGTTAAATCTGTTAATGCGACACCAGAATTGAAAAACACCTGGCTGCAAAATATCAGCTGGTAAGGTTGACTGGCTGCGGCAGCAACAAAGCGCTGTTCAAAACTATCAAAAGGTTGTGTGGGGATAATATCAACCTGCACATTGTCATATTCTGACAACCGTTTAACCTGCCTTGTAAAGCTATAAAACTCACTGTCAGTTGTTAAAATTCGTAGTGGCTTGCGTAAATCAAAGCAACTTAATAAGCGCATTACCAGTTCATGCGTATTTGGCGCAAATACCAGCTGCTCAGGCTGAGGTAACTGCAATATATCAGCGATTAATTGCTGCGTTTGTGGCACTTTTTCGCCAAAAATGTAATGCCATTTGTCATCAACTAAACGGGCAGTATCGTCCCAGTACTCCAACATTGCCTCGCGGGTAACATCTGGCCAATAGTGGTGAGAATGGCAAGCAAAATGTTGTTTGCCTTTGTTTTCCTGCAAAAAGCGCTGATAAAACTGCTGGTACATGGCTGCTCCGCTAGCTATTTTGACAAAAAAGGCCCTAACGGGCCTTTTTAAAATGGATTATTATCAGTTCTGTACTTTGTCTGACTTCATATATTTAAAGAAGTCGTTATCCGGTTGTACAACTAACACATCATTCTTACTATCAAAGCTCTTTTTATACGCTTCCATACTGCGTACGAAAGAGAAGAACTCAGGGTTTTTATTGTAGGCATCCGCATAGACTTTCGCTGCCAGAGCATCACCATCACCACGTACGGTACGTGAATTACGTTCAGCATCTGCAACCATTACCGTGACACGCGCATCAACGTCAGCCCGGATAATCTCTGCTTCTTCCATACCTTTTGAACGGTGTTCGCGCGCTACAGCTTGGCGCTCTGCTCGCATACGGGCAAAAATAGAATTACTGATTTCGTTTGGTAAGTTAATTTGCTTTACGCGAACGTCAATCACTTCAATACCAAACTCGTTTGCAGATGCCGCAACCTGAGACAAGGCTCCTTCCATCAGCTGCGTACGCTCACCAGAGACAATTTCTTTAATTGTCCGGGCACCAAATTCAGAACGAAGGCCGTTGTTAATAATGCCTTTAAGACGAGCTTCTGCTTGCGCCTTATTACCGCCGCGCGTTGCAACGTAATAGGCACCAAAATCGCGAATACGCCATTTTACATAACTGTCGACTAATAAATCTTTCTTTTCAGCCGTTACGAAGCGATCAGCAGGGTCATCTAAAGTCTGCACCCGAGCATCAAACATTTTAACATCTTCAATAAACGGTAACTTTATATGCAAGCCAGGTGAAAACACTTTAACGTTGTTTTCAGCGTCTTCCTGGATTTTACCAAACTGAATTACAATAGCGCGCTGCCCTTCTGGTACAACAAATAAAGAAGATACAACGATAACGCCCACTACAACCAAAATAGCAACTAGAAAATTTTTCATACCTTACCCCCTACCACTGCGCGGTTCACTGCCACGGGCAGTGTTTTGTCTTGGCTCAGTATTATTACTATCTAACTGAGTACGCGGTGAAGAAAGCGTTGCTGGTTGACTGCGTTCTGTCATTCCGCCTTGACCATTCATCATCTTATCAAGAGGAAGATACATGATATTATTGCCATTTTTCACATCAACAAGCACTTTAGACGTATTGCTATACACTTGTTCCATCGTCTCAATGTACATGCGATCACGCGTTACCTTAGGTGCTGCGATGTATTCAGGTAATAGTTTCTCAAAGCGTGCCACTTCACCTTGTGCCTTTAACACAATTTGCTGTTTGTAGGCTTCGGCTTCCTGCATAACACGGTTGACCTGACCACGAGCGCGCGGTTCAATTTCACGGGCATAGGCATCTGCTTCTTTAACAAAGCGTTCCTGATCTTCCTGTGCAGAAATAGCATCATCAAAAGCAGCGCGAACTTCTTCTGGTGGCCGTGCATCACGGAAATAAACATCAACCACACTTAAACCCAACTTGTAGGGCTCGATTATGGCCTCTAGCTCTGCTCGAGTGCTTTGACGCACCACTTCCCGGCCGCGGGTTAATACGTCGTCCATAATAGAATGGCCGATAACAAAACGTAACGCCGAGTCTGTCGCTTCTTTCAAGCTGTTGTCTGCATCAACAACAGAAAACAGGTATAACATTGGGTCCAGCACTTTATACTGCACTTCAAACGTCACCCGGACCAAATTCTGATCTTGCGTCAGCATAAAGCCATCGGTACGCAGTGTACGAACTTCGTCGACGTCGATTGGGATAACCGTATCAACAAAAGTCGGTTTCCAGTGAATACCGGCTGTTACTTCACTATGGTACTGACCAAAACGTAAAATCACGCCGCGTTCTGCAGTTTGAATAGTGTAAAAGCCACTAAAAGCCCAAACCAGTGCGGCAACGATTAATACCAGCATAAATGCCGCTGTTACGCCGCCGTTACTGTCACCACCAGATGATTTTCCACCGCCGAAGATCCCACCGAACTTTTTACCGAAGTTGCGAAATACTTCATCCAGATCGGGTGGGCCCTGATCACGACCGCCTTGCTTCCAAGGGTCGTTGTTTTTGCCATTATTGCCGGGCTCATTCCAAGCCATGCTCTACTCCGTTCTAAGTTATAAAATAAGGGTTAATGTATCAAATAACTGCCGTGCTGACGACATAGTTTTCCAACACGCCGTCCGATTGCTTAATACAGCGTTGCCAAACTGATTCACTCAGTTTTAAGGTCAACTCGCAGTTTCCATCGTCATCAAACCGTTCCGAAACAATGCAATGCAGTTGATGAAAACGTGCCCGCCATGCCGCTTTATGAGGCGGCAATAACAATACCATGTCAATAAAGCGTTCTGATAACAGCTGAGACAAGGCTTGCTCTAACAAATCAACGCCAAGACCCTTTGCTGCAGACAAAAACACTGCGGTTGGTTGGCCGTATTCGTTATATTCAATACGTGGCGCTTGCTCAAGCAGGTCAATTTTATTGAAAACGATTAACTGCGGTAGCTGATCAGCGTCTATTTCTTCAAGTACAGCAGCAACTTGCTGCATATTGTGATCTTTGCGTGGGTCAGCAACATCAACCACATGCAACTGTAAATCCGCGTCACGGGTTTCTTGCAATGTAGATTTAAATGCTGCCACCAGGTCGTGGGGTAAATGCCGGATAAAGCCTACGGTGTCAGCCAAGATTATCTCGCCGACACCTTTTAATTTGAGCTTACGTAGGGTGGGGTCTAACGTCGCGAACAGTTGATCTGCCGCATAGACATCAGCATGAGTCATCCGATTAAACAACGTCGATTTACCTGCATTGGTATATCCAACCACAGATACCACCGGTACTTCTGCCCGTTGACGTGAGCGGCGCCCTTGCTCGCGTTGCTTTTCCAATTTAGCTAACCGAGTTTGCAACGCTTTAACGCGTTCACGCAGTAAACGCCTATCGGTTTCTAGTTGGGTTTCACCTGGCCCACGTAAACCAATCCCCCCTTTTTGCCGGTCTAAACTATCCCAACCCCGCACCAAGCGCGATGCCAAATGCTGTAATTGCGCCAGTTCAACTTGCAGCTTGCCTTCGAAAGTACGTGCGCGCTGCGCAAATATATCCAAAATAAGCGTGGTACGGTCAATAACCCGGCATAAGCATTGTCGTTCAAGATTACGGGTTTGTGCCGGGCTCAGAGAGTGATTAAATATCACTACCGTAGCCTGCGTTTGCTCGACCAGCTCTGCAACTTCATTTGCTTTGCCAGAACCAATAAAAAATTTTGCATCGGGTGCACTGCGACTTGCCGTCACAACTTGCACACACTCAACACCAGCCGACGACACCAGCAGTTTGAGCTCACTCAAATCTTCGCTGGTGTGGTGCTGGGAAAAATTAACATGGACAAGGATCGCTTGTTCCGGAATAACGTTAATGACAGACAAGCGAACAACCCCTAATGTTATTCTGTGTCGTCTTCGTCACTCTGGCCATTATTGTGAACCACCATAGTATTCACGGCGCGAGCCGGCACTACAGTAGAGATAGCATGTTTATATACCATCTGACTCACCGTATTTTTCAGCAGAATAACGAACTGATCGAAAGATTCGATTTGACCCTGAAGTTTAATACCATTCACCAAATAAATTGATACTGGAATACGTTCCCGTCTCAAGGTGTTCAAAAATGGGTCTTGTAAAGATTGGCCCTTTGCCATGTGCCGCTTTCCTTTTTTTATTAGTCCGACTTATATAGGTATTATTTTTTTTATTTCAAGTTGTTAAAACATCTTTTTCTTTAACTTGTTTAGCTTAGCGAAGATAAAACGGCTTGCAAGTTTTCCTCCAACGATGCGTCGCTTTTTAACCATGTTAGTTCTTGCCAACCTCGTAACCAGGTAAGCTGCCGCTTTGCCAACTGACGTGTTGCAGCAATTCCGCGCTCTGTCATTTGTGCATAACTGCATTCACCATCCAAATATTGCCACATTTGCCGGTACCCGACACAACGCATTGAAGGCAAATCCGCATGTAAATCGCCTCTTTGTCGCAAAGCAACCACTTCAGCTTCGAAACCTGCTTTCAACATCTGTTCAAAACGCTCTGCGATACGCTGATGCAGAACGGCTCTCTCTACTGGCGCTATAGCGAATTGGTACACAGGAAAAGCAAAAGGTTCCCCTTTTTCTGCAGTTAATTCGGTCAAACTACGTCCGGTAATTCTATACACCTCAAGTGCGCGGTTTATACGCTGAGGATCATTGGGATGGATCCGTTGGGCAGAAACAGCATCAACTTTTGCCAGTTCTGCATGTAACGCAGCCCACCCTAACTTTGCGGCCTCTAGCTCAAGTTGCTGCCGTACTGCACTATCCGCTTCAGGTAATGGCGAAATGCCGTCCAGCAAAGCCTTGAAATACAGCATGGTTCCGCCAACCAAGACTGGAATGTTACCACGATGTTTAATTTCAGCAACTAACCTGATCGTATCCGCTCTGAAATCTGCAGCAGAATAACTCTGTGCCGGGTCAATAATATCAATAAGGTGATGTGGTGCCAGCGCTAGCTCTGCAGCTGTAGGCTTGGCCGTTCCAATATCCATACCACGGTATACCAGCGCACTATCAACACTAATGAGTTCTACCGGTAATTGTTTATATAATTCGGTCGCCAGAGCTGTTTTACCTGAGGCCGTTGGCCCCATTAAAAAAATCACTCCATTTGAGGCTGGCGTCATGAGCTCTGCTCCGATAACACACACAGGGTATCATCAAGCTGTAGTGGTGTACTTACCCAGTACTGGCTTGCTGCCAAAACCTGTGGAACCGAGTTTAACACTGCTGAGGCCATTACCCTATTAGCATTAAGTAGCATTGCCAATAGCGGTGTTACTACGTCGAGCTCTGGCGTCAGACTTAGCTTATCAAGCCACTCGGGTAACCATTGGCTTATCACTGTGTGTCGCAACCAGCCTGGCACTGCGCGTATTATCAAAGTCTGATCGTTCAACAACATGTCAAAACCCGCCAGGCTAAACTGTTCAGCCTGCTCAGTTAGTCGTGCTAGCTGTGCAGCACTGACCGTAATACGTTGCGGCAACAATATTGGCATCGGTTGCTGGCGGTGTGCTTTAAAGTACGCCACTAACGTAGGGACCAGATCAATTACCAGTATGGTGTCGTCTTGTTGGCGCAACACATAACGATTGGCAGCAATAAGCGGTTGCACACTGGCTATATCTTCTTGCGGCGGCGAAGCCTTAATACTTTGAGCGCTAACCTGCTCGACCGCTGCCTGTGACTGTTGCCAATATGACAATTCTCTGTTGACAGCACCAGCCGATGTTCGCCCAGCTGACGGCTGCCGATAATTGCTCTGACCACGATGGTCACGACTATTTTGCTGTTGGTACGAGGGCGCCACTGGTTCTTGCACGCTATGCTCTGCGGGTAAAGCAGCGCTTAATTCTGAGTGGGGTGTTAACTGTGATAAGGCATCGGTTAGTGCTGACACGACAAAATCATGAATTAATCTGGCCTGATGAAAACGCACTTCATGCTTAGCCGGATGCACGTTAACATCAACCTGGCGCGGGTCCAGTTCTAAATACAATACAAAAGCGGGCTGCTGCTCTGGCTGTAAGCTATCAGCATATGCCTGGCGAATGGCATGGTTCAGTAATTTATCCCGCATCATCCGGCCGTTAACATAGCTGTACTGACACTGTAACTGAGCTGAGCATGCGCCAGGCGCCACAATCCAGCCCCAAATTTTTACGTCACCGTACTGGTTTTCAATAAAGGCGGCGTGTTCAGCAAAAGCACGGCCACACAGTGTGGCAACACGTTTTTGACGCTGCTCTGCAGTTACGGCGGCTTTCAAACGACGTACACTCTGACCATTATGTGTCAATTGCCAGCTTACATCGTAGCGGCTTAATGCCAGGCGCTTAACCAGCTCATCGATATGGCCAAACTCAGTTTTATCGGTTCGCAAAAACTTACGCCGCGCGGGCGTATTAAAAAACAGATCCAATACTTCAATACTGGTACCGGTAGGATGAGCCGCCGGGCGAATATCAACCTGCATGTCTCGTCCTGCAGCGCTGGCTTGCCACGCTGCAGTTTGTTCCGCTGTACGGGAGGTCAATGTTAGTCTGGATACCGAGCTGATACTCGCCAACGCTTCGCCGCGAAAGCCCAGGCTGTTAATCGCTTCCAGATCGTCTAAATCGGCAATTTTGCTTGTAGCATGCCGGCTAAGAGCCAACACCAGTTCCTGCTCAACAATACCACTGCCATTGTCACGTACCCGTATGAGTTTACTGCCCCCCTTTTCAATATCAATATCGATATGGTCGGCACCGGCGTCCAAACTGTTCTCGACTAACTCTTTGACGACAGACGCGGGACGTTCAACAACTTCACCTGCCGCAATCTGGTTAGCCAATTGCGGCGGTAAGATACGGATAGGCATTGTTAGGGTATCCGCAGTGTTTGACCAATACGAATGCTATCAGATGTTAACTGATTAACATTACGTAACTCATCCACAGAGACGTTATAACGCTGTGCCAATAAAGAGAGAGACTCGCCAGCGCTAACCCGGTGCTCTTTAGCCCGTTGCATCGCAAACAACGAATCTGCAGGAGGCGCCTTTTCAAAATGTCGCTTTAATGCGGTAAACAAAGATGTCGCCAGTTTTGACTGATGGCTACCCGATTTTAGTAAAGCTTCTTCTTTAGGGTTGGAAATAAACCCCACCTCAACCAAAATAGAAGGAATATCAGGTGCTTTCAGCACACCTAAACTCGCTGCTTGCGGCTCTCTTTTGTGTAAATAAGCAATTTTATCCAGCTCTTGCAACACTTCATTCGCCGCCTGATAAGCCGTAACCATGGAGTGATTCATCGACAAGTCCAACACGGTTTGCGCCAGATAACGTTCATTGGCTGAATCTTTAATAATCTCAGCAACACCGCCCAGCAGCTCGGAATGACGCTCGGTTTGCTCCAGCATACGACCTACTTCAGTGGTCGCGCGACGCAATGATAATACCCATACCGACGCACCACGCGGCTGCGGTGATGTAAAGGCATCCGCATGTATTGAAACCAATAAGTCAGCTTGCTGGCCTCGGGCGATTTCAGTACGCTTATTGACGTGAAGATAATAATCATTGGTACGGACCATCATTGCCTTCATGCCTGGCTGACGATCTATCAGCTGTGCTAATTGTTTGGCAATTGGCAACGTAATATTTTTTTCGTAAAAGCCACTAGGCCCAATAGAACCGGGGTCTTCACCGCCATGCCCCGCATCAATAGCAACCACAATATCCCGCGCAGCGCGAATAGAGGGCGGTGGCAGATTTCTTACCGGTTGATCGTCTGGCAAATCAACCACTAAACGGTGGCCATAAGGAGGGGTTGGTGGCAACGCAAACACGTTGGCTTTAGTTGCTTTGGTTAAATCCAATACAATGCGCATCTTGTTTGCATCACCGCTACTACGGATAGATTTAATTAAAGCTGACTCGCCCGATAACGGGGGCAAGCTACTACTGCCAGTAGTATTATTTAAATCGATAACCAAGCGATCAGGGTTATCCAGGCTAAAACTAATATGCTCCGGCGCAGCAGCCATATCAAATACCACCCGGGTATTATCGGGTGACGGCCATACGCGCACACCTTTTACCTGATTCGACGCCACAGCCATAAAGCTGAATAACGTGAACAGCAGTAAACAGCCTTTGATTTTGTAATTGTTATTTTTCATCATCCAGTAAGGCTTTTATTATATTGGAACCAGCAAGGGTATTTGCACTAAGCGTTACCCGCCGATGTTCAGACTCAAAAACTAAGTGTATGTCGAGATCGGGCACAGGTAAATAACCCATACCCTGTTCTGGCCATTCAATCAAGCATAACGTATCGTGACGAAAATAATCACGTATACCCATAAACTCTAATTCTTCGGCATCACGCACCCGGTAAAGATCAAAGTGAAACACCGTTAACGCCCCAAGCTGATAGGGTTCAACTAAGGTATAGGTTGGGCTTTTTACCGTACCAGTATGACCCAGCGCATTTAACAGCCCGCGACTGAATGTAGTCTTACCCGCGCCTAAACCACCATGTAAAAACACGGTCTGTCCCGGCATCACATATTTCGCTACCTTCTGTGCCAACAACAATGTTGCAGCTTCATCTGTTAACTCAGCTTGATATTGCACTTGCGGTCACCACTTCGTCATAAGGGTTGTTAAATCAGTGCTATGTTAACAAATTTAACCTGCGCTGAGCCAGTAAAACCGTGTGTTATATCTAAAGTCGGCCGTTAGGGTTTTACTATGCCGAGCCGTTAGCTTAAGCCAGAACATCTATGTTAAATTAATGCCACGTTTGGGCTAATTAGTACCACTATGGATTACGCCGCACTGGCACAACAAATAAAACTCTGGGCGCAAGAGCTCGGTTTTGCACAGCTGGGTATTACAGGGGTGTCTCTTACTGATGCAGAAGCGCAACTACAACAGTGGCTAGATGCAGGTTATCACGGTGAAATGGACTATATGGCTAACCACGGCATGTTGCGGGCCAGACCGGCTGAACTCGTGCCGGGTACCTTGCGCGTGCTTAGTGTGCGGATGAACTACCTGCCAGAAGGGGCCGGTTTTGCTACCAATTTAGCCGATCCTACCCAGGCCTATATCAGCCGTTATGCCTTGGGACGAGACTACCATAAGTTAATACGTAACCGTTTAAAGCAGCTGGGACAACGTATTAATCATCACGTGGCTGAACTAGGCTATCGCCCCTTTACCGATTCTGCGCCAATTTTAGAGCGCCCGCTGGCACAACAAGCAGGGCTTGGCTGGGTGGGTAAACACAGCTTGTTACTAAATCATGAAGCCGGTTCCTGGTTTTTTCTTGGTGAATTGCTGGTGAATTTACCACTCCCCGTTGATTCTCCGCACGACGGTAATTGTGGCAACTGTGTCGCCTGTATTACCAGCTGTCCAACAGGTGCCATTGTCGAACCCTATATCGTTGATGCCAGACGATGTATTTCGTACCTGACCATTGAACTCAAAGGCGCCATACCGGAGGAATTCAGACCCTTATTGGGCAATCGTATCTACGGATGTGATGATTGTCAGTTAGTATGTCCGGAAAATCGTGATGCGCCTCTCACTATTGAAGGTGATTTTCAACGCCGGCCACAATGGCAAAGCCAGAGTCTACTCAGTCTGTTTGCGTGGCAAGAACATGACTTTTTAACAAACACCGAGGGCAGTGCAATAAGACGTATTGGCTATGAACGCTGGCAGCGCAATATCGCTGTTGCGCTTGGCAATGCGCCCTATCACACCGACATTGTTGAAGCACTGCAACACGCAATAAACCACTGCAGCGAATTAGTTGCAGAGCATGTGCATTGGGCATTGGCTCAACAAAAACGCAAAGGCTGGCAGGCTGAATCGTTATTACCTCGAAGCACAGAACGCTTGGTACGCATCATTCAGAAGGGTTTACCCCGAGACGCCTGAAAGCAACTTGCTGATGCGTTTCGGCCATCCGCGCTGCAGCAAACACTAGAATTTGCTGGCGACGCAGGTCAGTTGCCTGATGCCATTCCATGATTTCGTCTATTTTACGGCCGCAACCTAAACAGCAATCCTGTTGATCCAAGCAACAATTTCGCACACAAGGAGAATCTACCATCCACAGAACCGTATCGCTTTGTAAGGTATAATAACTATATCGCAGAAAATAAAAAACGCACTGAGCTTGCGCAAAGTGCGTTCTTTATCGAATTTGGAGCGAGTAACGAGGTTCGAACTCGTGACCTCGACCTTGGCAAGGTCGCGCTCTACCAGCTGAGCTATACTCGCATCAACAGACACTGTTGCGTCGTGATGGCGCGCATTTTACAAAATCAGTTGGCTTATGCAAGCACTTTATTACGCTAATTTGAAAAAATGCGTGCGATAGGTTACTAATTCAGCAATTGACTCACGAATATCGTCCAATGCTAAATGGCTGCCAGATTTTTGTACGCTCTCCAACACCTGAGGGTGCCACCGTTTTGCTAACTCTTTTACAGTGCTAACATCTAAATTGCGGTAATGAAAAAACGCTTCCAGTGCCGGAGCATACTCCACAAGAAAACGCCGGTCCTGGCCAATACTATTGCCACACATGGGTGATTTGCCTGCACCAACATATTGCTGTAAAAATGCGATAGTCTGCTGTTCTGCTTCTGCCAAAGTCACAGCACTGGCCCGACAGCGCGCGGTTAAACCACTTTTGCCGTGTTGTTCAACACACCACGCACTCATGTTATCCAGTACATCATCAGGTTGTTTAATCGCAAACACCGGCCCTTCGGCCAGAATATTTAACTGACTGTCGGTTACAATGGTTGCCATTTCCAGAATAACGTCCGTTTTTGGCTCTAATCCGGTCATTTCCAGATCTATCCAGATTAAATTATTGTTATTTACACTCATCTAAAGCCCTTACGCAGCATGCTGCTTTGTTCATTTACAGAATACGGGTATCATACACGCCATAAGCTTAGCAGTAATAGCATCCTTTACATCAGAGCGAAAACAGCCAACCGTGACAAAGAAAAAACATCTAACCCAACGCCAGCAACAACGTATTACAGATAACGCGAACAAAAGGCTGCGGGTAGCCAAAAACAAAGGTGTCGAATCCGTTGATGATGCCAGCTTTGCCGCTGTGGAAACCGGTTTGGTCTTAAGTCGCTTTGGCCAACACGCCGATGTCGAAGACAGTGCCGGCGCCGTAGTGCGTTGCAATATGCGCCGTTCAGTCGCGTCATTAGTCACGGGGGACCGCGTAGTGTGGCGCCGGGCATTGCACCCAACCGGTGGCATCGATGGTGTTATTGACGCGGTAGAGGAGCGCAGCTCGGTATTATTGCGGCCTGATTTTTATGACGGGTTAAAACCGGTTGCCGCGAATATTGACCTGATGATTATCGTCTCGGCTATTTTGCCTGCGCTATCGCTAAACATTATTGACCGTTACCTGGTTGCCGCCGAAATTACAGGTATAAAACCGTTGTTAGTTATTAACAAAGCCGATTTATTGTCTGCAACTGAGCACAGCGCGTTAGAACAGCAACTGGCTTTGTACCAGACATTAGGCTATGACTTTTTACTGGTAAGTGCGAAAAGTGGTATAGGCATGACACAACTGCTGGACTATCTGCATAGTGGCACGAGCATATTCGTAGGTCAGTCTGGTGTGGGTAAATCTTCTTTGATGAATAGCTTAATGCCGGGGCTAGAAGCGCATACACAAGACGTCTCGGCGAATTCTGGCCTTGGTCAGCATACAACAACAGTTTCACGTCTGTACCATTTACCCAACGGCGGTGATTTGATTGACTCCCCGGGTATTCGTGAATTTGCGCTGTGGCACTTAACCCCAGAAGAAGTGACGCGCGGTTTTACCGAGTTCACGCCCTGGCTGGGTCGCTGCAAATTTCGCGACTGTAAACATATATCAGATCCTGGCTGCGCCATACAACATGCAGTAGAAAGTGGCGATGTCAGCAGCGAACGTTACGAAAGTTATTTAAAAATCCTCACCAGCATGGCGCAGGATAAACCGAATTATTTTTAACCTACTAACTGATTATTGGAAATATAATGGATAATTTAAAAATTACCCTGCAGTACATTATGCCAAAGCATTTAATTTCGCGCCTGGTAGGCAAACTGGCCGCAGCGAAATTGGGTTGGTTTACTCATTTTCTCATTAACCGCTTTATAAAAGCATACGGTATTGATATGCGTGAAGCGCAATTTGAACGCGCCCAAGACTACGTTAGCTTTAATGAATTTTTCACCCGGCCATTAAAAGACGGTATCCGGCCATTAGCCAGCGACGCCAATATTATTGCTCATCCGGTAGATGGGTGTATTAGCCAGCTGGGTGAAATCATTCAGGGCGAGTTAGTGCAGGCAAAAAACCACACTTACTCGCTACAAGCTCTCCTCGGTGGCGATAATGCTAGCGCTGAACCCTTTATCGGTGGCGATTTTGCCACTATTTATCTGGCGCCAAAAGACTACCATCGTATTCACATGCCCGTTTCAGGCACCTTACGTCAGATGATTTATGTGCCGGGTGATTTATTCTCGGTTAACCCGTTAACCGCAGAAAACGTGCCCGACTTATTTGCCCGTAATGAGCGCGTGGTAACCATTTTTGATACCGAGCTGGGCCCAATGGCACTGGTGTTGGTGGGTGCAACTATTGTAGCCAGCATTGAAACGGTTTGGGCCGGCACAGTAACTCCCCCTGCAGGGAAAAATGTATTTCGTTGGACCTATCCTGCACAGGGAAAAAATGCCATTACGTTGGAAAAAGGCGCTGAGATGGGCCGCTTTAAGTTAGGCTCAACAGTAGTATTGGCTTTTGCTGCCGATAAGCTGTCTTTCCTGGACGATCAGCAGCCAGGCACCATCACCCGCATGGGCGCGCCTTTTGCTGAACTAAAATAATATGCAAATCATTGCTCATCGTGGCGCCAGCGGCGACTACCCGGAGAACACCCTGCTGGCTATTGATCAGGCTATAGCTCAGGGTGCTGATGCTATTGAAATAGATGTATTCGCCGTTGAAAACGAGCTTATCGTTATTCATGATCATCATCTGGCTCGCACCACTAACGGCAGCGGTAGTATTTACCAGTACAGCTTAGCGCAGCTGATGCAGCTGGACGCCGGCCGCGGTGAACGCATCCCTACTCTTTGGCAGATATTGCAACGTTTACAACACAACTCGCTATGGTTGAACATCGAACTAAAAGGCGACAATACCGTAGCTCCGCTTCTGGCTTTGTTGGATAAAGCCGAGCGTGAACTTAACTTTAACAGTCAACGCTTGGTTATTTCCTCTTTTAACCATCATCTGCTCGCTGTCATTAAACAACAACGGCCAGATTTAAAAACCGGCGCACTAACTGCAAGTTTACCACTGGATTACGCAGCCTTTGCCCAAGCGCTGCAAGCCTACTCTGTTAATTGTGATGTCAGCTTTATCAATCAGGCTTTTGTTAACGATGCTAAAGCACGGGGGTTAAAAGTGTATGTTTATACCGTGGATCAAGGCGACGATATCCACCGTATGCAGCAATATGGGGTCGATGGTATTTTTAGCAACTATCCGGCAAAGAGCCGGCAACGATTGACAATATCGTAACCCTTAAAAGCAAAAATCCCGCCAAGGCGGGATTTTTTTATGCTGTCTATCTAGTGCTCGTCTTCACAACTATTACAGTTATTACACAACCGCATGTTCATAATATGCGCTAAAACAACGAGTGCAGCCCCAACCATTAACACAGCATGTTCGTTTTGTGGGCCCCAGGCGTCTTTTTGCCAGTAAATAAAACCGCCAAGAAACAACGAGTAAAACGGATAGAGTTTACGATGGTAGCGATGAAAACCAATAAAAAGGGTTATAAAACCCAATACCATGGTGACCAATAACACAATACGTTCAAACGCATGGTTATGCACAGCACTAAGCCCCAACAAGGGTAAAACCGGTAAGATAACGGGCAGCATAATACAGTGAATGGCGCAAAGCGACGTCACCGTAATTCCGATTTTATCAAACATACTTCTAACTGTTGCTAACACAGTGCTCACTCTGGCGACTAAAACTTAAGAAACGAGATAATATAACAAAACGTTTCTTAAGGAAACGGGTAGACAAAAAAATACTTTGTATCACAGATAAACATTGCAGCTGCTGAAGCCGCCGTCGCCTTATGGCATAATAGCGCTACTTATTCGCCATTAAGCTTTATTATGGATACTTTACTGACTCAACTTGATGACAATTTAAAAGAGCTGTATCGCAAAGCGCTCGATGCCGATGCCCTGTTAGACAACCTGCAGCAACAAGGCCATGCCAAACATCAGCGTATCTTTGCCGACAATAAGCTATTTCAGGCATCAAGTAACCGTTTTATGCCGTACTTGGCTGAAACTGCTGAACAGGTTGCGGCAATGCGCCAAAGCCAGCAGTTTAATACTGCGACACTCCAGCGTGTGGTACAGCAGTTAAAACAGCTGCATGCCACACTTGCAGAATTTAGGATGCTGCTAACAACACAATAATATTTCATACGGGTTCTTGCTGTTTATAGGACATTTTCATTGCTATGTCTGCCACACATTAAAAGTGACAGACATAGTGATAGCAAATTAATGAGATCTACACTGCAGGTTTAACACTCACTTTAGGTAGCATATGTTGATGCTGCTCGACTCCGGGCTTTAATTCACGCTCAAACCAATCTTCCAGCATTCGTTTTTCATAACGAAACTCATCTGAATTATGCGCCGAACGTATCGATTGCATAAACCCCATATCACGCAGTTTTTCATCAGCCTGCATGACTTGTTCACCATGGTTATCCCGCAACACGTAACTAAACTTCATTGCAGGCGAGTAAATGTCTTTAACAACGCGAAGCGCATTACCTGCGCCACTGATAAAGTAATCGACATCGCCAGCCAAATCGATGTCCGTTACCGTAACATCCCAGCTGTAGCCCTCAGGCAATTTAGTGGCCATCTGCTGAAAGAATTCATCAAACTTACGAATAACGCGCTCGCGATAGCTTTTGCGGCTATCGTTTGCCGGACGAATATCGGTAAACTTTTCCGGGTCTTGCCATTGCACTTTCACCTCGGCAGCGTGTACTGAGCTGAATGCCAGTGCGGCCAACCCACAAAGCACTATAATGTTACGCATAACCTGTCTCCTGCTTCTACTCACGCAATAGCGTGCAATACCTTGTTAGGGTGTATATTTTGCACAAAGTTTAGTTAACTTGGCTAACTATAGCCCGATTTATCGACCAAGGACTGTAGTGTTTTGTATAAAATTGTAGCGCCCGCCGTTAACATACGATATTGCTGGCATAAAAAAACCCCGCAAATAGCGGGGCTTTACGTTAGTGAGCGCTAACGAGTTACATCATGCCGCCCATGCCACCCATGCCGCCCATATCTGGCATTGCTGGGGCATCACCTTTAGGCAACTCAGTAACCATGGCTTCAGTGGTAATCATTAATGAACCTACTGATGCAGCAAATTGCAATGCTGAACGGGTTACTTTAGTTGGGTCAAGAATACCCATCTCCAGCATGTCGCCGTATTCACTGGTCGCTGCATTGTAACCGTAGTTACCTGAACCGTTTTTCACGTTGTTTACTACAACAGACGCTTCTTCACCGGCATTATCAACGATTTGACGTAACGGTGATTCCATTGCACGCAGTGCAATCTTAATACCGTGGTTTTGATCTTCGTTAATGCCACGCAGGTCGCCTAACTTAGCCGCTACGCGAACTAACGCTACACCACCGCCAGGCACTACGCCTTCTTCTACCGCAGCACGGGTTGCATGCAGAGCATCTTCAACGCGGGCTTTTTTCTCTTTCATTTCGATTTCAGTAGAAGCGCCAACTTTGATAACCGCAACACCACCAGCTAATTTAGCCAGACGCTCTTGCAGTTTTTCTTTGTCGTAATCTGATGTTGCTTCTTCAATTTGTTGGCGAATTTGTTTAACACGGCCATCAATTGCAGCCTGATCGCCAGCACCATCAATAATGGTGGTGTTATCTTTTGTAATAACAACGCGCTTAGCAGTACCTAATTCTTCCAGACCTGCTTTTTCCAGTTCCATACCAATTTCTTCAGAAATCACGGTACCACCGGTTAATGTCGCAATGTCTTGCAGCATGGCTTTACGACGGTCACCAAAACCTGGTGCTTTTACTGCAGAAATTTTAACGATGCCACGCATGTTGTTTACTACTAACGTTGCTAAGGCTTCGCCTTCAACATCTTCAGCAATTAACAACAACGGCTTACCTGACTTAGCCACAGCTTCTAATACTGGCAATAACTCACGGATATTAGATACTTTCTTATCAATAGTAAGAATATACGGGTTATCCAGTTCTACCTGGCCTGCTTCCTGGTTGTTGATGAAGTACGGAGACAAGTAACCACGGTCAAACTGCATACCTTCAACCACGTCAAGCTCGTTGTCTAAACCCTGACCTTCTTCAACAGTGATTACGCCTTCTTTACCTACTTTATCCATTGCGTTTGCAATAATCTGGCCGATTTCATCGTCAGAGTTGGCAGAGATAGTACCTACTTGCGCAATAGCTTTGCTGTCTGCACACGGCTGAGATAACAGCTTAAGTTCAGCTACAGCGGCTATTACAGCTTTGTCGATACCGCGCTTTAAATCCATTGGGTTCATACCCGCTGCAACCGCTTTAACACCTTCATTAATGATGTTTTGCGCTAATACCGTTGCAGTAGTGGTGCCGTCACCAGCTTCATCATTGGCTTTAGAGGCAACCTCTTTCACCATCTGTGCGCCCATGTTTTCGAACTTATCTTCCAGCTCAATTTCTTTCGCAACAGATACACCGTCTTTAGTGATCATTGGTGCGCCGAAAGATTTATCCAGAATAACATTGCGGCCTTTCGGACCTAAGGTAACGCGTACTGCGTTAGCCAGAATATTTACACCTTTAAGCATTTTGTTGCGGGCTTCATCGCCAAAACGTACGTCTTTTGCTGCCATTTCTCTTAATCCTTACATTCAGTTAATGCGTAATACGGTTCGAATAGAATTAATCCAGGATCACACCTAAGATATTGTCTTCTTTGGTGATCACATACTCCTGGCCTTCAATTTTCTCAGTACGCTCTACATAAGCGCCGAACAATACTTTGTCGCCAACTTTCACATCTAACGGTTTTACGTCACCGTTATCTAAAACACGGCCCAAGCCAACGGCTACCACTTCACCCCGAGTAGATTTCTCGGCAGAAGCACCCGTTAAGACTATGCCACCCGCTGATTTACTTTCAGCTTCTAAACGTTTGATAATGACACGGTCGTGTAATGGACGAATATTCATGCTCTATCTCCTAAAGCTATTTTGTGTTTTAACATGGGTGTTAAATTGTGTGCAGGATATATGGGGCGAACAGGAAAAAAATCCAAGGGCAAAAGCAAAAATTTCTTAATGTTGTCTTAAGGCGGGTAGATTATCGTCAGCCCAAATGAAATATTCTGCCACAGTTACAGGTCTGAGCTGGAGTGGCATTTATCGCATAGACAGCAACCTTTTGTCGCTATCACCGTATATGTTCACATGTTAATGTTAGGCTGTTGCAACGCAATTGCGTAAATAAGGAAGTAGAAGCTGATGTTTAAAGTGTTTTTTCTGCCATTGATACTCTGGTTAAGTTTGCTGGTGCCGGTTCAGGCCCAACAAAGTTCCGTCTTAGACAGCTTGCTTAAAGCTGATGATAGCTTCCTGCCGGTAGAACAGGCGTTCGTTTTTGACTACGTACAAAAACAAGATGAGTTAGTGATTAGCTGGACTATCGCTGACGGCTACTATTTATACAAAGACAAAATAAAACTGGGTGGCATCGCCGTAAGTTTTTCGCACCCGTCTTATCCAGCCAGCATGCAAATTGAAGATGAATACTTCGGCGTTACTAACGTGTATTTTCATCAGCTAACATTACGCATCCCGCTAACCGATGTCAGCGAAGATGGCGTGTTTAAAATTCAATATATGGGGTGTGCAGAAGCCGGCTTGTGTTATCCACCGGTAACTAAAGAACTGCCCTTGTTACCCTTATCAGCAACTGCATCAGACACTTCGTCCAGTGCCGCAGCCAATAATAGTTCAAACATCGCCGCCAGTGTTACATCAGGCGACAGTGCCAATAGCATTCCGGTGTCCAGCCAAAATACTCTGGCGGAGAAACTGACTGATGGCGCCAGTATCGCCACCTTAGCCGGGTTCTTTTTACTCGGCATTGGCCTGGCGTTTACCCCGTGCGTGTTCCCAATGTACCCCATTCTTACCAGCATTATTGTTGGCCAGGGTTCACAACTGTCTAACAAACGCGCCTTTAGCTTGTCGTTTTCATACGTTCAAGGTATGGCTATCACCTATTCGTTGCTTGGCTTAGTTATTGCCAGTTTGGGCGTAAAGTTTCAAGGTTACATGCAACACCCTGCGGTGCTTATTGTAGCCAGCGTGATTTTTGTGTTGTTAGCGCTATCGATGTTTGGTGTATTTAATTTAAGTTTACCGTCCAGCTGGCAGGAGAAAGTCAGCGGTATTAGCAATAAACAGCAAGGGGGCTCATTAAAGGGCGCGTTTGTTATGGGCGCGTTATCAGGCCTTATTGCTTCGCCTTGTACTACTGCACCGCTGTCAGCAGCCCTGTTGTATGTCGCACAAAGCGGGGATTTATTGCTAGGTGCCATAACGTTGTACATTTTAAGTTTAGGGATGGGCTTACCACTACTGTTATTGGGTAGCTCTGGTGGCAAACTACTACCCAAAGCAGGCAACTGGATGAATGCGGTAAAAACAACCTTTGGTTTTTTATTGCTGGCAGTACCGCTAATTTTACTCGACCGCTTCCTGTCGTTTGACTACGTTATCGCTGCAGGCTCATTGTTGACATTAGCCTTTGTTATCTATTTGTACCGGGTACTGTTTAGTTTGCAAAATGCGACCGCGAAAGCCGTGTTATTGATCGTCGGGCAGTTGCTGTTAGTCACAGCCTTATACCTAAATGTATCTCACTGGTGGCCAGCGCCTGCAGCCAGCCAGGCCACAGAGCAAAACGCCAGTTTCGAGCTTGTCGATGGTTTAGATGAACTACAGCAAAAACTGGCTAATACCGACGGGCGCTACACGATAGTCGATTTTTATGCCGACTGGTGCATTGCCTGTAAAGAGTTCGAGCATTTAACGTTCCCTAAGCCTGAGGTACAGGCGCAAATGAAAAAAATGCAATTGCTGAAAGTGGATGTGACAAAAAACAGCCTGAAAGACCAAAAGCTACTGAGTAACTATCAAGTGCTAGGCCTGCCAGCATTATTGATATTTGATCCCCAAGGTAAAGAGTTAACGCAAGCCCGTGTTATCGGTTTTAAGAACGCCAGTGACTTTGCTGCCCACCTGAAACAAATCCAACAGTAAGTTTTATTGCGGCGCTTTTACCCAGCGCCGCTTACTCCTGCCTGCCTTCTGGCTGATAAGACCAGTATTTTGCTGCCATTTGTCACGATTTCACTATAATAAGGCGCTATTGTTAAGCCAATTGCTCAGCTTTTGACAGAAAGTTGTCAAACAGATGCAATTATCACTTAGCTTTGGCAAGATAGTGCCGGATTAAAACAATTAGCGGGAATTACGCACAAATGGCGGCAACTTATCGAATTTTAGTCTTAAACGGCCCTAACCTGAATATGTTGGGTGTGCGTGAGCCTGCGGTATATGGTTCAGCAACCTTAGCTGACATTATTTCAGATTTGACGGAACAGGCTGTCGTAAAACGTGTCGAACTGACACATTTACAATCTAATGCCGAGCATGAGCTGGTGACTGCGATTCAACAAAGTCTGGGGCAACAAGATTTTATTTTGATTAACCCGGGTGCTTTTACCCATACCAGTGTGGCTATTCGAGATGCCCTGCTGGCAGTAGCCATTCCCTTTATTGAGGTGCATTTATCAAATGTACATGCGCGCGAAGAGTTTCGCCGCCATTCGTATTTATCTGATATCGCCAAAGGGGTGATCTGTGGTCTGGGGGCCAGAGGTTATCACTATGCTTTAGACGCGGCGATAACAGCATTACAAACAACCAAATAGTAATAACTAAATCAGGCTAAATAGACATGGATATTAGAAAGATTAAAAAATTGATCGAGCTGCTGGAAGAGTCAGGTATCTCTGAGCTTGAGATCACCGAAGGTGAAGAATCTGTGCGTATTAGCCGTAATGGCCCGACACCACAGTACGCGCCAATGCAGCATTATGCTCCGGCACCACAGCAATATGCACAAGCACCGGCGCCTGCCGCCGCGCCAGCTGCAGCACCTGCGGCCGCAGCTCCGGCAGCCGTTAGTGGCCATGTAGTTAAATCGCCTATGGTGGGTTCTTTCTACCGTGCCGCCTCTCCTACCGCGAAGAATTTCGTTGAAGTGGGCCAAACAATTAAAGTGGGCGATACATTGTGCATTGTCGAAGCGATGAAAATGATGAACCAAATCCAGTCTGATAAGGCCGGTGTGGTAAAAGACATTTTGCTTGAAAACGGCGAGCCGGTTGAATTTGACCAGCCACTCTTTGTGATCGAATAACGCAAAAGGCAGACTGATGCTAGAAAAAGTACTGATTGCCAACCGTGGCGAAATTGCATTGCGTATTTTACGCGCTTGCAAAGAGCTGGGCATTAAAACGGTGGCGGTGCACTCCACCGTCGATCGTAATTTAAAACATGTGTTGCTAGCTGATGAAACCATTTGTATTGGCCCGGCACCTTCACCACAAAGCTATCTGAATATCCCGGCATTAATTGCCGCGGCTGAAGTGACCAATGCGCAGGCTATTCACCCTGGCTACGGTTTTTTAGCCGAGCGCGCAGATTTCGCGCAACAGGTAGAAGAAAGCGGCTTAGTATTTATCGGCCCACACCCGGATTCTATCCGTTTAATGGGTGATAAAGTCTCTGCCATTGAAGCGATGAAAAAAGCGGGCGTTCCCTGCGTACCTGGCTCAGATGGTGCAGTAGGTGACGATGCGGCCACTAACATGGTCATTGCCAAGCGCATTGGTTATCCCATCATTGTTAAAGCTGCAGGCGGCGGCGGTGGCCGTGGTATGCGCGTGGTTCGCAGCGAAGAAGAATTGGTAAGCTCTATCGAGATGACCAAAGCTGAAGCCAAAGCCGCTTTTGGTAATGACATGGTGTACATGGAAAAATTCCTTGAGAACCCACGTCATATCGAAATTCAGGTATTAGCAGATGGCCAGGGTAATGCCATTCACTTAGGTGAACGTGACTGTTCTATGCAACGTCGGCACCAAAAAGTCGTTGAAGAAGCGCCAGCGCCGGGTATAACACCAGAGCTACGTGCCTTTATCGGCGGTCGCTGTGTTGATGCCTGTAAAGTGATGAACTATCGTGGTGCCGGCACCTTTGAGTTCCTGTTTGAAAACGGCGAGTTTTTCTTTATCGAGATGAATACCCGTATCCAGGTAGAGCACCCTGTAACAGAAATGATAAGCGGCGTCGACCTGATTAAAGAACAACTGCGCGTTGCCTCTGGTATGCCACTGACCCTGAAGCAGGAAGATATTATCATCCGCGGCCATGCTGTGGAATGTCGTATTAATGCTGAAGATCCAAAAACCTTTATGCCTTCGCCAGGCAAGATTAGCCGTTTCCATCCACCCGGTGGTAACGGTATTCGCTGGGATTCGCATATTTATGCCGATTACACTGTGCCACCAAATTACGACTCTATGGTCGGTAAGTTAATTACTTACGGTGAAACCCGTGATATCGCCATTGCGCGTATGCGTAATGCACTGGATGAACTGCTGGTAGAAGGTATTAAAACCAACATCCCGCTGCACAAAGACATTATGCGTGATGAAGGTTTCTGCCAAGGTGGCACCAACATCCACTATCTGGAACATAAACTGGGTATCAAGTAGCACTCAGTTATAGATTAAAGGCCGCTTTTGCGGCCTTTTTGCTATAATGCGGCAAAATTTTATCTGCGAGACTATTTATGCCCTGGATCCAACTGCGAGTGACAACCACTGAAGAAAAAGCCGAGCAAGTTAGTGATATGCTTATGGGCTGGGGCGCGCAGGCGGTGAGTTTTCTTGATGCCCACGACACCCCCATTTATGAACCGATGCCCGGCGAGGTAATTTACTGGACTAACACCGTGGTAGTTGGCCTGTTTGATGCCGAGCATCCGATGGACAAGGTACTAAAGCTGCTAGAGCAAGTGTCGTTTTTTAAACAGGGTGTGGAGTACAAGCTAGAACAGCTGGAGGATAAAGACTGGGAACGCGAGTGGATGGATAACTTTCATCCTATAAAGTTCGGTAACCGGCTATGGGTTTGCCCCAGCTGGCGTGACATTCCAGATCCTACAGCAGTCAATGTGATGTTAGACCCGGGGTTAGCCTTTGGTACCGGCACCCACCCTACTACAGCGCTTTGCATGCAATGGCTGGATGCGACTATTCAACCAGAGCAAACTGTAGTCGACTTTGGCTGTGGTTCTGGCATCTTGGGTATCGCCGCATTAAAACTGGGCGCTAAGCGCGTCATTGGTGTTGATATTGACCCGCAAGCTATAGAAGCCAGTACCGCCAATGCCAAGCGCAACCATGTTGAAGGACAGATAGAGCTGTATTTACCGCAAAATCAGCCGCAAGACTTTCAGGCAGATGTCGTGGTGGCTAACATTCTGGCCGGCCCCTTGGCTGAGCTAAAAAACATTATTAGTGCTTATGTAAAACCCGGCGGCAAACTGGCGTTATCAGGCATATTGGAAAGTCAGGCGCAAAGCGTGATTGACGCTTATAGCGACGAGTTCAGCTTTGACCCTATCGCCGTACAGGATGAGTGGGTGCGACTAAGCGCAACTAAACACCCCTAAAACTATTTAATAACGGCGTGCTGTGGCGCGCCGTTTTTTATCACGGTACATCTCTTCATCTGCCCGCTTTAGTAAATGGCTTATTTTTTCACCGGGTTCAGCAATCACTAATCCGACACTGCCTCCTTTGTAATGCAAGAACGTATCTGCAATATCAAAACGGCCCTCAGTGCTGTTAAAAAGCTGCTCACGCAGTGCCTTGGCAGCATGCATAATATCGTTACCCGTTAACAAACCAAAAACGACAAATTCATCACCGCCTACACGGGCAATAAAGTCACCTTCCCGACGGCCTTTTTTTAAATTGGCAGCTATCGCTAATAACAATCGGTCACCTGCATCATGACCATATTGGTCGTTAATTGTTTTGAAGTTATCTAAATCAATATAGGCAACAAAGATTGCACTGCCACTGCGCTGGCTATTGGCTAACTCGCGCTGTAATTCCAACTCTAACTCGCGCCGGTTTCCAAGACCCGTTAACGGGTCGGTCAGCGCTACATTACGATAATGCCGATTCTCTAACGCCAGTTGCTGTAACAGTTTTTCGCGTTCAACCTGTACTGCAATAAGCCGACCAATAAGTAGCAGTAAACTGGCACTTTTATCTGAGACGGCGGTTTTTTCTGTGCTAGCAGCACATACGGTGCCATACAAATGGCCATCGGATAATTCAACTGGGGCACTTATATACGTATTGATACCTAATTCAGCAGCCGCCGCTGAGTCGCCCCAACAAGCAGACACATCAGTAGTCACAAATTGTTGCTGTTCTATTGCCCTTTTGCACAACGTATCATCCCAGTTAACTGACAAGCCTTCATTTAATTGCAACTGACCTGTATTTATTGAATAAACAATATGTTGCACACCTTTATCAACATCGATGCGGGTAAAATAAGCGGACTCCAGCCCAGTAGACTGCTGCAGTAACTGGATAAGTGCCCTAACTTGAAGCTCTAAATTATTGTTGTCGATTGATTGTGTTAGTTCTTTTAGAATGTCGTCCATTATATGTACACGTCTGTAAGCACTGCTACTAAAGCTAACACCACTTTTTAGCGCTGGCAAACCTAACTTTTTATAAGCAAGTGGCTGCTTATAAAGCCCAGGTAAGATCTGTTATTTACAGCAATACGCCAGACAACAAAAAGTAGTGCGACCCAATATTACCTACTATAACGCAGCGAAAAACCGCTCACTGCGAGGCAACAAGTAGTTATCGTAATCCAGTGAAAACAGCACCGTACTGGCTCGGCCAACAATCTCGTTACGCGGCACGAAACCAATTACCCTGGAATCTGCGCTATTGTCCCGATTATCACCCAATACCAAGTAACTGTTGTCGGGCACGGTTACCGGGTTAAAGCTGTCACGGCCGGTAGAAAATGGCGCTAATTTCACCTGATGCGTAATCGCGTCCAACTGTTCGGTTAACACCATCGCATTATCGGCAACGGCAGCTTGTGCAGCATAGTCTAAACGTTTGCCATTGATGCTAAGCACATTGTTATGCATTGCAACCACATCGCCGGGTACACCAATAACCCGCTTAACCAAGCGATCACCCGCCGCTTCAGACATAAAAATAACAATGTCACCACGCTCAGGATCGGCACGTTTAATTAACGATTTAGTAGTAAAGGGTACTCGCAGATCGTAGGCCATTTTATTCACTAAAAGACGATCGCCAATTTGAATAGTCGGCTGCATTGAGCCGGTGGGTACATCGTTCCAATCCGCCACAGCACTTCTAAACACAAACATCAGGCTTAAAAATACAATAACACCGCGGTTGTCCCGCCACAATTTCGCTAATTTATTCATTCCGTTTACTCCGATCCGCCCTGGGCTAACAGCCGTAAGACCCGGTTCAGCGGGCAAAGTTCGCCTTAGGGTTCAGAGAATATTCACGCTTTTTTTGATGTATAAAGAGTAGTAACTGCCGGCAACAGGAAGTGCCGGCGTTATCGGGAATGAGACAACAAATCAGAACGTATACTGGATACCTAAGCTGGCGTAGTCGACTTTAGTGTCAAAGTTATCAATTTCAGCCAGAATGCCTATTTCATCACGGTTAAACTCAACATCGAAACGGGTGTAATCCAGACGCAAGTCTAAATTCTCTGTCAGTGCAAACGAAACACCAACGCCGTAGAAAATATCCGAACCGTCAACATCATCATTATCATCGGTTGCATTAATATCAGCTTTCCACCAGATATTACCGCCCTGCGCATACACAGTGAAACGATCTGACACAGGTAAACCGGCTTTCAGCGCTAAGGTGTAGCCGTCTAAATCCGTGTTAAATACGCTGTTACCATAATTACCAAAATCGATATAGCCACCTTCTAACGAGATAGCCTGATTAAATTGGGCACCGGCAAAGATGCGGGTAGCATTGTCTTCGCGGTCAAAATCTTCATCGTCACCATCAACATTCAGTAAACCATAGCCAGCGCCGACATAAATGCCCATATGGTCAACTTCATCACCCGGAGCAGCATGAGCAGAGGAAAGGAAAAGCGCAGAAACCGTTAATGCAGCCAGATAAGATTTTTTCATTGTAGCCTCCATAAAATGCACAAAATAACTAACAGCCCGTTGGGCCAGAGTCAGTTACCTTATTACAAGCTTTATGCCAGCAAGGAGGATGAAATTAATTTCAATTTTTTCAATAATTTACAATAAAAACATGCAAGGTGCAGCTAATCTTAGGGCGTTAACAAAGTGTAATACCAACATAGCAGTAGGAATTATTTACACTGCCCAAACTGAATGAACAGCTCAGTTCACTTCATTTAACTCACTAAAAATCAACGGCATGTGCTCACAATCTGATTCAGGGTTTGTTTGCTCAACGGCTTAACAATGCTTTGCTGTACTATAGCGCTGGACGATACAGCCGGCTCATAATCATGGCCACTGACAATAATGACAACATTTTCCGGATAGCTATGCTCTATACGTTCAACCAGTTGCAAGCCGTTGCAATCGGGTAGCCCCATATCCAGCAGAATGCGGTCAAAGTGATGATGCAATGCTAACAGCTGCATACACTCTTCCGCACTTTGTGCCAACGTTGCTGTTACCCCCAGGCTTTCGAGCAAAATTTGCATCAGCTGCGCAGCTTCTGCGTCGTCTTCCACCACCAGAAAATGCAGCTTTTTCTCTGCGGGTTGCACGTCAGACTGTAACACTGTCGGCCCGGTTAAATAGGAGCGCAGTGTGCGATACAGATGATGTTTCGTTATCGGTTTAGACAGTACGTCGTTAAATCCTAATCCTGCTAACTGCTGCCTGATGTCTTTCGCCATGGCTGCAGTCAGAGCAACAATTGGATACTGATACCCCAGCGAGCGGATCATTGACGTGGCTTCACGACCATCAATATCCGGCATGTGCAAATCCATCAGTATCAGGCTGTAACTGCTGCCCGAATCAAGCTTGCGTTTCACCTTCTCAATGGCCTGTGAGCCGTTCTCAGCAAAATCTACACTGGCGCCAGCAGCTTTAACCCAATAACCCGCCAGTTTGCGTAAGTCTGCCAGGTCGTCAACAATCAGCACCTCGCCGCTTAGCGTTATTTTACCCTGTCTGTTGTGACCATCATTTAGTCGTTGCTCCGGATTAAAATAGCAGCGTTGGGTATCACTAATATCCCCCGGGTCAACACAAAAGGTAAAGACGCTGCCTTTTCGCTCTTCAGACACAACATCGATGCTACCGCCCATACGCTGGATCAGCTCTGCTGAAATAGCTAACCCCAGGCCAGCGCCACCTTTTTTCCTTGTCAGATAATCTTCAACTTGCATAAAGGGCGCAAAAATATCTTTCAGCTGCCCGGCAGGTATACCGACGCCGGTATCTGTGACGCGAAAATACAGCATTTCTTTACCGTCAGCTTTTTGCACCCACAAATCAACCGTAATACCGCCACTATCTGTAAACTTAATAGCGTTATAGATCAGATTTATCAGTACCTGACGTAAACGGGTGCTATCCACCGTAATGAGCACAGGCAAACTGGTCAACGAATTAACCGTTAACGTCAGACCATTATCAACTGCGGTTACTTTAAGCAGCGTATAGATATCGAGCAAAATATGGCGCAGGCTGGTTGGCTCAGGCCGCAATTCCAGCTTGTTGGCAGTAATTTTAGACAGGTCTAATATGTCGTTCAGCAAACTAAGCAGATGCTTGCCGTTATTCAGAATAATATTTAATTCGGGCCGCGCTTCTTCTGCGGTATCCGATTCGAGCAGTAACTCGGTATAGCCCAATATCGACGACAGCGGCGTTCTGAGCTCATGGCTTAAGTGAGCCAGGAAGCGGTCTTTTGACCTGTTATCAGCTTCAAGCTGCATCCGGTTCAGGCGTTCAAGCTCAAACTCGCGCCGGCTTAATGCATAGCGTATGGCTCTGGCAAAGCGGGCCTCGGTCAGCTCACTCTTCACCAGAAAATCAGCTGCGCCATATTCCAGTGCTTGTAAATCCAGCTGTTTATCCGGTTGCCCCGTTAGCATGATAATGGGTGTAGAAATACCAGCAGCAACGGCCTGCTGCAGTAAAGACAAGCCGGTCTCTGCACCGAGCTGATAATCCAGCAGGCACACATCAAAGTAACCTTCGGTCAATTTCTGCAAGCCATCCGTGGAATTGGTAACCCAGGTCAGCTGACTGTCGAGCGATGTTAACTCATCAAGATGACTGCGGGTAATAATGTAGTCATCTTCATCATCCTCAACCAACAGAATTTTGGCCCGAACGACCGGCTTTAATAACTCAGTCATCGTCTTGTTCTGGCAACTCGACAAATTCAACCCAGTATTTGCCCAAAGTACGCATCAGCTCAACCAGGCCATCAAAGTTAACCGGCTTGGTAATGTAAGACGCCGCGCCCAGATTATAACCCCTTACCATATCTTCTTCTTGCTTAGACGTAGTCAATATAACCACCGGAATACCACGCAAATTCTCGTCATCTTTAATCGCACGCAGCGCTTCTCTGCCGTCCATACGCGGCATATTTAAATCAAGCAGAATTAAACTTGGCCGGGGGCATGGTGCGCCGATAGCATATTTACCCTGCTTACGCAGATACTCCAGCAGTTCAACACCGTCTTCAACACAATACAGTGAGTTCAGCACCCGGCTTTCGCGCAGCGCATCCTGTGTTAATAACCGGTCGTCTTCATCGTCATCCGCCATCAAAATAGTGATAGGCCGGGTTTTAGTAATAAGTGGCATTATTTAGTCTCCTTTGCTGCCAAATGGTGTGGCATCGGCAGGCAAAACTAAAGTGAAGGTAGAGCCGGTACCCGGTTCACCTGATGCGTAAATCAACCCGCGATGGCGCTCAACAATGCGCCGGCACACTGCCAGGCCAATTCCGGTCCCCTTGTATTCTGAGCGTCCATGCAAACGCTGAAACGGCGTAAAAATCTTTTCAGCATATTCCTCAGCAAAGCCAATACCGTTATCTTTAAATTCTATATGATACCAGTTGTCGCAGATGGCTTGTTGCATAATGTTTGGCTCGTGAATGGCCACAGTAATGCTAATAACCGGCGCGGTGTCCGGCTTGCGAAACTTAATCGCATTTGACAGCAAATTAAGAAACAGCTGATGCAGTTGGCTGTTATCTGCCTGAATAACGGGCAAAGTGCTGGTATTTACCTGAGCGCCGCTTTCCTGCATAGCGATTTCAAGATCGTCCAGCGCATCATTAACGACCTCATTCAGGTCTGTGTCGGCGAAGTCTCTGCCGCGGGTATTGATGCGGGAGAAATCCAACAGATCACTGATAAGCAATGACATTCTGTTTGCTGCATTGCGCATCCGTTTCAGATAGTCCAGCCCCTTCTCGCCTAAGTCCTGGCTGAAAGACGACTCTAACCTGTCACCAAATGCCTGAATTTTGCGCAGTGGTTCCTGCAAATCATGCGATGCAACAAAGGCAAAATCTTCAAGCTCTCTGTTACTTCTACTCAACTCCTCGGAATACAAGCGCAGCTCCTGAGTACGTTCCTCAACCTTGATTGCTAAATTCTCATTCTGCATTTCGAGTACGTCCAGGTACTTGCGCTCTTTCCTGACGTTTATAAAAGACAGAAATAGCATTAGCACAACCAGCACGCTACTCATGACTCCTGACAATATAAAATTCAGTAATGCATCTTTACGGCCTTTTGACAGACGTAAAAATAAGTTTTCACGATTGGATTTTTCGGTTTGCCCCACTACATCAAACAAAGCACGCAGCTCCATATAGATATTTTGGCCGCGGTCTGTTCTTAACAATTTCAGCGCAAGCGCTTCTTTATTTTGCCGCGCTAACTCTACCGTTTCTGTAAGCTCGGCTATTTTAGCCTCACTGAGACGGACGATCTCGTTGATGCGCAGCTGCTGTTCAGGCATCTCAGACTGTATAGTCTTAACATCAGCAACCTGTGCTCTTACCTGCAGCAATGCCTCCTGATAAGGCTCAAGATATAATTCGTCGTCTGTTAATAAATACCCCCGCTGACCAGATTCGGCAGACAACAATGACAAATGCAAATTGTTTAGCTTGGTGATAATGTCACCCGTATTGGTCAGGCTGGTTTGAGTACTACTGAGTTCTTTAACCGAACTGACAGCAAGATAACCATTGAAAGCGATCAGACACATCATGACAGCCCCCAACAAAAACCAGCTGGCACGCGCGCTGTCAAATACACGTTTTGGCATCTATTAATTCCTTAGTTGGGATATCACGGTGAGGTGTCTACGAGGCTTTGCAGTAAAATACTGCAGTCCTGACAGGACTGCAGTATTTTATCCACCGCCTCTATCGCTTTCTCCGGTGGTAAATTATTTTCCAGCACCAGCTTGATGAGCTCAGCCTGCATTGATATTCGGTTTAGCGGCTTACGGATATCATGGATCTGTTGTGCTAATCTTTCCGGCGTAATGTCAGCCATCCGTCTTACCTCCCGTTTGCAAACTTAGCTAAGCTCGCCCAGGCCACCATACGCATTTAAGCGGTTATACAGAGTTTTAACACTAACACCCAGCATATCGGCCGCCAATGTCTTGTTACCATTTACTTTTTTGAGTGTCAGATAAATCAGTTCTTTTTCAACTTCCTCTATCGTTTTACCCGGTGTCAGCCCTGTCTGCTCCTTTTTAACCGCCGAAAAGGGTGATGCAAAAGAGGCTGGCAGCTCAATTTCTTTTTTCGCCGGGTCACTCATGATATAAGCGCGGTGAATGGTGTGGCGCAGCTCCCTGACGTTACCCGGCCAATCAAAGCTGGCCAGGCGCTGCAGCTGTGCGTCAGTTAAGCGATAGTCAGTATTATTTTCTTCATTTAAATTGGCTAAAAACGCTTTTGCCAGCAACGGAATATCTTCAGACCGTTCGCGCAGCGGCGGGATCTCTATCGGAAACACCGCCAAGCGAAAATAAATATCCTCACGCAGAATATTCTGTTCGGCAATGTTCTGCATGCTTCTGTTCGTCGCCGAAACTACCCGGCAATCGACAGCGATTTCTTTGCTACCGCCAACACGGATAATTTTCTTCGTTTCCAGTACCCGTAATAAATTCGGCTGCATATCCAGCGGCATTTCAGTTACTTCGTCCAGAAACAATGTGCCGCCCTGTGCCCGTTCAAACACACCCGCTTTTTGTGCAACAGCACCGGTAAAAGCGCCTTTTTCATGGCCGAACAGCTCACTGCTGATAAGCTCTTTTGACAAGCCACCACAGTTGGTCGCAACCAGTTGGCCCGCAACTTTACTGGCATTATGGATGGCAGACGCGACAACCTCTTTTCCTACGCCACTCTCCCCCATCAGCATCACATTGGCGTTTGACGCTGCGACACGTTCTATCATGGTATACAGCTGCCGCATCGGTTCAGACTCACCGATCAGACAATCAAAGTGCTTTTTAACTTCGCTTGTGGCAGCTTTTTTGACTTTAGCTTTGGCCGGGCTTAGCACCTGCTCCAGCGCTTCACGCTGAATAGGTTTAAGTAAGTAATCAACCTTAGGCCCACATAGCTCAGCAATGATTGATTTAACCGATGGGTGGCCGGTAATAAAGGTCACTTTCGGCACCGGAAACAGCTGCTGTACTCTATCCATCAAGTGGATACCGCTGCCATCAGGCAGCATGAAATCCAGCAGAATATGATCGAAATTGTTGTGTTGCAGCCATTCATTGGCTTCTTCCAGATTGGCCGCAACAGACACGGTATGCCCTAAAAAGTCGATGATGTGACTGGCAACGTCGGTAAATTCGCGATCATCATCTACAAGTAATATTGATAACAAGGCTCAAATCTCATATCAGTCAATTAACTATCATTAGTATTGTACCAGATATGGGGACAATATAATGTAATAACAGGCATATACTAAGTGTTTAGCACGAGGCTGAATAGTGATTTATTAATTATTTGTTTAAATCTGTTTGCTGTCGGGCAGGTGAAAAAGTACAGCGCTATTTAACTTGCAGGGCTTCAATTAAGCCTATCATTACGCTCGCATAACGCTTTTAGGTTCTGCAATGCCAGAGGCCAGGTGTCCTGCATATATTGCTCGTACTCCGGTGCAATATCCTGCTCTACCCTAAGCTCTGTAACACCATCAGTGTCATGAAAGTAATAATTTTCAAAAGCTGGCGCCCAGCTGGTGACCTTGTCACTGCTAAAATCGTCTTTTCCGCTAACAATAAAACCCAGATGCTTTATCGACATAAGTTCCAGCGGTTTATGTTCAGCAATGATAGCCACCATACCATCGCCCGACGGCGATAAAAACCGTATGGTTTCGCCCTGCTGCCAACTGCCTTTAAAGTAAGAACCTTCGCAAAAAGCGGAAGTCCATGAACGGTAACCCACATCAGACAACATGCGCTGCCATACTGTCTGCACCGGCGCGTTAATAACAATACTGAAGTGAAGCTGTTTAACATTTCGCATCATAAGGCTGCTCTTTGATGTTTTTTTATGCCAGTTTTGACACTGGCACTTTTATAGTTCAATCGTGGTTTATACTGTAGCCATAAAGTGCACTGGATCCAAATATGAAATATGTTTTCCGGCTCTCACTCATACTGTTTTCAGCATTACTGCCTGGTAGACAGGTGATGGCGGACGAGTTGTTATTTAGTCATTCAAACCATCCTATAACGCACGCGATTTTGATACCAATGTTGCAAGACGTGTATAGGGAATTAGGCTACCAACTTAGGTTTCAAGAAGCCGAAGGCGCAAGAACACTTAAACTCTTTGCATACAACTTAGTCGATGGTGATGTTGCAAGGTTAGAACCGGTGTTACGGGGTATTGATAATGCAGTCCCGGTAGTACTGCTAGATACGGTGCAAGTGGTATTGTATTGTCGCAAGGGCATTGTTTGCCAGGACAGTGTTTTAAGAAACGCCAAGCTACGTATCTTAGTTCCAACACAAGACGCTACCTTACAACTGTTAGCGACCAATATTGAAGCTAAGCTTTACTTTAACAGTGATTGGAATGGCGTCATGGCGATGTTCGACTCTGGCAAAATTGATTATATGCTTTGGGCAGAAAGCAAATTGATAGCGCCTTTGCCGCTGGATAATGCAAATAAAGCGGCAACGACGATAGGTCCCTTTGGTTTGTATCATTTGTTACATCTTAAACATAGCGCACTGGCAATGCCTGTTGCTGAAGCACTAGAAAAGCGATTGCGCGATGACTTTAATCAAGGTTTAGCTAAGCTAAAAAAGTCTGGCGAATACCAAAAATAATGCAACAAAGTAGTAATTAAGTAAGCTTTAAGCCAGGCTATCATTAACTAAAAGGCCAGCATTGCGCTGGCCTTTTTTATTTAGCTTAAGGGGGTTATTCCCACTCTATCGTCGCTGGCGGCTTGCCGCTGATATCGTATACCACGCGGGATATGCCGTTGATCTCATTGATAATACGGTTTGACACCTTACCCAGCAGCTCGTATGGCAGGTGTGCCCAGTGCGCGGTCATAAAGTCGATGGTTTCTACGGCACGCAGTGATACTACCCAATCATACTTACGCGCATCGCCCATTACACCCACTGATTTTACCGGCAAGAATACCGCAAACGCCTGGCTTACTTTGTTGTAAAGGTCGGCTTTGTGTAGCTCTTCAATAAAAATCGCGTCGGCACGGCGCAGGATATCGCAGTAGTCTTTTTTAATTTCGCCCAATACACGAACACCTAAACCGGGTCCCGGGAACGGGTGACGGTACAGCATGTCGTATGGCAGGCCAAGCTCTAAGCCCACTTTACGCACTTCGTCTTTAAACAGCTCACGCAGTGGCTCAACTAAACCCAGCTTCATATGCGCTGGCAGGCCGCCAACGTTATGGTGCGATTTAATTACGTGCGCTTTACCGGTGGCAGAGCCAGCAGATTCAATCACGTCAGGGTAAATGGTGCCCTGCGCCAGCCACTTGGCGTTTTCCAGCAGTTGCGACTGTTCGTCAAACACTTCAACAAACACGCGGCCGATGGTTTTACGTTTAACTTCAGGGTCATTCTGGCCTGCTAACGCATCAAGGAAGCGATCTTCAGCATCAACTTTAATGATGTTAAGACCAAAATGGTCACCAAACATGTCCATCACCTGCTTGCCTTCGTTTAAGCGCAGCAAGCCGTTATCAACGAACACACAGGTCAGGTTTTTGCCAATGGCGCGGTGCAACAACATCGCTACTACCGAGCTGTCTACCCCACCAGATAAACCTAAAATAACCTGGTCATCACCTATTTGCTGCTTTAAGCGGATAATGGCATCTTCAATAATCGACGCCGGGGTCCACAACTTGTCGCAGCCACAAATATCGGCAACGAAATGCTCCAGCATACGCAAGCCCTGACGCGTATGGGTAACTTCAGGGTGGAACTGCACACCGTAGAACTGGCGTGCTTCGTCTACCATGCCCGCATGTGGGCAGGTTGGCGTTGCAGCACAGGTTATAAACCCGTCCGGAACTTGCACTACCTTGTCGCCGTGGCTCATCCACACGTCTAACAAAGCATTACCGTTACCGCCAACGTGGTCTTCAATTTTGGCAAATAAATCGTTCGCTGCAACCACTTCAACCTGAGCATAGCCAAACTCGCGCATGTCCGAGCCCTGCACCTTGCCGCCTAACTGCTCGGCCATGGTTTGCATCCCGTAGCAAATGCCCAATACCGGCACACCCGCTTCAAACACATACTGAGGAGCGCGCGGAGAATTTGCTTCGTGCACACTTTCCGGGCCACCGGACAAAATAATACCAGTTGGGTTAAAGTCACGAATTTGCTCTTCAGTTACATCCCAGGCCCACAGCTCGCAATACACGCCAATTTCGCGCACGCGCCGTGCAATCAGCTGGGTGTACTGTGAACCAAAGTCGAGGATTAAGATGCGGTGGTGATGAATGTTTTTGTTCATAGCGACCTTTAAAAAGTAAAGCGGCTGGTGTGAGCCAGCCGATAAAACCGAAATCAGTTTAGCCTAAACGGTAGTTTGGTGCTTCTTTGGTAATTTGCACATCGTGTACGTGCGACTCGCCCATACCGGCAGACGTTACCCGAACAAACTCTGGTTTAGTACGCAGTTCGTCAATGGTTGGGCATCCTGTTAAGCCCATAGCACTGCGCAGGCCACCCATTTGCTGGTGAATAATATTTTCCATTGGGCCTTTATAGGCAACACGGCCTTCAATACCTTCCGGTACCAGTTTTTCAGCATTGTTGCTGCCCTGGAAATAGCGGTCTGAGGAACCATTGCGCTGCGACATCGCGCCTAACGAGCCCATTCCACGGTAAGATTTATAGTAACGGCCCTGATACAACTCAACATCGCCTGGCGCTTCTTCCGTACCGGCAAACATTGAGCCTACCATCACGCAGTTAGCACCGGCCACCAGGGCCTTGGCCACATCGCCAGAGAAGCGAATACCGCCATCAGCAATAATGGTGACGTCGGTGCCGGCCACGCCCATAACCGCTTCTGAAATAGCGGTAATTTGTGGCACACCACAACCGGTAACAATACGGGTGGTACAAATTGAACCCGGGCCTATACCCACTTTAACCGCATTGGCGCCAGCTTCAGCCAGCGCTTTAGCACCTTCGGCCGTAGCCACGTTACCGGCAACAATTTGCAAATCCGGGTATTGCGCGCGGGTTTGCTTAACACGGTCAATAACCCCTTGTGAATGACCATGCGAGGTATCGATCAGCAGAATATCCACACCGGCTTCAACCAGCGCAGCAATACGCTCGTCTGTACCAGGGCCTACGCCAACAGCAGCGCCTACACGTAACCGGCCTAACTCGTCTTTACAGGCGTTTGGCTTACTGGCGGCTTTGTAATAATCGCGAACGGTAATAAGGCCTTTTAATTTAAAGGCGCCATCCACCACTAACACTTTTTCAATGCGGTGCTCGTGCATGCGCTTAAACGCTTCTTCGCGTGGGTCGGTTTCCAGTACGGTAACCAAGCGCTCGCGCGGCGTCATTAAGCTTGAGACTTTTTCGTTGTTATTCGCTTCAAAGCTCATATCACGGCTGGTAAGCATACCCACCAGATTATGGCTGGCATCTACCACCGGAAAACCGGAGAAACCATGCTGCTGCGCAAGCGACTGCACATCGCGGATACTCATATCCGGTGTCACAGTAACCGGGTCTGACACCACACCGCTTTCGTATTTTTTAACTTTACGAACGTTGGCCGCTTGATCCTCAATGGTCATATTTTTATGAATAAAACCTAAGCCGCCTTCCTGCGCTAGCGCAATGGCTAAACGGGCTTCCGTTACGGTGTCCATTGAAGCAGAAACCATAGGAATATTCAGCGTAATGCTTTTAGTCAGTCGGGTGCGTAAATCGGCGGTATGAGGTAGAACAGTAGAGTGCGCCGGTACCAATAACACGTCGTCAAAGGTGAGGGCTTCTTGTTTGATCCTGAGCATTGCAACAATCTCGCGGTGGCTGAAAAGATAGGGAATGTTGCGGCGCAATTTTAACGGTTTTGTTGGCGTATCACAAACGCTTTTTTATTTTATGTTATTCTGGCCCCAGGTTGTTACCGCTGCAAACATGAGCTGCCATGCAAAATACTGCGCAAAACCCCGATATTTATACTGTTTCCCGCTTAAACAGCGAAGTCCGCTTAACGCTGGAACTGCAATTTCAAACCCTATGGCTGCAAGGCGAAATATCCAACTTCGTCGCCGCCGCCAGTGGCCATTGGTATTTTTCGTTAAAAGACAACGCAGCACAAGTAAAATGCGCCATGTTTAAACAAGCTAACCGCAACAGTAGTTTTCGGCCGCAAAATGGCCAGCAGGTGCTTATTCGCGCTCGTATCAGTGTTTACGAGCCACGCGGTGAATACCAGTTACTGGCAGAATTTATTGAAAGCGCCGGTGCCGGTTTACTCAAGCAGCAATTTGAACAGCTAAAAGCCAAACTGGCCGCTGAGGGCTTATTCGACCCGGCGATAAAAAGACCCCTACCAGCACAGGTGCAGCGTGTTGGTGTTATTACCTCCCCTACCGGCGCCGCCATTCGCGATATTGTTACGGTGCTTAACCGCCGCGCCCCCGGCATTGAAGTCATCGTTTACCCGTCGCAAGTGCAAGGGGATACGGCCGCCGCGCAGCTGCGCAACATGCTAAGCAGCGCAATACGCCGTAACGAAGTCGATGTGCTGATTATTGGCCGTGGCGGTGGTTCGTTAGAAGATTTATGGTGTTTTAACGACGAACAGCTGTGCCGTGCTGTGGCGGCTTGCCCTATTCCAATTGTTAGCGCCGTCGGCCACGAAATTGATTTTGCACTAACCGATTTTGTCGCCGATGTACGCGCGCCAACGCCTTCGGCCGCGGCAGAGCTGGTATCACCGGATCAAAGCCATTTATTAGAACGAATAGCCAGGCTACGCAACGCATTAATTCAAGCCCAGCGCGCCCGCATGCAGCAAGTGGCGCCAAAACTTATTAACCTAAGCCAGCGCTTGTTAGCCTTACACCCCAAACGGCGCTTACAGCAGCAACAACAGCGGCTGGACGAGCTACAACTGCGCCTTAGCGCGCATATTAAGCGTAAAATTAGCGCCACACAGCAGCAACAACAATATCTGGATAAAAGCCTGCGCCAGTTATCGCCGGTAAAAACCCTGCTACAGCATACACAGCATATTAATCAGCTCGAACGCCGGCTTATTAACGCCCAGCAGATGCAGTTAAAGCAAAGCAAACAACAACTGGCGCAGTTAAGCAGCCAGCTAAACACCGTAAGCCCGCTGGCTACCTTAGCCCGCGGTTACAGCATTACCTTTGACAATAAACAACAGGTGGTCACTTCCAGCAGCCAGCTTAAAGCCGGTGATAAGGTAGTAATTAAACTGGCAGAGGGCGGTTTTGATGCGCAAGTAATAAAGCTGAATGAGCTTAAGCAATAAAAAGTACGTTAATAAGATCTACTTATAAAAGTTAACCGTAAACCGAAGTTGAACACTTACTCACGCTGCATTCTGGCCTGCTAACACAGGTGAGGTTTTACATGAAAAAGTTTACCGGTTTACTGTTAGTTACTTTACTACATGGTTTTTTGCCTCAAACCGTATTAGCGCAGGACGACAAAACAGCACTGGTGCCTTTACCTTCGGTAGACGACTTTACCCGGGGTAATGACGGTTGGGCGTTCGCGCTGGGCGCGGGTATCGAGTACGAAACCGCTTACGAAGGGTCAGACGAATTTGGTTTTGAAGTACAGCCAGCCGGCGCAATACAATGGCGCCGCGGTGATGATATTTTCTACTTTGCCGGTGAAGCACTGGGCTGGCGCGGCGTACGGGCAGACACCTGGCTACTGGAAGCCTTAATTGGCTTTGATGAAGGCCGCGAAGAAAACGACTCAGACGATGGCCGCCTTGATGGGCTGGGTAACACCGAAGAAGGCTTTGAAGTAGTGCTGCAGGCACGGCGGGCTTTTAGCAACGACTGGCGTTATTGGTTGGTAAGCCGGCTGGTTACCGGAGACAACGGCAATCTTGCATTGTTTGGCGTGGGACGGCGCTTTGGCGATAAAACCGACGGTTCCGGATCGGAGATTAACCTGGTAGCAGTATTTCACGACAGCAAATATGCCAATACCGGTTTCGGCATTACCGCAGAGCAATCGCTGGCGTCGGGTTTAGCTGAAACCAACCTGAGTGGCGGCCTACGCTCTATCGGCATTGATTACAACTACCGCCATAATATCAACGAGAACTGGCAAATTTTCGCCGAGGCGCTGTACGAGCACTTCAGTAGCGACGTACGCAACAGCCCCATCGCCCGTGGCAACTATGAAGCCGAAGTAGGCATAGGATTTATTTATATATTCTAACCTGACCAAAGCTTACTCAAGGGACCGGCTGTAGCTGGTCCGGCAATCGGGGATAACTCGGGACGCAGCTAAAACCTTAGCGAAACTCTAAAAAAAGTAACCCCTCACAGGGTGCTGATCTTACGGGTAGCGGGAGGGGTGTTGTTACGCGACATCATAATAGTTAACGCTTAATTATCAAGTCAAGTTAAGTTGCTTCTCTTCACAAAACAGGCTAATCCTTGATAAGTTAGCACAATTTAGCCATATCCAGTTATCAGCGAAACTGATATCGTAACTTTTGCTATGGATACAATTATGCCGACACTAGCCACCGATGAAACCAGCTTAAACTTCGATGAGTTACCACAAGATGCGCAGCCAGAAGTGTTTAAAACGGCGTACCTTAAGCACTGTTTTAACGCAGCGAAGGACGACTTAGCGCAAGGCAATATTGTTGATGGTGGAGCATTTCTTAGTGCGCTGTAGCAGCCGCTATGCAGAGCAGCCGTTAACTAGCTTCGACTCTACCCTCCACAAAATCAGCGACACTGACCCTTTTGATTGCTTAACGCTGTGCGGATCGGCCCATAAGTAATAGCGTAACACCCGCCACGGTTGATACTGCACCCAGTATGATAAACCAGGTAGTAGAGTCGGTGAAACGGCCGGTAACGGCTTCGCTTACCTGATTACCAAAGCTTTCAGATGCCTGATACGCAAAGAACAACAGCAGCACACCAACCACCAGCAGTACAACAGCCAAAATTTTATTATTCATCATGTTAGTTCCTGTAGTTCCCTTCTGGCGGTTAAGCCTGTTTTGTGTATTTTTACGCATGCTGCGATAAAACAAACGCTGGCCAGTGCCAGCGTTAATTACTAAAAACAGGCCATATTATCTGGCGTAATAAGATTCAACGCTGGAGTTCCAGCTAGGATCTGCCATATTTGGCCAATTATCTTTGTCAAAACCCGGTGCGTTTTTTAAACGCTCAACATCAACATCCAGCATAAAGCTTTTGTCTTTCCTGTTTAGCGTCAGCGCTTTCCATGGCACAGCAAAAAAACGCTCACCGATACCCAGGAAACCGCCGGCAGCCAGCACAGCGTAACGTATCTTGCCTTCAGTCATGTCAAGCATAACCTCATGGATCTTACCGAGCTTTTCATCCTTCATATTGCAGACTTCATCGCCGGTAATGCTGGAGGCACTGAGTAACCCGGCTGCATTAATGTTGTTAGTAGCTTGTGTCATTGCACTGTTCATTGGTTTTCCTTCCTTGCATCGCGATTAATTTCGCCTAAAACGGCACCGTTTCTGCCATCACTTCTGGCAGATTTCTCATTTTTCGCCATTTTTCCCTGGCTGCCTGCGTTGTCTCTCGGATCCGATTTTTTACTATCGATCCTGCTGTCAGCAGCCTCGCGTTCTTGTCTTTTATGTTCATTTGGATTGCTGTTGCTTTGATGCTTAGTCATAAGTTGTACTCCGTATTACGGTTACGTCTAATGTCTGCCTCTTCGCAAAACGGATAAAGACGCAGGTTGACGCGTATACGGTAATTGAAGCCACAGCCAGGTTCTGTACGCTATCTTACGTAACCCTCGCGTTTAGTTTCTTTTTCAGCGCGAACCAATCAAGATCAGCAAAAACAGCAAAGATGCGGTTGTCGTTATGAGCATCCAAGACGACAAAGCGCTTAAGGTGATACCACAGCGGCCGCAGAATGATCTGAAGTAAGGCTTGAGAAAAGGAGGCAACGCTAATTAGCTACGCTCCCCTTTTTCCGTTGCTAAGGCAGGCTAAGTGATTCCCCAAGCGCCAAAAATTCGGTCGCAAACACCTCATGTACGCTCAAAGCATACCAAGCGTCATCACCTAGGTCCAACGTATATAATCTGTAGCTAAGCTTGCTCTTCGACAGCCAGTCTTGCGCGTTTTTAAGCAGCACCTCGCAACGCGCCGGCCCGGCGCCACCAACTGTCGATGAGTCAAATCCCTTCAGCCCTCGGCCTTCGAGCAAGCTGTCAACCTGCGAAGCCAGAGTATCGTCGTCCTTGATGTCGGCACAAACGCCCTGCCCGTTTTCGGCCAAGGCCGCCAATGCCTCACCTGCTTCTTTCTTCAAGCTTCGTAAGCGCCCGGTCGACTCGATCACCGCTTCTTGGGCGTCTTTGTCGCCGTCGCAGGCCAGCTCAACCCAGCGCGCATAGCCTTTGAGTTTGCTTTTAGCCAGGTCGGCTTTCTTGCGCGGTGGCGGCAGCGGTGCAGCAAACCGGGCTGGAGCGCCCAAGGCCCGCCAGCCATCGCGCTGCTGGCGCACGTTCGCCCGATAGTGGTCTACTAGATCGCGCGGGTAGTAGAGATGGTCACGAAACGCGCTGTCGTCCAGATCGAAAGCACAAACGGCTAGCGCCGCCTCAAAGGCAAAACGTTGAAACAACTGATCGCCCTGGCAATTAGGGTCCACTTGACGGCCATCTTCGGCAAGCGGGCAATACACCCGCTCGGGCTTCCAGCCCAGCGGTTTCATCAACCGATTCCAGTTGGCCATGTATTTGGTCATGTCTTGTGTTTGGGCCTCGCGCCCTTGCGAAGCCAGCGCCCCCATCAGCGCGTCCCACATGCCTTGGTAGGTGGGGTTTTTTTGGTACTTTAATGGGCGTTGAATGCCTTTGGGCAAGAAGGTATCGAGCAGAAAGTCCACCGCTGGCAGGCGCATGGTGGGGTGCCGGGCGTGCATTTCAAGAAATTGGCCAAGACGAGCCCCATCGGGCTCCAGCATGCACCACAAGGACACAGCCGTGAACTCTTGGTAGATCGACATGCCAAAGAGTCGCGGCTCATATTGCTGAGTCCCAACCCCCCAGCGAATTGCCTTTAGTTCCATCAGGCTTTGCAAGATAGCCAAATCGCCACGCATCTGAGCATTCAGCCGACCCAATGGCTCACCAACAGAATACATGATCGCCCAAAAGGCCAAAACATCTTTAACAAAGTAGCCAGATGCAGATTGATTTTGCGCAGCTTGCTCTTCGGAGTCAGCTGCTCGCAAACAACTCAAATTGTCTTTGGGCTCAATAGCCAGCCGAATATATTCCAATTCGCGAACATACCTTCGATTATCCGGATGAGGATCTCGAAATAAAGTCAACTCGCGATTCAGCACATTATTTTTTAATAATTCAATCATAGTGCCTATGTACCTTTGGATTACGAACTTTTCCATAGACCTTATTTAAGCTGTATCTTCGCATGGTAGCTCTTTTGAACTATAACGCTCAAAGCAGCGACGCTGCATGTGTCGCAAGCCTTTGATTGTTAACATTTTACTCAACAGCTTCATATAACACGCCTAAGAAGGACTTTTTAGCTATAACAGTATATTCACTTGTTTCACGCTCATACTGACTTTTCCCAACACAAAGGTACGGTGGAAATCTGTACTTTAAAGTTTTAGATGAAAATCTATATCGGCAAGATCTCCTACTAACGCCTTCTTTTTTATCAAATTTGCCGAGTAAACTAACATTCTGGCCAATAACATTGGTTGTTAATCCGGGTACTGTATAAATTGTAAAGGCGCCCGTGAATAAGAATGCAATTAATGGAAGAGAACCGATAGCAACAGTGCGTTTTATAAAACCATAATGCATTAGCAACGAAAACCTTTCTCTTACATTCCACATATGGAATATGCTGATTAAGGTAACCAAAATTGAAATTCCTAGACCAGTATAAAAAATCCAGCTTTCTGGCGAGAAATCGGCAATAAAAGCATAGGGCGAAGACAGTATAAAAAACATAGCGAAATGAGTAAGGCATTGCCGCTTCAATGAAGGTTTTTCGTTACCAAAATAAAACTTTTTCCATGACATGAATTCTTTCCACTTTTGCTAACGCTCGCAGCACAGGCCGAAACCCGCGCAGCGGTGAAACTTCCCCCTAAAAAGTAGACGCTTTTAGATTTAAATTTCATGCTGCCTTACTTTCATATTCAATTGGCGTATTAAACCCCAATGACGAATGGAGCCGACTCGTATTGTAATAACTATCAATATACCAGGCCAGCGTCATTCTCAACTGTGTAACCGACTCAAACACTATTCCGTGGAATGTCTCTGTTTTCAGGGTCTTAAAGAACGATTCCACGTGTGCATTATCTGTCATATGTTTGGGTCTGTTCATACTGGGCCTAATTCCAGCTCTGGCCAGTTCATTTTGAAACAGATATGCACCATATTCTGAGCCCCTGTCACTGTGAAATAACAAGCCTGGCTTTACTTCACGGTGCATCAACGCTTTTTTCAATGCTAAAACGGTTAAATCTGCCGTTCGGGCTTGGCTTAGCTCCCAGCCCACAATACTTCGAGAATACAAATCAATAATCACCGCCAGATACGACCATTGGCCATTGACCTTCAAATAGGTCACATCACCTGCCCATTGCTCATTCGCTGCTGTCGGGCTAGGTTCTTGCCGCTTTTGGTTTCCGACTGTAATACATGGGTTTACTGGCAAGGGCTTACGCCGATATAGCCTGCTTACTTTACCCACCAAACTCATGTCTCGCATTAACCGTTCTACCCGTTTGCGATTGACCACTTCACCTTCTCGTCGCAACGCAGCATGGATCCTCGGGCTACCGTAATTACCGTTGTGCTCACAAAACAACTCTA
>NZ_JAPJDY010000013.1:0-56199 GCF_030731985.1 Rheinheimera baltica
TACAGTATGGCTCTGGTTGCGAAACTAACCCACGAACTCGGAGGTCAGCACCTCGTGGGGAGTCATTATGTCTATGTGTAATGGAGTAGATGGCATGGAGTTTCAGACGATCCCGATTATGCGGATTTTCGACGAAGATAAAGCCAAAGAGTTTTACCTTGGCTTTCTCGGTATGGAGTTAGATTGGGAGCATCGCTTTGAGGATGGCTACCCAATTTACATGCAAGTATCGCTTGGCGATTTCGTTCTACACCTAAGTGAGCATTCTGGAGACTGCACGCCAGGCAGTAAAGTTTTCGTCAATGTAAGCGATCTTGATAAACTCTTTGTTCAAATTACTACTAAGCCATATAAATACAATAAGCCAAGCATTGAGAATGCACCTTGGGGAGCAAGATGTTTCACAGTAACAGATCCGTTTTCAAACAGGATATTGTTTAATGACTCAGCAGACTCATAACAATCAAACTTTACCGTCAGCAACAAGCGCTGGCTAGGATGTCAAATCGCTTTACCAAGTGACTAAGCACTAAGCACAAGGCCAAGTGACCTAATACAAGGATCGTTATGAAAAAAGCTCTCGTATTTATGCTGCTCTTAAGCTCATATTTGTCGTTCGTAAAGGCTGAATCTAATACAGCCTTTGATGAGCTTGTGGCGCAGTATCAGCAAAAGAGTGATTTTTCCGGTTCTGTGCTAGTGCTAAAAAATGGCAAACCCATTTTGGCAAAGGCGGTAGGGTATGCTGATGAGTCAACGTTAAAGCCTGTATCACTGTTAACACGTTTTGACATTGGGTCTATCCAAAAAAATCTCACTGCGGTTTTAGTGCTGCAGGCTTATGACAATGATCTTATACAACTCAATGACACGCTTGATAAATTTGCATTGGGGTTTACAGACCCACAGACAAAAGACATTACCATCCAACAATTATTAGAACATCGCTCTGGTTTCGCTGACATATTTACTGCGGAATACCGCAATAATCCGGCCCAATATACAAATATCGCTGAAAAACTGGCTATTTTGCAGAATCAGCCGCTGTTATTTACGCCAGGTAGCGATCGAAAATACTCAAACTATGGCTACGTAGTTTTGGGCGCCATTCTCGAGAAAATCACCAAACAGAACTACTGGGAGTTATTAGAAAAAAATGTATTGAAGCCCTCTCGAGCTGTGCTTATAGCAGAGCAATTAGGTCATGATACTGTGGCATTGCCTTATCATTTTAATTACGAAGGAAAACGGTCGCCAATCGATCCAACGAGGCTCGAGTTCAAATCTCCAGGAGGCGGTGGGGAAATGACCGTATTTGAGCTATACGCTGTTTATCATCAATTATTTGAACAGAAAAAATTACTCTCTGGTCGCAGTTTAAACATATTCAAAAGGCTACAGAAAGATCAGCAACAGTGGCTGGCTTTCGGTGGTGGGGTTGGGGTAAGCACCGCTGTTGAGCTGGATTTTGCTAATGATACCTGGGTGATTGTTTTGGCAAATACAGATAGGCTGGTAGCGGAAGAGCTGTCCACAATCCTAAGAAGCCTGGCGGTTTCTGGCCAATACTCAGCTGTTAAGTTGCCTGCCACATTATTTGCTTATCAACAGTATCTGCAGCTTGGGGAAAACGTATTTAATGCGCAATTTGAAGCGGTCTACCAACAAGCTGGCTATCAAACATTTATAGGCAAAACGCTGACCGATCTTGCCCGAGAACTCGTTGCGGCGGGTAAAGCAGAGAATGCCATCTACTTTTTTAAATATCTGACTGATAAATATCCACAACATGCTGAAGTATATGATGGCTTAGCATATGGCTATTTCAGTGCCGGACGCGCTGAAGAAGCCAAAGCAGCGTTTGCCAAAGCAAAAGCATTAAATGCCGGTTACAACAGCCAGTTTAATGCGTTGAATTATGACGCCACAAACCAGTAAGTTGCGCAATTTAACCAACAAAGGCAGCGTTACTTCCCCTAAAGAATTAAAGTTTAGCGTTATTTAATAAATATTTAGCTTTCAGCGGTTTTTTTTAGATATTCCTGTCACCTTTTGTGCCAGCTTTGGCACTTATTGGTTCAGAAGCAGAGAGTAAGAACCATGAACATTTTTAAAAAACGTATGGAAATAGTAGATTACAACGATGCCGCTTTGGTAATGGCGTCATTGGGAGGCAATCGTGCGGCCTTTAGTGAAATTGTTACACGCTATCAAAACTTGCTGTGTTCGTTAGCCTATTCGTCAGTAGGTGACTTAAAAAACAGTGAGGACATAGCGCAAGAAGCGTTTGTCGAAGCTTGGAAAAAGCTCGACACCCTTTTCTTTCGCTAAACAGATAAACAATGACCAGACGGCTGACATCGCTAACCTCAGCCTGATGGGCCAAAGTTATCTGTGGATTTTAGCCGCGATTGTCATCCTTGTTGTCGTGCCTGCGGCGTGGCATTCGAACAAAGTGCGCCAAAGAATGCGCAACAAATAGTTTCAGGTAACTGCCACAAAGGTGGCATTATTCTTCATTAAGCTGAGTAACATATTGAAGCGGAAGCATAATTTTGTTAGGCCACTTGTAAACCGGCTGGTGGGCCTGTTAAACCGTTCTTCGACTATTGGCTAGTATGTGACTTTGAAATAAGCGTGCTAATCTTGCAGGTTAGAATTCTCTTTATTGCAATACTGCGCAGGTATTGCGATTACTGCACTAAACATCAGGAATTTGCGTTATGCTAATTTTCTTTATCTGTATTGCCATACTCATACTCGGTTATAAGTTTTACAGCCCCTTTGTTGAAAAACAAGCCGGGATAGATGCTAAGGCAAAAACGCCGCAAGCGCGCTTAAATGATGGCGTTGATTACGTGGCAATAAGCCCGGTAAAGGCGTTTCTCATTCAGTTTTTAAATGTGGCAGGTGTAGGCCCTATATTTGGTCCTATCCTGGGTGCGGTATATGGCCCGGTTGCCCTGGTTTGGATAGTTATTGGCAATGTGGTTGGCGGCGCGGTGCATGACTATTTTTCTGGCGTTATGAGCTTAAAAGAAGACGGTAAAAGTTTACCAGAGATAGCGGGGCATTATTACAACATTGTATTTAAAGGTGTTATGTTAGTGTTTACCGCCATGCTGCTGTTTTTTGTTGGTGTGGTATTTATTATGAGCCCGGCGGGGCTGTTAAGTAATTTGTCTTTTTTTGAAGGTACATTTTTAGCCGGCAACACGTTTTGGGTGCTGGTTATACTGGCCTATTATTTTTTAGCAACCCTGCTGCCGATAGATAAAATCATTACCAAGTTATACCCGTTTTTTGGCTTGTTGATGATCGTTATGACGTCATTAATTGCCATTGCCTTGTTAATTGAAGCACCGCATTTGCCGCAGATAAACGACATATTTGCTTACTTTGATGGCCATCATCATGACGACTTTTTAGTACCAAACCCAGACGGCGCTCCGGTGTGGCCCTTGCTGTTTTTAACGATTACTTGCGGCGCCATCAGTGGCTTTCACTCGACCCAATCACCGATGATTGCCCGCTGCCTTACCAATGAAAAATATGCCCGGCCAGTATTTTATGGTGCCATGATGTGCGAAGGTATTGTGGCTTGTGTCTGGGCGCTGGCGGGTATTGCTGCTTTTCCTGGCGGCTATGTAGAGCTAAAAATGATGCTGGCACAAGGTGGCCCGGGGTTGGTCGTTAATCACATTGCAACCAGCTATCTGGGTATTTTTGGTGGCGTAATGGCAATTCTTGCGGTTGCTATTTTCCCTATAACCTCTGGTGATACTGCCTTTCGTTCTTTGCGCTTAACCATTATGGATGCGTTTAGTATTTCTCAAACCACCAAGCATCGCCTGGCGTTGGCCGCGCCTTTACTGGGCGTTGCCTACCTTATGACCTTCCTTGATTTCTCAGTGATTTGGCGTTATTTCGCGTTCTCAAATATGTTGTTATCAACCAGCGTGTTGTGGTTAGCGACTAAGTATCTGTTTGACCGTGGCACCTTCCACTGGATTGTTAGTATTCCTGCGGTGATCGGGACTGCAATTACCTTATCTTATATTGCCACTGCAGGCATTGGGCTGAATTTGCCCATGGACTACAGCAAGCCTATTGGTGTTGTTATCGCGGTTGTCGGGCTTATTGGCGTAGTACTTGCGCATCAAAAACGCACTGTAGCGGCGTAGTATTGGTAAGGCTATATCTATAAAACGCAGCCCGTTGACGTAAGTCCGGGCTGTTTTTTTATGGTTGGGTTAACCTTCTACAACCTGATTTCTGCCGTTTGCTTTAGCTTGGTATAACGCTTTGTCTGCCCGGCTAATGCTGGCATTAAGTAATTCTTTTGGCTTGGCTTGGGTTAACCCTATGCTGCAGCTTACCTGTAAGTTTAATTGTATTAGGCTTAGGTTTATTGCCGCAACAGAACGGCGAACCCGCTCGGCAATAGGCTGGGCCTGGTTTATATCAGTATTGGGCAGTATGATTAAAAATTCTTCACCGCCGGTGCGGCCAAAGTGATCTTGCTGACGCAGTACACTACTAATAGTTAAACAGACCTGCTGTAACACGATATCACCGGCATCATGGCCATGATTATCGTTAATTTTTTTGAAATGATCTAAGTCAATAATAAGCAGGCAGATGGGCGAGGATGTTTCCGTTGCTTTGACACGTTCTTGCTCTGCAAGCATCATAATACGGCGCCTGTTGGCGATACCGGTTAATTCATCTGTCATGGCCAGACGGTGCAGTTTTCGATTTCGTTTTTTCAGTGAAACGGCAAAAGACACCAGAATGAACAGCATTAGCACTATTGCGATGATCGCAACATACTGCCAGCGTTGTGCCAGCTGTAATGTGCTAATGTATTGTTCAGCGGCGAGTTTTTCAGCGGCTAATTGATCGTTCTTTTCTTGTTGGCGGGTAAAATCGAATTGAAATCGTAATAAGTTAGCTTGTTGCTCTCGGGCGTTAGCTTGTTGGCGATTATTCAGCTCAACATATTGTCCTAACTTTGTATAGGCCAGCGAATATTGTCCGGCTTGCGCCAGCGCATCGGCGTAGTGTAAGTGCAGCTGCAGCATATAACGCGGTACCGCTTGCTCTGACAGTAACTTGTCTGCTAACGCTAAGCTTTCTAAGGCGGCGTTTACTTGCTTATCTGCCAATAAAGCTTCGCCCTTATATAATGCTAGTAAGGCTTGGTAGGTTTGCAAATTCGCCATATTAGACGGGTTACCATGGTTTAATACACTTTCGGCTTCTGCGGCAACAGCAAGCGCGTTATCGAATTGTCCCAGTAAATTATATATCCACACCAGGTTTACGTTGGTGTACGCTATCCACTCAGGTACAGCGAGTTCGTTATAGACGTCGATAGACTGGTTAAAAAGTGCTAATGCCTGTTCAGGTTCGCCACGTTCTGCATAAGAAAACGCTTTTTCATGCATGATCATGGCGAGCCGAAAACGTTCCTCTGGCGCATTAAATTCTTTTTCCGCTTCGTCAATATAGGTAATGGCTTTGTCGTATAGCCCCATGCGTCGATATGCCGACGCTATAGATAACACCAGATCGCTAATATAAGGTTTGTAACCAAGCTGCTGTAAACGCGGATAGGCACTGAGATAATGGTTTAACGCATCAGCGTAATTGCCTTGATAAGATGATATGTTGCCAAGTTCGGTCTCGCTTAGGGCTATAGACAGCGGGTCTTCACTATACTCGGCGGCGCTATGAGCGAGATTGGCACTTTTCAGGGCGAGTTCGTTTTCACCCAGCATGTTGTACAGGTAATACCGACAGGTATGATAGTCATATTGTGCTGGAAAATCGTTAGCAGATTGCGCCTGGTTTAATTTTGTTTTACTAAAGGCGATTCCTGCTGCTGGATTATCAAAATAAGCCAACAGGCAGCGCTGTCTGTCTAGTATATTGGCGCGTTCGGCATCGTTTTGCGGTAATGCATTTTCAAGTTCAGCAAGTGTTTGACGAAAATCCTCGGGCTTAAAAAAATACCGCTCACCACTGCTAATTTCCTCAATTAAACGATCGAATTGCTGTTGCTTCGCTATCTCGGCAACAGTGACAAAACTGAAAAACAACAGTGTGACAAACGTAAATGCTTTCAAACAGTTGATCCCAATAAAGAATGTGCTGATATAGCATAGCTGAAACGCCAATAAATGGCGTCTCAGCAACCGTGTTTCAGCTTAAGGTTTTTTAACCCAATTACCATCTAACAAAATATAATGCCCGGCACTGGTACGTTCCAGTGCTTTTTTGCCGGCCATGGCTTCTACATCGGCAACTGCAATATTATTTTGCTGCGCTAAGCGGCTATATTCTGCCCGGCGTGCATCGTTAATTAACTTTACAATGTCGGCTGTATTAGCATCATTTTGTACCGCACCCAAATAACCATTAGCTTGCTCGCCAACGAGTCCTTGGGCTTTAGCCTGGCCCAGTGCCGCCATGGCTTGTTGCAAGTTCATTGCCAGTACCGGCAAGCTTAGCGCGAACAGGGCAGGCAACAGTAGCATTTTGATATGTTTAATCAGTTTCATGTTGGGCTCCTTAGAATAAACCGCTGTCGTCGCTGAACAGTTCGTCCAACTGTTTATCGACCTTGATATAAATTTCATGCTGAATTTTAACGTTCAGGTTAATGTTGATTGGCTCGGCTGGCAAAGCGACCTGCACCTTTGGGGTGCAAGCGGCCAGAACCAGCGCCAGCACTGCCGCTGCGCTTAGTTGTTGTATCATGGTTTAACTCCATTAGTGTTTTTTATGCTTTGCTGTTGGATCCGTTGTTGTACCCGCTGTTTTATTTTGTCACTGATTTTGCTGCTAAGTTGCAAACTGGTAATTAGCGCGGGTAAATCTTCTTCCAGATTAATATTAAGGTTGATGGCTCTGCCATTTTCCAGTGCCGGGTTGCTACCTTGTAGTTTCAATGCGAGGCTCAGCTTGCCTTGCGTGTCATAGTTAACGTCGCTGGAAAGTACGGAGTAGTGAAAATCATCCAATGCTTCGAGCACCACTTTCATCCCTGCGTTTCCTGCAGCCATATTTTGGGCTCCGGCAGGCCGGTATTGTAGTTCTCCACCCGGGCTTTCTGCGGCAATTGCGCCGTTATTCACGGTAACGCCAGTGCGATTAATTCGAAGCGGTACGGTGCCGGAGATAAGGCCACTGCCGGTTAAATCAGTCGTGGGATGTTGTTGCAACAGATTTGTTAGTGCAATTTGTTGTAGTTTTAGTACCACATCTTGCTGAGCCAATGCTAAATCCAGTTGGGTGGGTTGCAATTGGATTTGCCCTCCCATGGCATTAATTTGTAGCTGTTTGATATCCAGTTTTCCTGCACTGATAGCATCCATGTTGGTCCGGTAGTCAGCATTAAGTAGCAAAGGGCCGGCAATCAGGCCATGGTTAATTTCTGCCAGGCGTGTTTCTGGTGCATGGATTAGAATTTGCCCGTTTTCGTATTCCAGTTGTATGGTGCTGGCTAAGTCTTTAAACAGGCTGCGATCATAAATACCACTGACGCCAGACAAGCTGAGCTCGGCTTTGGTGTTTATTGCTGGCAACAAGCTTGCTTCGCCGCTTGCATCAAGCCGTCCTCGGTTAAGTTCTAACAGCGCTGGCCAACTGGTCAATGTTGCCGCCAGCGGATTACCCGCAAGTAAAAATATGTCGTCCAGTTGCCAGCTAACGGTAAAGGCGTCGTTAACATAGCGCAGTTGATGTGCAACACCCAGGCTGGCGCTGTTTGTCAGTTGTCCGGCCACGCTTAGCTCGCGTAAATTGCCGCTAAGTTCCGCCTGCCATTGCCAGCTAAGAGGTTTTAATTGTGCTTGTTTTAGCTGGCCAATGTTAACGCCAACTGCGGCTTGCAACGTGGTGTTGTTAAACAACGTATCGCCACTAAAACGGCTGTTTTTTGTGGTGATATTACCCTTGAGTAGCTGAATGTCTGTTGTATTAAGTGAAGCAAAATCGGCAGTGGTATTTTGCAGATCCAGTTGCCACTGGTCGGCCAGCCAATACGCATTAAACTGAGTTTGCAGCGCAAGCTTCTGCAAAAGAACGTCTGGGGCCGGCTTTAATTGCTGCTGCAATAGGCCAAGCTTGCCATTATGTATTTGTGCGCTAAAAGGGGGGGTGAGGTTGAACGTTGCATCACCCGTAATATCAACCTCGGTGGCGCCTTTGGAACTTAGTGCCAGTTTTAATGGCAGCGCAGTAAGCTGTGGCAGAGTGTGTCCGTCGGCGGTGAGTGTGATATCGACGCTGTCGGCTTTAATGCCCTGCTGCAGTAAATCTTCGGATAATTCTGGTTGTAATAAGGTTAAATGGCTATTAAGTTGATATTGGCTGAGTTCGCCGTGTTGTAGGCCCAGTTTGGCTGTAACACGGCCTTGTAACTGACCAATGCCTGGAAGTACTAAAGGCGAGGGCAGTTCAGCATCTAATTGCCAATGTCCGCTCGCTTCAGCGGCTATGTTTGCCAGCGAGGAGGTGCCAGGCAATTGGAACTGCCAGTCGCTTCGAACTGACACGGGGGCAGTAAAGCGCTCGAGGGCTTCTGGCGGAACAGCGGCTTGCCATAATTGCAGTTGTTGGATTATCCAGGGTGATGGGGGGGCAATATCTATGGTTAGCTTGCCAGTGACATCAATGCTGTTATGGCCACTTAATTTCTGGTGAAGTTGCAATTGCGTGTTGTTATCTAAATCCAGACGCAAATTTAACAGTGGTAGCTGCTGCACGGTAGTGTAATCGCCGCTAAGGGTTAAGCGGGGTGTATTCGGGGTGTTGGTGTCTGCTGCACTAAGCTGATATTGCAGTTGTTGTGCTACGTTATCTAAAGCTGCAGACAGCTGGTAGCTGCAGTCTCCTTCGGAACAAGGCAGATGCAGTACCAACTGGTTAATGTTTATCTGTTCAGGAAGGTTTGCTGGCAGTTGCCAATCTGCAGGCAAAGAGTCTGCGGTTGTAGGCGTGTTGTTATCAGCTGTTTGCGGCCACTGTAATAAACGGATATCACCGCTGCCAAGTTGTACTTTGGTTAACCTGGGGTCGAACAGCTGCCAACTTAGGTTTATATCGTTGAGTTGTATCTCTAATTCCGGGTTATCAAGGCTGAAACTAACGCCGCTAAGGTGTAACTGACGCAAGCTAAGGCTGCTGATCTGGTATTGCAGGTTTTGCAACGGCAGGGCAGCGAGCGTTTTTTGCAGATACCAATATGCGCTTGCTGTTAACAGCAGTAACAGTGCTAAAGCTATAAGCAGCGTTTTTTGCCACCTGCGCATAACGGGATCCTTTAAGTTGTTAAGCTGAGACTAAAGCGAATCTACTGAATAGATAATGAATATATCACGTTGTTTAACAAGGTGTTGCAGTGACATAAAAAAGGGCAGCTAGAGCTGCCCTGATATTAAGCAATACTGTTAACGCAAACCTTTCACCGGTTATTCTTTACGAGCCGCGGCTGAGGCATCACGCAGGGCGCGGAATTCGTTGCCTTCATGCCAGTTTGGCCAGTTGCGACTGTTTGCCAGCTCGTTACCTACCTGATAAAACAAGAATAAATCCTGCTGCGCACCGCGTAAGTCCCAGTTGTCGTTATATTCGTCGCCTACCTTGTGATAGCAACATTTGTTGTACTCGGCACGCTGTGCCTTGCCCCATGCTTCGCCATTTTCAAAATGGTCGTTACCACCTTTTGCATACAGTATGGGTACGCCTTTTTTTGATAGATTAAAGTGGTCTGAACGATAAGCAATACCGGCTTCAGGGTTATGCTCGCGCACGGCGTAGCGGCCTTGTTGTTCGGTGTATTTGATTAAAATATCTTCTGCATTGTTGTTGCCTAATCCGACAATCACCATGTCTTTCATTGGGCCGTAGACGTTCATCACGTCCATGTTAATACCGACAACGGTTTTTTCCAGCGGGAATACCGGGTTGGCAGCATACCAGGCTGAACCTAATAAACCACGCTCTTCGGCGGTAACTGCAACAAATGCGATAGAGCGTTCTGGTTGCTGTTGCTGAGTAAAATACTCGGCCAGAGCCAGTAAGCCACCGGTGCCGGACGCATTGTCCTGCGCGCCATTAAACACCTTATTATTGGGGTTAGAAAAATCCATACCCAGATGGTCCCAGTGTGCCATATACAATACAAACTCATCCGGGTATTTGCTGCCTTCGATATAGCCAACGACATTGCTTGAGGTAAGCTCACGCAAGTTGTTTTTTACGCTAACCGATGCAGTAGCATTTAGAGGTACTACTTTAAAGTCTTTTTCCAGCGCTTTTTTATGCATAGTGGCTAAGTCGGTACCAATATTGGCAAACAGCTTTTCAGCTGACTCAGTAGTAACCCAACCTTCTACTTTTGCCAGATCGGCATTTTTATTTTCATTGATTAAATCAAATTTTATCGGTGAGCCATGTGCCACCACGCCCCAGCCGTAGCTAGCAGCATCAGTTTCATGAATGATTAGTGCCATAGCGGCGCCCTGGCGGGCAGCTTCTTCATATTTGTAGGTCCAGCGGCCGTAGTAGGTCATGGCATTGCCATTAAATAGTGATGGATCTTGCGTAGCAAACCCTGGGTCATTAACAAACATCACCACGGTTTTGCCTTTTACATCCAGGCCTTCATAGTCGTTCCAGTTATATTCTGGTGCAACAATACCGTAGCCAACAAACACCATTTCACTGTCAGTCACGTCAACTTGTTCCGTAACCTGCTTGGTCCATGCTGTCATGTCGTCACGGTAATTAAATTGGGCTGGCAGGTTGTCGCCTTTTAACGTCATGGCAGACACTTGTTTCGGGTCAATTTGCACCAGCGATACCGGTTGCTTGTAACTGTCACCGTCTATTGGTTTTAAACCGATTCGACGGAAGTTATCTTCTAAAAACGCCACGGTTAACTCTTCACCTTTGGTGGCAGGGGCGCGGCCCTGAAACTCATCTGAGGACAGCGTTTTTATATATTCACCTAATCGTGGGTTAACGTCGGCGAATTTCAATTCAGGGGTCTTGGTGGCCGTATCAGCCAGCTCTGCTGGTTTTACTTCAGCAGTTTTTATATCAGCATTTTGCTCTGAGCAAGCGCTTAGCAAGGTGCCTGCCGCAAAAGCTCCGGCTAGTAGCGTAAACCTGGAAAGGGTAATCATAGTCACTCCGTGGTTTTTATCGTTATATGTCGCTGTAGTCTCAGCGTTCTGTGTTAAAAGCTATTTATCTTAACGTATCTAAAAATCAGCGACCAGTATAGTGGTCGCAGTTATAACGCGCTTAGTCTTTGTAGCCCCATGGAGTGGGCGGTAAAGCCACCGGTTTGGTAAGGTCAAAGTCAACGCGAAACTCCCGGCCTTCCCGGATCAGGCGATAAGTAAAGGTTTGCGGGTAGATATACATTTGCCAGATGTTGGTATTTGACTGTGGATTACCCAATCGAGAGAATAGTTCTTTAGAGTACTGATCGGCCGGAAAGCTTTGCACGTTTGACCAACCCGCATCCGTGGTATGGCCGCCATACATAGTAGAGACGTCATGGCTACCGTCTTTGTTACGGTGATCATGCTTTAAACTCAGGCCAGATCCGGTTTTTGTGATGATCCAGGTGCGGGAATGATTATCGCCAACATGGAACGGGATCTGTAATTGGCTGTCTGAACATTTACGCACATGCATAATTAAGCTGCCGTCAAAGCCATCACTTTTTGGGGTGTCCATTACCACTTTGCCCGCAAAGGCTTTACCGCAGTGCGCGCGCAGATTATCAAAGTAAGCATCGTGGCTGGCAATGGACACCAGTGGTGCCGGTTGCACAATATCAGCGGTGGCGATGGCCGAAAAGCTCAGGGCGATAGTGGTTGTAAACAGAGTTCTGTGCATATATCTCTCCTAAATAACACGGCCGGACTATAACCTTTGCGCGTAATGGCTGCAAACCGGTGTTACTCTTAAGTGAATGACGACAGGAGTATTGAAAATGCAAAATGAATTAGATGGCAAATTTCTACTTAGCGTGTTTGGCAAGGTGGAAAAACACGGCAGCGCTGTTAACAACGAATTGGGCGCTGGTTTTGAGTTGGATGGTATAACGGTGAATTCCGGCTTTGATGGCTACGAAGTGTATTTAAGCGATGGCAAGGTGCAGTTAACACTGGGCTTCCATAACAAATGGCACAGCGATGCTGCCAATGAGGCTGATATGGACGCCTTTGTGTCACAGCTTAAAAAAATTAACCATAACTATTGATTTATTTCATTATTGCTAAGGATTTGTTCAGTTTAAACCGCTACCATAGCGCACAAATATCAGTGCTGGCAGAGACTACAGCGGGCTTTATCTGAATAAATAGCTGTTTGGACGGCTAAAAGGCTATTGCTTGAAAGGCCAAAACAGGATAAGGTGTCGCCCGTCAATCATATCTGATAGACCAGAAGAGGTGCGTTAGCCAGGTAGTTCAGGACAGATGTCTATACATCGTAGCCTGAATAAGGGGGACTAACGCCGAGGGAAATGCGGTTATAGAGCTGTATTTCCCGGTCGTTAAGGCTGAATCCTTACGACTGTCACCTGAATTTCGGTGGAGAGCTTCTGGCCTTTGTTAAGTACAGTTTTCAGAATTTACAGAAGCTCTCTGTTTCATTCTCGTTTTGCTGTTAGCAAATGCCATGCTCTGCTTATTATGTTTTATAAGGAGAGGCAACCTTGTCCAATCTTATTGTTGCAAAATTCGGCGGCTCTAGTGTCGCAGACTTCGATGCGATGTCGCGCTGTGCTGATATCATTCTGGCGGAACCGGCTATTCGTTTAGTGGTGGTTAGCGCCAGCTCCGGTGTCACTAACCTGCTGGTCGATATTACCAAACACACTGATGTTAGCGAGCGCTATGCTTGCTATCAGGGCATTGAACGCATTACGCTGGCGGTATTAAACCGGTTGCAGCAGCCTGATGTCGTTGCGGCTGATATTGCGCAGTTGCTATCGGCACTAAAAATACTGATAGAACAAAGTGGTGCGGTGTATAGCGCTGCTCACAAGGATGAGATCCAATCCTTCGGTGAGCGTTTAAGCTCAGTATTGTTTGCGCAGGTACTACGTGAACGTGGTGCGGCCGGTTTATGTTTTGACGCCCGTCGTGTTATGCGCACTGACAGTCGTTTTGGTAAAGGTGAGCCACAGATTACTCAAATTAGTGAGTTATGTGCCATACACTTGCAGCCTTTATTGGCGGATAACGTGGTGGTAACCCAGGGCTTTATTGGTGCGGATGACCTTGGGCAAACCACCACGCTTGGTCGCGGCGGTTCAGATTATAGCGCTGCACTGCTTGGCGAAGCGTTAAGTGCATCTGTGGTGCAAATATGGACCGATGTAGTGGGTATTTTTACCACTGACCCACGTTTAACCGAACAGGCGCGCTGCATTAAAGAAATCAGCTTTGACGAAGCGGCTGAGATGGCTACTTTTGGCGCCAAAGTACTGCATCCTGCTACCTTGATACCTGCGATGCGCTGCAATATAGGGGTGTTTGTTGGCTCCAGTCGCGAACCACAAGCCGGCGGCACCTGGATAGCCAAAGACGTAAAAGAACGCCCGCCGTACCGAGCTATTGCACTTAGAAAATCTCAAACGCTGATCACGGTAAAAAGCCCGGCCATGTTACACGCCGCCGGTTTTTTAACCCGGGTGTTTGATATTTTAAGCCGGCATCAAATCTCGGTAGATTTAGTGACCACGTCTGAAATCAGCGTAGCACTTACGCTGGACGAAGGCGGCATGACTAGCGCATTTAATGTATCTGTCGAACCCGCACTGGCGGAGCTGAGAAGTTTTTGCGAAGTGTCAGTGGAGCAGGGCTTAAGTTTAGTGGCCGTTATTGGCAACCATCTGCATAGCAGCAAAGGTATTACTGGTGATCTGTTCAATACCTTAGAGCGCATTAATATGCGGCTAATTTGTCATGGCGCGTCTAAACATAACCTGTGCTTTCTAGTGCAGGATGCCGATGCTCCCGCTGTCGTTAAACAGCTGCACCAGAATCTGTTTAGTGCTGCCTGAAAACAAATAGCTGATTAATTGCACAGATAACTTAAGTGAGAATCGATTTGCTCTAAGCCAACCGTTGAGGCCCCGGACGGGCTGAGACTAGCCCCCACGGATGGATTTACGGCGTGTTGGTGTGAGCAAACCGGTTCGTTTTAAACGACCGGTCTGATTATTTGTTAGTGAGTCTATTCGTAAGGTAGCGGGTCAATGGTGTTATTCAGCGTAAAAGCCTCTAATCGCTCCTGACAAGAGCCACATTTACCACAGGCTTTCTCGCGGCCGTTATAGCAGGTCCAGGTTTTGCCGTAGTCTAGCCCCATAGCAAGGCCGTCGGCCAGAATTTCAATTTTAGTTTGCGCCAGATAAGGGCTGATAATATCCACCGGCTCGTAGTTGGCTATCTGACAAACGTCATGCATTTTTTGCACAAATTCCGGCCGGCAGTCAGGATAAATAAAGTGATCGCCAGAATGTGCGCCGTAATAAACCTGTGAGGCGCCCAGTGAGACGGCATACCCTACTGCCAGTGACAACAGAATCATATTACGATTAGGTACCACGGTAGATTTCATATTTTCGGCAGCGTAGTGACCTTCCGGAATATCAATATTGTCGGTTAATGAAGAGCCTGCAAGTAGTTGATTAATTGCTGATATATCAACAATTTTATGGTTAATCCCTAGCTCCTGGCATACCTGTGCTGCACATTCCAACTCTTTGACATGGCGCTGGCCATAGTTAAATGACAATGCGTATACTTCGTGGCCTGCCAGTACCGCTTTATGTAACACGGTAAATGAATCCATTCCTCCGGAGTAAATCACTACAACTTTGTTCGGCATAACAGGCTCTCTCTTGTATAATACATCGTAATTTTTTCGCGAACGTCGCCGACAGTATCGTCGGGGGCGCGCATTGTACAGTAATTCAGCTGACGGCTAAAGGGCTAAGCACAGAGTGTATAAAGTTAATGAGGTTTTTGAAACCATACAGGGCGAAGGCAGTTTTACCGGCGCAGCAGCCATTTTTATCCGCTTGCAGGGTTGTCCGGTTGGCTGTAGCTGGTGTGATACTAAGCACACCTGGGAAGTGAACGACGAGCAGCGCCTACCGCTTGGTGACATCGTGATTAAAACTGCAGAGACAGAGCATTGGGCCGGTGTTAGTGTCGAAGAAATCCTGGCGTTGTTTGTCAAGGAGGGCTATCAGGCCAAACATGTGGTGATCACCGGTGGTGAACCCTGTATGTACGATCTAAATCCGTTGTGTGAAGCGCTGCACAGTAAAGGTTACAGCACACAAATTGAAACCAGTGGTACCTTTGAGATTAAGGCCCCGGCAAAAACCTGGGTAACGGTTTCACCGAAAGTGAATATGGCCGGTGGTTATAAAGTACTGCAAAGTGCACTAGATCGTGCTAACGAAATTAAGCATCCGGTAGCGATGGAGAAGCATATTGATGAGTTGTTGCGGTTATTGCAACAAACCGATATAACCGCTAAGCTCGTCTATTTGCAGCCAATCAGCCAGCAACGCCGTGCCACTGAGCTGGCGATTGCTATGTGCAAAAAATACAATTGGCGACTGAGTGTACAGGTACATAAATACTTAGGGATTAGCTAGATGCAAACGGTAAATGATTTTTTCCAGCACTACAGCACTGCCTATGTTAACAACGAGCTTGATGCTTTTGAGCAGCTGATATCACTGCCGAGTATGTTGTTATCAGGTGACCGTAAAGTGCTATTAGTTGATAGAGACAGCCTGCGTGAACATTTACTTGCACAGGTGACTAAGTATCGCCAGCTAGGGGTGGTAACGGCCGATTTTGTGTTGCAGCACCAATTGCGTTTATCTGATCAATTGCAGTTCGCCAGCCTTTATTGGCGTTTTTATGACGCGTCCGCAAAGATAATTTTTACTTGCCATACTTCTTATACGTTGCAATATCAGCAAGACGTTTGGCAGGTTGTTGCCATTATTCTGGATGATGAGCAGGCGGCGTATAATAGGGCGGCTAATCGCGCTTAGGCTTGCGGTGCCAACCATGACTGCAAGCTATTAAGGCAAGGTGTTGGGCTGGTTTCTAATGCCAGTTGTTGTTTTAGCGCCGGCTGCATCGGTAACAACTCCAAATAGCGTGATGCAAGCCAGGCAGCATCGGTATATCTGGGCTGGGGGTAGAGTGCTTTAAGTGTAGGGTACTGTTGAAGCAATTTTTCTAGTTGTTGGCTAAGTGGTTGATATTCATTTTCAATTTCAATGCCTGTCCAACTATCAAGTGTTTGTACCTGTGCGATGTTAAGTGTATCAGCCTCCTGCCAACGTGAAATAATTTTCACCTTCTCAATGCCGGCTATTGTTACGCCCAAAAGTCCATCTTCTAATTGCTCAAAATCCTCAATGCGTACTTTGGTTGCCAGCGGTAGAATTCGGTCCGGGTGATGTTGGCTGACATAGGGATTCACTTGTGCCACGGCAAAGTCGCGCTTGCCTGCGCTGGCTTCGCTTATCAGCCGCACATAACGGCGCTCGAATACGCGTAAGCGCATACGACCTTCTGGTAAAATAAAACTGTTTAGCGCAAATAATGCCAGTTCGTTCATAATGCCGCTGATAAAGTTGTATAGTTTCAACTTATACGCAGCACTAACGATAGTGGTTTGCCCAAATTGAGGATTTATGAGTACGACGCATTGGATGTATATACTGGTTGGCGTAGGCTGTCTGAACTTGCTAGTGCTAGTGGCACTGTTTTTAAGGCGTGGGCCGCATCACGGTATTGCTGAACAGTTAGCGAATAATAGGCTGGAGTTAGTGCAGCAACAGGCCCAATTTCAACAGCAGCTGTTAGAGCAATTACATCTACAGCGCCAGCAGTTGCAGCAACAGCAGCAAGATAACCTGTTGCAGGTACTACATAAAATTACAGAAACGCAGCAAGCGGCCCGGTTTGAGCTAAGTAAAAATTTACAACATCAAGCTTCGACGCTGGCAGATCAAGTGAAGCAACTAACACAAAGTATTGATCAACGTTTAAAAGACATTGCCGGTCAGGTTGAAAAGCGTTTAAGTGACGGGTTTGAAAAAACCAACCAAACGTTTACCGACATAGTGAAGCGCCTCGCATTGATTGATGACGCGCAGAAAAAAATAACTGAGTTGTCCAGCAATGTCGTGAGTTTGCAAGAGGTGTTGGCTGACAAGCGCTCACGTGGTGCCTTTGGTGAGGTGCAATTAACTGCACTGATTAGAAATGTTGTACCCGAGCAGCATTTCTCTTTGCAGCACACGCTAAGCAACGGCCGTATTGTCGACTGTATGTTATTTTTACCCAAACCCAGTGGTGATATCGCAATAGATGCGAAGTTTCCGTTGGAAAGCTACAAAAAAATGACCGATCCTCAGATGACGCCGGAAGAGCGCAAATTAGCTCAACGCCAGTTTAAAGTAGACATCAAAAAACACATCAGTGATATTGCTGACAAGTATATCATCGCTAATGAAACCGCTGATGGCGCCATTATGTTTTTACCCGCTGAGGCGATATTCGCTGAATTGCATGCATATCATCCGGATATTGTAGAGGAAGCCTATCGGCGGCGTGTGTGGTTAACCTCACCAACCACGCTTATGGCCGTGTTAACAACTGCCAGAAGTGTATTGAAAGATGATGCCACTCGCCGCCAAATTCATTTGATACAAGAGCATCTCATTAAGCTGGCGGATGATTTTTCGCGTTTCCGTGGGCGTTTTGATAACCTGGCAAAACATATTGATCAAGCTGCAGTAGATGTAAAACAAATTCATACATCCGCACATAAAATAAGCAGTCGTTTTAGCCAGATAGAGAAGGTTGAATGGCTGGAAGAAAGTGATTAGTCTAATATTAGTACTAATTGATGTATTGTTTGAACAGGTGGTCAATGAAAACGTTAGCACGAAGGGTATATCTGTTATTGCTGTGTTTAGCGTTGCCTTTGGTTGCTCATGCCTCTCAGGTTTCTCAGGTACTCAGGGCAATTGTTAGTGATTCAAACACCGCGCCCTATGCCATTTTCAATGCTGATAATCAATTACAATCGGGCTTGAGCAAAGACATCATTGATGAGTTGGCAAGATATCTTGAGCTGCCCGTGGTTTATATTAACCTGCCCAGGGCACGTGTAGAGCCTTGGTTGTTGCAAGGTGAGGCTGATCTAGCGTGCTTTTTAAACCCCGATTGGGTTGAACAACCAGATGACTTGTTGTGGACGGATGTGTTATTTACAACTCAGCAGTTGTTAGTGCGCCGACGCGAGGCGAAGCCGGTTACCGGCATCCAACATTTAGCAGGCAAGCGGGTAGGCACTAGCCGTGGCTTTACTTATCCAGAGCTAGAGCAAGTTTTTCGTTCAGGCGATGTTATTCGTGACGATGCTCATTCGCTGGAGAGTAATTTGCTGCGGTTAAAGCAAGGCCGATTAGATGTGGTGATGACTGTAGATTTGTCCTATCACTTCTATGTTCAGACGTCAGCAGATCAGAGTTTTTCAGCTGATCCGCTTTGGTCAGAACCACCAGGCGTATATTGCGGTTTGAGCCGTTTCTCGCCACGCCGGGCGCAACAGATTAAAACGGCGCTAAACGAGATAGTGAACAGTGGATTTATTCAACAGAGACTGAAGTTTTATACCAAACTACAGCACTAATCCCTTATCTGCGTGGGTCGTCTTTTAGTTTCGGTATCTTTAACCCTAGTTCCTGTCCCCGGTAACGTGCATAGTAAGTGCAACCTATAAACATCATCGTAGCAAGAGCAAACTCTACAAATGACAAAAATTGATGTAAGCCTGTGCTTACCCACATATTCGTCAGGCTGTGAAGAAAATATATCATGACAATAAAATTAGCCCATGCCAACGTGTACGCATGCCCCTTAACTATGCCGTAAAACGGTAACCACAAAGGTAACCAAAGCAGTGCCAGTAAGACATAGCGATTACCAAGTTGCGGCGGTGCTAATAATAAAATCCAAAGCGGTTGCAGTAACCAAAGCCCGGCAAAACCCAATCTTCCCAATAATAAATAACGCGATGTTTTGTCAGACATCGGCACAAAACTGGTTTGTTGCATAGTTAACACCTGTTTGATTTAAGTTTCTGGCTCAACTTAGCCAGACGTTTACCAAATGCTTGGGCAAGCCGTTGCTCATCGACACTAAGCTTGGATCCACCATGGTGACCACTGACGTGAGATGGGCCATAGGGTGTCCCACCAGTTTGAGTTTGATGCAGCTCTGGTTCACTGTAAGGAATGCCGGTGAGCAGCATACCATGATGTAATAACGGCAGGCTCATACTTAACAGGGTTGCTTCGTTTCCGCCATGCATACTGCCGGAGGACGTAAATACTCCTGCAGGTTTATCGATGAGTTCGCCTTTAAGCCAAATACTGGTTGTTGTATCCCAAAACGCCTTTGCATCGGCCACCATATTACCAAAGCGTACGGGACTACCAAATGCCAGCCCGTCACACTGGCGTAGTTCATCTTGGCTGACAATGGCGTGACGGCTTGCAGTATCTGGATCCAGTGGTGGTATGCAGCGCACTATGGCTTCAGAGCCACCTTGTGCTACACCAATAGCAATTTTGTCAGCTAATGCGGCAACAGCGCCATGGCGTGAATAATACAGCACCAAAATACGAGTCGTCATGATAGCAAATTCAGCACGTTGCTAGGTGGCCGGCCAATTGCCGCTTTATCACCATGAACAACGATAGGGCGTTCGATGAGTTTGGGGTGTATAGCCATCGCTTCTATTAACTGTTGGTCGGTTATCGAACTGTCTGCCAAGCCAAGTTGTTTGTACTCATCTTCTTTATTGCGCAATAATTGACGTGCACTAAGTCCCAACAGTTTTAATAAATGTGCCAGTTCCTCAGCTGTTGGCGGTGTTTTAAGGTATTCAATAATGTCTATTTTGTCAGTGTGTTGTTCTAATAAACTCAGGGTTTCACGGCTCTTGGAACAGCGTGGATTATGGTAAATTTTTAACATTAAAGGTCCTGTTAACGGTAAATTTGACCGCAAGTTACATGCGACGTACCCGGTCAAACTCGGTTTGTAATTGGTTTTTCTTAGCTTCAAGGCGTCGGTTTTCAAGTTTCTCTTCCGATTTCAGATAGTTTAACGCCTCATTTAAATCATCTATAGCACGCGGATAGTCCGCTTGCTGATATCTTAGATCTGCTCGCGCTTCATAGTATTTAGCAAAATCACCACTAGCTTTGTAAGCATCTGCCAACATGCCATAGGCTAAAATATTGTCATTTTTATAAAACAACAGACTTTTTAAAAGGTGAATAGCCAGCCGATGAGCGCCAGATGAAAGTGCCACATTGGCATAATTGAGTGTAACAACCTGATTATTTGGGCGTAGCAAATATTGTTGCTCAAGCATGTTTAGGCAAAGCTGGTATTCTTTTTGTGCCAAAAGTATATCGGTGTAAACGTCAATGTAATACAGGTTGTGTTCGTCATTTTCCAGTAAGTTCTCAATGACCTTTCGTGCGGCATCCAGTTTTGCATTATCTAATAATGCGATGGCAAGACCGTACTGATTGGCTTTGGTATTGCCGCCTGGATCACTTAGTTTTTTTCTGAAAACGGTTTCTGCATCGTCTTTGCCATACTGATATCTAGCTAAAACGCGTGCCTGACTTAGCGTAAAGTCCTGGCTATCTGCGACGAAACGCATGGGATATTGCTCAGCTCGCAGTCGGGTGTCGCTGACTCTGCTTTGTGATAAAGGGTGAGTTTGTAAAAAAGACAACTGCTGGTTTAAAAAGCGGCTTTGCTCGGTTAATTTACGAAAAAAATTAGGAACCGCGTACGGATCAAAACCTGCATCCGCCAATATTTGCATGCCAATGCGGTCTGACTCTTGCTCATTTTTACGCGTAAAATTTATCGCCGCTTGTTGTGATGCCCCCTGTGTGGCCATCATTGCGGCCATACCTGCTTCTGGGTTAACAGTAGCCAGAACAATAGCACCAAGTATCCCCGCTAGCGTCAACGGCGCTTTTTGGCTTTGTGCTTCAAAGAAACGGGCGATGTGGCGCTGTGTAACGTGAGCAATTTCATGTGCTAGCACCGATGCAAACTCACTTTCGCTTTCTGCAACCGCTAAGGTGGCGGTGTGAGACGTGATATTACCGCCAAGTGTGGCAAAAGCATTGATGTTTTTGTTGTCTACCCAATAAAACTTAAACGGAAAATTTACATCGTTCGCACGGGCCACGAGGCGATTGCCAAGCGAATTAATATACTCGTCCAGCAGCGGATCATACACCATAGGCAAGCTACCACGTGTTTGCCGCATCATAACATCGCCCAATTGTTTTTCTTTATCGGGCGTTATAGTACTAAAGGCATTACCGCCTAAATCAGGTAAGTTTGCTTGAGCATCAATTGTCACAACTTGCGCTAATGCTACCAGCACACAGATAAAAACAGGTTTGGTTACGACGGAGAAATTCATTGGAAAAACACCTGCCCCTGTTAGGTCATGTTGTTCTAAGGATGATGTTGGCTTTGTCTGGTGAAATAGCGTTAAGTTCAAATCAGACAGGTTGTTAATTTACCATATATTTGTATTCATCTGGCAGTTAAGCGCCAAATTTTACATTATCTTCGGTATACTGCTACGAGTTTCGGCACTTTTGCCCGTATGTCAGATGTTGGAGTCTTAATATGCTGGATTGGTTGAAAAAATGGTATGCCAATAAGTTCTCAGATCCTCAGGTTGTGACATTATTCTTGTTGTTATTATTTGGCTTTATGGCCATTTATTGGCTGAGTGGCATTTTAGCGCCAGTGATGGTGGCGATTGTTTTTGCTTACTTGCTGGAGTGGCCGGTAATTCATCTTAGTCGACTGGGTTTATCCCGAAGTGCGAGTACGGTGATGGTGGTTGCCGGTTTTGTTGGCCTGGCCACGCTAACATTAATGTGGATTATTCCTATAGTGTGGTACCAGGGGCGAAATTTATTACGTGATTTGCCGCAGATGATCGACCAGGGAAAAAACTACTTACTGGCCCTTCCTGAGTCATTTCCCGGCGTCGTGAGTGTTGAGCAAATTACCATTTTGATGCACTCGGTAGATGAAAGACTGATGGCATTTGGCCGTGATATGTTACAGATGTCACTGGCTTCTATTGTTGATTTAGTCGCGCTGCTGATTTATTTGGTACTGGTGCCACTGATGGTGTTTTTTATGTTGAAAGACAAAGCTCAGCTAACATCCAGCTTTGTACAAATATTGCCTGCAGAACGGCGGCTTATTAGCCAGGTTTGGCATGAAATGAATGCGCAGATCATGAATTATATTCGTGGCAAAATTCTTGAAATTTTAATTGTTGGTGCCTTAAGTTATGCCGTTTTTGCCATTTTCGGCTTGAATTATCCGCTGTTATTAGGGGTTTTGGTGGGTTTATCTGTATTGATACCTTACATTGGGGCGGCGGTAGTAACACTGCCTGTGGCACTGGTCGCGTTTTTTCAATGGGGGCCTACCGCAGACTTTGGTTATCTGATGTTAGCTTATGGCGTGATACAGGCCTTGGACGGTAATTTGCTTGTCCCATTGTTATTTTCGGAAGCGGTTGATTTAAATCCGGTTTTTATTATTATTGCTGTATTGTTTTTTGGTGGGTTATTTGGATTTTGGGGGATATTTTTTGCCATTCCATTGGCATCGTTGGTAAAAGCAACGGTAAAAGCCTGGTCAGCAAGAACACATCCGCAGAGCGGGGCTGTAGACTAATCTAAAATAATATTAATGTGATGCAAAGCGAGGTGCTGTGCATCACATAATTTACACTAGCTGAATAGTGTTTACTCCGTTGCTGGCATTATGCGCAGTAGTTGGCCGTCGGAGCTGTCTGTAAGAAGATACACTGCGCCATCGGGTCCTTGTTCTACGTCACGAACACGTTGACCAATCATAATACGTTCTTCATGGCTTACCTTATCGCCAGTGAGCTCTAGCCGTACAAGTTGTCCAAACTTAAGTGAACCAACGAAGAGATTGTTCTGCCATTCTGGAAATAGTTCAGCGTTATAAAAAATCATACCGCTGGGAGCAATTGATGGCACCCAATAATGCAGCGGTTGCTCTAAACCCTCCTGAGCGGTTTTACCGATAGCACCACCACCGTATTCCTCACCATAAGTAATCAATGGCCAGCCATAATTTTTACCGGGTAGCACAATGTTAATCTCATCACCACCTTGCGGGCCATGTTCATGTGTCCACAATTGCCCGGTTTGAGGGTGCAATGCTGCCCCTTGTATATTGCGATGACCATAAGACCAGATTTCTTTTTTTGCGTTCGCCTGACTGACATAAGGGTTATCAGTGCTTGGTGTTCCGTCGGTATTAATGTGAATGACTTTGCCAATGTGGTTATCAAGCTTTTGCGCTTGTGTTCTTTCACTGCCTCGATCGCCTGTTGTAATAAACAATTTACCGTTATTGTCCATTACTAATCGGCTGCCGAAATGATGGCGGCTATCATACTTAGGCTGTTGACTGAAAATAATACTGACGTCCGTTAGGGTATCGTCAATTAATTTAGCTCGCGCTACGGCTGTGCTATTACCACCAGTACCGGGTTCACTAAAGCTGAAATACAGTGTTTTGCTTGTGGAAAAGTCGGCAGCAATAATGACATCTAACAAGCCGCCTTGACCTCTGGCATCAATTTGCGGTAAGCCATTAATGGCTTGTCGGGTTTTACCGTCAGCGCTGATATGCTGCAGTGTACCATTACGCTCTGTAACGAGTATTGAGCCATTGGGTAAAAATGTCATGCCCCAAGGGTGGTTTAAACCCGTGGCCATGGTTTCAATTTGCACTGATGTTTTTTCTGTCAACAGTGGGTCGGCGTGTGCTGATAGCGTCAATGACGCTACTAAGCTGGTTAAAAGGAGAGGCTTTAACATGTAAAACTCCATAACTTAACAATTAGACCTGATGTGCTATCTCAGTAATTATGCAGCTTAGTTTACAAACTGCTGCCAAAGGAGGGTTTTTTCTATTTTGGTGAACACTTAACTAAGATAATCAAGCACGACCTGATGGTGATCTTTAGTTTTGAAGTTATCAAATACTTTTGCAACAGTACTATCTTGGTTAATGAGAAAACTAATGCGGTGCAAACCATCATATACTTTGCCCATAAACTTTTTTTCACCCCAGACACCAAAAGTGTCTGCAACTTTATGATCTTCATCAGAGAGTAAGGTAAAGTTAAGTTCATCCCGTTGTGTAAATTTAGCGAGTTTAGCCGGTGCATCAGTACTAATGCCAATAATGGTAATCCCTTTCGCGGTTAAATCCGCTTTAACATCACGTAGGGCACATGCCTGGACGGTACAACCAGGCGTCATGGCTTTGGGATAAAAATAAACTAGAACTTGGCCTTGTTGCAGTAAGTTACTTAATTTAACCGGGCTATTGTGCTGATCTTGTAAGGTAAAGTCTGGTACTATTTCACCAGCTGCTAAGTAAGACATTGCGAACTCCTGTTAAGTTTGGGCATGGAAACTGCCCGTTAAATTCATGCTGTGAACTAAAGCCATAACATCAGATTCAATTTGTTGTGCCGGTTCACCTTCTGGCAACTCAAGTGTCATCATGGTATGCATGACACTCTGACCATACTCATCTAGTTTGTTTTCAGATTGTAAAGAACCAATGTAAACCTGCCTGCTTGCTAATAAACCGGTAATAGTACCTAATGTGCCCACTCGGTCGGCGCCTTTGTATTCAAGAACATAATGCGCAGCAACGGCTTTGCGTTGATGGGCACTGGTACGTTTGGTCATTGTGGTCAGATCAAGTTCCAGCCCTAAGCCAGGTAACAAATGTTCAATACGGCTAATTGCCGCTAAGTCGCCTGAAAGAAGCATAATAAATGTAAACTCGCCACCAAAAATAGCCATTCGACTGTCGATGATGTTGCAATTACAGTCGGTAACCAAACGCGCCAGTTTGCTGACAATGCCGGTACGATCCGTGCCGATGGCGGTTACTACAAGTTGTTGTGGCATAGAATAAAACCCTGATGGCAAACCGAAAAATTGTGAGTAAAAAAGCTGGCTATAAGTTTACCATACCGCCAGATTATGTCATCCGTTTGTCTTGAATAGCGTTAAGGTCAGAAGGATTCTTGTGTTTAGCGCATTGTCTCTTTAACATAGGCGCCCTTAGCAATTATTGAGGCAATAAACGACATGTTCAGAGGAAGTTGGGTTGCGTTGATTACCCCTATGACGGACGCGGGTGACATTGATTATGTTAGCTTGGCACGTCTGGTCGAATTTCATCTACAAAATGGTACTCAGGGTTTGGTCATAATGGGCACTACAGGTGAAGCCGCAACGATCAGCTTTAAAGAGCAACTGGATGTTATTGCTAGAGTTTGCACTCAAGTAAATGGACGTATCCCCGTTATTGCTGGGAACGGAGCTAATTCAACAGCTGAAGCCGTTGAACGTACACAGATGTTAAGTCAGCTGCCAATTGATGGTTTTCTTACGGTAACACCGTTTTACAACAAACCGATGCAAAAAGGCATGATATTGCACTTTAATGCTGTTGCTTCTGCGACAGATAAACCTGTATTGCTTTACAATGTGCCCGGCCGCACCGGAGTGGATTTGCTGCCTGAAACTGTAGCAGAGCTGGCCAACACGGTAAATATTGTTGGCATTAAAGAAGCGACAGGCTCCATGCCAAGGCTTGTTGAACTTAAACAGTTTTGTCCTGACGATTTTATGCTACTAAGTGGCGACGATGCGTCGGCTTGCGAGTTTATGCTGCAAGGTGGCCATGGCGTAATTTCGGTGACGAGCAATGTCGCGCCTAAAGCCATGGCACAATTATGTCACTCGGCGTTGATTAATGAGCGCAGGCAGGCAGAGCAGATTGATGGCACACTGCAGGCGTTACATCATGACTTATTCATTGAAGCTAATCCGATACCGACTAAGTGGGCGCTGCGTAGAATGGGATTGATAACATCAGATTTTATGCGATTGCCATTAACCCAACTTGAACCAATTCATGGCACTGTAATCAAACAAGCATTAACGCAGGCTGGTATTCAGCTTTAACCGCATATTTACCTCGCGGTACCACATTTAGGAGTAGTAAAGTGCAAGATTGGATTAAAGGTAGTGTAGTTGCCAGCGTGTTGCTGACAGGCTGTTCTTTATTACAAACTGATCAAACAGAAACGTCGAGTCAGTCAGCAAGTCTTACGTCTATCAAGGTTCCTGATAATTTACGCAAACCCGCTGCACCTGGTCAGTTTGATGTTCCGGAAATTGCAACAACTAGCACGCTAACTGATATTCGCTCGCCGGCGTTAGTGTTAGCAACGGCAGTGAGTAGCCGGGTAGAAGAAGGTGATAAATTATCTCGGGTTTGGTTTGATCGCACCGATTATACCGGCGATCTTGTGCCATTTTTACATAAAATGCTGCAAACGCAATTTTCAGAGCAAGGCATTGAGTTACAACAGGATAGCAGTGGGTTAACCTACACAACTGGTTGGATCGCACGGTCAGAAGAAGACGGTTTTTGGTTTTGGGCGTCGGAACAAAAACAGGAACAATCCCGCTTTAGTCTTGTCATCGAGCCTCGCTCACATGGCCGCTCTGCCAGTGTCACTGTTCAGATGCTTGAACATCAGTATTTTACCCCGTCTGGCGAGCTTGCTAGTAATGATAAGCAACGTCAGGAAATTGCACTACTTAACCAAATAATTGACCGTATTGGTAAAGAGGAAGTGACCATTGCAACGGCAAATAAATCTAAAATTCCTGATGTGGCTATGGAGCCCGGTATGGATGCAGCTGGAAATCCAGCATTGCTAACACCGCAGCCAATAGAGGTCACCTGGTCACAGCTTGAAACATTGTTCACCGCGCTTAACTTTACTGTTACAGATAAAAATCGTTCGATATATACCTATTACGTTGACTATGAGAAACCGCAACAAGGTCTATGGTCAAAATTATGGGGAAGTGAAAGTAAACCTGTGCTGCCAGTATCTAATGGTGCCTACCAATTGGTTCTAAGCCGTGTAGATAAACAGACTGCTATTAGCTTGAGAGACAAAGATGGGGCTCAGCTGGATGCTGAAACTGTGTTGTCTTTGTATGAACCATTTGCGCAAGCTGCACGTTTGGCCAGAGTTGAGCTGTAAACGTTTTTCAGCTCTAACAAACCTGACGACGTTAATGAAGCGTCGTCGAAGACTACAGTTAACTATTTCGCGCTAAATTAGCATTAATTTGACGTCGATTGCTGCGCGTTTAACACTGTCTTTTTTACAGAGCCACCCATAGGTGGCTTTATTTTATCGTTGTGCATTGAAACAAAGCCGCTTTTGTCATTACACTGCGCTGGCAATTACGGAGATAATCTATGCTTGAAATTCAGGACTATTTGAAAATTTTGATTGGTATTTTTGCCATTCTGAATCCACTTGGGGCTTTACCGCTTTACTTGTCTCTAACTCAAGGCCATAGCAAATCTGAACGTAGGCAAACAGCCGCTAGCGCAGCTAAAGCTGCAACAATCATATTACTTATTACTCTGTTTTTTGGTGAGTTTATTCTGAGCTTTTTCGGTATTTCAGTTAATTCATTTCGTGTCGGTGGTGGCATTCTGATCCTGCTAATGGCGATATCAATGCTATATGCCCAAACGAGTAATGCAAAAAATACAGATGCAGAACGCGAAGAAGCGGAGCATCGAAAATCTATTGCGGTTGTTCCTCTTGCAATGCCGATGTTGGCAGGGCCGGGCGCAATTAGCTCGATAATTCTTTATGCCAATCGCAGCGACGGGTGGCAACATTACGCTATTATGTCTGCCGAATTAATCGTTATTGGTTTGGTGCTTTGGGGGTTGATGCGTCTGGCTGATAAAATATCTGCCCGTTTGGGCCAGACAGGTATGAACATTATTACTCGTGTAATGGGGCTGATTCTGGCTGCTATTGCGGTAGAGTTTATCAGTGCGGGGTTAAAAGGGATCTTTCCGGTATTGGCCTGAGGTATTAGATGATGATGAAGATAGTCTTTTTTTGTAGTGTGCTCGTTAGCCTTTGTTTATTGCAGTCGGTAAGTGCTGGACAAATAAATGATTTGTATCAAGCTGATGTAGCTGCAGAGGGCGGCAATGATGTTTGGCAACAGCAAGCATTAATTCAAGTACTTATTCGGGTAAGTGGTAAAGCTGATATAGATTTAGTCCCTGAAATAAAAGAAGAATCAAAGCGTGCATCCGTATACATAAAACAGTTTAAGTCAGTACGGACAGCTGATGGCAATAGAATGCGTGTGTTACTTGATGCTTCAAAGGTTAATCAGCTACTACAACAACATAACATTGCCGTTTGGGGGGCATTACGTCCAGATATACTTGTCTGGCAGATAAAGCAAAAAGATGGTGAGCGTACCTTTGTTCGCCGGGCGGATCAGCCGCTGAATGTCGCTTTGCATCGAGCTTTTTTGTTTGCTGGCTTGCCGTTGCTGCAGCCATTATATGACATGGATGATTTGCTTAATTTATCTGAAACGGACGTATGGGCTGGTTTTTGGCAGCAAATTAATCAAGCAAGTGTTCGCTATGGTGCCGATGTTATATTAGCCGTTACAGTTGATGAAGTTAGCGAAAATGATAAAACGTTATTGCGCCTAAGTTGGCAACGTCAGGATAGCGGCAGAACCTTCCGAGATACAGTTACCGCAGCTGATGAACAGAGTTTAATGCATAACTTTGCATCGGTATTGGCGTCTCAGTTAGCAGAGCGTTATGCAACGCTTATGTCTGAGCAACACAGTGCAGATATTGAGTTAGTCATACAAAACGTAACAAATTTAACTGATTTAGTTAGAGTGCAACAGCTTTTGCAGCAAATGGTTGGAGTAACAAATGTCACCATTTCCCGTTTTGAAACGGATCAAGCTTATTATCGTCTGCAAACCAATATTGGTGCAGAAGGGCTGATGAACGCACTAAAGTTTAATCCGCAATTTAAGCTCAAAGATATGACAACGATGCTGGATAATGCAGCGCTTAATACGGCCTTGCAACCTGTGCTGGCTTCATTTGAGTATATAAAACCCTGATGCAGCCGCTGCAATATACCCTGGCAGTTACACTACCAGAAGATGAAACACTTGATAGTTTCTACGCTGCGGGTCAAACGGCAGCTGTGTCGTTTTTAAAGACTTATTTACACCAGCCTGTGCAGCAAAATCCGGTGTATTTGTTTGGCGCCAGTGGTAGTGGTAAATCACATTTACTCTATGCCGCTTGTGTGCAAGCTCAAGAGCAAGGTTTAGTCAGTCAATTGCTGACGATGGATGAATGTCGCCTGTTAAGCCCGCGCTTGCTGGATGATTTAGAACAACTCGATTTAGTGTGTCTGGATAACATTCAGGCTATAGCGGGTGAACTTAGCTGGCAGACTGCGGTATTTGATTTGTACAACCGGATGTTGGAACAAGGCAAAGCATTGATTATTGTTGGCAACGAAGCACCTCATAAACTGGGGTTTCAGTTGGCAGACTTGGTGTCCCGGCTACAGGCGTGTACGGCATTTCAGCTGCGTTTGCTAACTGACGATGATAAACAAAAACTACTGCAACAAAAAGCCCGCTTGCGTGGTATCGATTTGCCTGATGAGGTTGCGCGTTATTTATTGAATCACCAAGACCGTGATATCCGAGCATTAGTAGCTATGCTAGACAAACTCGATAAAGCTACTTTGGTGCATCAACGAAAGCTTACCATTCCATTTGTTAAAGATATTCTTAATTAATACCACTAACTTAGTAGAAAAATTGCCTTAACAGCCTGCGTTTAGTTGCAATTCTGGTGTATCATTGGCGGCTTTGACACGACTAAACCCTAGCTGCTTTGAGGACACGCATGAACCTAACAGCAATATTGGAAAACGCCTTGCAGGCCGTTGCCGCCGCCGCAGATATTCCGGCTCTGGAGACTATCCGGGTCGAGTTTCTTGGCAAAAAAGGCAGTATTACTGAACTACTGAAATCTTTGGGCGCGATGGATCCTGAGCAGCGTAAGCAGGCCGGTGCTGAAATTAATGAATTAAAGCAAAAGGTACAAGACGCGCTAAATACCCGTCGTGACTTGTTGCAACATGCTCAATTAGCGGCAAAACTGGCGCAGGAACAAATTGATGTTACCTTGCCAGGTCGGTCTTTAGAGCAGGGTGGTTTGCATCCGGTAACCCGCACCATTGAACGTATTTCAGCATTTTTTGCTGAACTGGGTTTTGAGGTAAAACACGGCCCTGAAATTGAAGATGACTTCCATAACTTCGATGCATTGAACATACCTGAACATCACCCGGCACGGGCAGATCACGACACCTTCTATTTTAATCCTAAGTTAATGCTGCGTACTCAGACGTCTGGTGTGCAAATTCGCACGATGGAGCAGCAACAACCCCCTTTGCGTATTATTTCGCCTGGGCGGGTTTATCGTAATGACTACGACCAAACACATACACCGATGTTTCATCAGGTGGAAGGGTTGATGGTTGATACTGATGTAAGTTTTACCGAACTGAAAGGCATACTGCACGATTTTCTGCATAACTTTTTTGAAGAAGACTTGCAAATTCGCTTTCGGCCATCGTTTTTCCCGTTCACTGAGCCTTCAGCCGAAGTTGATGTAATGGGTAAAAACGGCAAATGGTTGGAAGTGTTAGGTTGCGGTATGGTGCATCCTAATGTGTTGCGTTCCGTTGGTATCGATCCTGAAGTCTACAGTGGTTTTGCTTTTGGTATGGGCGTCGAGCGTCTTACCATGCTGCGATATGGTGTAACCGATTTACGTGCCTTCTTCGAAAATGATTTACGTTTCTTAAAACAGTTCAGATAAGCGGAGTTAATTTAAATGAAATTCAGTGAAGCCTGGTTACGCGAGTGGGTAAACCCAGCCATTGACACCAACACCTTATCTGAACAATTGTCTATGGCTGGCCTTGAAGTCGATGGTATAGAGCCAGTTGCAGGCGAGTTTACTGGTGTTGTTGTAGGTGAAGTTGTTGAGTGTGGACCACACCCTGATGCAGACAAGTTACAGGTAACCAAAGTTGACGTTGGTGGTGAGGCGCTGTTAGATATTGTCTGTGGTGCAAAAAACTGCCGGGTTGGACTAAAAGTCGCTGTAGCGACAGTTGGCGCAGTGTTGCCTGGTGATTTTGTTATTAAGAAAGCTAAACTTCGCGGTCAACCGTCTCATGGCATGTTGTGCTCTTTTTCTGAGTTGGGTATGGCAGATGATTCTGACGGCATTCTTGAGCTACCAAAAGACGCCCCTATTGGCCAAAATGTGCGTGACTATTTGCAGCTTGATGATCGGATCATTGAAGTCGATTTAACGCCTAATCGGGCTGATTGCCTTGGTATCAAAGGGCTGGCGCGTGAAGTCGGCGTGCTTAATAAATTGCAAGTTTGTGAGCCCGTTATTTCGCCAGTTAGTCCGGTTATTGCCGATACCAAAGGCATTACGTTAAGTGCACCTGATGCTTGCCCGCGTTATTTAGGCAGGGTAGTACGCAATATTAATGTAAAAGCTGCTAGTCCATTGTGGCTTACTGAAAAATTACGTCGTTGCGGCGTACGCAGTATTGATGCTGTGGTTGATATTACCAATTATGTATTGCTGGAAATGGGCCACCCAATGCATGCCTTTGATTTAGCGAAACTTGATGGCGATATCAATGTGCGTTTTGCCAATGAAGGCGAAAAGTTGGTGTTGCTTGATGAAACTGAAGTGGAATTAAAAGCGAATACTTTGCTTATTGCTGACAACAACAAACCCTTAGCTATGGCCGGTATTTTTGGTGGTTTGTACAGCGGTGTTACCGCAGAAACAACTGATGTGTTTTTAGAAAGTGCATTTTTCTCACCGCTGGCCATAGCGGGCAAGGCGCGCCAATATGGTTTGCATACCGATGCATCACATCGTTATGAGCGCGGTGTTGATCCTCAGCTGCAACATAGCGCTATGGAACGTGCGACAGCATTGCTTATTGAAATTTGTGGTGGCGAGGCTGGCCCTGTGGTTGAGGCGGTATCAGAAACGCATTTGCCGACGGTACCCGATATTACGTTGACCGAGGGTAAATTAGCGCGAATTTTAGGTGTTAGCCTGATAAAAGCCGATGTTACCGCTATATTTAATCGGTTAGGTTTAACCGTGTTAGAGACTAATGATGGCTGGCAGGTTTCGGTACCCGGATATCGTTTTGATATCCGTATCGCAGAAGATTTAATTGAAGAAGTTGCACGGGTTCACGGCTACAACAATATTCCGAATATTGCACCACAGGCCAGTTTGAAAATGCGTACTTTCCGTGAAGCTGAGTTGAACATACAGCGTTTGCGTACTGTGTTAGTCGATCGTGGCTACCAAGAAGCGATTACCTATAGTTTTGTTGACCCAAAAGTACAACAGCAATTGTTTCCAGAGCAGCAGGCGTTGGTGCTACCAAACCCAATTTCAACAGACATGTCTGCTATGCGGTTAAATTTGTGGCCTGGTTTGCTACAAACGGTGCAGTACAATCAAAACAGGCAGCAAAGTAGAATACGTTTGTTTGAATATGGACTAAAGTTTGTTCCTGATACAACTGCTGAAGGTGGTGTACGTCAGGTGCCAGTAATTGGCGGTGTTATTGTCGGTTCCATGCATAATGAGCATTGGAATATGGAAAACCGGGCCGCCGACTTCTATGATATAAAAGGTGATGTTGAAGCGTTGTTGGCACAAACGTCAGCGGTGGAACAATTTCACTTTAAGACAGGTGAGCATAGCGCACTGCACCCTGGCCAAACTGCAGTCATTTATCGTGATGACGTGCAAGTGGGGCATCTGGGAGCACTTCATCCGGAAGCTGAGCGTAAGTTGGGTATTAAAGGCAAAGCGTACTTGTTTGAACTTGATGTTACCGCGCTTGGGTTGCGTGATATTGTGCAAGCGAGCGAGCTATCAAAGTACCCGGCTAACCGGCGCGATTTAGCTGTAGTTGTAAAATCAGAGGTGCGTTTTGCTGATATTGCTGCTACTATAAAAAAAGTTGGCGGAAATCAATTAGTTGACCTAAAATTGTTTGACGTATACACAGGGGCAGGTGTGGCAGAGGGTTATAAATCACTGGCCATTGCTTTGACCCTGCAGGATTTAGCGCGTACCCTGGAAGATAAAGATATCCAACAGTTGGTAAATCAAGTAGTTAGCGCGCTTGGGAAAGAGTTCAACGCAACGTTGAGGGATTAAGAATGGCGCTTACCAAAGCCGATTTAGCAGAACGTCTGTTTACAAAGTTTGGCGTTAGTAAACGCGATGCCAAACTCATAGTGGAAGCTTTTTTTGAAGAGATCCGCACAGCTCTGGAGGCGGGCGATCAGGTAAAGTTATCGGGCTTTGGCAATTTTGACCTGCGGGTGAAAAATGAACGTCCAGGCCGTAATCCAAAAACCGGAGAGGATATTCCAATATCAGCTCGCTGTGTTGTGACGTTTCGACCGGGACAAAAGTTAAAGTCTCGTGTAGAAGTAGGCACTAGCAAAAAATAAGTTGTTGCTATCAAATATATAAACGGCAAGTTGCGAAGGCATCTTGCCGTTTTTTTATGCATTTGATTTGGCAGCGCTACATTTTTCCGATCTGAAAGGCGCTAAGATAAGTATACAATATCAATAAATAGGATATGAGTTGGTTATGTCAGTTAAAGTAGGTATCAGTGCTTGTGTTTTAGGTGAAAAAGTTCGTTATGATGGTGGACACAAGGCATCAACTTTTTGTCTGCAGCAGCTCGCTCCGCTTGTAGAGTATGTGCCGGTATGTCCGGAAATGGCGATTGGTATGACCGCGCCACGCCCGGCAATACGCTTACAACTAGATGATGAACATAACGTTCACTTGGTACAAAGCAATAATACTTCTATCGATCATACTGACAAGATGCTTTCCTTTAGCCAGAAAAAATTACCTCAGTTGGCTCATCTCTCCGGATATGTCGTTTGCGCAAAGTCGCCCAGTTGCGGTATGGAAAGGGTAAAAATGTTTAATGCTAATGGCGATAGTCTTGGCAAAGTTGGTGTGGGTATATTTACGCGACAATTAATGCAAGTGTATCCATGGTTACCGGTAGAAGAAGATGGCCGGTTATTTGATCCGGCGTTAAAAGAGAATTTTATTTGTCGGGTGTTCAGTTGCCATGATTTTCAACAGGCTATGTGTGATGGTTTTAGCGTAGGCAAGCTCGTTGCTTTTCACAGTCGCTATAAGTTTTTAGTAATGGCGCATAGCCCTGTAGCATATCGTCAACTTGGTCGTTTGGTAGCGCAAGCAAAATTGTTTTCACCGGAAGAACTGCAACAACGCTACTTGCTTGAGCTAATGCAGGCGCTAAAAAATATCGCCAGTCGCAAACTGCACAGTAATGTACTGCAGCATTTGCAGGGATTTATGAAAAATCTGCTAACGGCAAAAGCAAAACAAGAATTATCTGAGCTAATTCATCGATATCGGCAGGGGTTTGTGCCACTTTTAGCGCCAATTACGTTACTGCAACACCATTTGTCTGAGCATCCCAACGAGTATGTAAGTGCGCAACGTTATTTTTCACCTTACCCTGAAAACCTGGGATTGAGAGCCTGATATGCAGCAACTTAACGTAGTGTGGTTTCGTAATGATTTGCGTGCCTATGATAATGCAGTGTTAGATAGCGCAGTAGAGCATTCAACCCGAAACGGCTCCCCGCTTGTTGCACTTTTTATTGCCACTCCTGATAGCTGGCAGCAGCATGATATGGCATTAATTAAGCAGGATTTAATTCGTCGGCGTGTTATGCAACTAAAAACAGAGTTAGCGGTTCTTAATATTCCGTTAATTGCAGTTGAAGGCAATGATTATAAACAGGTAGGCGAAGTGTTTGTCCAGCTTGTTAAGCATTATAAGCTGTCTGTATTTGTTCAGCGTGAATATGAACTTCGTGAGCAGCTTCGTGACAAGCAAGTCGAGACAATTCTGGTCGACAGTGGCGGTCAGTATATTGAGTTTGACACCCAGTGCATCATGCCGCCAGGCTCCGTAAGAACTCAGCAAGGCGACATATACAAAGTATTTACCCCTTTTAAGCGAAATTGGCTGGCGGCCCTCAAACAGCATGGCGTGCGTTGTTACCCAAAGCCTAAGCCATTAGCTATTAATACCATTGTGCTACCTGAGTTTGATGAAATGCAGTCAGGTGATAACAGCTCAGCTGCATGGTCTGTAGATGAAGTGGAGGTGTTGGGTAAGATGCGGCAGTTTTGTCAGGAAAAGGTCGGAGCTTATCACACCGCTCGTGATTTTCCTGCTATAGATGGCACTTCACTATTATCAGCTTATCTCGCCATTGGCGTTATTTCACCAGCACAATGTGTTGCCCGTTTGCAAATAGAGGCCAAAGATAGCTGGAAAAGCGATAAATCGGGTGCTGAAATATGGCTTTCAGAGCTTATTTGGCGTGAATTTTATAAACACATATTAGTGGCTTACCCAAACCTGATAAAGCACAAACCTTTTCAGTCAGAAACTGACGGCATTCGCTGGAGCAATAACGAAGCATTGTTTAAAGCGTGGTGTGAAGGTCAAACCGGCTTCCCTATTGTTGACGCCGCGATGAGACAACTTAATAAAACCGGCTGGATGCATAACCGTTTAAGGATGATTACCGCAAGTTTCCTTGTTAAAGACCTGCATATAGATTGGCGCTGGGGCGAGCGATATTTTATGTCAAAGTTAATTGATGGCGACTTTGCTGCAAACAACGGTGGCTGGCAATGGGCGGCCTCTACCGGTACTGATGCTGCGCCATATTTTCGTATTTTTAACCCAGTAAGCCAAAGTGAAAAGTTTGATCCGCAAGGCGAGTTTATTCGTTTGTATGTGCCAGAGCTAAGCAAACTGCAAGGTAAGGCTATACACTGGCCGCATTCGTTAGGTGGGGTAAAAAGTTATTTCTCGCCTGTTGTCGACCATGCAACTGCACGCAAGCACACTTTAGAGATTTTTGCAGAGGTCAAGAAAAACGCATGAATATAGTAGCGGCACCACGCATTGAAAATTTTTTGTCCTTTTATAACGGGTTATCCAGTCAAAATATGCAGCGTTTGACTGAGGTGTATCACCCTGACGTGGTGTTTATCGACCCTGTGCATGAAATACATGGCTTGCACTCATTAAGTCACTATTTTGAGCATGCTTATGCAAGATTAAAATACAGTGAGTTTGTTGGGCTGGATAAAATGGAGCAGGGTGAGCAGGGTTTTTTAAGTTGGAAAATGCGCTTTTCACATCCGGCTATTGGTAAAGGCAAAATTATTGAAGTAGACGGTTGTTCAGTGCTGCGTTGGCAAGACGGCGTTATTATTTATCATCGTGATTATTATGATTTAGATGAAATGGTGTACCAACATTTACCGGGGTTAGGTTGGGTTACCAATAAAGTTAAACAACGAATGGCCAGTTCTTAATGATTAGAGGTCAGTAAAAGGAAGCAGTATGCGAATAGCAGTAGTTGGTGGTGGCATTTCAGGCATGATGTCATGGTATTTGTTGCAACAAAAATATGATGTAACATTGCTCGAAGCGAATAATTATCTTGGTGGCCATACCGCAACAAAGGACGTTGAAGTAGAAGGTAAACGCTATGCTGTGGATACTGGCTTTATTGTGTTTAACAATTGGACATACCCTATTTTTAACCGTTTTATTGCCGAGTTGGGTGTAGAATTCAAGCACACCACAATGAGTTTCTCGGTAAAGAATCCGGCTAAAAACTTAGAATACAATGGCAATACTTTAACAAGTTTGTTTGCTCAGCGCCGTAATTTACTTCGTCCCTCGTTTTGGTTAATGTTGCGTGACATTGTGCGCTTTAATGCACTAGGTAAACGATTGTTGCAAGAAGATGCAGCTGATCTTGAACTTTCTTTAGGGGAGTTTCTGCAAAAGCACCGTTTTGGCAAAGCGATAAAAGAGAATTATCTTCTACCCATGGGCGCTGCTATTTGGTCGGCAGGTTTGGTTGATATGCCGGCATTTCCAGTACGGTTTTTTCTACGTTTTTTCCAAAACCATGGTTTGCTTAATGTAACAGACAGGCCGCAGTGGGCAGTAATTAAAGGCGGTTCAAAAACTTATGTTGATGCGTTGTTAGCGAAACTGGGCAGCGACAGCGTTAAACTCAATCAACATATCATTGCAATTGAGCGAAGCCAAAACGGTGTTACCATTCGTTTTGACGATGGTCGTGAAGAGCAGTATGACAAAGTGGTATTAGCATGCCATAGTGACGAAGCATTAGCGTTACTAGGTGATAATGCAACCAACGAAGAACGTGCAGTATTGGGCGATATTGCTTACCAACAAAATGAGGTGGTTTTGCATACGGATACTCGCCTGTTACCAAAACGTAAGCGCGCTTGGGCGGCTTGGAATTATAACTTGGATGCCAGTGAAACGCAGCGGGCAACCCTGACTTACAATATGAATTTATTGCAAGGTATTACCGCACCCGTTACGTTTTGTATAACGTTAAACCACAGTGAAGCTATTGCGAAAGATAAAATTTTAGGTGTTTACCATTACGCACATCCTGTATATAACGACACGACATTAGCAGCTCAGGCCAAGCGCAATAGCATCAGTGGGCAAAATAATACCTTTTTTGCCGGCGCTTACTGGTATAACGGTTTTCATGAGGATGGTGCAAAAAGCGCTGTTGATGTAGCAGCGCAGTTAGGAGTTCAATTTTAATGCAGTCTGGCCATGCAGTGTATCAAGGCGAGGTAGGTCATCTTCGATTGTTACCTCGCGAGCACGGCTTTTCCTATCCTTTAGCCTACTATTGGTTGGATAGTGCGGCATTAACGCGTACTGCCTTAGCGCACAATGGCATTCAGTTGGAGCGATTTGGTGCATTAAGTTATCGGCGAAAAGACTATCTTACCGGCGCTAGCAATATTGCAGACGCTGTTAGGGACAAAGTAAAACTGCTTGGTGGTGAGAAACTTATAAGCCAGATTTATTTACTGACCCCATTGGCTAACTGGGGGCTTTATTTTAGCCCTATAACACTGTACTACTGTTATGACGCACAAAATAACTTTTGTTACTTACTCGCTGAAGTAACAAATACGCCTTGGAATGAGCGTCACTACTATTTGCAAAAAATTCAACCTGAACAGCAGCATTACCAGCATCAAAAAGCATTTCATGTGTCGCCATTTAATCCAATGGACATGCAGTATCATTGGCAAATTTCATCGCCTGACGATAGTTTGCTCTGCAGTATTCGTAATACCCAAGCGGATAAGCACATTTTTAGTGCTTGGATCACGTTAAAAAGACACAGTTTGACTAAGCAATGGCGTAAACGTTGGTTGATCCGGCAACCATGGCAAAACGTACAGGTTTTATTACGTATATATTGGCACGCACTTAGACTATTGGTAAAACGTATACCAGTGCATGCCCACCCAAAGACAAAGGATACCAATGCATGACAATAAGCCTGACAGAAGCCCCTCAATTTACGAACCTTACCTGGTTTGATCGATTGTGTCGTAAGTTTGCGTTGGACTTTTTTAGTAAACTTAAGTTTGGTGATATCACCGTAATCGAAGGTAATCAACGGCTTAGATTTGGTGATGAACACGCTACCTTAAAAACAGTGATCACTGTTGTAGATCCTGGTTTTTATAAGAAGCTTGTTATGGCAGGTTCGGTTGGGGGCGGTGAAGCATACATTATGGGCTGGTGGCGATGTGATAATCTTACGGCGTTGGTACGCATTTTTGCATTAAACCTGGAGACATTAGACAAGCTTGATTCTGCGATTACCCGGTTGGGACGACCATTGCTTAAAATGATGGATTGGCGCAATCGTAATTCTAAGGCTCAGGCAAAGAAAAATATTGCGGCGCACTACGATTTAGGTAATGACATGTATCGGTTGTTTTTGGATGACAGCATGATGTATTCCAGTGCTGTCTACCCTGACGCTAATACCGATCTGGCAAAAGCACAGCAGCATAAGCTGCAACTAATTTGTGAAAAGCTACAGCTGAAATCGTCAGATCATTTATTGGAAATTGGCACGGGTTGGGGCAGCATGGCAATTTACGCCGCACAACATTTTGGCTGTAAGGTAACCACTACGACTATTTCGCAACAGCAGTTTGATTATGCAAAAGCCCGTGTAGAACAGTTAGGCTTACAAGATAGTATTACCATATTGTTTAATGATTATCGTGACCTGAGTGGCCAATTCGATAAATTAGTGTCGATTGAGATGATAGAAGCGGTCGGAGAGGATTACTTAGATACCTATTTTGAGAAATGCGCAAACTTGCTAAAACCTGATGGCATAATGGTATTGCAAGCCATAACCATAGTAGATCAACGGTATCAGCAATATGTTCGCGAAGTCGACTTCATCAAACGCTATGTCTTTCCCGGTGGATGTTTGCCATCTGTTAGCCGAATGACTGACGCCATTGGCAGAAAGACAGACCTCGTAGTAAGGCACCTGCAGGACATTGGGTTTGATTATGCCAGAACACTAAAAGATTGGTGTGATAATTTTATGCATGCCCGCGATAAGGTACATCATCTGGGTTACGATGATAACTTTGTTCGTTTATGGCATTTTTATTTGTGTTATTGCGAGGGCGGGTTTCTGGAGCGTGCGACCAGTGCGGTACATGTTGTCCTGTCGAAACCACAGAATCGTAACGTTATTTAAGCGTACTATTTGCACGATAAGGTAGTGCTGTGAGTTATGCGTTGCCTTAACACGTTTTCACTTTCACACTTACCCTCCAAATTTTGTTAGTTTAGGAGGGTAAGAAGTTAACGTTACTTTTGCTTAAGAAGATATCTAGCCAAGCGTTAGGTCGTTGGAACCAAAATAATACCATGTTCAGCAATAACAATTTTCTTATCTTTGTATAAACTGCCAATCGCCTGTTTGTAGGCTTTTTTGCTCACACCGAAGGCTGCATAGATAAGTTCTGGTGAACTTTTATCCGTTAGTGCCAGTTTGCCGTCATTTTGTTGCAGCTTGTATAAGATACGGTCGCTCAGCTCTTGTGCTTGTTTAAACGTTGATGCATTGAGTCTTATATCAATTTTGCCATCATCACGCACTTTAACAATGTAAGCCTGCATTTTGTCGCCACGTCTTAGCGGTTTAAACACTTCGTTTTTATACAAGACACCCCAGTGTTGATGATTCACTACTGCTTTGTAGCCAATGTCAGTTTGTTCACTGATCATAATGCTAACCTTGTCGCCGGCATTATAAGAGGGAGGCGTTTTATGCAGGTGACGGTCTAGTTTAGTTGACGCGACTATGCGATTACTATTATCAACATAGCAATACAATAAGTACTTTTGGCCTTCTTTTAATGGGATTTGTTGCTCACTGAAAGGAACAAGTAAGTCTTTCTTTAAGCCCCAATTTACAAAAGCACCTACTTTTGTTGTAGCAACAACATCTAGTTGTGCCACTTCGCCTACTTTGATTTTAGGCCGTTCAGTCGTCGCGATAAGTTGGTCTTCTGAATCCAGATAGAGAAATACATCAAGCTCACTGCCAATCTCCAGCCCAGCGGGACTGACGTTATTAGGCAGTAAAATTTCTCCCCAACTTAATCCATCGAGATAAAAGCCAAATTTAACCTGTTTTTTTACCGTCAAACGGTTAATTTTTCCAAGTGCCAGCATGCAGATTCCAAAAGTTAGCCCGTTAAGGCGAAGTATAATGCCGGCTATTGTAGCGGTTTTTTTGTCACGCTGCTGTATATTAGCCTGAGCATGATAAACTAAGCGTCATTTTAATTTATATAGGCTTATGCTTAGGTGTCTATACCGCAGTTACTTCACCCACGCAACGTGCATCAGGGACGATATGATTTTAACGCACTATGCGCAGCTGTACCCAAGTTGGCAGCCTTTGTTTCCAAGAACCCAAACGGCGAAGCAACAATAGATTTTGCTGATAAAGAGGCTGTATTACTGCTAAACCAAGCGTTGTTGGCTAAATACTATCATGTGAAATTTTGGTTATTACCCGCAGGCTATCTTTGTCCGCCAATCCCAGGCCGGGCTGACTACGTGCATTATTTAGCCGACTTGCTAGGTAGAATTTTTTCACAGCTACCTAAAGGAAAACAGATTAAATTGCTGGATATAGGCACCGGAGCAAATTGTATTTACCCTATTATTGCAAACCAAAGTTATGGCTGGCACGTAACAGGATCAGATATTGATGTTGTGGCAGTGAGAGCTGCAGCAACTATTGTTGCGGCTAACACGGCTCTTAAATCATCAATTCAAATTATTGAGCAGCCAGATACTAATGCTATTTTCAGTGGCGTGATTGGCGAAGGTCAGCAATTTCATTTAACAATGTGTAATCCGCCATTTTTTGCTTCGCAAGCCGAAGCTGACGCCGCAAATGAGCGTAAATGGGCCAACCTTGGTAAGGCGGCGGAAGGCAAAGGGCGTAACTTTGCTGGTAAACAGCACGAGTTATGGTGTGATGGCGGCGAGCTAGCCTTTATTCGACAAATGATTACAGAAAGTCAGCTATTTAAACCACAGGTGTGTTGGTTTAGTAGCTTGGTTTCACAGCAAAAGCATTTGCCACCATTGCAAAAATTGTTGCGATCAGTTGGCGTGGTACAATCTGAAGTGATTGAAATGCGGCAGGGCAACAAAATTAGTCGGATTCTCGCTTGGAGTTTTTTAACTGTAGAACAACAACGGCAACGTTTTGGTGCCACTGATAATGATAGCTAACATACCCATCACTTTGGATAGTTAATTTCGCTGCTATTATTTTTGCCCAAATCTTTTCATCCACAATGTAACCGAAAGTTTTTACTGCCGGATCTATTATGGTAATAAGACTGCCAAGGGCAATACATGATGTTTAGCGTCATCGTGATTATTAATTATCATCTTGATACGATGCTGTTCAGGAGGCGAGGATGGACTGGCGACAGTGGCTTGACGTAAAACAATATGAGTTTTTATTACACTGGTTTATGCGGCGTCAGCGTGAGCTTAAACTGGCGGAGTTAAATGAACCGTTAGCTTATGATGGCTTTAGTCTTTATGATCAACTTTGCCAGCAAATGTTGAAGGAGGCCGAAATCGCTTATATTGAACGCTTCTCTCAAACAGTTGCACCCATTGCACTGACAAATATGCTGCATTTAGCTGAGCTTGAATTATCTGGACGTCCGCATAAAGCACCGGTTCGGAGTGTGCATTGAAGCATGTTATAAGATCATGCACTAAAGCAGACACACTATTTTTGTGACTGCTCAATTCGCTTTAATGCGTCTGTTAGCATGGCAAGATCAAGCTTATCATTCAACGGTAGCAAAGTTCCTGCTGACCAAACGCCATAGCTACCATCGGCACGAAGGATCACCATCTTGTCTTTTTTGAAGCTAATAATTTCCTGCCCACTGATTGTCAATTTGGGTAATGCTCTTGGCTTTAACAAGTTGTCACCTAACCAGCTCATGTGCGAGCTACAACCGGCCTGTGCTAACAGTGTCGGTAGCCAGTCTAGCTGCTGAGTCACTTGATGCGGCTGAAGTTTACGCAACGCAGCCCAGTTGGACCAAACCTCTGCAGGAGCCAGATTAAAATTGTCATGCTGCCCGGTTAAACTCAGTAACACAATATTGCTATATTGTTGATACAGCGCCCAGTGTTGTAGCGGTTTATTATCGAATACTATAGCGAAAGCGCTATTATTAGTATGTTCTAACCAAGGTACACCCGTAATTTTAGTATCTTCATGCCGGCTGATGCTAACCCGTCCGTTACCGAGTTGGTTTAGCCAGCCTGGTGCATTTTCCAGCCACTGTTGCGCATTATCATCAACGCTGAACTTACCATACAAAAGATGTAACAACGCTTCATTTGTATTGCGTGGAGCAAAGTGCTGCTCCAGGGGGTGTAACCCTTTTGCGGCTAATAAATTTGATGTCGCAGCCGGCAGTGTGTCACTAACGAGCAGTAAGGTTGGCTTACCTGCATCGTCGTCATTGCACACAAGTGTTTGGCCACTGGAAAGCTTGCTGGGATAGCTTAGTTTGTCTAACTGTAGTTGAGCCCGGCTATTCAAATCCACTAATTGGTAGCGGGCAAGAAAGGTTTTTGCGGTGGCAGGGTAGGACAGTGGTAAGACATTATCTTGTTTAGTTATATCCAGTTGCAAATTCGCATCAGCATAGATGTGTAGCAAATGGCTTAACATAAAACTACCAATAAACCCCATAAAAAGTGGCGTTGTCATGGAAGACTTTTTGAGACGTTCGATTTTCTTCCAGCAGTAATTGCTCACCGTCAGTTCCAGGGCAAACAGCAATGCGCCAACAGTAAGGACAATTAACACAAAATTGCGTAAATTAGTCACAATTTGTTGTCTAAGCAGCTCTGTGGCCTGATCAATAGATGCACTGCCAATGTGATAGCCTAAATTTGCGTATACATAGGCGTCGAATATCAGCACCACAAATGCGGTACTGGCAAGTATTGCAGCTAAACCGCGCACATGGCGTTGATAAGGGAAAATTAACGATATCGGAAATATCGTCAGGATAAAAAACATAAAACATAAAAATGCAGTATGTCCAACCCAGTTGACCAGTAAATATAGCCAGCCAATTGCTGTGATAGGAGCCGGTTCTGATAGCCAATACACCGACGTTACGGCCAGTGCTAATAAAATATTAAAAAAGCTAAACCAATGCCCCCAGTTAAGTAAGCGATTCACTTTTTTTACCAGCGACAGGCTATTTTCAAGCACCATAATTGCCTAGCTAACTTTGCTATTTACGGCATCAGCTAATGCCTGATTAAAATGTGCGACGACAGCTTCACGTTGAGCGGCAGGCACGCTGCTATTTACAACGTGACTAATGGCATTGCCAAGACACATTAGACTTAACTCAGTCGTAGCACTTTCAGTATGTAATACGTCCAGTAATTGATTTACCAGTTTTTCAATTTGTGCAGTGGAATACTTTGATACAATTGGCATGAATTATCCGCAAGTCATGTGGTTTAAACAGGTAGAATAGTAACAGAATTCATTTTAAACAGGAAAAGTTATGTCAGTAGATGTACAGCAGTTGGCAATAAATTATCTTGAACTGGATGAGCAAGCCCGCAGCAAAGCGCATTATCGTCCCGCATTGGTTACGCCTACTGCGTCGGTAGCACATTTAGTTGAACAGTTACATCTGGCGTATAATGGTAAGCCCGCTAAAGGCTACGCAGCCTTCAATACAGCAAAAGATCAGCAGGTTGTTACAGTGCTACAGGATTGGCAAAAACAAAATAGTGACTTCATTGTTTTGGCTAATACTGCAACGTCAGTACTTGAGCAGCAGTTATTAGCGCATCAGATGCCGGAAAGTGGCTATCTGTTAGTGTGCCATTACCGCTATTTAGCGAGTGATTATTTATTGTTTTGCTTACTGGGTAGTAAAGATCATTTTTCATTAACTGAAGATCTTGAATTGTCCACTTCACGCCATCTTGACATTGCGCGAATGCAACTTGCTGCAAGGCTTGACCTTACTGAATATCAAAGTTCGCCAGAGCATGGTAAATATATTAGCTTTATTCGCGGGCGTGCAGGTCGTAAAGTTGCCGATTTCTTTTTAGATTTCTTAGGTTGTGAAGAAGGCACTGATGCTAAAGCCAATAGTAAAGTGGTGTTGTCTTCTGTTGAGGAATACTTTACGGCAGCTGACTTTGACAGCACGGAAAAAAACGACGCACGAAAACAAGTGTACAGTTACTGCGAAGAACGCGCCAAGGCCGGACAAGATGTAGTGTTGACCGAATTGTCTGCAGTGATCGACGAACAAGAACAGCAAGGCTTTTTACGCTACTGCCAGGAGCAGCAACTGGGGGTGGATTCGCAGTTTCCTGTTGAGGTTAAAGAGTTGAAAAAACTCATTAAATTTAGTGGTCAGGGGGCAGGGCTTTCACTCAGTTTTGAACAGAAATTACTTGGCGATAGAGTGCAGTATGATCCACACAGCGATACAATTTTGATTAAAGGTACACCGCCTAACTTACGTGATCAGCTACAGCGTTTTATTCAGGGCTATTCCGCGTTTGACCGTAACGAAAGCTCAACCGAATAGCATTTACTGACAAATATTACTGACATACTTACTGAAAATGCGGGGCAAGTGCTGTAAAACAAGCTCTTGTTCCGCAATAGGGTGTTTTATCAAAGTTTCACGCAGAATGTCGGGCGTTAATTTGGCGAGAAATAAGCTAGATATTGGCTTGTAGCTAATATGCCAAGGCTCATGAGCAACGCCGCCGTTATATGTTTGGTAAGGTAAAAAGAAATTGTAATCAGCAGCATGTTGAATTAACCATTGCTGTAACTTGTAAAACGGCCCTCCGGTTAGATACTCTGCTGGTTCTAACCGAGGTTGATAGTCAGCGCCTACCGCCGCGGCATCATACACGTCGAGTTCGGTTCCCCAATGATGACGGCTGCCACCTGGTAACGCAGAATAAAGCAAAATAGCATCTAGTCTTGCCATTGGGCTTAATGAATCCATGTTCACTTGTTGGCCAAGCGGATTGTATACTGGTCGCGCGCCAGAGAGTTTTGCCTGCCAGATAGAGGCCTGTCGTTGATATGAGCGAAATGCCGAGACAATTTTAATGTCTATTCCATCACCAGCAGCTGCTTGTTGCAACCTGTTAAACGGTTGCAGAGCTTGTTGGTGCAGCATAAAACCGTCGTCACGTTTAAACAGGTGTTTATCCGTTAATCCGGTGAGCATCTCGCTGTTAAAGGCAGTCATAGACTTAGCTCAAGCTGCTCCAGTATCGCTTCATACATTTTTGTCAGTTGTTCAAGATCGGTAACAGAAACACATTCATTGATTTTATGAATGGTTGCGTTACAAGGACCTAGCTCGACAACTTGCGCTCCAGTTGGCGCTATAAAACGCCCATCTGAAGTTCCTCCAGTTGTTTCAAGACGTGGCGAAAAGCCCTGAACCTGATTGATGGCTTTCACTGTGGCTTCGACTAAGTTACCTTGTTCTGTTAAAAAAGGCAGGCCATTTAGTATCCAATCTAGCTGATAATTCAGACCATGTTTATCTAGCAATGCAATAACGCGTTGCTGGAGTTCATTTGCAGTGCTTTGCGTGCTGTAACGGAAGTTAAACATTACATTTAGCTCACCAGGGATCACATTAGAAGCGCCTGTACCTGCATGGATGTTAGCTATTTGAAAACTGGTAGCAGGAAAGTACGCATTGCCATCATCCCATTGCTCAGCTGCAAGCTCAGCTAACGCTGCTGCAGCGCGGTGTACTGGATTGTCTGCTAAATGCGGATAGGCAACATGGCCTTGAATTCCCTTGACTAATAAATGCCCTGTTAACGAACCCCGACGGCCATTTTTGACCACATCACCGGCTTTTTGGCTGCTGGATGGCTCGCCGACAATACACCATTGTATTTTTTCGTTTCGTGCTTCCAATGTTTCAATGACCCTTTTGGTGCCATTGATGAAAGGCCCTTCCTCGTCACTGGTAATTAAATAAGCAAGATCAAACTTAGGCTCAGGGAAGCGGCTTAAAAAGCGTTCGGTAGCAACAATCATTGCTGCCAAACTGCCTTTCATATCGGCAGCGCCGCGGCCATATAAAGTGTCGCCAATTACGGTGGGTTCAAATGGCGGTGTATGCCATTGCTCAACCGGGCCAGTTGGTACAACATCTGTATGACCTGCAAAACAAAAAACAGGCTTACCATTACCTCGTCTTGCCCACATATTTAACGTATCGTCATAGTGCAATACTTCAATATTAAAACCACATGCTAATAAACGCTTTGCCATTAGCTCCTGGCAGCCAGCATCTTCAGGTGTAACAGAGGGGAGAGAGATGAGCGCTTTTGTTAACTCAACTACAGCACTTGTTATAGTCATTTCTATAATCCAAAAATACGTTGATACTGATCTGGGGTAAACGCTAAATGGCAATGCCCTTCGTGTTCAAGCAATGGCCGTTTAATCATTGCTGGTTGGGCTAACATCAGTATTAACGCTTTTTCTTCAGTTAAATCTGCTTTATCAGCCTCATTGAGCTGGCGGTATGTGGTTCCCCGGGTATTGAGTAAATTTTGCCAGCCGCAGGCTTTGGCAAAAGTAGCAAGTTGTTCATGGCTAATGCCGTCAGTACGATAATCGACAAACTGATATGGCACATCATTCTGGCTTAGCCAGTTGCGCGCTTTTTTTATCGTATCGCAATTTTTTATGCCGTAAAGTGTAGTCATATTTTAGTGTTCTTTAATTGAATAACGAAAGCGTTGTCGTTGGAGGCTTCAACGAAATATTCTGAGCTATAAACCGCTGCTATGGCAGGATGTGGCAAAACGGACAGTACTGCCTTACATTCATCACTATTTTGTAAAAGTTGAAGATCGAGTCTCAAAACGGTTTGGCCTTGCTGCACAGCTTGTCCGGATCCCACCAATTGTTTAATTGCCATACTTGGAGATATATTCTGACTTACCATTAAATCTATCTGTAATGTTAGTCCGCTTTTATGTTTAAAGGTTAGTCTTCTACCGCCATGCAAGCTGTTCGTAAAATGACCTGAAAATGGTGAAACAAGTGTACCGTGCTGAAGGTCGATGCACAAAGCTTGTGGTAAGACATTTGCGTTATATAACAGATCCGAATGTGTTGTAACTGGCTTAATTTGGCCGGTTGCAGGGCTTTTAATCGCTAAACCTAACGTTGCATCAAGGTATGGAAGCCACTGGATCATATGCTTAGTACCGAATAAGTTTGGGTATATATGCTACTGCAATCCAGTAGCCCGACTCAATACGTTCTTACTGATGACGTTACATTATTGCGTTAAAGATAGGATAACGTATATAAGATAATTTAAATTTATGGCTTTTTTGAGTTTAATCATGGAATCGTCGCAAAAGCTGCTAATTTATAGCTTTAATTTCGTGATTAAAGCACCTTACGCTTATGTTTAATGGCTTATTGTTGTCCACAGATTTTGTGGATAACTTTGTGTGTAACGGTGTTTAACTGGATTATGTTATTGTAAATTAACAGTATTATATGTTGGCATATTTTTTGTTAGTTTTAATTAGCACATAATCTTCAGTTAAGCTGGTTAAAAAGTCACTTTTGTAGTGTTTTTATGCAATTTGACGATGTTAAATTCAGTTTTGTGTAAGTTTTAACGTGAAATTATTCACTCTTCTTTATTATTTTGCAGGAGATACTGAACAAGCAAGTGCCGGCTGTTTGTAGACGAGCTAGCTATTAAGGTAAAGGTAAGTCTTTTATGCTATCGTTGCATAGTGACTTTATCAGTGGGAGCACGCAATGCAGTATCCGCTATATACGACAATGCTGGCTGGTCGAGAGTACAGTAAGCAGTGGCCTGCAAAAGCAGAGCTAAATAGTTTATTTGTTGAAAATAAAGTAATCTTGCTAACGTCAATTGCAGGTCGCTTTTTACCGTTGCTTGCACTCGTGTGTGCGGGGGTACAATATCATTTTTTAGGCGCAACGTTTTTGCCTCAAATCCTTACCATGTCTTTGTTTCTTGCTACTTTGCCTTTGCAAGGTTGGTATTGGCTAGGGGTGCGGGCCGCTACACCATTACCCCCATCAATCGCGAGCTGGTATCAGCAGATTAGAGAGAAAATGCAGCAGTGTGGTATTTCGTTGGCGCCGGCAAAACAGCCAGGATGTTACAAAGATCTTGCCGTATTGCTCCAACAAGCGTATCAGCAGTTGGACAGAACCTTTGTTAAACAATGGCTGTAACAGTGTGTTACAGCCATTGTATTTAGTTATTTAAAAACTGACCAAACTGGCGCATGATCTGATGGCCGTTCAATGCCGCGCAATTCATAGTCAATGCTGCTTTCTATGCAGCGCGCAGAAAGTGTTGCTGTTGCCAAAATAACATCTATTCGCAAACCCCGGTTGTCATTAAACCCCTTTGAACGGTAGTCAAACCAACTGTATTGCGCATCTGCTGTTGGGTGCAATGCTCTAAATGTGTCAATTAAGCCCCAATCCTTTAGCTGCTTAAGCCAAAGACGTTCTTCCGGAAGAAAAGATGTTTTTCCTTCGCGTAACCAGCGCTTGGCATTACTTTCTCCAATGCCAATATCTAAGTCTGTTGGTGAAATATTGATATCACCAATAACGGCAAGATTTTCTTCCGGTGAATGATGAGTTACCAAATAATGTTGTAGATCAGCATAAAACTTAGTTTTTGCCGGAAACTTGGTCGGATGTTCACGGTTTTCTCCCTGTGGAAAATACCCATTTAGAACTGTGAGTGGTTTACCATCATCCATTTGAAATTGTCCAATTAGCATACGGCGTTGGGCGTCAGCTTGATCGGTAGGAAAACCATACTGCATATGGATGGCTGGCAACTTACTAAGTATGGCTACGCCATAGTGTCCTTTCTGTCCGTAGTGATAGACGTGATAGCCCATTGCCTGGACATCGGCTAAAGGAAACTCATCATCATGAACTTTAATTTCCTGTAAGCCGACAATGTCAGGCTGATGTTTATCTAGTAGAGCTTTAAGTTGATGTAATCGAGCTCTGATCCCATTGATGTTAAAAGAGATAATTTTCATTAATTTGCTTAGCCTTACATTACTTAAAAACATATAAACATGACCTATGATAACACTTTACATTCTGCTATGGCACAATGCAGTAATGACAAGTCATGATTAATACATTACTGGGGTTTGTGTTGTCGCATTTGAAAATTGATACTGAAAGCTTTAGTTATCATGTGGTTTTTAGTGCAAAAAGACGAAGTATTGCTTTGCAAGTTAGACAAGGACACCTTGTTGTCAGAGCCCCTTTGACGACTAATTTAGCCGACATAAAACGCGTTGTTGCTGAGCAGAGACTTTGGGTTGTTAAACATCTCCAACAATCTAAAGTATTAGTGAATAAGCCTGATTACTTGGAGCTTGGGCTGCTTCCCCTGCAGAATGTTAAGTTGCCACTAACATTTAAACGCATGACAAAATCATCAATTATCAGCGTTGACGGCGTGTTGAATATTACTGTATCCAATAGGGTCAAGCCTGATAGTTTCAATGCCAAAGTGATAGCTTTGTTGCAAGATTGGTATAAACAGCAAGCTTTTATCTGGTTTAGTGAACGGGTTAATTATTGGCATAAAGAGATGAAGGTGCAGCCTGGGCAGATTGTTATAGGTAATTGGAAGACTCGCTGGGGATATTGTAAGCAAAACTGTGAACTTGGCTTTAACTGGCGTCTAATGATGGCGCCAGATTGGGTAGCTGATTACGTGGTCGTTCATGAACTCGCTCATCTTATACATTTGAATCATTCTAGTGACTTTTGGTCGTTGGTTAGCGATTATTACCCACAAATGGAAGAGGCTAAAAATTGGCTGAAACGTTATCAACATACCTTAGACCTATAAAAAAACGCCGGCGGTTAGGCCGGCGAAAATACTAGGACATGAAAACAGGAGAGAACGGATACTACTTAACAACTACTAATTACTAAGACGCCGCTTATTGGAAATAATTCAAAATATTTTTAGCTTTTTTTTACGTCACTATTTTTGCAATTTCGCCAACACTTGGTTTAAGCTCCACGCCATCAATAGAGTGTTTATTAGTAGATTGCCTCAACGGCAGCAATGTTATTGGAAAAACCACTATGACAAATCGATTACGCCTTCAGCAACTCGCAAAATTATTGGACATCACCCGATTACAAGATAACGAAACGCCGGCTACGTTTTTGCAATGGCTTAAAGATTTACCAACTATGCCCGCTGCTGCTTACTGCGTTTATCCAGAGTTTATGGCGTCACTAATAAATTGGTCAGAGCGTCAGCTAACCATGGCTATTGCTACCGTAGTTAATTTTCCAAAAGGTGAGGCGAATGCTGATATCGTTTGTGAACAAATTCAACGCAGTATTTTAGGCGGTGCGACTGAAATTGATTGTGTCTTGCCATATAAAGCGTTGTTAAGGGGGGAATATGGTGCGGTTAAGCATTTTCTATATGATGTTCGCCAGGCAAGTAAAAACACCGTACTAAAAATTATTATTGAGTCTGGTGAGCTAGTGACTGCGCAACAAGTGGCTAAGGCCAGTGAGTTAGCCATCGAAGGTGGTGCAGATTTTGTTAAAACCTCTACGGGTAAAGTAGCTGTAGGTGTTACCGAAGAAGCTGCCCGTATTATGCTAACAGTAATTGCTGCTTCAGGAAAAAATGTTGGTTTTAAAGCCTCAGGTGGGGTTCGAAGTGTAGAGCAAGCCGTCGGTTTAGTACAACTCTTTGAAGATATTACTGGGAAAACTGCACTCAATTCAAACATGCGAATTGGTGCAAGTGCATTAGCTTATGATGTTGCCAACCAACTCAAAGCCAGCTGATTACCGACGAAATTCTTCTCGCAGCTTTTCAAACTGTTGTAAAAGATCTGTATAGCGTGAACGATGGTGATCAGGGAGTGGCATATTGTCTACAACCCTAAAGGTTTTTTTACAACGTTCAAACAACTCGGTAGATTTTCTTTTTTGCTGACGGTTAAGTAATTGAATAGATGCTTGAATAAGGTTAAGTGCAGCGCCAGTGTTCATTGGCGCCAAGTCTAATGCTGATTCAAATTGCTGAACCGCCTGAGTAAAATTACCTTGCTTGTAACTTTTTATACCGGCTTTATTCAACTCACCAAACTGCATTTGTTTATGATCAACGTGGTGTTGTTGATCACTAAACAGTGTTTTCAATAACGGGTTGCTCATCAGCTCTTCCGGTACGAGCTTTGTTAGACTGCTTGCTTGTTCAAATTCACCGATTTGGTTCAGTAAAAACACGGCATCAGGCAATATTTGATGCTGCTCGACTAGCTGTTCAGCTACCGATGCATACACTTTTTTTGCTTGATATTGTGCGCCACTTAGAGATTCAAGCCTGGCTTGGCATAAAAGTTCAAACAAACCAAAATCTATGTCGCGCATCATGCCTTCATCACGCTTAACCCGTTGCAGTGCTAGCGAAACTTCTTGTAGATAACGATTACGTTGTTGCGGATCATCTGCTCTTACGGCTGCGTCTATTATGGTGCGAATATAATTAAGCAGATGGACAACATCTTGTTTTATCGAACGGCGGGTTATCTCATATAGCTGCTTGCTGGCTTGTACTTGTTGTGGAATGTTATCGAGTTCACGTGCGATTTCGATCAGTAAATATTGTCTTGGCATATTAAAAGGGGCAATTTCGGCCGCAGCCTGAATGCTACTAAAAGCCTCATCTATTTCTCCAATTGCGAGGAAAGATTTAGCTTGAATGTCGTAAGCTTCTGCAAAATAACGATTATCTTCAATCGCTTCTTTGCATAATACCAAACTTTCAGCGTAGTTCTGTTTCAAGAAGCTCAGTTTAGCCATAAGTAACACGGCCCAACCGTTCCGTCGTTGCGAAAGGGTGTTTTCAAGTATTAGCGCTGCTTCATCATAGCGTTCAGTTGCTAGTAGGTTTTCTACCAGAACGCGCTTACAAAACTGTTGGTATCGTCCTTCTTTCAATATTTCTTGCTGGCACAAGTCTATAACTAATTCAGGTTGCTCATCAAACAATGCTTGATAAAGTGTAGCTAATTGCGTTTTTTTTCTTTGTATTCGTTGAATACGGCTGCGTAGAACACTTTGTGAAAATGGTTTAACAACGTAGTCGTCAGGTTCAAGCTCAACTGCGCTCATTACCATGGGGACTGTATTTTCGCCAGTAACGAGCATAAAAATACTATGCGGTGCGAGTAATTTTTTCTCTCGTAAATCTTCCAATAGTTGTTTGCCATTTTTGCCTACGCCTAAATGGTAATCGACGAATAGGATGTCATAACTTCCATTCGCACACTTAGCTAACGCTTGTTCTCCGGTGGGGGCAAAAGCCACATTTGTTGCGCCCATAGAATACAATATACCCTTAAACATAAGCTGAAAGGCTCGTTGATCATCAACAATTAATACTCGTTGATTCTCAAGCGTTTTATTATTCATCGACACCACTATAGAGAAAATAAATAAGTTTTAAGTGTCGGAAATTACATAAGATTAAGCAAGAAGATTTATAAAAATGAGGTAATTAGGCTGTAGAATTACAAAATATAGGAAAATGGTGGAGGGGGAAGGATTCGAACCTTCGAAGGCAGTGCCGGCAGATTTACAGTCTGATCCCTTTGGCCACTCGGGAACCCCTCCACGAGTGGACCGCATAGTATCAAAAACACTTTTTATGTAAAGTCATTTACTCAATTTTTTTTGCTGACTGCCGATAAATGAAACAATAAGGGCAAAATTGCTCAAAATTTAACGGTAGCACAACATGATTATTAATGAATGGCAACTAAACTCAGAACTGAATACAGCATTACAGCATTCACACAGAGCAGATTTTTCTCTCTATTTATCTCTGCTTTCAACTGCAATTGAAGAGTCTGCAGAGTTTAATACTCCATCAGCTGATACAAACAAAACTGTTACAGACATATATAAACAGTTTAGTGTTGAAAAAGAGCGACACTATGCGCTTAATGAGGCGGATATAGGCTTGTTAAACAGGCATTGCCAGGCAATACAAACAGATGGCTTGGTGCAGCTTAAACTTGCTATTTACTTAAATCCTCCTCCGTTATCTCAGTTTGACGACAAAAATAGACTTAACTCAGATATTTGGCTGAATCTTAGTTTACATAGCCGCAGACGTCTGCAGCAACAAAACATGACAAGACAAGAGACTAATCCCGCCGCACTTTATGAAGTTTTGCAACAGTTAAACAACGTAGCTGCCTAATTGCGGGTTTGCATCTAGCTTATGCCACTACCAGATGGTACGTGTATAATGCATTGTTTAAACTTTTTACCACTATTACATGGACAAAGGTCGTTACGACTTATCTTATTTGGCGTACTATCTTTTAAAACACCATCGACATAATACCAACCTTTATCAAATACAAATCGAGATCGCTCCATAAATCCGCACAAAAAATTATCCTGAATGTAAATGAGCTCAAAAGTGACATAACCTTCATCAACGCTTTGCTCTGTTAATATCACATCAAGTCGGACAAAATGCACACTATTAGCAAAAGCTTCTATTTCCTGGATAGTATTATTAGGGAGTACTGATGAATGGTATGTTTGATAGACGTAGTTAATGTCTTTATGGCAATAAGCGCTATAACGAGATCGCATTAATTGCTCACAATTTCGCGCTAGTAAGTTGCCAGATAAATATGGTTGGCAGCACACACTAAACTCTTTTTCAGAACCGCAATAACATCGCATAGTCAGATGCCTGTTTAATAGAGCCACGATTTTAACGTACCTTAACTTAGTTGTCTTAAAGAAGTTAGTGGTCAATGCGTAAGTTGATTAGCTTCAATATGCTCATACTGATAAAAACAGGTATTATTTTTAATTGCCAGCAAACTGAAATTTTCTAGCTGCTGCTTGTCTAAATGTGGGGCAAAGTTAATGACAACTTTGCAACTAGTAGATTCAAGAGCTCGCTGAACAGTTTGAGTCAAACTCTTTATTTGTTTTTCGTGAATGATTAACACGTGTTGCATCGATAATTGATACTGCTCAGCCCATAACTTATTTGGTATGCAAGTAGGAGCAATTAATAGAATCCACCCCAGTTTATCTTGATGCTGATGTATTAACTGAAGCAAACTTTGTTTTGTGGCATCTTGTACGTTATTTCCGTCATTGTTAATCGGATGGGGCCTAAATAACCTAGTATCGTTTAGAACGGTATTTGAACGTTTTGACGTAAGAAGATTCATTGAGCGATTATACATAGCAGCCCTATATGTTTATATATACAGTGTATGGATATACAGTATAGTTGGATAGGTCAAAAAGCAAGCGTGTTTTGTAAATTTATGTCCCGAGACTGGCTAGACCATTCAGTGTGTTATAGTCCGGTAGAATAGTGCGTAATTATAGATAAGAGTTAGTAGTCAATGTTGTTAGAAAAGTATGTTCAACAAAGTAGTGAAGGTTTCTCGTTTAGTCGCAAACAAGCTAGTGAGTTCGCTAAACAAGTGGCAACGGATTTTAATCCAATTCATGACGAAGATGCTAAGCGTTTTTGTGTACCGGGTGATTTGCTGTTTTCTCACTTACTTACCCGGTATGGCATTTTTGAACAGCTAAGCTGTGAATTTGCAGGTATGGTTGGAGCTGATGTTGTTCTGCAGTGTAATGAGCAAGACAATGTCATAACTATTAGTGATAGTCAGGGCAAAGTGTATTTGTCGTTAAAGCATAATGGTAAATGTCAACATGACTTAACAGTAATAGAACCGCTGATTCGGGACTATGTAAGTTTTTCAGGTCAAAATTTCCCTCATATTTTGCAACCATTAATGCAACAACATCAAGTGATGATTAATCCTCAGCGGCCTTTAGTGATATATCAAAGCATGGCCCTAAGTTTTGAATGCTTACCAACAGATAAAGTGGAGCTAGTGTTGACGAAGTCCTCCTTGCAAGTAGAAGGCAAAAGAGGCAATGTAATTTTAGCGTTCTCATTAACTCAAAATGGCAAAGCTATTGGCACAGGAGAGAAGCGTATGATCCTGAGCAATTTAATGACATATGAAGAAGAAGGTATGCAGCAGATGATTGCGGAATATAATAGACGCAAAGAATTTGCTTAAGCGGCATACATAAATGCTTAATTGTTCAAACTATCAGCAGTTAGGCGCTTTTATTCATTTTACCCCTTGCACGAGTTTCAAAACGCCCTATAATGCGCGCCATGCCACGGGGTGCTGCAGTAAGGGTGCTTCGGGTGA
>NZ_JAPJDY010000014.1:0-52406 GCF_030731985.1 Rheinheimera baltica
GTCGCCTTCCAGCTTAGCCAATCTGGCAAAGCTGGGGGAGAAGGCTCAATGATTATCAAGGCGCTGTTGTCGCCACTTACGTGGCTGGGACGGCTTACGCTGCGCTCCAACCGCCCCAAAGCTTTGCGTTAGGTATCTACAAGGATAACTGGAAGATGGAAGCATTCAATGAAAGAAGTTAAGGATTACATTCCCCCTTTAGTCGCTCTCCTTATTCGTGCTGAAGAATTAAAAGAGAGTGAGTTAACGCAATCAGAGGTTCTAAAAATTAAAGATTCTTCTTCATATGTTGTGGTTCCAGAAGATGTTGCAATGGCAACGGCTGAGAACAGAGGCTACTCAGATATTGATTCCGAAAATGTTTGGGAAGAGTGGCAAAAAATTAGAATAGATATATTTGCAAACGATACCTAACAAGGGTTTTCAAGTCGGACTCGTAACAGTTTGCTCGGTTCCACTTCGTTTCACATTACAGCAAACTGTTTCTCGCCGCTTAAAACGGCGTTAGCCATCTCATGGAGAGACCAACCAAATGAAGTATATATTAACCATCATTGTTGCATTATTTGTGGTGGGGTGTTCGTACGAAGATATGAAAGAATCGATAGTTCCAAAAGAAGAGTCATCTTTTGCCAAGGAATATTTAGATCAACTTCGATTAAAGAATTATGAATACATAAAAGCTCAAATGCATCCAGAACTTCTTACCAAGGTAACAGCTGAAGAACTGGATAAATTATCCGGCTTTTTCCCTGAAGGTGAGCCTCTAAAGACCGAATTAATGGGTTCCAATGTTCGCACATTCAATGATGTTTGGTCGGCGAATTTTTCGTTTGAATCTAAATTTAAAGTAGATTGGTCAATATCAAGCGTTTCCATGACGAAGCAAGATGGAAAACTTTTGGTAACTGGAATTAATGTTTACCGCACTAATGAATCACAAAAGGTATTAAATTCATTTGGTAACGCAGAATTAAGTATGCCTAAGGTTTTAATATTAGTTCTAACAATCGTCACTCCAATATTCATGATTGTGACTTGCGTTTTTGTTTATCGAACCCCTATAGAGAAAAAGCGGCGCTGGTACTTGTTATCGTTTGTTGGTGTTGGTGCGGTTGCAATGAATTGGACTACTGGCGAAATAGCCACAAAAATCGCAACAATAAAATTTCTAGGTGTTGGTGCTAGTGCCGCAAGCGAATTCGCTCCGTTAATATTTACTTTTACAATACCTATCGGCGCAATAGCATTTTGGGTAAAACGTAACAAAATGATTGAGCAAACGATGGCTAACAAGGCCAGCCAACAGGACGCAGCATAGCTGCGCCTCTGCTGGCGGCGTTATAGAGATAGAAACTAGTATGAAGAATGTAATATATTTAAGTGTCCTCATCCTTATAGGTTTCAAATGTTTTGCACAAGATCAAGATACCATACTTGCGTCAATACAGACTCAACTCGCAAAACATGAAGTCAAAATTTTAGAAAAATTAGAAAAGCTAAATTTGGAAAATATAAAAAGTTTGGATGGGGATTCTTTAAGTTTCGTCCCTGTAAATAATGTAGGTTTTAGTTGTGGTGTTATCATTTCCAATACTGAAATCCCCAAAATACTCTATACAGTCCAGTTTTCTAAAGATACTGAAGAGTGGATCCCAATTGAAGGTGAGTCCATTAAGAAAAGGTACTGGGGCGTATCTCTATAACAAGCCATTCAAGCAGGACTTTTAACAGTTGGTTAGGTTCCGCTTCGCTACACATTATAACCAACAATTAAAAGCCTTTTAATGGGGCGTTAGGTGCCTGGCTAAACATGAAACTTAAGAGTTTAATTTTAATATGCTCATTAACATTTATTGGATGTGAGTCAAATAACTCATCATCTCAAGAAGTTGATGGCGTTAAAATTATCGGCCTTATCTCGAAGGCTACTGCTCGCGACTTAATCACTTTGTCAATGATGTGCTCTGATCTTAGTTGTCTGGGTAACAAGAAAGAATCTGTGCCTCAGTGGTTGAATGGTTTTTCGAAAATTGGGTATATAAGTCTAGAAAGTAAAACTGTGTATAAGGTTTGGGTTAGAGCTCATGAACATGCTTATCTAGCGCTATATTTTACGCAAAATGAAAATGGATTTGAATTGAGTAACTTCGGTTTCGGTGAATTGAACTAGCACACCTAACAAATGCATTAAAATTGACGCCTAACAGTTGGCTGGCGCTCATTCTTCGCTTATTTTAGCCAACTGTTATCCGCAATTTATGCGGGCGTTAGCAACTTATGTAACCCTACTGAAAATTGCCGCGTTGTTTCAACATTTAAGTTATAGAAAAATAATTAAATTGCAGGGAAGAGTATGAGTAAAAGATTTTATAAACCACTGATAATCAATTTAATTGCCTTTTGTGGTGCAGCCAATGCAACTGATTGCAGTGATGTCTCAAAAGTTGTCGCTAAAAAGCTTCAGGATGCCTACGTGATTGAAGCAACAGCAACAAAGATGTCTCAGTTATTAAACTCCAAAGATTTCCTTAGCCGCTGTAGCAAGCAAAAATCCGCTGAAAAAATTGCTGATTTTACGACCATAGAACTCAATAAAATCGCCAATGATAAACATCTCTCTGTTGTATATGATCCACAGTGGGTAAAAGAGCTGAAAGAATATCGAGCATCAGAACAAAATACAGCAGTTTCAGATCGCCGCGTTATGGAAACACCGACGGATAATTATGGTTTTAAAAAGGTTGAAATGCTCGAAGGTAATATAGGTTACCTTGATATAAGAATGTTCTCTGATAGCCATTTGGGCGGCGCAACACTTGAAAGTGCGATGAAGTTTTTACAGCATGCTGATGGCATTATTATCGATTTAAGAAACAATTTTGGTGGCAGCCCCTTTATGGTAAACACATTGGCCAGCTACTTTTTTGATATGGACACTGTTCACTTATTGACCTTTGAAAGCCGTGAAAACGGACGATTAACCCAAGTACAAGATTGGACTTCACCTTATGTGCCTGGTCCGCGGTTTAAAGATACGCCACTGTATATTTTAACCAGTCACAACTCTGCATCGGCGGCAGAATCTTTTAGTTATTCTATGAAGAATTTATCTAGGGCAACAGTCGTTGGCGAAGTCACTGCAGGTGCTGCCCATGCCAGAAGAGCAGAAATCATCAATAAGGATTACATCCTTACTTTACCAAGGCTTCGACCTGTTGATCCAAGGACAAATGATAACTGGGAGCGAAAAGGCGTAACTCCCAATATAGAAGCAGTCAGTGACAATGCATTTAATGTGGCCTATGCAGATGTGTTAAATACTCTTATAAAAAAAGGTTCGGACAACATTAAACTACATCAATGGGTTTATCCGCTCGTGAAAGCCGAATCGAATCGGTATGTTGTTAAGCAAGAAGATATAAACCTTATAACGGGTCAATATGGCGAACGTAAAATTTATAAAGAAGATGGGAAAGTATTCTATCAACACGCTGATGATCGACCTTTTGAAATCGAATTGATTGATCGGGAAACGATCATTTTTAAAGCATTTTCAAGCGCAAGGTTGCAGGCTGTATACAAAGACAACAAAGTAGTTGCAGTGAAAATGCTTTCTTTCGGCGAAGATGGGCAAGAATTTAAACGCACGTTGTCGAAAGCCTGAAACGTTAAGTGCCTTGGAGCAATGGTAGGTTTTGCTGGCCAGTTTTACTATAGCGCTGTCGCAATTTTAAATTCGCACAATTGGCGCTGCATGTTGGCAAATACGGCTAACAAGCAAATCTTAATCGCCCATGCTTCGCATGGGCTGCGACGTCAACCCGCTGCGCGGCTCTCCGCGCTAAATTTGGGCGTTAGCAATTCAGTGCATATAGGAAGATAGATGCCACATTTTGTAGTCGATTGCTCAGTCGAGATATTGGAAAGCCATTCTGAGGAATATATTACTGAACAAATTCACTTGGTTGCTGTTGCCTCTGATTTGTTTGATATCGGTGATATTAAAGTTCGGATAAACCCCTACAGTAAATATTCGGTGGGTGGGAAACGTGAGCTTTTCATCCACGTATTTTCGAGCATTATGCAAGGTCGCACCACTGAGCAACGAGCTAAGTTGTCACAATCGGTTGTTGAGAGGCTAGTGGCAATATTTCCGCATGTTCCAAATATTGCTATGAATATCAGTGAGTTTGAAAAGGCAACTTACTGTAATCGGAGTATGCTTTGACCAACATTGCTAACAAGGTAAGTCAGCATCGCACCTTTGGTGCTGGACTCGCTAACGCTCGCCGCTGCTTGCGGCGTTAGCAGGTGTTCGGGGTTTTAACGGTTTCAGTCAGTAGTTTTATTCCGGCTCTGCTCGCGTTTCGTGTTCTTAGCGGCAGCGCCACAAGTTAAAGTCCGCCAGTTTGCGGGCTTGCTGCAAACGGTGGTGGCTGTAGCGTTGTTCTTCTTGGCTTCGCTCAGTAGTTTTACAGGTTCCGGTTGGCTCGCCGTATCGCAGCTGGCCGGTGTAGTTTTAAATTTGCACAGTGGTGCACTTGTTCAGCTTCGCCAGTGCGGCAGTGCCGCGCAAGTTTATTTGGTTGCTGCTAACAAGCAAAGGCAAGGCGACGCCTACCGCGCGCTTGCTTTGAGCGTTAGCTTCAGGAAGAAGTATGAATTCTAATTACAAACCATTTTTTACTATTGCCATATGTATTTTAACGGTATGCGTTTCTTTTTTTGTGGCTTACCAAATATCAGGCTCAATACTCGGTAAATCCCGAATTATTTATCTTGCTGATTATGGCGGTCTAACAGTTGAAAGCATCAAAGAATTTGAGATATGGCGATTTATAACTGCGCAGTTTGTTCATGTCCATCAGAAGCATATGATGTATAACGTTTTATCTATAATGTTCTTAGGCGTTCTTCTGGAGCGTAAAATTGGATTTAGATATACGCTATCCATTTGGCTATTTGCGGGAGCTATAGGAACTCTATTTACAACACAATTTGGATCGCCGCCTTGGAATACCGGCACAGGCGCTTCGCAAGCCGCATTAGGCTTTGCGGGTTTTGCGCTAGTTTTTTATACAGTTAAGTTTAGGCGCGAATACATACTTTTAGCTGCTATCCTCTTTGCTATTTTGCCAGCACTGTATTTAGATCTTAAAACCGCAGGTTACCCTAAACCCGGGCATTCATTAAGTTTCATTATTGGTTCCGTTATAGCAGTTTGGTATTTAAATAAATCGGAACAAAAAGAAGCAAGTACGAAGTATGATCGAAGCTAACAAGTTACTAAATTTCGTTCCGGCCACAAACAGCGTGGCCTCCTCGGGACTGCCTACGCTGCGCTGCGGCAGGCCATTCGTAATACGTTATGCAACCACACGGTGAGAAGCATTGAACAAGATCAAAGAGGAATTGTTGGCAACGGATTTGGCTGACTGGCGGAAGAAGGGCATATTCATAGCCGTTATATTTCTAAATGTTTTCCCCTTCTTTATTACGTACAAGGCATCTATGCCAGACTTAGAGGCTACTTTGTGGCAGTTGCGTCACTTCGTTGGCATCGCTGCCATGCAGGCTATAGCTCAAATGTCGCTTGCATGGTACATCCTGAAAAATAAGGTACCTAATTACGTAATTGGTAGTTTTATAGTTATCGCGATGTTTTTTCAGCTCACATATGGCATGTTGGTCATTTTGCTGTCCAGTGCATAATCGGGTAGCCGGAGGTTTCTAGCCTCCAGCCCCCACAACACCCTGCATGCCGCTCCGCACAGGGCGTTTCCTGAAAATGTTTAAAGCATGATGGCCGATCAGCTCCTTCATGCCCCAATTATGGCTTCTGATTTTGCGCCACTGATCCTAAGTCCGGTCGGATACGAAACAAGTGAGCTGCACAGGCTCCTAATTGATTTTCAGGTTCAGGCCTTCACACCGTGTCCCAACTATTACGATGAGCGTTTGGTTACTATGCCGCCTGCTGACTTCTGCTTAATCACTTTTAAGCTTTCCCCTGAAGGCGCTATCGGTTTTCATCTAGTTCGCTCTTTCCAATCGATGACATTAGAAAGCCAAGGCACTTCAAGCTCAGCTTTAGGATGCTCATGTTCTGAAGTGCCTATAAATCGTGCTTTCGAAAGATCAGATTATGTTGGGCGTGTAATTTCTGCATCAGTCACACCTGATGAAGTCGTTGAAAGCCAACTAATTGCCCAGGAAGTAGAAGTACTTAAAGGTAAACCTGACCAATCTGTGTTTTTTTCAGCTGCCACCCACAACGCAGAATGTGAAGCCATTGCAGTAGTTTGTGAACAATATATAGTGTTTGAGCAATACGGAAAAAAACTTGTTTTACATAGTTGTAGCGATACAAAAATGTTGTAAAATCCAGAGCAAATTGAAGAATTGATAAATGGTAGCTAACAATACGCCACAATCGTCCATTGCGTGGCCTGTACCTAAAACCGCTACTCGAATTTCGGCCGCAGCTAGTAGCGTTAGTATTTTTATAGGATCTTGCATGAAAAAACATATGGTATTTTTATTTTTATTTTTATTTTTATTTGTTAATAATGTTCAGGCTAAAATTTATAAATGGGTGGATGCTGATGGAACTGTTCATTTTTCACAACACATTAATGATGCACCTGAAAGCCAAGAAGTTAAAGAGATTGAAGTTGGAACTACAAACACATCTCAACCTGAAAATATTAAAGCGTCCCCTGGCAAAAACAATGCAAAGAAAAAAGAAAATAATAAAATTAACTCTAAACAATTAGATGAAAAATGTGTTCAGTTATCTAGAGTGTGGGCGATGGAGCCCGATCGATTTAAAAGTCAACACCAGGATGAATATATAAGGCTAGGGTGTAGAGAAGCTGCAATGAAAAGACTCAAAAACCCATAAAACAATGAAATTTATTTATAAAAAATGAAATGATTAAAAAATAACACTAACAAAAGCTACAATAGATAAAAGTGAACTTGGAGCTAGTTTTATTTTTATTTTTAATCATTGCATCCGCTCCATTAATTTGTATCGCAGGCACCGTCACATGGATTGTGTAAGCTAAACCTAACTACAGGTTCAAACCGTTCTCTTCGCTTACTGGGATGAGCGCACGACAAGATTACTGATTTTTTAAACACCGTCAGTCCACGGAGGGCCCAGGGCAAAAAGCCCATTTTTCCGTCCACTGCCTGCGTACTTGACGCAATCGCCATGAACTGCATTTGTCTGGCGGGTAAATCGTTACCTTGCCGAAGCACCAGGCCAGAGCCGGATGACCAACAACGCGCCATGTTTGGCGGTAGACCATTACAGTAACAAATAATAAACAGAATAGCCGGGGTAGAAAAGCTGTGCACTCAGCAGGTTTTTCTACAGGCTCGTTATGGAGCATAATCGAGTGACATGGAAACTTAGTATTCAGCAGTTCTTCTGGTTAGCGCTATACGCCGCCATTTTCCCTATTGGAGTTCTAATTGCTCCGACTATTGGCAATTGGACATTTACGGTTAGTGCATTAATTTCATTGCCATTGTTACCACTTGGTGGTTTAGCTTATATGGGGCTTACCAGTTCCATAGATCCCAATTTGGCACTGCTATTTACATGGTTATTTAATTTGTTATTAGCTTGGCCAATGTATGTTCAATATCGCGCCTACAAGGCGCGCAAAAATTCAGGTTCTAAGGCTGTCGTTTACTCAGTGCTCAGAATTATTGCTATCATAATTACGCTGGTTTTGCTTTTTAGGGCATTTGTCGTAAATGCTCCATAACAAGGCACAGCGCGGTTCGCCACCCTAATGTCTTGCGTTAATGCGCTATATTTTTCTGGGCATTATTAAGGATATTTCACACATGAAGCTTTTCTAAAAAATCTTAACTATTTCACCGGTTGTTCTTGTTTTATTAATGCCAATGGTTCAGGCACAAACTACTGCCCCCACAAAGGCTAAGGAGACTGATTCTTCTACGCCTATAACGGTTATTAAAAAAACAACGGAAGTCTCAGAAATAAAACGAGCCGAGCGAAACAAGATTGATAATGCTGTTACAATTTCTAAGAGTGATAATAAGATGATAGAAAAATCGAATAAAACCAAAAACAAGCAAAAGCCTAAACCAGTTTTTACCGGTAGCGGCCCAGCAAGGTCAAGGGACAACCCTGATGGATAACTATAAAATTGTTTATGTTTTTTACACCAAAGCACCCGCTGCACTTACTATTGAGCCTGAAAAAGACGGTCTTGTACCTGCGCAGTCTGTGTACCGCTTTGCTAACAAGGATCTGTTAGCAAAGCAGACGTCGAGTTAGTCAGAATTCCTTTCGCAAGCCATGGTTACAATCAACTGGCATCCAATTCGATTGGCAATGTTCAAGCGCATCAAAATTGGATGTTGAGAAGCTATGCATTAACGCTGGCAGGAGTTACATTGCTAATTTATTTGGGTATAAACACTCGTGAGCTTTATGCTTAAACCATGCATCAGCCCTGATAACATTTGTAATCAGAGCAGTTTATCGATGCTGAACTGTAAAGAGGCATGTTGTTGCCGAAGACAGCAGCAACCTACCAGATTACGCCATAGGGAAATTTAAATGCTAACCAAAAGTTGGACGACATGGTTAAAACGTATGGGTGTCGCTATCAGTATTGGTTTACTTGCTGGAACTGCATGGTTAGTGTTTGTCATCAACGACCTGCCAAATACTCTTGAGCCTAAAACAGTTAAACCAAGCGGCGTACTTTTTGACAATGTGCGCGTGCTCTCGATGGTTGACGAAACGTCGGTAACGCAAAGTTTGCAAGCTGTGCTGGTTATCGGCGATAAAATTACCAAGATTGCGGCGGCAGGTGAGATAAATGCCCCCGATGGTGCCCTTATTATCGATGGCCGCGGATATACGTTAATGCCCGGGCTAATTGATGCGCATATCCATCTTAACGATGAGGCCGAACTGGCTGCCTACCTGGCGCACGGGGTTACAGGGTTGCGTAATATGTCTGGTTATCCATTTCATCTTCGTTTAATGGAACGTATAGCGAACGGACACCTCTTAGGGCCGGATTTTATAACTACTGGGCCCATTCTTAATAGTCGCGGCCCCAACGAGCTGGTGTTACAAACTACCGTGACTACCGCCGAAGAAGCGCGTTTAGCCGTTCGTGCCCAACACAGCAACGGATATCGGCATGTCAAAGTGTATTCAAACCTTACCCGGGCAGCCTTTGACGCCATTATTGATGAAACGGCTAGCCTGGGCATGACGGTTAGCGGACATTCACCGGAAGGTGCAAGAACAAAAGGAATACCTCACTCTACACCCTTTGAAATCCCCTGGGAGGCCTCGCTTGGACGAGGCTTTACAACGTTTGAGCACATAGAAACCCTGGTTTGGCATGGCTTAAGAGATAAATTAGATCAGCAAAAGATGCGCTTGTTAGCCGCGGCGATTGCTGAATCTGGAGAGGCCGTTACACCCACACTATATGCACATAAACGACTGGTATTAATTGCACAAACACAAGGCGCTTATTTAAACCGGCCTGGTGCTGAGATGATTAATCCGCTTGTGACATGGTTTTCCAAAAGCGCACAACAATATTGGCGTCAGGTTGACGCATCCGTTTATGAAGCGCCACATGCCGATTTTTTTCTTAGCGCCACCGGGCTGTTACATGAAGCCAGCGTTCCTTTGTTGAACGGCACTGATAGTGGCAGTTTTGGTATTATTCCCGGTGCATCGGTAGCGCGCGAGCTGGAGCTTTTAGTGGCTGCAGGTTTGTCTCCCTTTGCCGCATTAAACACGGCTACCCGGCAAAGCGCTGAAATACTTGGCTTCGAGAAAACGGGTATGATTTTACCAGGATATCGTGCAAATCTAATCCTGCTCCCCAAAGACCCATTAACAGAGGTTGCTGTCGTGGAATTTCCGGTAGGTGTAATGATCGGGGGATATTGGTTAGATGAGCAAGCACTTGACGCGATGAAAAGTTCAGCAAACAATTCTGGGGTATCATCATTTTTTCGCTCTCTGATCCGCGTCATTGAAATGAAACTTTTTGCATGACAAATTAACGCAGCTTGAGCAAGTGGCGCTTTACTCGTAGTTGTTTTAAGCATGACAGTGCAAAGGCGTTATTGTTACGTTAAAAAACTATCACCTTATTGCGCAAACTGTTGTAAATTAGCTTTTTTGCTATGACATTACGTTTTAGTTTACGGTTTTATCAATGGCGCCATGAGTATTAAACCCATTTAGCCTAATTATGCTGCCAGGTGTTATCTATGGGTTTTGTCACTGATGGTAGTGCACTATAACAAGCTAAATAAATAAGAAGTTTATGCGTAAATTTATATTACCGTGTTTAATTGTGGTTTCACTTTCTTCCTGTGCATCTCACCAAGTAGCCGAGAATGGCTGTAAATTTGTTAATGGTGCTCACGAATCAGAGCAAGAGAGAAAAAGTAATAATGAGCGCAAGGGTGAAGTGCATCGACAAGATAAGGTAGACATCATCAATGGCATTTTAGCTTTATTTGCCATTAACTTATCTGATGAAGATGAAAAGTGCATTTAACTCTCCACCCTACTCCCGGCCTTTGATAGCCGGGACAGCAGCAGGGCAATTATTGGTAGCGTAAGACGGTTACACATGCGCGCCAACGTGCTGCGCGTGCCAGTACCGTTAACGCTGATTCAACTGGCTTGCGCAAACCGGGTGAAGGCGGCGTCAAGATCAGCAATTAAATCGTCAACATCTTCCAAGCCGATATGCAAGCGGATTAACGGCCCGCTGTAAGGCCAGGTAGTGGCAGTGCGTAGGTTTTGCACCTTCATTGTGGCAGTAATTAAACTCTCATAACCGCCCCAGGAAAAGCCCATTTTAAAATGCGCCATACCCTCGATAAACGCTTCTACCTGCTGCTGACTGCCATGCTTTAAGACAAAGGCAAATAAACCGTTACTGCCACTAAAATCGCGGTTAAAAATGGCGTTGCCAGCATGTGTTGCCAGCGCCGGATGCAATACGGTTGCTACCTCGGGGCGCTGTGCCAGCCAATTAGCCACCTTAAGTGCGCTTTGTTCATGCTGCTTTAGCCGCACCGACAAGGTACGTAAACCGCGCAGTGCGGTATAGGCGTCATCGGCCGAGGCGCAGTATCCCAGCAAATAGCTGTGTTCGCGCAGTTGTGGCCAACGTTTCTCATTGGCGCTGGCAGTGCCCAGCATAACATCAGAATGGCCGACAATGTATTTCGTGGCCGATTGCACCGACACGTCTACGCCCAGCGCAAACGGCTGACATAAAACAGGAGAGGCCCAGGTATTGTCGAGGATGGTAACAATATCATGCTGCTGTGCCACCGCGCAGATTGCCGGAATATCTTGCACTTCAAAGGTAAGAGAGCCAGGCGACTCCAGAAAAATAACTTTGGTATTGGGCCGGATAAGGCTGGCAATGGCGGCGCCTATTTGTGGGTCGTAGTAGGTGGTTTCAATTCCGTAGCCCGCCAGCACTTTGTCGCACAGTGCCCGGGTTGGCTCATACGCACTGTCAACCATTAACAGATGATCACCGCTGGTTAAAAACGCTAGCAGTGCCCCACTTACGGCGGCAGCACCGCAGGGGTATAGCGCACAACCTGCGCCACCTTCCAGTTCGCAAATGGCTTGTTGCAGTGCAAAATGGGTGTCGGTACCGCGGCGGCCATAAAACGGCACTCTATTACCACGGTTCACTGTGGCATGCTTTAGCTCGGCAAAGGTATCAAACACGATGGTAGAACCGCGAACGACTGGCGGGTTTACCACATTGCCACAGTATTGTTTGGACCGACCCGCGTGTATCAGCTGAGTGTCTTTTTTCATTTTTGTACCTGCCTTGTGAACCCTATCTACTTTAGTCGCATATAAGCCATCTGGATGGCTATGCTATAACACTTTTGCCAATATGCGCTACAGTTATATCACCTTAACAGGTGCTTGCAGAACAGGCAGTTAACTGCAACACAATATAAATCCGGGGCACAACAATAATATATGGAGAACACTATGCGCGCTTTTAAACCTGCTGCACTCACATTGGCGCTGGCAACTGCGCTGGGCGCGGGGCATGCTTATGCACAGCAAGATGATAATGCAGAGGCTTCAGTTGATGAGAAAATAGAACAAATTGTTGTTACCGGCACCCGCGTGGCGGGCCGTTCCGTGTCTGATACCGCAGTACCCATTGACATTGTTGGGGCTGACGTACTGGAACGTGCGGGTAATACCGAGCTAAACCAAGCACTGTCGGTGGCATTGCCCTCGTTTAACTTTCCCCGTCCGGGGCTGGCAGATGGCACAGACACCATTAGACCGGCAACGTTACGTGGTTTATCACCGGATCAGTCACTGGTGTTAGTTAATTCAAAACGCCGCCACGCCGCCTCTTTGGTTAACGTTAATGGCACCGTGGGCCGAGGCTCGTCTGCGGTGGATTTAAATACCATTCCTACAGCCGCCATTAAAGCGGTTGAAGTGCTACGGGATGGCGCCTCAGCGCAGTATGGTTCTGACGCCATTGCCGGGGTATTAAACATCCGGCTGCGTGAAGCCAGCGAAGGTGGCAACGTAACGGTATCGTACGGTGTACGTGACACCAGCTATAGCACTCCTACCTCAGCGCCCCCTGCCGGCGCTACCTGGAGCTCACCTAACCCGGTGTCGCGCTCACTGACCGACGGTGAAACCCTGACATTTTCCGGCTGGAAAGGCTTTGATCTAGACGGCAAAGGCTTTGTTACGGTGTCGGCAGAATACAAAGACGCCGAACGTACCGAACGCGGCGGCTGGGATTACCGCCAGCAGTACCCAAAGATAAACGATGAATTCGATCCAAGGGAGCAAACCATTGAACGCTTTAACGCCTGGTATGGCGAACCACAGTTAGAGCAAATGACATTATTTGTGAATGCCGGGCTTAATGTTGGCCCAGGCAAACTATACAGCTGGTTTAGTTATCAGGACAGAGCAGCAAAATCGGGCGGCTTTTATCGGCGGGCACAGGATGATAGAAATGTCATTGAAGTACACCCCGATGGTTTTTTGCCAATTATTGCGCCAGATGTAACAGACAGCAGTGCCGCTGTAGGCTACGAATGGGATAGTGGTGACTGGAGCTTTGATGCCTCTGTGGTATATGGCTATAACCAGATGGAATTTACCATTGAAAACACGGTAAACCGCTCAATTGGCCCTACCAGCAAAACGGTATTTGATGCCGGTGGTTTTGACTACGACCAGCTGGTGGGTAATTTTTCTGCGGTAACCAGCTTTGATGTTGCTGCATTAGCGTCACCGGTCAATATTGCGACAGGGCTTGAAGTACGCCGCGAGAGCTACAGTATCTTTGCCGGTGAGCCAGACTCCTATCGCAACGGCGGTGTGCTGCTACCAAATGGTAACCCTACCCAAAGTGGTGCTCAGGTGTTTCCGGGGTTTCGGCCTGCAAATGAGGTAGATGAAAGCCGCAACTCGGTAGGTGTGTTTGTTGATATGGAAGCCAATATTACCGATCAGGTATTGGGCTCGGTGGCGCTGCGGGCAGAAGATTATTCTGACTTTGGCAGCAACCTAACCGGTAAGCTGGCACTGCGCTGGGACATTACCGACAGTTTTGCCCTACGCAGTTCTATGCAAAATGGCTTTAGGGCGCCGTCGCTGCAGCAACAGTACTTTACCAGCACCTCGACTAACTTTATCAACGGTGTGCCTTTTGATATTACCACCTTTCCGGTAAACAACCCTGTGGCGGTGGCATTGGGGGCCAAGCCACTGGATGCTGAAGAGTCAACCAACTTCTCCTTGGGTACGGTATTTCGGCTGGGGGATGTCTCCATTACCCTGGATGGTTACCGCATAAATATTGATGATCGTATTGTATTGTCAGAAAACCTGACGGCGGCAAACGTACGGCAGTACCTGGTAGATCAGGGGTTTATCGGCATAGGCGGCGGGCGCTTCTTTATCAATGGCGTAGATACCGAAACCACTGGGCTTGATCTGGTGGTAAATTGGAATCTGCCTACCGACAAGACTGGTGATTTTGATGTCACCATGGTGGCAAACGTTAACTCAACCGATGTTACCGCAATACCTGAAACAGCAGAGCTTAGCGCACTTGACCCGGCACCGGAGCTGTTTGGCCGTATAAACGTACTGACGTTTGAAGAAGGCACGCCAAAAAACAAACTTGGCGCTATTGTAAACTGGAGCCTGGAACAATATGGCATTACGCTGCGGGCCACCCGTTATGGTGAAGTACTCACACCGGGAACTTCAGCAGAGCGCGACTTTACGCTTAGCCCGAAAACGCTGGTGGATATTGAGGGCCGCCTGCAACTTACCGACGGCTGGCGTTTAAGTGTGGGTATTGATAACGTATTTGACCAATACCCCGATGCGTTTCCAACGTCGCTAAATGGTACCGGCAATACATCGTTTTCGAACTATTCACCCTTTGGCCGCTCTGGCCGCTTGCTGTATGGCAAGGTAAGTTACAACTTCTGATAAAGAAGGCCGCTATCAAACAATAGCGGCCTTTTTGTAGTATAAATCTGTATCTTGGTTACACCGATAAGCAATATTCACATTAACAGCGCACTGCTTTAGATTAACCCGGTTACCTCGGCAGTAGTAATTAACTTTTCCAATTCTGGCCGGGCAAAATAGTATCCCTGGTAGTAACGAATACCCAGCCCCAATAAACAGTCAAGCTCGGCCTTGGTTTCCACGCCCTCGGCCAGCACCATAGTGCCTTGCAGTTCACATTGGGCAATGGTTTCCTCAACAATAAATTGCTTAGCGGGGTTTTCTTCAATATTGCGAATAAGCTGCATATCCAGTTTTAAAATATGCGGCCGCAGTTCAATCAGCCAGTCGAGCGTGGCAAAACCTGAGCCGTAGTCATCAATGGCGGTTTTAAAACCACGTTTGGCATAACTGCGGAATATCCGGTTTAAATGGTCTTTATCCGGAATTTGCTCGCCTTCGGTAACTTCAAACACCAGCTTGGTTAAATCAAACCCGTATAAATCAGCTGCTTCAATCGTCGCTTTTATACAGGTTTCCGGGTTATATACTGCATTGGGTAAAAAGTTGATATTCAGATAAGTACCACAGCCCAACTTAGCGGCAGTTTCAATCGCCTTTACTCGGCAAGCCTGGTCAAAATAATACTTATTGTCGTCGTTGATACGCTCAAACACCCAACCCGCGCCCTGGCCTTCAGGGCCACGCACCAGCGCTTCATAACCGCAAATAACCTGGTGTTTCCAATCAATAATAGGTTGAAATGCCATGCGGATTTGAAAACCTAAGGATTGGCCGCTTAGGCAGTCGCTGCAAGTTTGTTGTTTAATTTGCTCAGGAAAATCCATCAACAACCTTAATGCCTAAAAAAAAATGGGTTACTAAACTTTAGCGAGTACTTGCCGCATTTACCAACTATAAATGGGTGATTTCGTTAATCAGAGCCCATGTCGAGACCAAGCGCTACCGCATAACACGCAATCAACCTTTGCCCGGCTTGCTCAGCGTTGCAACCAAAGGCCACCACGCCATCTTCATGGCCGGCCATGGTAAAAATGCCTTGCTGTAATACATTTGTCTCTGCAAATAGCCGTGCCACTTCATCAGCCATGGCTACGGTACCATAAGGCACGTCTGCCCGGGTTTGAGGTAAACCAAGTTTGCTCGCCAGCTGCCATATTTGCGGGCAGTGAGCATGAATTACAAAGTTAATATTGTTACTAAGCTGATACAACTGGCCGTGAGTCATGGCCTCTGAGGAGGGTTGTGTCGCCCCACTGGCGGCTATCTGGTTTTGTTGAGGCTGACAAGCGGTTACCAACGCATAATCGTTGGCTGCCATATTCGCAATGCCGCCGGTTTGGGTACCGCTAATAATAAATTGATTATCACTGCCAAAACGCTGGCTGATATTGCCAAAACCATAGTTGTCATAGCGCGTTGGCGTTTGGCCCAGCATCCCCAGCTGCAGCATAATAGTGCGCCAGCTGTTAATTTCCAGCACATCAGCCGTGGTTAGCACTGTTTGCTGGCTAAAATCCAACTGAAATTTTATAACCCCTTCGAGCTCTGTCATTCAAAAACCTGCGTTAATTACACCGCGGCCATTATAAAGCGCTCTAACACTGCATCCCAGCCGCATAGCAGGCTGCATAGCCATGACACCCAACTATGAGGCCGGCTATGTGAAGCAGATTAAGATTGGTTTTCTTCCCGGGTCAGAGTTTGAAATGAGTGAGGATGTTTTAAGTTGAAATCACGCACATGGCAACGATTATTCGGGCTAAAGCCATTGGCTCTTACCTGTTCAACGAAGGCTTTGAAATATGCGCTAGATTTTTCCGTGGTTGGCAATGCCTCTCGTGCCAAACGGTAATCGCCGACAATTTTTGCGCCCCGGGCCACTGTAGGCTCTTCACCGCGGTCATCCGTATAATATTGTGATAACACCAATAACCTCGTGCCGATATAACACGCTTCGTCCAGATCGTGGGTAACGAAGAAAATGGTGAGTTTGTGTTCTTCATGCAGCTCCATCAGATAGATCTGCATTTGTTCGCGGGTATCCGGGTCTAAGGCGCCAAAAGGCTCGTCCATCAACAACAAAGGCGGCTTGCTCATCAACGCTTGGGCTATAGCAACCCGCTGCTGCATGCCACCGGATAATTCGTGCGGAAATTTACGCATGGCATCAACCAGCCGCAACCGCTCTAACATACTAATCGCAAATACTTCATCGTCTTTGTCACGCTTCCACGGCAGATACCAAGCTTGCTTACTTAACCTAGAGCCAGCCATAACATTATCAAACACCGTCATATGTGGAAATAACGAATACTTTTGATACACAATGCCACGATGCGGATCAGGGTGACGCGCCGGTGCACCATCAATTATAATGCTTCCCGCGTCGGCAAACTCTTGCCCTAACAACAAGCGTAATAAGGTACTTTTACCACAACCACTGGGCCCAACCAGAGTACACAATTCACCCGCAGCTACTTTCAAATCGATATTATCGAGTACCAGCTTATTGCCGTATGATTTATAGACATCTTCGATACTAAGCTTATTATTCTGATTCACTTACTATTTACTCCGGCGTACCAAGGATATAAGCGCCGCGCCAACACGCGCAAAGCCCAATCCAGTAAAAAGCCAATCAAGGTGATCCAGGCTACATAGGGAATAATAATATCCATCGCCAGATAACGCCGCACCAAGAAGATGCGATATCCCAAACCATCCGTCGACGCAATCGCCTCAGCTGCGATTAAAAACAACCAGGCTGCGCCCAGACTTAACCGGAACGTATCCAATGCGCGCGGCATAATTTGTGGTAATGCAATACGATATAAGTACGCCAACTGCGTACCACCTAAGGTTAGTGTCTTTACCAGTTGCTCTCTTGGAATGGCTTTGGTCGCAATAAATACGTCCCGTGTCATTAATGGAAAGGTGCCGATAAAAATTAATGCTACCTTGCCAACCTCATCCACACCCAGTGTAATAAACAGCATTGGCAGTAATGCCAGCGGCGGAATCATAGAAATAAAGGTAATAAAAGGGCTGGCGCTAGCCTCCAAACCACGAAAGGCGCCCATATTTAGCCCCAACCAAAGCGCAGCAACAAAGGCCAGACTACAACCCAATGCTAAGCGCGTTAAACTCGATAGCGTATCCGCCCAGAAAACATACTGGCCATTGCGCGGACTTGGCTGCATGACCAACGGCTGCATGGCTTCTACCATCTGACTGAAACCAGGTAACAGTTTATCGTCTGGGTTGTCCAACTTTCGTGCATGCGAAGCATACGCATACAGCGCAATGATCAATATAAAAGGTAACAGGCCCAATACCAGCTTATGCCAGTTGCGTGGTGTGGCATGCACACCAAACAACCGCGCAGGCTGCACCGGCTTATAATTTGCCGTCACGCGCCATCTCCATATAACTGGCGTCGAAGCGCAGTTTTACATTCTTGCTGTTACCTAAAACCTTACCGTCCGCAAAACTGATGCCCACGTGGTCAACCGTTTTAGCACCAACACCGAACAGGCCTTTGGCAAAACTGAATTGCCTTACGCTGTCCATGGTCTCAGCGAGCTTGCTGTTGGTTGCCACAGCAACGGCATCGGCTGGCTGATAAAACATCTGCGTGGTTTGCAACTGTGCATTAAATTCAGCATCCGTTGACCCGGCAGAGCGTGCCATCGCGCTTATTGCCTCTTTCTGCGCTTTGCCGCCGCCACTCATCACTGCCATTGTTTCATACCAGGCACCTGTTAACGCTTTTTTGAACCGCTCATCCGCTGCGGTTTTCACCAGCGTCAAATCGAGAATTTCTGCCGGAATTTTTGCAGAATCAAACAGTAAATTGGCATTTTTCACCTGTCTGACTTGCTGCAGTGGCGGATTCCACGTCACAACAGCAACGTCTTTTTGTGCCACAAAAGCTGAGGCAATATCAGCGTCTGAGGTATTTACCACGCGGATATCACGCTCACTCATACCGTGCATTTCCAACGCGCGCGCTAATAAATAGTGTGAAACCGACAGCTCTACCAGTAAAACATCTTTGCCTTTTAAATCGGCAACAGTTTTTGCATTGCGCATCACAATACCGTCGTTACCTGCCGAGTAGTCGCCAATAATAAGTGCTGTAGAATCAATACCACCAGAAGCGGGTATGGTTAACGCATCCATATTTGTCATAGTACAGGCATCAAACTGGCCCGCCGTGTACAGATTGATCGACTCAACGTAGTCGTTCACCAACGTCAGCTCAATTTCTATACCATATTTATCTGCCCATTTTTTCAGGATGCCAGACTCTTCTGCGTAAGCCCACGGCTCCCAGCCTGTGTAATGTGACCAAGCCATTTTAAATTTATCCGCAGCCAAAGCACTGCAACTGGCCAGCAACGCTGTGCCCAGTATAACGGAACGAAATAATTTCATCGGGTGTTACTCCTTGTTATCCAACTCAAATAATTGATCAATCTGGCTGCCTAAACCCAGTTTGGCTTGCGAATCACGGCCTTTTAACAAAGACTCAATACGCTCTGCATTAGCAAGATTTGCCTGCTCCATCTCGGTAATATTCTGTTGCATCTGTGGCAGGGCGTCACGGCGGAACTGCTGAATGTCATCCAATGCTGCAGCAATATCGGCAAACGCTGTGCGCAGCACGGCAATATCTAGCTGTGTTGCAGCGGCTTGCTTATGGATAGCCACCCCTTGGGTGCGTAATTTACTGGCCGTGCCAGCAATTAACTTATTAGTGGTTTCGTTAACTGCAGTAACTTTAGCCAGTGTAATACGCTGATTTTCTAATGCCAGCGCTAATGTTACCGCCGTTTGCAGCGCCGTTACCGTAACATTCAGCGCTCGCTGCACACCACGAATTAACTCTTTGTTGTTACGGATGATCACTTCGACGGTGAGCACAGCTTGCTGTGCTACGGCTTGCTGTTGCTGCAAGTCCATAATGCGCTGACGCAAAGGGAACAGCAGTTCTTGCTCAATAAACGCGTAGCGCGGATCATCTTTTAGCAACTCGTTGAGCCTGGCACTAAGCTTCAAATCAATTTGCTGGCCCAGCACGACGGCTTGAGCCAGTTTTTTGGTCAATTGTTGTAAAAACTTCTGATCATCTGCCAACGTAATGTTGTCACGTTTCAGTTGCTCTGCCCCTTTATCCAGAGCGTCAATAATGTTGTCAATCACGCCACTGGCAGACTGAAACTTTGAAAAGTAACGCCGCATTGCGGTGCCTACGCCGGGGACCAGCGACAGCAAGCGCCGTAAACCTGACATGGAAAAATCGTACTGATTCGGATCAAGGTCTTCTACTGTGTCACGCAGGTCCAGCAATGACTTTGCCACAGGCCCGCCATCTTCACTGTTGCGCGCCAATGTTGCTATTGGCTGTTTTAAAATCTCAGAACGGCGCGAGGCTTCTTGCTGTAGCTTTAAGCCCATGGTTTCTACAGATTGTACCGCTTGCTGCTTTGCCGTTTCATTGTCGACATCAACAGCAAACAACTGCGCAACAACCTGATCCGCAGCTTGAATAATATCAGCTGGCACTTGTTGCTGCGCTGGCGTATCGACTTCAGCGCTAAGCATGTCGGCAGTCACGGCCTGCAATGCAGCATTTTCACTTACATCTGATGTTGTCATATCTCTCTCCATTAATGCTTATTGGCTGGCATATTCTGCCAGGCGCAGGCCCTGACGATGCAACTCAGCAATGGCAGACTCTGTATCTGAGTCTGCCATACCACGCTCTACTTTCGTTCTGGCTAAACGCTGTGTTACATCATCCAGCTGGGTTAAAGCTTTTTCGTTCAACAACAACAGTTCGCTGATTTGTGCCAACGTGCTGTTAAAGCCTTCCAATCGGCTTAACAAAGCAGGCCGCTCTGGTGCCGATGCTGACAGGCCAGCAATACGTTGCCGCAGTCTGTCGGCGTTAATAGCACCCAGTGCCTTTTGCGCGATCATGGCATTGCGTATATTATCCAAGCCACTTAAATACACTTGCTCTGCTACTCCCAAGTAACGGGCGTAAGTCAGTTCTGTTATGGCAAACCTATCAGCTAACACAGCAACAAAAGTGGAGAACTTCACATCAAAGGTATCCACTTGCTCTGCTGCTAACGGCAAATCCAGCCCGGCCAACTCTTGTTTGATACTGCTAATGACGTGTTGACGGCGTTGCTCCATCTTGCGCGTGGCTTGCATTAAAATGTTTTTGGCATGCTCATCTCGACGCCAGCCAAATTCGGTGGCAAATGCCGTTACCGCCGTTGCAGCACCAAAACCAACAACACCCAGCGCCAGGCCGCCAAAACCAAACAGCGCACCGGTAACAACCCCTAAACCACTTAATACTGCTGGATAGAGCACAAAAGGGCTTATCGCCGCTTTTTGTGCTACAGCACGTCTAATTTGCGCGGGTTGAAATAGGTCTTTTGCCGCCATGCTTACAGCTGCTCAGTTAAGAAAATTAGCTCAACCCGTGGCAGGCGATAAAAATAACTTCGCTCGCTTTCACCCGGTTGTCGTGCCAGCGGCTGCTCACCACCGACCCCTTGCGCACGCATTCGGTTTATAGCAAAACTATGTGTCAATTCTAAATAACGAGCAACGGCATCAGCTCTGTCTTGCGATAACTGTCGGTTTGCAGCAGCATCACCCCGCACACCTGAATGACCGCGGATATCAATATAAAAATGTGGATAATGTGACAAGGTTGCAGCAATTTCATCAAGCCGGGTTTTGTCATCTAATGACAACACATCACTGCCGGAAGAAAAATTGATTGCCCGCAATTTTAATGTGCCAACTTCTCGCATATTCTGCCACTGCGCCGCACTTAAAGCGGCATAGTTTTGTTTTGCCTGCGGTAGTGCATCAGCTGCGCCAGTAAAACCGGCGTTACTTTGTAAATGTAACTGATGCACAAAGCTGCTGTTTAGCAATCGATACGGATCTGCATCCGGCAGTGGGTTACGGTTCAAATCACCATAATCTGTCAGCACTGAAATGACTGATTCAATACTACTTATCGCCGCTTCTTTTGACGGTACCTTGGCATCATGCGCCATCCAGGTTAGTGCATTGTCCGTTAGAGATGCCCAGGCAACACCTTTTACCATAGTGTCAACGTCAGCTTCTGCTAAACCAGTATGTAGAACAAGTTCTTGCTGCAACAGCTTGGGTTCATCCCGATAACGTTTCAGCACGCGAAAATACTGTTGCAAAAACACACTAACCAACTCAGGCTTTTTCGCCACCAGATCACGCTGAGCAACCAACACATCAACGACCATGCGCTCAGTTTGCTCAGTACCTATAAGACGATGAAACTGTTTGTCTTGCAGCGCGCGACTAACATCTGGCTCCCATAGCACGGCTACATCAACCTGACCTTGCTGTAATGCTTGTAACGCTTGGGCTGAACCATCAGTTGCTACCAGCCATGGCTTTGACTTTGCCAGCGGCGGCAGATCAAAATGCACCGCAAGCGACTTAGCCAAAAACTCACTGGGCGATGATGGTGTAAGTGCAACCTTAATATCGCCGGTTTTTAAGTCATTCAGCGATGCAAAACGCGTTTTACGCGCAATGATCGCATCACCACCTTTGGACTCGTCAATGACACTGACAATAACACCCGGATAGCGAACCGCGGCGCCGGCAACAATGTAGCTATCCACCGTTGCCACGGCAAAATCGATGTTGCCCTGTTGTAATTGTTTCATTCGGCCCGGATAGTCGGCACCATCATCAACGCACTCGAGCACATAACCGAGCTCGCGCAGGCGCTTTTTCAACTCAGCTGAACACAGAGGGTAATAACCAACCCAGGAGTCAACCGCAATACGGATGCGATCTTTTGCACCGGACGCATCAGAGCTGGCTTTAAAAGCATTTTCCAGATGTTGCTCTTTAAACAGGTAGTAACCACCGATTGCAATAGCGCCGAGCAGAAACAACACCATAGCCGAACGAGCGTGGTTCATTAGTTTTCAGATCCGTTGTAATCAAGCAGATTGTAATCATCAGCTTCAGCCAAAACTTGCGCCAGACCAGCGTCCAACTCTGCTGGGTTGCTAGCTGCCGCATAATAAGTTTGCCCCGGAATGTTTAAGCTATGCCCTTCGCCAATACAAAAACCTATGGTATGAATTTGAACGGGTGACTCACGCAGGATTTTCCTGACAATCGGTTCAGGGTCTTCGTTGTTACTGGCTTCACCATCGGTAATAATAACTAAATGGTATTCACCATACCCCAGCTGCTTTTGCGCTTGTTTAGTCAAGGCTTCATATCCAGCCTCGGCTGCTGAGCGCAAGGGAGTCCCTCCGTTGGCTAGCACACGTTTAACCGACTCTATTAGTTGGCTTCTGTTTTGCCCTAAGGGCACTCGTTCCTGAGCGCCGTAGTGGTCAAAAACATATAAGCCGATATTCGCTGTTGACGGAATGTTTTGAATAAATTTGTTTATGGCGGACTTTGCGACGTCAATTTTTTCCTGCGATGACGCACACTTACTATCCGACATAGAACCGGAACCGTCAAAAACCAGATAATAGTTTTGTGTCAGTAAATTATCTGCTAAAGACTGATTTTGGCTCGCTGCCGGCCAGTCATAACGAGTGGCCGCTAAGGCGTAGCTTTTTTGCTGTGCCGTTTCTTCGACAGTATCTTGTGCTACAGGCTCAATAGCAGGACCACAGCCAGCAAGGCATAAAGCAGATAATAATAGTGCTGTTCTCATTTTCATCCTGCTCTACAGTGGTTTAAACACGTCAGCTTCAGCTTCAACCTGAATAATGCGAAACACCACCCGCATATTAGACCGCCATTCCTGCTCCGTTTTCGGTGCACAAGGTTCGTCGCCGCATATGCCCGTTTTCGGCAACGCAATGCCGTGCCCAACGGTAACAAACTGGCTGGAATCGAGCGCCAAACCCTTGGTATTGGCATAAGCTATAATTTCACTGCGCACACTTTGTGCACGGCTGAAACTGAGGTTTTTGGCAGACTGTTTAACCCGCCCCAACACTAACGCGTTTTCATCAGCCTTTTTCTGGCGTAAGTAACCCATGGGGTCGGTATGACCTTCTACTGTAATAAGTGCTCCGCCATAAGTAGAGGCTAAGTTTATAACTTTATCAAAGGCTTCTTTATAAAGATCTGCGCTAAAAGCATTTTGGTTTGGTGCAAAATACACCTCAAAAGAATATAACTCACCTTCAGCAAGTGAACCTTGTTGTTGCTTGCGTGATACAACAGCGGCAGCAGCGTTTTCATTAAATCGTACTGACTCGACCGACTTCACTGCACCAATACCAGTGCGCAGCAACTCATAATTCCAATTGTTTGCTGTCAAAGACATAGCGCCCGTTGCCATTTGTAAGGCTTTTACACCCGCCAGTGACTCCTCGGCAATGACAGAAAAACGACGCAAATCGTTACTACTGGAAAAAAAAGCTTTATTACCATTAAACAAAGCCAGCGCTGCGTCTTGATAAAGCCCCTCAGCATCAGCCGTTGCAGTCTCTGCATCCAATAACAACCGTGCTGATGCACGCAGGAAGCTGTTGTAGTCTTGTTTCTGTTGATTCCGCTGAGCAACCAACGTGGCAACCTGCTCCTGGGCTTTCAATAAAGTACCGACAAAAGCCTGCACTTGCGCTGGCTGTTGCTGCAGATAATCACTGCGCACGGCGTAAACATCAACGATCACTTTGTTGGCAGTTTTGGTTGACAGTAAAATACGCGCGCCCTTTACTGAATCCTCTGAGCCAGTGCCGACAGCACCATTTGACGTTAACGCCAGCGCATCGGGCGTAATAACAAAGGCAGCATCTATCTCTTTAGTTCGCAACGCCGCGGCTGGTGAATTATTGGTACCTGTTAAATCTGCAACCCAACGCAGGTTTACATCTTTTACTGACATGCCAGCATCTTGCAAAATGCGCGTTAGGTAGTCGACATGAGGGCCATAGGCTTGCAACACGATGGTTTTGCCTTTCAAATCAGCCACGGTACGAATGCTGTCTTTTACGACAAGGGCATCGCCGCCTGCCGAGTCAGACAATTTAAAAATAACAACCGGCTTTGTTCTGGTATCTTTGTTTAATAAGTCTGCCGCCATGTTCAACATGCCCATAGTACCGCGCAGATAGGGGGTTTGCCCGCTAAGATAATTCGATAGCTGCGTGGCGAAAACATCTTCACGCGCCAAATTGAAATCTAGCCCGGCAGCGGCAAACAAAGATTGAGGTGTTGATTTTTGACTATTGCCATTTGCATATATGGTGGCCATATCAGCACCCCAACTGATAATGGGTAGCTGCTGTTGGCCAGACTTTACTGTTGCTACCGGCGTTTTTACCACTTCCTGTAAAGGTTTAGGTTGAATATAATCCACCGCGAATACCGGTACGCACACCAGCGCCATTAACATTACACTTAACAATCTCATGGGCAGATTTCTCCATATTAAACCTATACCTTGCTATAAAGATGTGTACCATGTATTTTAAATGTGGTCAATGTTATTCAGGTGTGTATCATGAGCAACAAATTGCCGCATTGGAACTGTGTCGCGTCACGTCTGGTAAAGGCTGAATTGCAAAAACGGGGTATCAAATACGCTGAGCTAAGTAACTTGCTGGCCAATATAGGTATTGAGCAAACTCCTGCCAACTTACGCTCAAAACTCAGTAAAGGCATTTTTTCTGCCAGCTTATTGCTGCAAATATTTCATGTCATTTCAGCGGATATTAACCCAAGTGAATTGGGCGTCATTTTATGTGGCTGTGAAAAATCAAACTAATTGGCACAGCTGTGCATATCTCCTTTTATTTAGCGCTTTGGCAAAACTGGTCAGCGCGCAACAGAGCTGTATAATGTTGTCATTCTGATCGAAGTGGCATTTATGTCGTATTTATGCCCTTTCGTTGTTAAAAGGCCACTATGAAATATAAAGATCTGCGCGATTTTATTGCCCAGCTGGAACAGCGCGGTGAACTTGTTCGAGTTACCGTCGAAGTGGACCCGGTGCTGGAAATGACCGAAATTGCTGACCGCACGCTGCGCGCCGGTGGCCCGGCTATTTTATTTGAAAACCCCAAAGGCTATTCCATGCCGGTATTGGCTAACCTGTTTGGTACCCCGCAACGGGTGGCACTGGGCATGGGCCAGGAAGAGGTTTCTGCGCTGCGGGAAGTGGGCAAGCTATTGGCGTTTTTAAAAGAGCCAGAGCCGCCAAAAGGCTTGAAAGACGCTTTCAGTAAATTGCCTATTTTTAAGCAGGTGCTGAATATGTCGGTAAAGCAGGTGAAAAAAGCCGCCTGTCAGCAAATTGTGTTAAGTGATGAACAGGTTGATTTAACTCAGCTACCGGTAATGACCTGCTGGCCTGGTGATGCTGCACCGTTAATTACCTGGGGCTTGACCGTAACAAAGGGCCCACATAAAGAGCGTCAAAATCTGGGCATTTACCGTCAGCAAGTGCTGGGCAAAAATAAGCTGATTATGCGCTGGTTATCGCACCGCGGCGGCGCGCTGGATTTTTATGAGTTTCAAAAGGCCAATCCGGGACAAAATTATCCGGTATCGGTGGCCCTGGGAGCCGATCCAGCCACCATTCTGGGGGCGGTAACTCCGGTGCCAGATACATTGTCAGAGTATGGTTTTGCCGGTTTGCTACGTGGCGACAATACTGAAGTCGTAAAGTGCATCAGCAATGATTTACAGGTACCCGCCAGCGCTGAAATTGTACTGGAAGGCTATATTGCTCCGGGTGAAATGGCGCCCGAAGGGCCCTATGGCGATCACACTGGGTATTATAACGAGGTAGACAGTTTTCCGGTATTTACCGTAACCCATATAACAATGCGCAAAGACCCTATTTATCACAGCACCTATACCGGCAGACCACCGGATGAGCCGGCTATTCTGGGCGTGGCGTTAAATGAAGTTTTTGTGCCCATACTGCAAAAACAGTTTCCAGAAATTACCGATTTTTACCTGCCACCGGAGGGCTGCTCGTACCGGCTGGCTATTGTGACCATGAAAAAGCAGTACCCCGGGCACGCCAAGCGCGTAATGATGGGTGTTTGGTCGTTCCTGCGCCAGTTTATGTACACCAAGTTTGTGATTGTGTGCGATGACGATATCAATGCCCGTGACTGGCAGGATGTGATTTGGGCCATTACCACCCGTATGGACCCGGCACGCGATACCACACTGATTGAAAACACACCTATAGACTACCTTGACTTTGCCTCACCGGTCTCTGGCCTGGGTTCAAAGATGGGCATGGACGCTACCAATAAATGGCCGGGCGAAACCAACCGCGAATGGGGTGAGCCCATTGTAATGGACCCGGCTGTTAAGCAACGCGTAGATGCGATTTGGTCTACCTTGGGTATTACGTTGCCAATAAAGGACAGCAAATTGTGAGTTTTTTGGTCACTATTGCGCCAGCGCAGCTAAGTTTTACTGTGAAACCGGATGAAACCATCCTAGACGCTGCACTGCGTAACGGTATCGACTTTCCTAATCGTTGCCGCCAGGGCGTATGCACCAGCTGTGTCTGCAAATTAAAAAGTGGTGAGGTGCGTTATAGTGAACCGCAGCCGCTAACTGAGCTGGACAAACAACAGCAGTTTACTTACTGTTGTTTAGCCTACCCCTGTACCGATCTGGTTTTACACCATCCTTTTATCCAAAGCTAAGCGCTGAGGTTTTCGCGAAGAATATTATGACAACAATTTCCTGTAACGTAGATGTAATTGAAGCCTTAACCCCCACGGTTAATCGTGTGGTGTTAACGCCGGCTGAGCCGGTAACATTTGAAAGCGGCCAGTATTTACAACTTTACCTGAGCGACAGTGACAAACGGCCTTTTTCAATTGCCAGCACCCCCGCACAGCCGCAACTGGAGCTTCATATTGGTGGCGCGGTAGCCGATCAGTATGCCAGCCAGGCACTGGCGCACCTGTTGCAACAGCACCAGTTAAAGCAACCGGTGCAAGCAGAAATTGGCCTGGGTAATGCGCAATTTCGTGCCGACAGCGAGCGGCCACTAATTTTAGTCGCAGGCGGTACCGGGTTTTCTTATGTCTACAGCATTGCGCAAAGCATCGCGGCGACAAAAGTAGACCGACCGGTATTTGTTTACTGGGGCGTGCGTGAGCAGGCCGCGCTGTACCACAATGCAACAATGCAGCAGTGGGCAGCACAAAACAGTAAATACCGTTTTATTCCGGTCGTACAACAGCTGGATGAAAGTTGGCAGGGCCGCAGCGGCATGGTGCATGAAGCCGTGCTGGAAGATTTTGTTTCCTTAGAAGCCTACGATATTTATGTTGCTGGCCCGTTTGCCATGGCTGGCGTAGTGCGTAGCGCCTTTATTGAACAAGGTGCACATCGGGAACATATGTTTGGCGATGCCTTTGCCTATATCTAAAAATACAAAACGCCCACAAGGGGCGTTTTTATTATATACAGTAGACGGTTACATAAACTGTTTTTTCATTTCTTTTGCTGGCTGATAGTTTTTTGCTATCGCCTGCTCTAACAATGCCATACCCTGCTCACGCTGACCATTAATAATCAAGCGGGTACCCGTCCAGGCCATCACTTCAGCATCTTGCTGGCTTAACAAATAATTTTCCCATTGAGCATCATAAGCCGCCATTACACGCTGCGCGTCCAAATTACCATTTTTAGCTGCCTGCTCCCACCAAAACATGCCAGACATAGCACGAGAAGTTTGAATAGACGGTGTAACATAAACGCGCCGAGCACCATCAGTAGATGAACGCGCTACACGATATACATCCGTTTCTACTTTGCCTTTCAGTTTTAAACCTACCAGGCTGGTTAACTCACTACCCGGTTCAAAATCAGCTTTGATTTGTTCAGTAATCGTGCCGTCTTCAGCTACCCTGACAATCGCACGCCCCCAAAAACCATCAAAGTCAGGACGAAGCACGGCATGCTTGGTATAAATACTAAAATCTGGCGTTGCGGCTAATGGCATATCAGGGTCGTACCAAAAGCTGTTCGGGCTTTGTATTTCAATTAACGACAACAAAGTCCCAAGCGCCAGCTGATACTCTGGCGCACCTAAAGCGGCGTACTCCCACAACTTATGCTGTTCCATCATGTTTTCTACAGCGGATAATTTAACGCCACCATCGAAGGAGTAATTTAACCGAACGTTCATCAGATGCTTTTGCCCACTGGGCTCAAAACGCCAGCGTTTCAGCGCCTGAATTGACGACTTTTCAAACACCTTCTTTGGATACGCATCCATGGTGTCCACCGCGGTAACTTCGCCCTGCTCATCAACTAAAAAGCGCAACGCTACATAACCAAACTGCCCTTGCCGCGCAGCCTCTATGGGGTAGTCAGGATGTACACGCCGAATAGGTTCAGGTGCGTTAGCATTGCGAGATTTGGTTAAATCTGTCGCGACAATAGCCACGCGTTGTTTTAACCGTTCAAACTCCTGATTGGCCAGCTCCAATTGTTGCTCACTGGCTTGCGCAGCCAAACGTGCCAATAAGTTTTTTGCCTGCTCATGCCGCAAGTCAGCGGCAAGCATAAAATAGGTTAGTGCTTTGGTCAGGTCTTGCGGTTGCCCTTCAGCCTGGTATGCCATAACACCTAAATTAAAAGCTGCCAGCTCATTGCCCAATGGCAACAACTCAGCAAACTGTTGCTGCGCATCAATATAGTTTTTTTGTTCATAAGCTTTTAACGCGTCCAACATGTCAGCTTGCACAGCGCCACAGCTTAGCAGCGCCAGCCAAATCCACTTTTTCATCCGGTTCCCTTAAACTGATTGATTTTATTAAGCTTGCTAGCAATTTACCGAAAAAGTTTTATTTTGCAAATATTGATCACTGTATGTTACAAAAAACTTCAGCACTAACACTGGTTTGGCCAGTTTTGATATGCCACAATCACTTCACCTGAATCAAATACTAAGCCAACACATGACACACAAAACCCTGATTAAAGTGCGCGGGTACCATTTAGATATTTACCAGCACGTGAATAACGCCCGCTATTTGGAGTTTCTGGAAGAAGCGCGCTGGGGCTACCTAGAAGACAGCGGCGATATTGAGTGGTTTGCCAAACATAACCTGGCTTGGGTCATTGTTAATATCAATATCAATTACCGGGTAGCCGCCACCATGGGCGATACACTCGAAGTGTTTACCCGCTTTAGTAAAGTAGGCGGTAAAAGTGCCGTTGTAACACAAGAAGTGCGTATTGCCGGTAAAGATGCCGTTGCCGCCGATGCCCAGGTCACCTTTGTTTGCCTGGATCAGAAAACCGGTAAAGCAGTAGCGATTGAAGGTGAGCTAAAAGCCCGCTTAGAGCAGCATATAGCCGACGCCTAGCTAGCGTTTAATATGTTTTTCCAGCGCCTGTTTTAGTATAACGCTGGACGCATCTTTATCGCCGCATGGCACCCTTTTAGCCTCCATCAACTGCTCGAAACCGTCCAGATCAGGGTCGCCAATAACACAAACCCCTTCCCTGATGCGAACCATATGCTTAGCCGGATCACGGCTTAGCAATTGATGGCGCTTTTCTACCGTTATTTTGGGCTGTTGCTGCGCCTGTAAAAACTGTTGATAACTTGCTGCAGCGGTTTGTTCAATCGTAACAGGGTCGACGGTTGCGGCACGGTTTAATGCACGCTGTGCCAGGCTTAGTTGCAGTGTCGTTGCCGCTTGCTCTGTATGTTTTTTTTCTGGTTGGTCAACGATATCAGGTAATTTTTCAGCAACAACAGCGCTACGGGTATCAACTTTCTTTGCTGACTTTTCCACCACAGCGGGAGCTGTGGTTGTCGCGACAGGTTCAGTTTTATCACTGCTTTCAGGCACGGACAATGCCTGCGCTTTTTGTTGCAATGGCGGTGGCGGTTGGTACAAGTACGACACTGTTGCTTCAGCGGCAGGCGGCTTAGCCAACGGTGTAAATCGGGTTTGTAATAATGCAGTCAAAAATAGTAAGTGCAATAGCAACGCCAAAGCTAAAGCTCGGCCATAGGCTTGTAAAAAGACTTTTACTGCGAGAATAACACCTGACAAAAAATGACTGTCCCTGCTTTGCTTTAGTCAGCATCAGACCAGCGGGACAGTAATTAATTCCGTTTGCGCTTAAACATAAGGCTTATTGGTGTTATCAGTATGGATTTAGCGGGCTATAAAGCTGGGCTCGATCTCCATCTAAACTTAACCGTATCGGGCTCACATTAGACTGATGCCGCAATAACTGGTAGTTATCACCTGGCACTAAGCGGTAACGCAGTAAGTCTGTTACCTGAACCGGTTGCCCACAGCGGGTTTGCTGGTAGCTCGATTGCGTGTCAGCGCGTACGATATAGACTTCATGCTCGCCAAATACCTCGGTATCGCCAGAACGTTCCACCCACATTGCCGTGCGCTCTGACACGGCAATGCCTGTTAGATTTTGCGGCTGATGATGACCCAAAAACACCATAAGCCGCCCCATCCTATCGCGCTGCTTAAAATGGGTATCGGTAATGGTATTGGCCAGCATAGGTGCGGCTAAAAAGTCTGGGCTAAATTTAATGTTTTCATGACAAAAATCTTGCGCTACCTCACTTGATACCGCGCTGCCCACACCATCTGGGTTATACACGACGCTGCCCAGAATGGCATTGCCGGCAGACGTACCGCCAATAATGGCGCCGCGGTTATAGGCATTATGCAGTGCTTGCTGTAATGCGGTATCTTGCCAATTGGCGATATACGTTGACTGATCACCACCAGCAAACCAAATAAACTCGGCCGTACGCACCGCCCAGCTGACATATTCACTATTAGCTTTATCTCTGCTATCGACCAACAATGTCTCTACCGACGCTGCCTGCAGCAAATGCCATAAATAGTCGTTATAGCCATCCTCGCCTTGCGTTCTTAGTACCAGAACATTGCCGCCTTGAATATGCGGCCGCACTTTATCAATAAAAACACTGTCTACATCGGTACTGCCTCCCATTAAGATCACGCCTGCTTGTTCGGGTGATAACGGCACACAGACATCTTCGGTATAACCCACAGCATAACGCTGCAGTGACGCGGGTTTTGTCGGCCGGGGGCCAAAACCGCATTGTTCAGCATTCGCTATCGCGTCCAATGCATCATTGCTCACGCTATCTTGTCCTTGTTGAGTGCATCCAAACAACAACACCATGCACAGCGGTAATATCGCTTTCATTTTGACTCTACCTTTTTGTAAATAAAAGTCTGTCGCCTTGCGGCGACAGACTGTACTGCACCTTATCAAACGTTATGTTTAATATGGATTTGTTGGGTTGTAGAAGTTACCACTTCGACCGTCGATACTCAGCCGGGTTGGGCTTACACTAGTACTGTTGTTCAGCAGGTTATAACTTTGACCTGGTAACAGTTTGTAACGCAACAGGTTATTAATGATGACCGGTTGACCGCAATTGGTTTGCTGGTATTGCGTTTGACTGTCAGCCCTAAGCACATACGCTTCATTAGAGCCGTCAATAACACCCTGACCATTTGCCGTAACAAACATTGAAGTGGCTTCAGACACGGCGACAACCCGTCCTGTGCTGCCTAAGTGTGCCTGAAACACAGCGGAACGCCCCATACGATCACGTTGCCGAAAATGGGTATCGGTAATAATGCCGTTCAACAGCGGTAGATTAAGGAAATCATTACTGATATTGATCGTTTGGTGGCAAAAGTCGGTAACCGCTTCCGAGCTGATTGCGCCTGAAACACCGTCCGGATCGTAAATAAACTGTCCAAGTACATGATTACCCGCTGAGGTACCACCAATTGCGCCGCCTTTGTTATAAAGGTGCAGTAGCGCATCTTCAACTTTGGTACCCTGCCATTGATTAAGGTAGTCGGACTGATCACCGCCAGCAATAAACACGAACTCTGCAGCACGAATGGCCCAATCGACATAGTCGCTATTGGCCTTAGTACGGGTATTAACAATCAGCGTTTCTACCGATGCCGCATTAGTTAATCCTTGCAGGTAGTCGTTGTATGCATCAGTGCCTGAGGTACGTAGTACAACAACATTACCTCCCTTAATATGCGGTTTAATACGATTGCTAAATGCCGCATCAACATCTGCGCCACCGCCCATTAGCAGTACGGCAGGCGTGGTTAAACTGACGCAGGTATCCGCGCTGCTACCAACCAAAGTTGCCGTTAAGCCACCCGGCTTAGACGGCCTGGCACCGTAGTTACAGCTGCCTGGCTCTGGCTCACCGCCGCCACCGCTGCCTGCGCCATTGAAGGTGACAGACAATTGATAAGCGCCGGTACCGCTATACCGGGTAACTTTGATAAAATGCTGGCCAGCAGGTGAAGCGCTATAGTTACCACTATCAGGATTAGAACCACTTTGGCCGGAAGCGATATAGCTGCCGCTAGAGCGATATAAAAACCAATCAAAATCGGCATTATTACCATGACTCAAGCTAACGCTAATATCACCTGTCGATGTGGTGTCAAATGCGTACCAATCGCTGTCAGTCCGGCTACCAATATCGCCTTGCACAGCTACACCACTGCATAGCGGGCCATTAGCCCTGCTTTCGCTATTATTATTTTCACTTTCTTGTTGCAGACAGGCCTGCGCATTGCCACATAGCAATAGCGCAACTACGCCCAATAGACTTAGTGCTTTCATTTTTACTTCCTGCTTATTGTTTTTTTTCAAGGAAATGGCCAAACGGCCGTATTATTCCGCACAGCAAAACGCTGAGCAGAAAATTAGGGATAAATCAGAGGGGAAATGCTATTCGTCGAACCACTCAGACAAATGATAGTCTGTTGAACAGCCATGCAGGTTAGCAGGTCGGGCGACCCACTGCTGAGATGTTCCAGCGCTGCATAGTAATAAAGTCATAGCACACATACATGACAGTTCAATTACTAATCAATATTGTTCTTACGCCGAAATCTGTCAAGAAAATAAATGTCAAAACGCGTAAATAATCAAACACAAGCCTGAGGTGAACTACAACAAAAAGGGTTTAAGTTGTTGCCATACTTTGAGTTTATGGGCAAAGCTCATCGCTGCATACGCTGGACTGGTTGAAGGCAAATTTAGTAACTGTATATGCGAGGGCAGCGTATTTCGTGGCAGCACATAGCGCTTAAAACTTTGCCAGGCTTTAGCGCCATTAAAACCAATAGCAACTAACTGGGAATGGGTTGCAAAAAAACCGGCAAAATCGTTTGGCTGCTCATCTCGAATTGCACTGTCCAGGCTGCCACTTCGCTGACAGCTGGCAATAACGTCCCACAATGCTACGCCGCGTGTGTTAAGTGCTTCAACTTTATCTTGATAGGAAAGGTTGGCAGAAAAACCGCCAATTTCGGCCATTATTGGCCAAAATTGATTACGTGGATGGGCATAGTACTGCTGTTCAAGCAATGAGATGGCACCAGGCATACTGCCCAGCACCAGCACCTTTGCTTGAGACGTGCTTTGCGCTGCCAGCCCATTTAATGCAGGTTTATCCAAGCTTGGGTTCATATTGCCGCGCTTTATTCCAGGCCAGCTCGGCTTGTTGCACTTCACCTTCTTGCTCTGCCAGATATGCTAACAGCGCATATAAGTAACCATTGCTGGCATTATCACGTAACCAGTGTTGCACCTGCTTACGAAGTTTTAGTACCGATTTACCTAAGGGTATTTGACGGATATAAGGCAATAATTGCGGCAGTTCAGCAAGTTGCAGCTGGCTCACCAGTATTTTTTCCGCCGCCTCATTTTGACCATTTTGCGCCATAGCCCAGGCTCGGCCAATATTTGCTGCGGTCGATTTTCGCTCTTTAGCGGGTAAATTAGTCCAGTAGTCTGCGTTTTCATCAAAGCGTTGCTGCTGGCTTAGCTGACTAATAGCAGCAGGGTAAATATTAAACCGTTGTTGCCGCCACTTGTCCTTATCGAACCATTGCTGTTTTAGCGCTAGCGGTACCATTTGCAGCAACTGCTGCCACTGCCCAGCCTGTTGCAACGCGTGTAAATAAAGCTGCCCCAGCCCCTTGTCGTCGTTATCTGCCGATACTTTATCCACCAACAGCGCACTGGCCTGTGCCGGTTGCCCCTGCTGCAATAGCAAATCGGCTTGTAAAAACAACGTCGTGTTATCGTCTACCGGCAATGCCGCAACATGGCTATTGGCCAGCGCAACATCTCCAGCATAAAAAGCCGCATAGGCAGCAAGTAAACGCTTTTCGTCCTGCATAAAATCGTCGTAACAGGCTTTTGCTAAATGCTGACTTGCCAGCTGCCACTGCTGCTTCGCGTATGCTTGTATACCCAATACATAAGCCTGCTGGGCTTTTCGTTGACGGCGCCAGCGTAAAAAGTTAAACGACACATGTTGCAGCCGCAGCAGTTTGCGCAGTAGCAAGCCGGCAAACCACAAGGCAGCCATTGCGACTAAAACAAGCAATGCCAGGCCGAGCAAGGTAGATTCAAATACCTGCCCGGCAACAATAATTTTGATGTAGCCAGCGTGATTTATTAGCGTCGGACCAAACCACATGGCTGCCGCCAGCACACCAATCAGCAGCAAGACACGGATCATAATGCCTCTCCTGCCAATTGTTGTTGATACTGTTGTAGCTCTGCCAAACTGGTTAACGCCTGAATGACCGGCGGTGTAACATCAATGGTTGCCAGCTCTGTAAGCACAGCACTAAACTGCTGAACGGCGTGGTCATCAGCGCTAAAGTAGCGTTGCAGTTTGTCGCTAGATTGCTGTAAAGCAGCAACATAAACCGTATGCTGGTGTTGCATCATCGCCAATTGCGCTAACTGCAATTGCTGCTGCATTGCAACACGCAACATAAGTTGTTGTTCTGTAGTTAAATCAAAGTAGTCTTCTGGCACCGCGCTTCTGGGGTTCAGTAGGCCTTTCCAGGTATTGTTCCAATGAAAGGCCAAGGTTTCCCGCCACTGTGCTAATTCGGTCGATGGTGCTTTAGGCTCTGCCTTGGTTGATACCTGCAACTTCAACGGCAATTCCATAACGTATTTTTGCAGCTGCTGCAGCTGCACATGCGCCTTGCTGACATCAGGTAATACAATACGGCTAAGCTGCTCCGTATCGGCCGCAATAGCTTGTCGCACTAGCATTAAAGAAGGATCGTCCAGCTTAGCTAATTTTTCATCGGCACTGGCCAGTAACGCCCGGCTGGTGGCAAAATCTTGTTCCAGCCAGACTTTTTGCGAGGCTATCTGTAACAAATACTCAATTTCAGCCAGTAACCAATGTCGTGGCGGTGCACTATCTCGCTCTTGCACTAACTGACGTAGTGCCTGAATTTGCGCTTGGTTTTGTGCCGCTAATTGCTGCTGTTGCTGCTGTAAGCTTTGCTCCAACTGCATTAAACGTTGTTGCTGTTCACGTTGCAGTAGCTGTTGCAACTGATTGTTTGTCTCTTGCTGCTGCAAACTTTGGTCGGTTAAGCGTTGCTGATTTTGCTGCAGTGTATTCGTTTGCTGCTGCAGACTCTGCCATTGTGGCCATAGCCAATAACCACCAGCCCCTACTAGGCCACCCAGTGCTAACACCAGCAATAAGCTTAAGCCACTGATAGCACCACCGCCGCGTCGTGGGGCCGGTTCAGCATCTATTTTATGTTTTAATTGCTGCAATGGCGCATCCATTTCTGACGCGCGCTCTAAGCTGTCACTCATTGATATTCCCTCTGTAACTGGCTGATAGCCGCCAGTAATGCGCTGTCATTAGCATTGTCTGCCAGTGTAATTCGCTCTGTCGCGATACCCAGTGCTATTGCACTTTCCTGCATCCGCGGACTCACCAGGATCCAGTCACATTGCTGTAACCAATGCTGGTTGGCGCTGGGCACCAGATTAAACAGCTGCTGTAAAATTTCGTTGCTTGTTGCCACAATACAACGAATGCCTGCCAGCTGCCACTGCTGACACAACAAGGCGCCATCTAACGGCAGTGGCTGGCGTTTATAACTTTGCACGTAGCGTACGCTGGCACCACGTGTCACTAACGTTTGTTTGATCAATTCACGCCCGGCATTACCACGTACCACCACCAACTGCTTGCCACTCACGTCATGCAGTTGAGGTAACTGCAACAAACCTTCGCTGCGCTGATCCTCTGGCACTATAACTTCGCGGCCTAACCAGCGGTGCAATGCCAGTGCCGTTGTCTGTCCTACCGCAAACAAAGGCGCTGTGAGTAAGGCGCCATCATATTGATTTTGCAAACTGTTTACTGCACTAACACTAACAAAGATAACCGCGGCCGCGTTTTGCAGCTGTTGCTGATCTTGTTGCTTTAAGCTGACCTGTGCCGTGGTAATAAGGGGCTGATACAAATAGCCTACTCCAAGACTATCTAGCGAGGCCAACAAATTGTCAGCCTTACCTGCAGGCCGGGTAATTAAAAACGGAATGCTTTCTAACATGGCAGTTGTCATGGTGCAGCCTGATATACCGCCTGCAAAATACGATCTGCACCGTGTTGCAATAAATGCTCACCCAGGCTAACACCTAACTGTTCTGCTTGTGCCACCGGACCACGAACGTCATGGCGGATAATCTCACTGCCATCCAGCGCACCAACTAAACCGCGCAACCATAAGGTGTCACCGTTAATCTCTGCATAAGCACCAATCGGCACCTGACAGCCACCCTGTAGCGTTCGATTCATCGCACGCTCTGCCAGTACACAGCTTCGAGTAACACTATGTTCTAACGGCGCCAGCAACTGCTGCAGGGCAATATCGTCGCTACGACATTCAATACCTACCGCGCCCTGACCATTGGCAGGCAGACTGGTTTCAATGGGCAGTAAACTGGCAATACGCTGCTCAAAACCAAGTCGTATTAACCCTGCCGCGGCCAAAATAATGGCCGCATATTCGCCGTTATCCAACTTCGCTAAGCGGGTATTTACATTACCGCGTAAATCACGCACGGTGAGATCGGGGCGCAGAGCTTTTAACTGACACTGGCGGCGCAAACTGGACGTTCCTACTACGGCACCTGCGGGTAACTGGGCAATACTGCTAAACTGATTAGACACAAAAGCATCCTGCGGGTTCTCTCGCGGACAAATAGTGTGCAGCACTAATCCATCAGGGAACTCTACCGGCACATCTTTCATACTGTGCACCGCAATATCGGCCCGCCCTTCGAGCATAGCCTGTTCTAACTCTTTAACAAATAGCCCTTTACCACCGATTTTGGCCAGTGGGGTATCCAAGATTTTGTCACCTTGTGTCGACATTGGCACCAGCTCAACGGTTAACTGTGGATGATGGCGTAACAGTTCTGTTTTTACATATTCAGCCTGCCATAAGGCCAATGCGCTTTTACGGGTGGCGATACGAATAGTGTTCATATTAACTTTCTGCCTGTATCAACAAACGTCGCTGGATAAAGCTGCTAATGTCTGCCACTTCTTGCGCGCAAACACTGTGCGGCATTTTGTATTCGTGCCAGCTGGGGTTAAAACCGGCATTTTTAAGCACGTGATACGCCTGCTGCCCGGCAAATAATGGTACAACCGGGTCCTGGCTACCATGCGCGACCAATACTGGTGTCGACTTATTTACACTATTGGCTTCTTCTTTTATTTTTTCCGGCGCGCACATATACGTAGACAACGCCATGACTCCCGCCAACTTATAGGGTAACCGAGCTAACAAATGCAGGGCTATTACCCCACCTTGACTAAAGCCAGCCAGAATAATACGTTCACTGCTTATGCCGTCACTAATCAGTTTATCTAGTAGTTGCTGGACAGCCGCAGCCGATTCGCGCACTCCCTCTTCGTCTGCCCGGCTGGTTAACTCCATGGTTTTAATATCATACCAGGCACGCATACGCATGCCGCCATTAACCGTTACCGGACGCTCTGGGGCATGCGGGAATAAAAACCGAATGCCCGCATCAGCCGGCAAACGTAATTCAGGCACTATCGGCGAAAAACCATGCCCCGAATCACCCAGCCCATGCAACCACACCACAACAGCGCGAGTATCGCCCTGTGCTTTAACATCAACAAAAGGGAGTAAAGCCATTACACAATTCCAAAAACAATAGCGCTTAAGGCGCCAGATTCAGTGGTACGCCAGCCTGTTTGCTCGCGGCATCATTTACTAATTGCCAAAACTCAGCACCGGTACGGTTATCTATCCATTGGCCATTTTTCCATTCAAAATGATGCCCATTAAACTTAGTGGCAACCCACAGTTGCTGCAGCGGAGGCTGCTTATTGATGATAATCTTGCTACCATCAGCAAAGCTAATGCTAAGCAGGCCGCCATGCGATTCATAATCCAGATCGGCATCAGCGTCATCAACGGCTTGTTCTACTGCCAGCAACACACTATCGGTCAAATCATCATATTCTAGGTCATTCATCTGCTTCACCTGTTTGCTTTTATCGCTAAGGATGCGATTATAGAGCGCAATCACCATAAAAAAATAACATCATGCATGCTTTTACAACCAAAGGTCCGCTGTTAACTATTGCTGCAGTAATTCTACTGTGTAGCCTGCTAAGTGCTTGTGGTCAAAAAGGTCCACTTACCTTACCACAACAGGCGCCAGAAGTGGCAGAACCGCAGCAAAACACACCCATTTCCACTCAACAAACGGATGAACAACGTGGACCACTTTAGCTACCAAAATAACCGCTTATTTGCGGAACAACGCGCCCTGACCGACATTGCAACCGAATTTGGCACACCCTGTTACGTTTATTCCCGCGCGACCATAGAGCGCCATTATAAAGCATTTGCCAGTGCGGCAGCACAACACCCAAGCAGTTTGGTGTGCTATGCCGTTAAAGCCAACAGCAACCTGGCCATTTTAAACCTGCTGGCAAAACTGGGCAGTGGCTTTGACATCGTATCGGGTGGCGAGTTGCGCCGCGTTATTGCCGCCGGCGGCGATGCGAAAAAAGTGGTGTTTTCTGGTGTGGCGAAAACCGAAGACGAAATGCGCTTTGCCTTGGGGCTGGGCATTAAATGCTTTAATGTAGAGTCCATTGCCGAGCTGGATCGCCTGCAACACGTTGCCAGCAAACTCAATATGCCAGCAGCAGTTTCTATAAGGGTTAATCCGGACATTGATGCCAAAACACATCCGTATATTTCTACCGGTTTAAAAGCGAATAAATTTGGCATCGACATCCTGCTGGCTCGAGATATTTACCGTAAGGCCGCCAGTTACAGCCATTTAAATGTGGTGGGTGTTGATTGTCATATTGGCTCACAGCTCACAGAAACACAGCCTTTTTTAGAAGCACTGGAAAAGCTGCTTACGTTAATTGATCAGTTGGCCAGTGACGGTATAGTGCTTAAGCACATCGATATTGGTGGCGGCTTAGGCGTAACATACGATAAAGAAACGCCACCATCACCGGCCGACTACATCAGTAAAGTGGTTGAACGGCTTAAAAGTTACCCGCAACTTGAACTGATTATGGAGCCCGGCCGTGCCATTATGGCAAATGCTGGCGTGCTATTAACCAGGGTAGAGTTTTTAAAACCGGGGCAAGAAAAAAACTTTGCCATTGTTGATGCCGCGATGAACGATTTAATCCGCCCGGCACTTTACAGTGCCTGGCAAGCCATCGTGCCGGTAGATATTAATGCCGCAGCACCCGCGGCAATATATGACATTGTTGGCCCAGTGTGCGAAACCGGTGATTTTCTGGGTAAAGATCGTGAACTGGCTATTGCACAAGGTGACTTACTTGCCGTGCGCTCTGCCGGAGCCTATGGCTTCACCATGAGCTCTAATTACAACAGCCGCCCACGCGCTGCCGAAATTCTGGTAGATGGTGGTAATGTGCATTTAATCCGCGCCCGCGAACAATGGCAGGATTTATGGCGTGGCGAACAAATCGTCACCGATTAAGTAGGGGCGCAGATGTTGTTACATTTTTCTAAAATGCATGGCTTGGGTAACGACTTTATGTTGGTCGATGCGGTAAGCCAAAATGTGTTTCTGACCAAAGAGCAGATCAAAGCCTTGGCTAATCGCCACACCGGCATTGGCTTTGATCAACTGTTAATGGTGGAGCCACCGTACGATCCGGAATTAGATTTTCATTACCGTATTTTTAATGCCGACGGCTCTGAAGTTGAACAGTGTGGCAACGGAGCCCGCTGCTTTGCCAAGTTTGTCCGGGCTCGCGGTTTAACTAACAAGCATAAAATTGGTGTTAGCACCAAGTCTGGCAAGATTATGTTGTATGTTGAAGCCGATGGCCAGGTAACGGTTAACATGGGCGAGCCACAATTAGACCCAGCCAGGGTTCCGTTTAAAGCGCAAAAACAGGAAGTTACCTATATTTTGCGTGCCAACGACCACACAATACTTTGCGGTGTTGTCTCTATGGGCAACCCACATGCGGTAGTCGAAGTGGACGATGTGGTAACCGCACCGGTGCAGATACAAGGTCCGCTGTTTGAACTGCATGAGCGCTTTCCGGAACGGGCCAATATTGGTTTTATGCAAGTGATTAACCCTGGGCACATTAAACTTCGGGTGTGGGAACGCGGTGCAGGTGAAACTCAGGCCTGTGGCACCGGCGCTTGTGCGGCAGTAGTAGTGGGACAATTACAAAAAAAACTACAGCAGCAGGTGCGGGTAGACTTACCCGGCGGCAGCTTGCATATTCGCTGGAATGGCCCTGGCCAACCGCTGAAGATGACTGGCCCGGCTGAGCATGTTTATGATGGACAAATATTGCTATGACAGACAATGTGATTAAAGAAACCGATTTACTGGCCGCACACGTGGTGTACGACTATTTGCAGGATCACCCGGAATTTTTTCAACAATATCCACAATTGTTGGCTAATTTACGGCTGCCGCACCAACAGCGTGGCAGTGTTTCACTAGTAGAGCGTCAGCTGGAACTGCAGCGGGAAAAAATACAAGCATTGGAAGATGACATTACCCGCCTAATGTCAGTTGCCCGACAAAACGAGCAAATCTTTCTGGCATTTAACCAGTTGCAGGCACAACTGTATCAAACAACCACCTTGCAACAGGCACAAGCTAACCTACAACAATTTACGGCAGCCATGCCGCAAGTGCAGGCATGCCGATTAGTGCGTTTTAGTGACGAGCAAAGCACACATCCGTTTCAAATGTTGCTCACGCGGCGGTTAAATCAGCAGGGTGTTTACCTTGGCCGGTTAAACAAAGAAGAACAACAAGGCTTGTTTGGCGACAACATTCATTCTGTTGCTCTGGTGCTTATTGTTACGGCAGAACAACCGCAGGCCTTACTCGCCTTTGGCAGCGAACAAGATGACCATTTTCAGCCGTCTATGGATAAGCTGTTTATTAGTCACCTGGCGACCATTTTGTCGCAACTGTTACCCGGTTATGACGCAGCCTGACACCACCCTATCGCCGCAGTGGCAACAGCCGCTGCAGGCGTTTCTTCGCTATTTACAGTATGAACGCGGCTACAGCAGTAAAACGCTGGACAGTTATCAGCGCCAGCTACAACAGGTCGCGTTAAGCCCTGCAGCAGCAGACTCGCATTGGTTAGTGCTTAGTGAAGCACAGTTAAAACAGCATGTTATTCAACTGCGTCGCAGTGGTGCCAAACCACGCACCATTGCCCTAAAAGTGGCAGCACTACGTAGCTTTTACCGCTTTATGCAGGCGCAAGGTTTGCGGGCCGATAACCCGGCACAATACTTGTCTGTGCCCAAGGCAGCACGCAGCTTGCCAAAAAATCTTGGTGTTGATCAACTTAACCACTTGCTGAGCTTTGACAGTCACGACGATATTCTGGCCTGTCGTGATAAGGCCATGCTGGAGCTGTTTTATTCTTCCGGTTTACGTTTAGAAGAACTGGTGAATGCCAACATTGATAATATCGACTGGCAGCAACAGCTTTTGCGTGTTACCGGCAAAGGCAGCAAGCAACGTATTGTGCCGGTGGGTAAAATAGCACTGACGGCAGTCAAGGCGTGGTTGGCACAACGCCCTGCGTTTACAGCACAACTGCCAGAGGCAGATACTAAAGCGTTGTTTCTCAGCAAACAGCATAAACGTATTAGCGCCCGACACGTGCGTGAACGCGTGCAACTCTGGGCAAAACAGCAAGGGCTAAACCAGCATGTACACCCGCACATGCTTCGCCACTCGTTCGCCAGTCATATGCTGGAATCCAGCCAGGATTTACGCGCCGTGCAGGAACTGTTAGGCCACGCCAACCTTAGCACCACTCAAGTGTATACCCATCTGGATTTCGCCCACTTAGCTAAGGTTTACGATAATGCTCATCCAAGGGCGAAAAAGAAGTCTGGCTAGTTAACGCAACTCGATACAGAACCGTTATATCCTAAAGCAACCGTTGAAGCCCTGGACGGGCGGAAACGAGCCCCATGGATGGGTTGACGGCGTGTTGCTGTGGGTATAGCGGTTCTGGTTACACATCCAATTTCAACAGCAATAAAAACGCCCGGCAGAACCGGGCGCTTGGTGTACTTTACTTTCTTAGTTAAAGCGTTTGGCCAGCAGGTTGTCCAGTGAGGCTTTACCAGCGCCACTAAATAGCAGGGACACACTAGCAGCTAACAGAGCTAAACCAAATTCGTAGCCGTTGTTGCTCATAAACAAGCCGTTTGGCAGGTGTACTGCCACTATCGCCACCACCATTGCGAGGCTAAGCGCAAGTGCCGCGGGACGGGTTAACAGGCCCAGCACCAGGGCGATACCACCAAAAAACTCTGCAGCACCGGCCAAAAATGCCATCACAATGCCCGGAGATAAACCTATGCTGTCCATCCAGCCTCCAGTGCCTTCGAGACCATAGCCACCAAACCAACCGAATAACTTTTGTGCTCCATGAGCGGCAAAGATAATACCAACCGGAACTCTTAGCGCTAATGCAGCAATACCCGCATTTGATGTTAAAACTTTCTGAATCATTGAAGTAGCCATAATATCACCTATCAAATTGTTTAAAGTTAAGTTTACTGCCTGTCGACAGCAGCCTTGTGTCGATGGAGTAACTATAACGAGATAATTCCAGCTGTAAAAACGCAATGTTTTGACTACACTATTCAAAATATTTGAATCAAGCCTGGGTGATACCAACATGCAAAATGTATTGAGCTTAGACGCACTGCGCGCATTAGACGCAATAGACCGTAAAGGCAGCTTTGCTGCTGCAGCTGAAGCGCTGTACAAGGTGCCGTCAGCACTAAGTTACACTATCGCCAAACTGGAATCTGACTTGGGTGTAGCATTGTTTGACCGTAGCAAGCAGCGTGCACAACTCACACCTGCCGGCCAATTATTACTTGATCAGGGCCGTACGCTATTGCATGCAGCAAATCAGCTACAAAATGCGGTAAAACAGCTTGATACCGGCTGGGAAACTGAGCTGGTTATCGCCAAAGACAGCATTGTGCCTAATGCCCCCGTGCTTGATGTCATTAACCGATTTCTTCAACTGGGCAAAATTACCCAAGTAAATCTTAAAGAAGAAGTGATGGCAGGTGGCTGGGAAGCACTGCAAACTGGCCGCGCCGACATTGCTGTGGGTTTATCTGGCGACTTTGCCAAAGGGCAGTTTACCGTGCTACCACTAGGCGAGGTCGAGTTTGTGTTTGCGGTAGCTCCGCATCATCAACTAGCCGCATTAGACCGGGTGGTAAGCCAGGAAGATGTACAGCAACATACGGCGATTATCGTCGCCGACTCAGCTATCGACGCAACCAAGCGCTCATCTGGCTTGTTTGACACCCGCCAGCGTGTCACTGTAAGCAATATGCAGGCTAAAATAGATGCGCAAAAACAAGGCTTAGGTATTGGCTTTGTGCCGCGACATTTGGTTGGCAATGAGCTTGCACGTGGTGAACTGATTGCCAAAGCGTGCAGTATACCCAGAGCGAATATCCAGTTATATCTGGCATGGCAAAAACAAAGCGAAGGCATGGCACTGAGCTGGTTTAGCCAACAACTCGCCGCAGTAGCATGGCAGCATGTTTTGCAGCTGTCACACTAATACTTATTAGGTAGCACTATGCAGTTATTTAAAGGGTTGAGCCCCATAAGGGTATTATCTTTCGATTTAGACGATACGCTTTACGACAACAAGCCGGTCATCGCCGCGGCTGAACAGGCCATGTTAAACGCATTGGCAAAGTATGCGCCGTGCACAGTGACGACAGATAGTGAGTTCTGGTGGCAGCAACGGCGTTTATTGGCAAAGGCCACACCTCAAATACGCCATGATATTGGCCGTTGGCGATTACTTGGAGTAGAAGCCGGTTTAGTTGCATTGGGGCTGGCACAGTGTGAAGCCGGTGAAATTGCCGAGCTAGCCTATGACGCCTTTCTTACCGAGCGCACCAGAATAAGTGTGCAACCTAAGATAAAGCAGTTACTTAGTGCACTAGCAAAACAATATCGGCTTATCGCCATTACCAATGGCAATGCCTGTATCCAAAAGATGGGTATCGGTGAATTATTTGAATTCAGTTTACAAGCCGGGCCAGATGGCCGAATGAAGCCTTATGCCGACTTATTTCTACTCGCCGCCGCACGACTAAAGGTTCCACCAGCGGAAATTTTGCATATTGGCGACAGTCACCGCGCCGATGTTCTGGGCGCGTTAAACGCCGGTTGTCAGACAGCCTGGTTGGATCATCATAACAGCCAGGTGCCTGTGTTGCCGCATATCAGAATTCAGCACATTAATGAACTTACTGCACTAATCTGATCACCGGCACTTTGCGCTACTGCGCGGCATCTTTTAACGCTTGCCTGTATTGCCTTGAGTAGTCGGCGGCATCCGCTGGATTTAGCCCTATGGAGTAGTGCGTTAACAGTTTAGACAGAAAGCGAGCATCAGAAAGTAATTGATTAAGGTTTTCAATTAACTGATGCGTTTCAACAGTGTTGTTGCAGGCAAGATATACCGGCGTCGTTTTGGCCGTTTCTTGCAATATAAAGCTACTAAAATCACTGGCATTAGCGACGTCATCCAGGCTAAATCTAAACATCACCGGGTATATCCACAGCCCGTCGACTCTATTGCGCTGTAACAAACTGACTGAACTATCAAAACGCAATAGAGGTAAAAAATGGTGCTGCTGTTCAATGGCATTGGGTACCGAGACATCTTGCTTCAGCGCTTCTAGCGTTGCCAATCTTGTCATTGGTGCGTGCCTGGCGATGTTCTGAAACGACAACTCCGCCCCTGCCTCCAACAGCGCCGTCAAGGTGCCAACAAGGGGGTTTGTCTTTGCAACATAAAGCCTGGGTCCTAAGTAAACCTGAGTGGGTAGTGAAAAAATCAAATGATCACGATCAGCTCTTTTCCGATAATTGACGATGCAAGCGGGTAGCGGTTGCTGCAATGTTGCTGCAGCATCCGCTGTCGATGTGACAACAGACGTTAGAAAAGACTGCGGTAATTGCTGCTGCAATAATGAAAAAAAACCTAAGTCTTCTGTAGTTTCCTGCAACAAGTATTTATCTGGATTAAAAGACTTTGCAATCAATTGAATTTTTACAGGCCTAGCAGACTCATCGAGAAGTTTAACTTCAGTATTGGCATGGCTTTGCGCCAGTTGCTCGATGCCATCCTTTAACCCATTGGTCTTCATTGCTAAGCGAATATACCGACCGGGATAAAGACTGTGCCGATATAACTGCGACTTAATGTCGTGTTGAAATACACCACTACTGACTTCGACAATAACGTCATATCGTTTTGCCTGAAGTAAAGACAGCACATTACTATCTACTGGAATGCGATCCACATCACTGTCAGCTAAAGTATAGGCTCTGGGCAGTTGTGCAATTTTGGCACCTGACAGCAAATCCACATCTTGCAGAGACAATGCGATAAGTGATGGTACATAGCTCACAACAATCTGGCTGAATATCCAGGAGTTTAAAGATGGCCTTGTAGTCAAAAGCAAATCTGCTTCAGCAGAGTTTCCGCTAGTAACAATACGGATATCCGCATTACTAATCTCAGCAACGCGCTGTATCAGCTTAAGTTGCTTTTGAGTTGAAATTTCGATGCCCGGCGTGTCAAACGCCAGTGTAAGCGTCGCCGCCTGCACTTGAGAGAAAACAATGAGCAGAGCCAAGAGTAACGTTCTAACCAATTTATCACCTTGATTTCTAACGTTGCCGAGAGATAGCATGAGCTGTTTCTAATAGTAGCATCACGCTGGCTGTTATCCTTCCCGATTCTGTAAAAAGCTGCAATGTGATAAGTGCGGTACTGATTTTGAGAGTAACTGGTTATTTATCCACTAAATTTCCAGCTTAACTTGGCGCCTCGCTTTTGCCTGCTATAATGGCGACCATTGTTAATAGCGAGACGAACTAATGGATGTATCTTACCTGCTCGACGGGCTAAACGATAAACAACGCGACGCAGTGGCCGCGTCACCGCTGCACATGCTGGTGCTGGCTGGTGCCGGCAGTGGTAAAACCCGCGTACTGGTACATCGCTTAGCCTGGTTAATGCAGGTAGAACGGGTAGCGCCTTTTAGTTTGCTGGCGGTGACCTTTACCAATAAAGCCTCGCAAGAAATGCGCAGCCGTATTGAAAGCACCATTGGTGTTAGTTTAAACAACTTGTGGATGGGCACCTTTCACGGCTTATCGCACCGTATGTTGCGGGCGCACTATCAGGAAGCGGGCTTACCACAGGGCTTTCAGATCATTGACAGCGATGATCAGTATAGGCTGGTAAAGCGTGTACTAAAAGCATTAAACCTGGATGAGAAACACTGGCCACCCAAGCAAATTCAATGGTTTATTAATGCCCGCAAAGATGACGGCCTGCGCCCTGGGATGATTGACGCAGCAGGTGATTTTAGCCTGCAACAAATGGTAAAAATTTATGCCGCTTACCAGGATATGTGCGACCGGGCAGGCTTGGTAGACTTCGCAGAAATACTGCTGCGCAGCTTCGAGTTATTAAAGAAAAGTGCCGAAGTACGTGGCCATTATCAGCAACGTTTTCGCCATATACTGGTAGACGAGTTTCAAGATACCAACGCTATTCAATATCAATGGCTGCGTCTGTTGGCCGGTAGCACGGCCAAAGTGATGATTGTTGGCGATGATGATCAGTCTATTTATGGTTGGCGTGGTGCCCGGGTAGAAAATATTCAAACCTTCCTAAAAGATTATCCTGATGTAGAAACAATCCGATTGGAGCAAAACTACCGCTCCACCGAAACCATTTTAAAAGCTGCCAATGCGGTTATTGCCAACAACACCGGTCGGCTTGGTAAGGACTTGTGGACCGATGGTGCACAGGGCGAGGTAATTTCTTTATATACCGCTTTTAATGAACTGGACGAAGCGCGTTTTATTGTTGGCCGAATTCGAGACTGGCACAAACAGGGCGACAGGCTAAGTGAAGCCGCCATTTTGTATCGTAACAATGCCCAATCGCGGGTACTGGAAGAAGCGTTAATTCAGGAAGGTTTACATTACCGTATTTACGGCGGCCTGCGCTTTTATGAACGGCAGGAAATTAAAGATGCACTAGCCTATTTGCGCCTGTTGCATAACCGTCAGGATGATGCTGCGCTGGAGCGTGTTATAAACACTCCGGTACGCGGCATTGGTGATACAACCTTAAATAAAGTGCGTGAATATGCCCGCAGCCAGCAACAAACACTATGGCAAAGCTTACAACAAATGCTGGCACAAAAGCAGTTAGCCGGCCGTGCTGCTACCGCCATCGATAACTTTATGCAATTGATAGAACAACTTGACTCTCAAGTAGTGGATTTGCCACTGCATGAGCAAGCCGAACATGCCATTAAACAAAGCGGCTTGTATGCCATGTATCAGGCAGAAAAAGGCGAAAAAGCCGAAACCCGTATTGAAAACTTAAACGAATTAATTACTGCTTGTCAGAATTTTGATGAACGTCGTGCTGAAGATATGACGCCCCTAGCGGCTTTCTTGTCTCAAGCCGCGCTGGAAGCCGGCGAATATCAGGCAGAGGAACATTCCGATGCTGTACAACTGATGACACTACACAGTGCCAAAGGGCTGGAATTCCCGCTGGTGTTTATCTGTGGCCTGGAAGAAGGCATGTTTCCCAGCCAACAAAGTGGCGATGACCCAACTCGGTTAGAGGAGGAGCGACGGCTGTGCTACGTCGGCATGACACGGGCGATGAAAAAGCTGTACTTAACCCATGCCGAAAGCCGCCGTTTATATGGTCAGGAGCAATACCACAAACCATCGCGGTTTATTCGTGAAATTCCAGCAGAGTATCTGGAAGAAATCCGTCTTACAACTCAGGTGAGCCGGCCGACACAGTTTAACCGTTTTGGCAGTGCAGCCTCACATGTTGCTTTTGAAAATACCGGTTTTAAGCTAGGGCAGCGTGTACTGCATGATAAATTTGGTGAAGGTACAGTACTCAATTATGAAGGTACGGGCAGCCAATCACGCATTCAAGTCAACTTCGATGGCTTGGGCAGTAAATGGTTGGTAACGGCTTATGCCCGGTTACAGGCAGTAGGTTAAATGCCACTGCCGGCATTATTAACTCAGCTACAACAATGGCAACGGCAAGCCTCGCAGTTGCATATACGCTTGCCGATAGTATGGCAGGGCGAGCAGGATACAATGCTCGATGTATCTCGGCAGCTACTTGGCTTAATCAACTATAAAACACTGTATTGGATAGGTGAGCAGGCGCCCACTGATGCTACAAACTTAACCGGCAAACACAATTACCAGCTGCTTGGCAGTGAATGTGATGTTTTGGTGATCAACGCATTCAATGGTTTTCCTGCAGATTTAATTGCAGCGTCTGCCGGATGCATAAAAGCGGGCGGCATTTGGTTACTACTTTGTCCACCTTTTTCATCTTGGATAATGCAGCCAAATACGGCACACAAAAGCCTGCTACCTTATCCAATAAACGCCAATAATCATGTTGGGCAGTTTTTACCTTTCTGGCTACAGCAATTGCAGCAGCAAAATGTACTTATTTTGCATAATGAAAACCTGATACAACAACTTGACTGGCCGGCCTTGCCTGCATTAAAAAACGTTCCACCGCCTTGTATTACCGACGAGCAGCAACACGCAGTTGCAGCCATTATGAAAGTGGTTACTGGCCATCGCCGTCGGCCATTAGTATTAACAGCAGATCGTGGACGCGGTAAGTCAGCTGCTTTAGGTATCGCTGCGGCGCAGCTTGCGGGAGAAAATAAACACATACTTATTACAGCACCATCACCGCAGGCTGCGCAAACCGCGTTAAAGCACTTTCAGATGCTAGCCACGGCTGATCAGCAGCATCAATTACAGTTTGTTCCCTACGATGAGCTGTTACGCAGCGCCTTTAAGACAGATTTGCTGCTAATAGATGAGGCCGCTGCAATTCCAGCTCCCGTGTTGCAACAATTACTTGGCCGATTTAGCCGTATCGTGTTCGCAACGACAGAGCACGGCTACGAAGGTACAGGTCGGGGATTTCAGCTTCGCTTCCAGCAATATTTATCAGAACAATGTCCTGGCTGGCATAAACTGCATATGCACCAAGCTATTCGGTATCAAGCAGCCGACCCATTAGAACAGTTAACCTTTCACGGTTTCTTGCTGAATAAAACCAGTAAGCAGCCTTCATACGCGCCCAATGGCGTTATAAAGTTCATCTGTTACAGCGCAATAGACTGGCTTACTCATCCAGATAAATTGCAGCAGGTTTTCGGTCTGCTTAGCCTCGCGCACTATCAAACACAAATAAAAGATTTAGCCGCTTTGCTAGATAACCCTCAACTTACTGTAATGACATTACAGCAGGAAGATCAACTGCTAGCTTGCGCTTTGATTAGTCATGAAGGCAACTTACCCGCTGAGCTTTGCACGAAAATTTATCATGCGCAGCGCCGGGTACAAGGGCACCTGCTAGCCCAGAGTTTAGCGTTTCATCTTGCCCAACCACAATTAGCAACAACGACGTTATGGCGAGTCATGCGCATTGCTGTACAACCAACACTGCAGCGACAAAAACTCGGCGCCATGCTTCTCGAACAGCTTTATCAAACAGCAAAAATAGCTGAGATAGATTATCTGGGCACTAGCTTTGGGGCCACAGCCAATTTAGTCAAATTTTGGCAGCATTCATCATATCTGCCGGTAAGATTAGGCTCAACCTTTGACAAGGCTAGTGCAGAGTATTCTATTCTTATGCTTCGCTCAGTAAGTGCCTCGCCGGATATACCTTTAAATCTACAACAGCGATTTGGCCATCAACTATATCGAGCCCTTGCGCAATATCCTTCACTTAGTAGTAAGTTAGCATTGATGTTAGCTCAACCTGAAAAACAAAAACCGTTAACTCACAATGAACTTGAACAATTAAGTTTATTCCGTGAGGGAAAACGCCCGTTCGAACTAATAAGACCGCTGTTACTTCAATGGTTCGACCAACAAAAATACCAGCCAGACTCACAGTTACATCAGATTCTTTCGGCGTTATTATGGCAGCAATCAGATTGGTCTGTTGTCTTACAATGCTACTCGTTTGTCAGCAAAAAAGAATGTATTAATCATATTGTCACGCTACTACGTAAATATGATTGATAAAATTAACATTTCAGACAGATCAAACCAGTAAAACCTTTCTTTTTTTATCCAGTCAGGCTATGGTGCCGCCAACATTTCGTAGGTATTTTTATATGTTTATTGTGTTACCGCTACTTAGTGCGCTTTCATCAATGCCAGCCATTGCCAGCAGCTATTCGTCATCAGAAAAACGCACCTTACAATCGGCTATCAGTAGTGCACTTCACTCAGCAGAAATTAATCGTTTTTATCAACAATGCAAAGAACCTGCAAAGGCAGGCGAACCAGAACTTGTCATGAGAGATAAATCTGAATCTAAGATGTTGGCATTACTACAAGAAAGAGTTGGCAGCCAAAATATCGAGCAGTTACTTGCTGCAGATAACATGCTAACAAGGCGAGCTAAAAGCAGCATCGTTCCACCTAAAGACTGTATGGATGGTAAAGGCCTACAGGTATTAATGGACAGCTATGAAGTCGCTTTATTCTCCCTAGAAATTTCTATGCCCATTGAAAATGGCCTACGTAGCAAAACAACGTCAGCTAAAGTACGTTCAAACGCTGAGCAAAATGCTGTAAAACAACTTATTGCCAGCAGTCACGCCATTGCATTAGTCAGTGTTACGGATAAAAACTTGCTAAATGCTGTTCAACAAGCCAACTATTTACACCCTGACTACGCAAGCAATTACGTTTTCAAAGTACAATATGGTTGGCGTAGTAATATCTCACAATATCTTGGCATGCATATTCAGCTTTCCGAGCGTGAATTTAGTTCAACAGCGAAAGAATGGCTGATATTTTTAGATAAAAATGGCCACTTTATAAAAGCAATTTCATCGGATAAAGCCAAGCCTTACCTATCGATATTGTTAAATGCAGAATGGCGATATGATATACACGGCAATCTGCTTCGAAATTAATAGATTAGCATTAATTAATTAGCCCGCAATGCGGGCTTTTTTGTATCTAAGAAGCCAACTGACGGTGCTTTATAAAGATTGTTAAGCCATGACAGCCTGAATTGAAATTTATCATCACTAAATATCAGGCATAAAAAAACCCCGCTCGATGAGCGGGGCTTAGTATTAGGAGCCTGGCGGTGAACTACTCTCGCATAGCGAAT
>NZ_JAPJDY010000015.1:0-39528 GCF_030731985.1 Rheinheimera baltica
CTGATAAATTTCATTTTCGTGAAATCCATCATAAGTGCCCACACAGATGATTGATTGCTATTTGTTAAAGAGCGTGCACCAGAGTCAAACTCGATGATGCGAGGTTTTCACCTCAGTCAGACGTTTTCTGCTTTCGCTTGCTGCCGTCTGTGTGGTGCGCATTATAGAGATCGCAGCAAACTGATCAAGATCTTTTTTACAGAAATATGATCGTTCGAACACTTTTTGTGCAAAAACATATAAAACGTTGGTTTTCTGTATGTTATTTAAACGGATCTAGGGGGATTTACTGATGATCTTTTTAATATCGGTAAGATCTGGCCTAATAGGTTTAGCTCTGTTGAGTTCATATTGATATATGTAGTTACCTAACTCATTGAGAAACGGATATGCAACTTGTTTGGTTTCATATTGGTCATCGTTAAGGATGTCGTTTTTGTTAGTATAGATAACCGCTGTAAGAAAGAACTCTACCTGATTTTCTATATCGACAAAATAACCGCCGTCAACAATGTGTCCGTAAGCCCAACCGGTTTTGTTAAAAATACGAATATTAGCGGGAAGTGACTTCGGCTCACCGGCAAACATGAGGAATTTAGAATAATTGTCTGGAAACTGTTCTGTATTGTAACTCGGATAATCACTCTCTGACGGCAGCATAGACATATAACGCAAGACAAACTCTCTATCTTTGCTTGATAAAGCAAACTGCTGCTGTTTACTGAATAATTCCGGGAACACCAAACGCTTTATTACACCATCAAAATTAGCCAGACTCTGGCGGTTTTTTGCAGTGAAATCCATCGGTTGATCGATATAATTCCCATTATCGATATATCCTTTACCAAAAGTGGCTTCGGCTTTGTTGCGGAAAACGCTTACAGATTCCCTTGCTGGAAGCGCTAATAATAGAGTGTTATCTAAGCCGATAAATCGAATTGGATTGTATTGCCGGTTTTGCTGCTCCGTTAAAGATGTGCTTAAACGATGAGTAATCAAACTATTTGTTAAGCCTTTCTCTGCTAATTTAGCATTTATCCTTTCCTGGCCTAATAGTTCATATAACCGGTTACTGGCATCATTATCACTTACCAATAGTATTTTCTTAATATAATGCGCCATACTCGGTAATTTTGTCGCTGAAGTATCATCTATATGTGCGGCAGTTTGCCATGGCAGTGCGGCGTCGGTGAACATGGTAGTCTCAGTGGTAAGTTGCTCCACATTTTGCTCGTTCAGCCATTCAAGAGCAAGTAAAGCTATAGGCAGCTTTACTGAGCTGGCTGGATAGAAATACCGGTTCTCATCGACATTATATTGGTAGTAACTGAGGTGAGGTTTATTCTGTGTATCGCGATCTATTTGCGTATAAATTATTTGTACTTTGTAAGAGGCTGGATCCGCAAAAACTTTTTGTAGCATAGGATACGTATCAGGAACTTTGTTTAATAAAGATGAAAAGTTATGGCATGCCGAGGTAATGTTTAGTTGAAAGCAGTCAGCAAGTGCTGCAGGGACAAATAACAATGCATATATAATGTATAAACGAAATTTTTGCATAAACCATTACCTAATTAACTGAATAAAATAATCATATCGGTACTTGGTAGCAAAAACAAACAGACATAAAAAAGCCGGGCATAGCCCGGCTTTTTACTTAGGAGTAGCTTACTCTGCAGCAGTTTCTTCAACTGGCAGTGCATCCACTTCTGGACGATCTACTAACTCAATGTAAGCCATTGGTGCGTTGTCGCCTGCACGGAAGCCACACTTAAGAATACGAGTGTAACCACCTGGACGAGCGTTGTAACGCGGGCCCAAAACATTGAACAACAAACCAACTACTTCTTTATCACGAGTACGAGCAAAAGCAAGACGGCGGTTTGCAACGCTGTCATTCTTTGCCAGTGTGATCAATGGCTCAATCACACGACGTAACTCTTTTGCCTTTGGCAAAGTCGTTTTGATGATTTCGTGCTTCACCAACGAACTTGCCATATTGCGGAACATTGCCGTACGGTGGCTGCTGTTCCTGTTTAATTGACGACCACTCTTGCGATGGCGCATGATCTATTCCTTCTCACTAAACCAGAAACTGGTATCTGATTAGTCTTTATTTACCAGACTCGCTGGCGGCCAGTTCTCTAGGCGCATGCCAAGTGATAAACCGCGTGAAGCCAGCACGTCTTTGATTTCGGTAAGCGACTTTTTACCCAGGTTAGGTGTTTTAAGTAACTCAACCTCGGTACGCTGAACCAGATCACCAATGTACTGAATCTGCTCTGCCTTCAAGCAGTTAGCAGAACGAACTGTTAATTCCAAATCATCGACCGGACGTAACAGAATCGGATCAAACTCCGGCTTCTCTTCGCGCTTTTCCGGTTCGCTCTTATCACGCAGCTCTACGAAGAATTCTAGCTGTTCAGCTAAAATCGTTGCTGCGCGGCGAATGGCTTCCTCTGGCTCAACAGTGCCGTTGGTCTCCATATCGATAATCAGTTTGTCCAAATCAGTACGCTGTTCTACCCGCGCTGCTTCAACAGAATAAGCTATACGCTCAACCGGGCTGAAAGACGCATCCAGTAACAGACGACCAATAGGACGCTCGTCATCATCTGAGGACAAACGCGCTGATGCAGGCACATAACCACGACCACGTTCAACTTTCAGGCGCATACTGAATTCAGTTTCACCAGTCAGGTTGCAAATTACGTGCTCTGGGTTAGTAATAACCACACCGTCGCCATGCTGGATGTCTCCAGCAGTTACAGGGCCAGCACCTTTTTTCGTTAAAGTCAGCGTGACTTCATCTTTGTCTTCCAGGCGAACGGCAAGGCCTTTCAGGTTCAGAAGGATATCTATGATATCTTCCTGCACACCCTCTTTGGCACTGTACTCATGGAGCACGCCGTCTATTTCAACTTCAGTCACTGCACAACCTGGCATTGACGAAAGTAAAATACGACGTAGCGCGTTACCCAAGGTATGCCCGAAACCGCGCTCTAGTGGTTCCAAAGTAACTTTGGCACGAGTAGGGTTGATCTTTTCGATACCAACTAATCTCGGCTTAAGGAATTCGGTGACAGAACCCTGCATTGTACCCTCTCTTAACAATTAGCTTTACTTAGAGTAAAGCTCGACGATTAACTGTTCGTTGATGTCCGCAGACAAGTCTGAACGCTCTGGCAGACGTTTGAAAACGCCTTCAAGCTTCGTGTTGTCAACTTCGATCCAAGTTGGTTTCTCACGTTGTGCAGCTACTTCAAGCGCAGCGCCGATACGGGCTTGCTTTTTCGCTTTCTCACGAACAGAGATCACTTGTTCAGGTAATACTTTGTATGATGGAATGTTCAGCACTTGGCCATTAATCATAATAGCTTTGTGGCTAACCAATTGGCGTGCTTCTGCGCGCGTACTGGCCAGACCCATACGGTATACTACGTTGTCTAAACGTGACTCTAACAACGTTAACAGGTTTTCACCTGTATTACCTTTCAAACGAGCAGCTTCCTTGTAATAGTTACGGAACTGCTTTTCTAATACGCCATACATACGACGTACTTTTTGTTTCTCGCGTAACTGTAAACCATAGTCTGATAAGCGACCACGACGAGCGCCGTGCTGACCAGGTGCTGTGGTTAAGTTACACTTTGAATCGATTGCTCTAACGCCGCTCTTCAGGAACAGATCTGTACCTTCGCGACGACTTAGTTTGAGCTTAGGACCCAAATATCTTGCCATCTTCTTTCTCCAATAATCCGTGAAGCGCTGTAATTACACGCGACGTTTTTTAGGTGGACGGCATCCGTTGTGCGGAATAGGCGTCACGTCGGTGATATTTGTGATCTTGTAACCAGCGGCGTTCAGTGCACGAATCGCTGATTCGCGGCCTGGGCCAGGTCCATTCACAAACACTTCAAGGTTCTTAACACCATATTCCAGCGCAGCAGTACCTGCACGCTCTGCAGCTACCTGAGCAGCGAACGGAGTAGATTTACGTGAACCACGGAAACCTGAACCACCTGCAGTCGCCCAGCACAGTGCATTACCCTGACGATCAGTAATCGTCACGATGGTGTTGTTGAAAGAAGCATGGATATGAGCCATACCGTCAGAAACTTGCTTTTTTACCCGTTTACGAGTACGAACTGGTGCTTTAGCCATGTTGAATCACCTTATTTCTTAATCGCTTTACGTGGGCCCTTGCGGGTACGCGCATTAGTTTTAGTGCGCTGACCACGAACCGGCAGACTGCGACGGTGGCGAAGGCCACGGTAACAACCAAGGTCCATTAAACGCTTAATGTTTAATGTGATTTCACGACGCAAGTCACCTTCAACGGTGTATTTTGCAACTTCGTCACGAAGCGTATCTAGTTGTGCATCAGATAAAGACGCAATTTTAGTACTTTCTTCGATTCCCACTGCAGCTAAAATAGATTTAGCGCGGGTTTTACCGATACCATAAACATAGGTCAAAGAGATGACCGCATGCTTATTATCGGGGATGTTAATGCCAGCGATACGGGCCACTAACGTTCTCCTATAATAGAGTTTAAAGATGCCAATTTGAAAAGCCCGTAAGGATACTCAAATGGCGCTTATAATGCAAACGATAAAGGGGCTAAACCTATCGATTCAGCCCGCAATATCATTTTATTCTGCTATTAGCCTTGGCGCTGTTTATGCTTTGGCTCACTGCAAATTACGCGAACTACGTTATTACGCTTGATCACTTTGCAGTTACGGCAGATCTTCTTAACGGAAGCTCGTACTTTCATAACTTAACTCCGCAAATATATCTTAACGGCTATAGCCTTTAAGATTTGCCTTTTTAAGCACAGAATCATACTGATGAGACATCAGATGGGTCTGTACCTGTGCCATAAAGTCCATTATAACGACAACGATAATCAGCAGTGATGTACCACCGAAGTAGAACTGAACGTCCCACGCTACCATCATGAACTCAGGTACTAAACAGATAAAGGTAATGTATAGTGCGCCCGCTAGGGTTAACCGTGTCATCACTTTATCAATGTATTTTGATGTCTGTTCACCAGGTCTTATGCCAGGAATAAAGGCACCAGATTTTTTCAAGTTATCTGCTGTATCACGTGGGTTAAACACCAACGCAGTATAGAAGAAACAGAAGAAAATAATGGCCGCAGAGTATAACATCATATACAACGGTTGTCCCGGAGATAATGTTAACGCTAATTCCTGTAGGAAGTTAGCTACTACGCCTTCACCTGAGCCAAACCAACTGGCAATCGTTCCAGGAAACAGAATGATGCTAGAAGCAAATATTGGTGGAATTACACCAGCCATATTTACCTTTAATGGTAAATGGCTACTTTGCGCGGCAAACACCTGACGGCCCTGCTGACGCTTTGCATAATTGACCACAATCCGACGCTGGCCGCGTTCAAAAAACACCACAAACCAGGTAATCGCGATCACGATCACACCAATTGCAACTAACAGTAAAAAGTGCAAATCGCCTTGACGTGCCTGCTCTATCGTCTGGCCAATGGCAGACGGGAAGCCGGCAACAATACCGGTAAAGATTAGCAACGAAATACCGTTACCGATGCCGCGCTCTGTAATTTGCTCACCTAACCACATTAAAAACATGGTTCCAGTAACCAGACTGATTACTGCAGTGAAGTAAAATGCAAAGCCGGGGTTAATGACTAACCCTTGCATCATGTTTGGCAGACCAGTGGCAATACCAATAGCCTGTAACGTTGCTAAACCCAAAGTACCGTAGCGCGTCATCTGGTTAATTTTGCGCTTTCCAGCTTCACCTTCTTTTTTCAATTCTGCCATAGCGGGGTGAACCACCGTTAACAGCTGAACGATAATAGAGGCGGAGATGTAGGGCATAATACCCAACGCAAACACCGAAGCACGCTCAAGTGCGCCACCGCTGAACATGTTGAACATTTCAACGATGGTGCCCTTTTGTTGCTCGAATAACTGAGCCAGCACGGCGGCGTCAATTCCAGGAATTGGCACAAAGGAGCCTAGTCGAAACACGACTATGGCCAAAAGCACAAACAACAGGCGGGATTTCAGCTCGCTGAAACCGCCTTTTGCACTTCTTGAGTCCGAACCTGGTTTAGCCATCGCGTACTATCCTTATTATTCTTCGACTTTACCGCCAGCGGCTTCGATTGCTGCACGAGCGCCTTTAGTTGCACCTAAACCTTTAACGGTTACTGGACGAGTAATTTCGCCAGACAGGACAACTTTAGCAAACTTAACAGTACGAGAAATGATGTTAGCTTCCATCAGACTAGCTAAATCAACTACATCACCTTTCACTGCTGCAAGTTCATGCAAACGTACTTCAGCAGAAATCAATGACTTCTGTGAAGTGAAACCGAACTTAGGTAGACGTTGTTTCAGAGGCATTTGACCGCCTTCGAAACCAGGACGTACTTTACCACCTGAACGTGACTTCAAACCTTTGTGGCCACGACCAGCAGTTTTACCTAAGCCGGAGCCGATACCACGACCCACACGACGCTTGTCTTTCTTAGCACCAGGTGCCGGAGCAAGAGTATTTAATAACATCTGTTACTCCTCCACTTTAACCATGTAATACACAGCATTGATCATACCGCGAACTGAAGGTGTATCTTCAACTTCAACAGTATGGCCGATACGGCGTAAACCTAACCCAGTTAACGAGGCCTTATGCTTCGGTAAACGACCGATGCTTGACTTCGTTTGGGTTACTTTAATTGTCTTCTTCGCCATGGCAGATTACCCCAGAATGTCGTCAACGCGTAAACCGCGTTTAGCAGCTATTTGTGCTGGTGACTTTACAGACCCTAGTGCATTAATAGTTGCGCGAACTACGTTGATTGGGTTAGTTGAGCCGTAACACTTAGACAAAATGTTTTGTACACCAGCAACTTCAAGTACGGCGCGCATTGCACCACCGGCGATCAAGCCAGTACCTTCAGCAGCAGGCTGCATATAAACATTTGAACCTGAGTGAACACCACGAGTTGGGTGGTGTAACGTGTTACCGTTTAATTCAACTTGAGTCATGTTGCGACGTGCTTTTTCCATTGCTTTTTGAATAGCAGCTGGAACTTCACGTGCTTTACCATAACCAAAACCAACGCGACCATTACCGTCACCAACTACGGTCAAAGCGGTGAAGGAGAAAATCCGACCACCTTTTACAACTTTTGACACGCGGTTTACTGCAACAAGCTTCTCTTGTAAATCAGATTGTTGTTTAGCTTCTTCGTTAGCCATGAGCTACTCCTAGAACTGAAGACCGGCTTCACGCGCCGCGTCAGCCAAAGCTTGTACGCGACCATGATACTGGAAGCCACTGCGGTCAAAAGCACAAGCAGTAACGCCTTTGGCTACTGCGCGTTCGGCAATCGCTTTACCTACAGCCTTAGCAGCGTCTACGTTACCAGAGTACTTAAGTGATTCTTTAATTGAAGCTTCTAAAGTAGAAGCTGCAGCGATCACTTCAGCATTTGGTGCGATAAGCTGGGCGTAGATGTGACGTGGTGTACGGTGTACAACCAGGCGATTCGCACCTTGTTCGATAATATTTCTGCGGGTGCGTTTGGCACGGCGCAGACGAGCAAGTTTCTTATCCATCGTCCTACCCTACTTTTTCTTCGCTTCTTTACGACGCACGTTTTCATTTGCATAGCGTACACCTTTGCCTTTGTAAGGCTCTGGTTTACGGTATGCCCGGATGTTAGCGGCAACCTGACCAACTAATTGCTTGTCAGAACCTTTTACCAGTACTTCTGTCTGGGTTGGTGTTTCAATAGTGATACCGTTAGGTACCTGAAACACTACCGGGTGAGAGAAGCCAAGGCTCAGGTTTAATACTTTACCTTCTGCTTTAGCACGGTAACCAACACCGACCAGTTCCAGTTTCTGAGAGAAACCTTCAGTAACACCAGTAACTAAGTTGTTGATTAACGCACGGGCAGTTCCCGCTTGTGCGTTAGCATTGTCAAAACCATCGCGAGGAATGGTACGTAAAACGTTACCATCAACAACGATTTCAACTGCTGGGTTAACATCTAATGTTAACTCGCCGTTTTTGCCCTTAAATGACACTACCTGACCAGTTTGCGTTACAGTAACGCCTGCTGGAATAGTGACTGGGGCTTTAGCAACACGAGACATAGATTACTACCTCCGTTACGCTACGTAGCCGATGATTTCGCCACCGATACCAACCTTGCGCGCGGCACGGTCAGTCATTAGTCCTTTAGATGTTGACACGATGGCCACACCTAAACCGCCCATTACCTTAGGTAAATCGCCGCGTTTCTTGTAGATACGCAGACCAGGACGACTAACACGATCGATAGTTTCAATTACAGATTTGCCCTGGAAGTACTTTAACGTTACTTCCAGTTCTGGTTTTGACTCACCAGAAACCGCGAAATCAGCGATGTAACCTTCGTCTTTTAATACTTTCGCAATTGACACCTTCAATTTTGAAGATGGCATCTTAACCGCAACTTTATTGGCTGACTGGCCGTTGCGGATGCGAGTAAACATATCCGCTACTGGATCTTGCAAACTCATAGCTCGTTACTCCCGTGATTCTTACCAGCTAGCCTTACGAAGGCCAGGAATTTCACCGCGCATCGCCGCTTCACGGACCTTGATCCGGCTCATGCCGAATTTACGCAGGTAACCGTGTGGACGACCAGTTACACGACAACGATTACGTTGACGCGAAGGGCTTGAATCACGCGGCAACGTCTGTAACTTAAGAACGGCGGCCCAACGGTCTTCATCAGAAGTTGCTGGACTAGAAATCGCATCTCTCAGTTCATGACGCTTTGCAGCGAATTTGGCTACCAGTTGTGCACGCTTGAATTCACGCGCTTTCATTGATTGTTTTGCCATGACCCTACACCTTATTTCTTGAATGGGAAGTTAAACGCGGCAAGTAAAGCACGTCCTTCGTCATCGGTACGCGCGGTAGTCGTAATAGTGATATCTAAACCACGTACTGCGTCTACTTTGTCATAATCGATTTCTGGGAAAATGATTTGCTCACGTACACCCATGCTGTAGTTACCACGGCCATCGAATGATTTCGGGTTTACACCACGGAAATCACGAATACGCGGGATAGCTATAGAGACTAAACGCTCTAAGAATTCCCACATACGCTCGCCGCGCAGGGTCACTTTTGCGCCAATAGGGTAGCCTTCACGGATTTTGAAACCAGCGACTGACTTACGCGCCTTAGTAACCAGAGGTTTCTGGCCTGCAATAGCAGTTAAATCTGCTACAGCATTTTCAAGGATCTTTTTGTCAGCTACGGCTTCACCCACACCCATGTTGAGTGTGATTTTAACAATCCGAGGGACTTGCATGACGCTGGTGTAGCCGAACTGCTTAAACAGTTCTGGGACTACGGTGTCTTTGTAAATTTCATGCAGTTTCGCCATCGTATTACTCCAATAGCAATTAAATTACTTCGTTATTCGACTTGAAGAAACGAACTTTTTTGCCGTCTTCAAGGCGGAAACCTACACGATCTGCTTTACCCGATTTAGAGTTAAAGATCGCTACGTTTGAAACATGAATCGAGGCTTCTTTCTCAACGATACCACCTGGCTGGTTCAGAGCCGGTACAGGCTTCTGATGCTTTTTAACCAAGTTAACGCCGGAAACATAAACACGACCTTCAGCTACTAATACTTTAGTAACCTTACCGCGCTTACCTTTGTCCTTACCAGTAAGAACAACAACCTCATCATCACGACGGATTTTACTAGCCATGGTGACTCCTTACAGTACTTCTGGTGCCAGAGACACGATCTTCATAAACTTATCGCCACGAAGTTCACGTGTAACAGGCCCGAAAATACGAGTGCCGATCGGTTCCAGCTTGCTGTTTAACAACACTGCTGCATTGCGATCAAAACGGATCAAAGAACCGTCCTGACGGCGTACGCCTTTGCGTGTACGCACCACCACTGCATTTAGTACATCACCTTTTTTAACCTTACCGCGCGGAATTGCTTCCTTAACAGTAATTTTGATGATGTCACCAATTGCAGCATAACGGCGATGTGAACCACCTAAGACCTTAATACACATTACGCTGCGCGCGCCGCTGTTGTCTGCGACTTCCAGCATAGATTGCATCTGGATCATCTTAGTGCTCCGCTATTCTACTAAATAACCCTCACGGGTTACGCTGCTTACGATATAAACTACCCCCTGACAAGAGGGCGCGTGATTATAACAGCACTCTTACCAAAAAGGTAGCGCAAAATAAAAGCGGCTCCAAAAAGGAGCCGCTTTTGACATCTTAACGAATTAAGATGCTGATACGACTACAGCTACCAGGGTCCAAGACTTAGTCTTAGACAAAGGACGGCATTCACGAATAGTGACTACATCGCCTTCTTTACACTGATTAGTTTCGTCATGTACGTGCAGCTTGGTAGTACGCTTAATGAACTTCCCATAAATAGGATGTTTCACTGAACGTTCAATCGCAACAGTAATAGACTTGTCCATTTTGTTGCTGATTACTTTACCTTGCAGTGTACGAATATTTGTTTCAGTCATTACGCACCTGCCTTCTCGGTTAAGATGGTCTTAACGCGCGCGATATCACGACGCACCTGCTTAAATAAATGCGTTTGAGCTAACTGACCAGTAGCTAATTGCATGCGCAGGTTAAACTGCTCACGTAATAAGCCCAGTAGTTCAGCGTTTAACTCTTCAACGCTTTTCGCTTTTAATTCGCTGGCTTTCATCACATTACCGTCCGCGTTACAAAGGTTGTCTTAAATGGTAGCTTAGCGGCGGCAAGTGTAAATGCATGACGCGCTAACTCTTCAGACACACCGTCCATTTCGTACAGTACTTTGCCAGGTTTAATTTGGCATACCCAGTACTCAACAGAACCTTTACCACTACCCATACGTACTTCAAGCGGCTTAGCAGTGATTGGCTTGTCTGGGAACACACGGATCCAGATTTTACCAACACGCTTAACAGCGCGCGTCATAGCACGACGTGCAGATTCGATTTGACGTGAGGTCATTTGACCACGTTCTACAGATTTCAGTGCGTAAGTACCGAAAGATACTTTATCGCCAACCAAGGATAAACCACGGTTACGACCTTTGTGCACTTTACGAAATTTTGTACGTTTTGGTTGCAACATCGCTCAATACCCCTACTTTGCCTTACGTGCCGGTTTTTTCGGCGCTTTAGGCTGGTTGTTATTGTTGGCGTTGTTGGTGTTGTTGTTCAATGGCAGAGCTCCTAAGATCTCGCCTTTGAAAATCCACACTTTAACACCAATGATACCGTAAGTAGTTAAAGCTTCTGAGGTGTTGTAATCAATGTCTGCGCGCAGGGTGTGCAGTGGCACACGACCTTCACGATACCATTCATCACGGGCAATCTCAGCGCCGCCTAAACGACCACTCACCTGTACCTTGATACCTTTAGCGCCAATACGCATAGCGTTCTGAACCGCACGCTTCATAGCACGACGGAACATTACACGACGCTCTAACTGGCTGCTGATTGAATCAGCAACTAATTTGGCATCCAGCTCAGGCTTACGGATTTCAGAGATATTAATCTGCGCAGGTACGCCAGCGATGGCAGCGACTTGCTTACGGATTTTCTCAACATCTTCACCTTTTTTACCGATGATAACGCCTGGACGCGCTGTGTGAATAGTCACACGAATGCTTTTCGCAGGGCGTTCAATATCGATCCGGCTTACTGACGCTGCTTTAAGTTCTTTAGTCAGATACTGACGAACTTTATAATCACCGTTTAAGAAATCCGGGAAGTCTTTCGTATTCGCGAACCAGGTTGAGCTCCATGGCTTAGTGATACCTAGGCGAATACCATTAGGATGTACTTTCTGTCCCATTTCTATCTCCTAGTTATCAGCTACAACCACAGTGATGTGGCTGGTACGCTTAACGATACGGTCAGCACGACCTTTAGCACGTGGCTTGATGCGCTTCATAGACGGACCTTCATCAATGAAGATCGTCTTAACTTTAAGCGTATCAATATCCGCACCTTCATTGTGCTCCGCGTTAGCAATGGCTGATAAAAGTACCTTTTTGACTAACTCAGCAGCTTTCTTCGGGCTGTAAGTTAATACATTCAACGCCTTATCTACCGACAATCCACGAACCTGGTCAGCAACCAGACGCGTTTTTTGAGCAGAAGAACGGGCAAATTTGTGTTTAGCTAATGCTTGCATCATTTACCCCTTAGCGCTTCTTGGCCTTTTTGTCGGCTGCATGACCACGGTAGGTACGAGTAGGTGCAAATTCACCTAACTTGTGACCAATCATCTCTTCCGAGACGAACACAGGTACATGTTGACGACCATTATGGACAGCGATGGTCAAACCGATCATATCAGGTATGATCATTGAACGACGGCTCCAAGTCTTAATAGGCTTCTTGTCACCGCTTTCCAACGCTTTCTCTACCTTCTTCAGCAAGTGAAGGTCAATAAATGGACCTTTCTTGAGAGAACGTGGCATGGCAATTCCTCACAAATTATTTATCACGACGACGTACGATAAGTTTATCAGTACGCTTGTTTGAACGAGTTTTGTAACCCTTCGTTGGTACGCCCCATGGAGATACAGGGTGACGACCACCAGAAGTTTTACCTTCACCACCACCGTGTGGGTGATCAACCGGGTTCATTACCACACCACGTACGGTTGGGCGAATGCCACGCCAGCGCATAGCACCAGCTTTACCGTATTGACGTAACATATGTTCCGCGTTGCCGATCTCACCGATAGTCGCGCGACAATCTGCTAATACTTTGCGTACTTCGCCACTGCGTAAACGCAGAGTAACGTACTCACCGTCACGAGCCAGAATCTGTACAAATGCGCCAGCAGAACGAGCTAACTGACCACCTTTACCTGGTTTCATTTCGATGTTATGTACTACCTGACCCACTGGAATGTTGCGCAGTGGCAGCGTGTTACCGGCTTTGATTGGTGATTCCATACCTGAAACCACTGTATCACCCGCTTTCAAGCCTTTAGGGGCCAGAATGTAACGACGCTCGCCGTCTGCATATAACACCAATGCGATGTTTGCAGTACGGTTTGGATCGTACTCTAAACGCTCAACTTTGGCCGGAATGCCATCTTTGTTGCGTTTGAAGTCAACTAAACGGTAATGCTGCTTGTGACCACCACCGATATGACGGGTAGTGATGCGACCGTTGTTGTTACGACCACCAGTTTTTGAATTTTTTTCTAACAAAGGGGCATAAGGCTTGCCTTTGTACAGGTCTGGGTTAACCACTTTTAATACGTGGCGACGACCTGGTGACGTAGGTTTACACTTTACAAGTGCCATTTCCTAACTCCTCTTCTTACTCAGCGCCGCCAACGAAATCGATTTCGCTGCCTTCTTTAAGAGTCACGTAAGCTTTTTTCCAATCGCTACGCTTGCCCATACGCGCACCAGTGCGCTTGGTCTTACCCTTAACGTTAACAGTACGCACACCAACGACTTCAGTTTCGAACAGTTTTTCAACTGCTGCTTTAACATCAGCTTTAGTCGCAGTAGTGGCTACCTTGAAAACGACTGTATTGTGTTTTTCAGCAGACACGGTGCTCTTTTCAGATACGTGTGGTGCCAAAATAACTTTCAGTAAACGTTCTTCGCGGATCATGCTAAAAGCTCCTCAAGTTGCTTAACTGCAGCAGCAGTCATTAACACTTTGTCGAATGCGATTAAGCTGACCGGGTCGATACCGTGTACGTCACGCACGTCAACCTTGTACAGGTTACGTGCAGATAAGAACAGGTTCTCATCCACTTCGTTAGTCACAATTAACACGTCTTTCAAGTCCATTGATTTTAACTTTGCAGTCAAATCTTTGGTCTTAGGCGTATCAACGGCGAAATTTTCAACCACGATTAAACGCTCTTGACGAACTAATTCTGACAGGATGCTTTGAATCGCACCACGGTACATTTTACGGTTTACTTTCTGGCTGTGATCTTGTGGCTTAGCCGCAAATGTAACACCGCCTCCGCGCCAGATTGGGCTACGGATTGTACCAGCACGCGCACGGCCAGTACCTTTTTGACGCCATGGCTTCTTGCCGCCACCGCGTACTTCAGAACGTGTTAACTGAGCGCGGGTACCCTGACGGGCGCCGGCAGCATAAGCTACAACGACCTGATGAACCAAAGCTTCATTAAACTCACGTCCAAAGGTAGCTTCGGAAACTTCAAGAACGCCTTGAGCGTCTCGTAATGCTAATTCCATCACTTATCTCCTCAGACGTTAGCTTTTAACAGCTGGTTTAACGATTACGTCACCACCGATAGCGCCAGGTACTGCACCTTTTACTAACAGCAGGTTACGTTCTGCGTCTACACGAACCACTTCAAGTGATTGCACAGTTACGCGCTCAGCACCCAAGTGACCAGCCATTTTTTTACCCTTGAATACTTTACCTGGTGATTGGTTCTGACCAATTGAACCTGGTGCACGGTGTGACAAAGAGTTACCGTGAGTAGCATCCTGAGTACGGAAATTCCAGCGCTTAACAGCACCAGCAAAACCCTTACCTTTTGATGTGCCAGACACATCAACTTTTTTCGCTTCTGCGAAAATCTCAACCGTAATTTCGCTGCCGACAGTGATGTCAGCACCTTCGTTATCTGCCAGGCGGAATTCCCACAGACCACGACCAGCGTCTACACCAGCTTTTGCAAACTGACCTGCATCTGGTTTGCTCAGGCGACTTGCCTTTACAGTACCAGCAGTCACTTGTAATGCGCTGTAACCGTTCGTTTCTGCTGTCTTAACAGCAGTTACACGGTTTGGTGTCGCTTCGATTACGGTTACTGGAATTGAAACGCCGTCTTCAGTGAAGATGCGAGTCATTCCCACTTTACGACCGACTAGACCGATAGCCATTTCCTAAACCCCTCTATAAACCTGTCTGATTAGCCCAGGCTGATTTGAACGTCAACGCCAGCAGGCAAGTCTAAACGCATCAGCGCATCAACAGTTTTTTCTGTTGGCTCAACGATGTCGATTAAACGCTTGTGGGTACGGATTTCGTACTGATCACGTGCATCTTTATTTACGTGAGGAGAAATCAATACAGTGAAACGTTCCTGGCGGGTAGGAAGTGGAATAGGACCACGAACCTGTGCGCCCGTACGCTTAGCTGTGTCAACGATTTCCATAGTTGACTGATCGATCAAACGGTGATCGAACGCTTTCAGACGGATGCGAATCCTTTGATTACTCATGTATTCAAAGCCTCAAAGAGCAAAAAGAGCAAAAATAAACACAAGCAATCCAACCCAAAAAGGGGGATGCCCATGCACCAAAGTTACGTTTGCTCCCCAATCGGGAGCACTGTAAGCGTTAAATAACTTAATATGTTACCTAACGAGCCAGTCAGAATTGTATCGACTGGCCGCGCATTATACTGAAATCAACAGATAACGCAAGCATTGCTTAAATAATGCACTACAAAATGTCATTAAGTTCAAAACCTATGCCAAAACGAGTGGTAGAACGATTATAGTCGATGAGGCTTTCGCCGTAACCATTAAAAAACTCAGCATATAAACGGATATGTTTATTAAATGGTCGAGAATACGATAAGCGCAATGCCCCCTTATTTTCACTACGTAAATTGTTTCTTAGCATCATTCGCCAGGTTGCTTGGTCCTGTTTGTACGCAGCAGACAGCTCAAACCACCCCATATATTGGGTAATATCGGGGTTGTCATCACCTTTGGGGTCTTGCGGTGTATCTTTAGGATCTTCCTTAAATCGATACCAGGGTTCAAAATTAATAAACACATTACCCACTGATGTAACCCAGCTCAGCTTCAAGCGGTTCCAACTACGCGATAGCTCACCTGCGCGACCATTTGACTGATGCGATAGGCTAAGGCTAATGATACGGCTGGCTGCTTCCTCGTAATTCTTATAATGCGGTAGCATCAGGATAAGCTCTGGTTCATAGTTGTTTTCACGAAACGGAGACGAAACGTCACTGTTATAGGCTTGCCAATAGGCCTGTTGGCTAAAAGCAAAAAACAGATAGCCTTTATCTTTATAAATTTTGGTGATTAAAGGTGTTTTCAGACTCAGTTGAAATTTCGCTTCAATATTACTAGAAGGCGCACTGTCACCATCTCGTTCCAAAGTAGAAGCAATACCATCTACATACGTAAATGGCATCAGATAGTTATTTTTATGCGGTAGCAGTGTAAACGGTGTATAAGTGTCCCACTGCTCGGCTTTCATCCTTTTGTCCAGGGCGTCTGCAGCAGAAACAGAAAACGCAAACAAACACGCCAACCCGACCAAAAATCTCATAGTTGTCCTAAGTACTAAAATTGTTCAACGGTTAACTTATCAACTAACGCTGAATCATGCCTTAATAATGATAGTAAACCATCAACTTTAGGCAGTACCCGCGTGAAGAAATAAGCAGCTGTATATTGTTTAGCTGTAATAAACGTACTGCTGTGAACCTCTACTTTCAACGCTGCAAGGTTTTTGTACCACATATAACCATAGAGAATGTAAGAAACAAGCGCCAAAAAGTCACAAGCATTAGCACTTTGCGCTCTGCTATCCTGAGCTATCACTGCTTTGGTTAACTGTACCAGCTGATCAATGTAACTTGTTAATGATATCGTTATATCTATAGGTTGCGCCAAGATGTCTTGTTTAATTTCGGCTAGTAATTTTAATAGCGCATCACCTTTGTCTGCAGCCACTTTTCGCAACATAAAATCGGCAGCCTGAATACCGTTCGTTCCTTCATATATTTGCGCAATCCTAACATCGCGTACCAGCTGTTCCATGCCCCACTCTTTAACGTAACCGTGCCCGCCAAAAACCTGCTGGGCAATGACACACGAATCAAAACCTTGATCTGTCATAAATGCCTTGGCAATCGGTGTGAGTAAGTTGGCACGCTGTGCAGATTGCTGACAGTTGTCGTATTTTGCCTTGTCTAACAATGACGCAACCCAGGTAGCAAAGGTACGACCGGCTTCATTCATCGCTTTTATATTTAGCAGCATACGACGAACATCAGCATGACCAAGGATGGACTCGGCTTTGTTTGGATCTTTTTCGCTAATACGACCTTGCAAGCGGTCTTTTGCATAGCTGACGGCATTTTGATACGCGCGCTCTGCCGCACCTAAGCCTTGGCTGCCCATGGATAACCGCTCGTAGTTCATCATGGTGAACATACAGGCCAATCCACGATGTGGTTCGCCGATGAGGTAGCCTCTTGCGTCATCAAAATTTAGTACGCAGGTTGCTGAGCCATTGATACCCATTTTGTGTTCTATAGACCCAACCGTTACCTTGTTGCGCTCGCCAGCTTGGCCACTAGCGTCAGGTAAATATTTCGGCACGAGAAACAAAGAAATTCCGCGACTACCAGCGGGCGCATCAGGCAGTTTAGCAAGCACTAAATGCACAATGTTGCTGGTTAATTCGTGTTCACCGGCCGTGATAAAGATTTTACTGCCTGTAATCTGATAACTGCCGTCGTCTGTGGGTTTGGCTACTGTACGCATAATACCGAGATCTGAGCCGGCATGCGACTCTGTCAAACACATTGTACCGGACCACTCACCACTATACATCTTAGGCAGGTATGTCTTTTTTGTTGCTTCATCAGCGTGCTGTAGCAAAGCGACACAAGCGCCGGCCGTTAACCCGGGATAGAGCGAAAAAGCGATATCTGCACTACAAAGCATTTCATCAACCATCATAGATAATGCCTTTGGCATCCCCATGCCGCCAAATTCTGCATCACCGCTAAGGCCTGTCCAGCCTCCTTCACTAAGACTTTTATAAGCCGTGTGATAATGTTCTGGTAGTAACACTTTGCCATTAACCAATTTGGCACCTACTGTATCGGCGCTACTGGCGAATGGTGCAATTTGTTGTTCACAAATCTTCGCCGCTTCTTCTAGGATTGCTTTGGCTGTGTCCGCTTCAATGAGATCTGCCAACTGAGATTGCTGTTGCCAGTATTGATCTAACTGCCAAACATCGAAAAGGTTAAAATATATATCATTTAGTGGGGCTTGGTATTGGCTCATGTTGACTGCCTCTCAAACTGGACGGATGAGTTAAAGCATGGCACAGGTTTTACTTTCAAACAAGTGTTTGAATAATGAATACGCTTATGACTTAGCGTCTTTTTCGACAAAATTTAGGCAAAAAAAAAGGCCCCAACGGAGCCTTTTTTCATCAATCACTTAATTAAGCGATGATTTTTGATACTACACCAGCACCAACTGTACGGCCGCCTTCACGGATTGCGAAGCGTAAACCTTCGTCCATCGCGATTGGGCAAATCAGTTCAACAACAAACTTCAGGTTGTCGCCTGGCATTACCATCTCTACGCCTTCTGGCAATTCAACTGCGCCAGTTACGTCTGTGGTACGGAAGTAGAACTGTGGACGGTAGCCTTTGAAGAATGGTGTATGACGACCACCTTCTTCTTTTGACAATACGTACACTTCGCCTTCGAACTTAGTGTGTGGCTTGATTGAACCTGGCTTAGCAAGTACCTGACCACGTTCTACGTCTTCACGCTTAGTACCACGTAACAACGCACCAATGTTCTCGCCTGCACGACCTTCGTCTAACAGCTTACGGAACATCTCAACACCTGTACACGTCGTCGCTACAGTGTCTTTGATACCTACGATTTCTACTGTCTCACCAACTTTTACAATACCCTGCTCTACACGGCCTGTTACTACAGTACCGCGACCAGCAATTGAGAATACGTCTTCAATTGGCATGATGAACGGCTTATCAATAGCACGTACCGGCTCTGGGATGTACGTATCTAACGCTTCACCCAACTCGATGATTTTCTTTTCCCACTCTGCATCGCCTTCCAGGCCTTTCAGCGCTGAACCACGAATTACTGGTAAGTCATCACCCGGGAAGTCGTAGTCTGAAAGAAGCTCACGCACTTCCATTTCTACCAGCTCTAACAGCTCTTCGTCATCTACCATGTCACACTTGTTCATGAACACGATGATGTAAGGTACGCCTACCTGACGTGACAACAGGATGTGCTCACGTGTTTGTGGCATCGGGCCGTCTGTCGCCGCTACTACCAGAATCGCGCCGTCCATCTGAGCAGCACCAGTGATCATGTTTTTAACATAGTCAGCGTGGCCTGGGCAGTCTACGTGTGCGTAGTGACGTGTTGGCGTGTCATATTCAACGTGTGACGTGTTGATTGTGATACCACGTGCTTTTTCTTCTGGCGCTTTGTCAATCTGGTCGAATGCAAATGCCTGACCGCCGTATGTCTTAGCCAGTACGTTGGTGATTGCTGCAGTTAAGGTAGTTTTACCGTGGTCAACGTGACCAATGGTGCCTACGTTTACGTGCGGTTTTACTCGTTCAAATTTAGCCTTAGCCATGAATAGACCCTTCTTTATTTAATTGCGGCCTGCCTAAGCAGGCCATACTAAGTTATTAATATGCTTTACGCGCAGCGATGATAGCTTCTGTAACGTTGTTAGGGGCCTCAGAATAATTCAATGGTTCCATTGAATATGAAGCGCGACCCTGACTTAACGAACGCATGTTGGTTGCATAACCAAACATTTCAGATAGCGGAACGTGCGCATCAACGATTTTGATACCACCAGGTGCATCTTCCATACCGTTGATAATACCGCGACGACGGTTCAAGTCACCAACAATATCACCCATGAAGTCGTCTGGTGTCACCACCTCAACTTTCATGATAGGTTCAAGAATAACTGGCTTGGCTTGCAGTGCACCTTTTTTGAAGCCCATCGACGCAGCAATTTTAAATGCCATTTCGTTTGAGTCAACATCGTGGTACGAACCGTCAAACACCGTAACTTTAACGTCAATTACCGGGTAGCCAGCAAGAACACCGTTTTTCATTTGTTCTTGTATGCCTTTATCGATTGCCGGGATGTATTCTTTTGGAATAACACCACCAATCACAGCATTCACGAACTCGTAACCAGCGCCTTCTTCCTGCGGCTCAATCTTAAGCCAGCAGTGACCAAACTGACCACGACCACCAGACTGACGTACAAACTTACCTTCAACTTCTGTTACCGCTCGCAGTGTTTCGCGGTAAGAAACCTGTGGTTTACCCACGTTTGCTTCTACTTTGAACTCACGACGCATACGGTCAACGATAATATCCAGGTGAAGTTCACCCATGCCAGAAATTATAGTCTGGCCGGACTCTTCATCAGTATGTACACGGAAAGAAGGATCTTCAGCAGCCAGTTTACCTAGCGCGATACCCATTTTTTCCTGATCAGCTACAGTTTTTGGCTCAACCGCCACAGAGATAACCGGTTCTGGAAACTCCATGCGCTCTAGCGTGATAATGTGCTCAGGTGAGCATAGAGTATCACCTGTGGTTACGTCTTTAAAACCTATACCGGCAGCGATATCACCAGCACAAACTTCTTTGATTTCTTCACGGGCATTAGCATGCATCTGTACGATACGTCCAATGCGCTCTTTCTTCATTTTAATCGGGTTATATACCGTGTCACCTGACTTGATAACGCCGGAATAAACGCGGAAGAATGTAAGCGTACCCACGAATGGATCAGTTGCGATTTTGAAAGCCAGAGCGGAAAACGGTTCTTCGTCATCTGAATGACGCTCCCCTTCCGACTCGTCTTCGTTAATACCCGTAATGGCTTTTACTTCCGTCGGTGATGGCAAGTAATAAATTACATTGTCCAACATTGCCTGGACGCCTTTATTTTTAAAGGCAGAGCCGCACATTACCAATACCACTTCATTACGTAGTGTTAAATCACGTAGCGCTTGGCGAATTTCATCTTCAGAAAATTCCTCGCCATCTAAATAGCGCTCCATTAACTCTTCGCTGGCTTCCGCAGCAGCTTCGATCATGTTCTGACGCCACAAATGACTCTCTTCAGCCATATCAGCTGGAATGTCTTCGTAGGTAAACGTCATACCCTGATCTTCCATGTTCCAGTTGATGGCTTTCATTTTAACGAGGTCGATAACGCCTCTGAAATCATCTTCAGCACCAATAGGTAACTGAATTGGAACTATGGTGCTGTTTAATCTGGTTTGCGCCTGTTTAACCACGCGCAAGAAATTTGCACCAGTACGATCCATCTTATTTACGAAGATCATCCGCGGCACTTCATACTTATTGGCTTGACGCCAAACCGTCTCAGTTTGCGGTTGCACACCCGATGATCCACACAGAACGACAACTGCACCATCAAGTACGCGCAACGAGCGCTCTACTTCGATGGTGAAGTCAACGTGACCTGGGGTATCAATCAAGTTGATACGATGCTGTTCAAATTGCTGCTGCATCCCAGACCAGAATGTAGTAGTTGCAGCAGACGTGATAGTAATACCACGCTCCTGCTCCTGCTCCATCCAATCCATTGTTGCAGCACCGTCATGAACCTCACCAATCTTGTGAGAGCGGCCCGTGTAAAACAATACGCGCTCGGACGTAGTGGTTTTACCCGCATCTACGTGCGCACAAATACCAATGTTACGGTAGCGTTCTATTGGGGTTGTACGTGCCACAATTAATCCTCTTTAAGCAAAGCTTACCAGCGGAAATGCGCGAACGCTTTGTTCGCTTCAGCCATACGGTGAACGTCTTCACGTTTCTTAACCGCAGAACCTTTGTTATCAACAGCATCAAGCATTTCACCAGCTAAACGCTGAGCCATTGATTTTTCACCACGTTTACGGGCAGCTTCAACCAACCAACGCATAGCAAGGGCATTACGACGTACAGGACGTACTTCACATGGTACCTGGTAGGTAGAACCACCAACACGACGTGACTTAACTTCAACTGTAGGACGAATGTTGTCCAATGCTACTTCAAAAATGTCTAAATGTTCTTTCTTAGACTTGGTAGCTGCTAATTCTAATGCGCCGTATACAATTGATTCGGCAGTAGATTTTTTACCGTCGACCATAACGACGTTTACAAACTTGGCAAGTAACTCACTTCCGAACTTAGGATCTGGAAGAATTTTACGTTGACCTATGACGCGTCTTCTTGGCATTCGTAACTCCGATTGCTTCAGGTGATTCCAAAACTTTTAATACATTAAAGAAAAAAAGTTGTTTAGTTTGGCCTTACTAACGGAGTACCGTTATTTCTTAGGCCGTTTTGCGCCGTACTTAGAACGGGCTTGTTTACGATCTTTAACGCCAGCACAATCTAATGTGCCGCGTACGGTGTGGTAACGCACACCTGGCAGGTCTTTTACCCGGCCACCGCGAATAAGCACAACACTGTGCTCTTGCAGGTTATGGCCTTCACCACCAATGTAAGAAGAAACTTCGAATCCGTTAGTTAAACGAACACGGCATACTTTACGTAATGCTGAGTTTGGCTTCTTAGGTGTAGTGGTGTATACACGGGTACAAACACCACGCTTCTGCGGGCAAGCTTCAAGCGCCGGAACGGTGCTCTTGGCTACCTTCTGGCTGCGCGGCTTACGCACTAGCTGGTTGATTGTTGCCATTAAATACTCCTGGTTAATATATACCCAATAAACGTGAAAATTCCGCACCCCATATTTGGGGTCGCGGAATTCTAATGGTCAAGCTTTGACCTGTCAAGTTACAAAGCCAATTGCTGCTAATTTAAGCAACAATCGGCCGTGTTTCTTGCTTTACTCGTCGTTGCCCGATAAATCCATGTTCAGTGCGTCAGACAATGCCTGCTCTGCCATCTCTGAACTCATTGCCGGTTCAACAACTTCCGCATTGCCACCACGTTGACGCTGACGGATACGGTTTTGGTGATACGCAAAACCAGTACCAGCCGGAATCAAACGGCCAACAATAACGTTTTCTTTCAGACCGCGCAGTTCATCAATCTTACCGCCTACGGCAGCTTCAGTTAGAACGCGAGTGGTCTCTTGGAACGATGCAGCCGAGATGAACGAGTCAGTCGACAGTGACGCTTTAGTAATACCCAGTAATGATCGCTCATACTGCGCAGGCATCTTGCCAGCAGCTTCAAGCTCACGGTTGGCGATATTAACGCGTGCTACTTCAGCCTGTTCACCTTCAAGGAATTCACTATCACCAGGGCTAGTAATCAAACACTTACGCAGCATCTGACGAATGATCGTTTCAATGTGCTTATCGTTAATCTTAACGCCCTGTAAACGGTAAACGTCCTGTACTTCGTTGGTGATATAGCTGGCTACATGGTGGATACCACGTAAACGCAGAATATCGTGTGCTGACTCTGGGCCTTCCGAAATAACTTCGCCTTTTTCAATGCGCTCACCTTCGAACACATTGACCTGACGCCATTTCTGGATCATCTCTTCATGTACATCACCCTGATCTGGCGTGATTAACAGACGACGCTTGCCTTTTGTTTCTTTACCAAAGCTGATAACACCTGAAATTTCCGCCAAAATAGCTGGATCTTTTGGTTTACGCGCTTCGAATAAGTCAGCAACCCGTGGCAGACCACCGGTGATATCCCGTGTTTTCGAGCTTTCCTGCGGAATACGTGCCAGAACTTCACCCGAATTAACGGTAGCACCATCAGTAACTTCAATGGTGGTAAAGCTTGGTAGACGTATTTCCTGCAACGCACCGTCATCCATAGTTAGAATAAGTTTTGGCTCTTTAGCGTTTGCTTTGGCCAAATCTTTAACTACGGTACGGGTTAAGCCCGTCAGTTCGTCTTGCTGTACTTCGGTGTTGGTATCATCGATATCGCTATGATTAACCTTAGCACCACGTTCAACGATAATTGGGTGTGAATGCGGATCCCAGTTGGCCACGATTTGGCCAGCTGCGATCTTCGCGTTGTCATCTGTCGTAAGGATTGAACCGTATGGCAGTTTATAACGCTCTTTCTCACGTCCCAGCTCGTCAAATACTGTTACTTCAGCAGAACGAGAGGTGATAACAATTTTGTTATCTGCATTGCGTACGAACTTCGCATTTTGCAGTTTTAACGTACCAGCAGTTTTAACCTGAACGCTGTTCTCAGCAGAAGCCCGTGATGCCGCACCACCGATGTGGAAAGTACGCATCGTTAACTGAGTACCTGGTTCACCGATTGATTGAGCAGCAATAACACCCACTGCCTCACCAGCGTTGATCAAGTGGCCACGCGCTAAATCACGGCCGTAACATTTGGCACAAACGCCAAAGTCGGTCTGACAGGTAATTACTGAACGCACGTGGACTTCGTCAATAGAGTTCTGCTCTAACGCGTCACACAGTTGCTCATCAAGCATGGTGCCATCAGCTACCAGCACATCGCCGTTTGTTGGTGATACTACATCGCCAATAACAACACGGCCTAGTACGCGCTCACGTAGACCTTCTACCACGTCGCCACCTTCAATCAGTGGTTTCATGACGATGCCTTGCTCTGAACCACAGTCGCTTTCAGTAACAACCAAATCTTGTGCTACGTCAACTAAACGGCGTGTCAGATAACCAGAGTTAGCGGTTTTCAGTGCAGTATCGGCAAGACCTTTACGCGCACCGTGCGTTGAGATGAAGTATTGTAATACGCTTAAGCCTTCACGGAAGTTCGCCGTAATTGGCGTTTCGATGATTGAACCATCTGGTTTCGCCATCAGACCACGCATAGCGGCTAACTGACGGATCTGCGCCGGTGAACCCCGTGCGCCAGAGTCGGCCATCATGTAAACAGAGTTAAATGACTGCTGTTGTACCGTATTGCCATCGCGATCAACTACGTCTTCTTTAGACAAGTTGTCCATCATCGCTTTTGACAGTGATTCGTTGGCAGTTGACCAGATATCGATAACTTTGTTGTACTTTTCACCGGCGGTAACAAGACCCTGTTGGAACTGGTCCTGAATTTCGGCGACTTCAGCTTCTGCCGCATTAATAATGTCAGTTTTCGCTGCTGGAATAACCATATCGTTAATACCTACCGATACGCCTGATAACATAGCGTAATGGAAACCGGTATACATGATTTGGTCAGCCAGGATAACAGTCTTCTTAAGGCCGATACGACGGTATGCACCATTTAACAGCTTAGAAATTTGCTTTTTACCCATTGCCAGGTTAATTGAATCAAAGGCTAAACCTTCTGGCAGAATAGAGTACAAAATTGCACGGCCAACAGTAGTGTCGCGCACCGCTGTGGTTTCAGTACGAGTACCGTCTTCCGTGATTTCAACTTCAGTAATACGTACTTTCACTTTCGCATGCAGGCTGGCACAATCGGCGCGGAAAGCTTTTTCAGCTTCCTTAGCACTCTTAAACATCATGCCTTCGCCTTTAGCATTAATTGCTTCACGCGTCATGTAGTACAAACCTAATACAACGTCCTGAGAAGGAACGATAATAGGCTCGCCGTTTGCTGGTGAAAGGACGTTGTTCGTCGACATCATCAATGCACGAGCTTCTAACTGTGCTTCAATGGTTAACGGTACGTGTACCGCCATTTGGTCACCGTCGAAGTCGGCGTTATAAGCCGCACACACCAGTGGGTGTAATTGAATAGCTTTACCTTCAATTAACACAGGTTCAAACGCTTGAATACCCAAACGGTGTAGTGTTGGTGCGCGGTTTAACAGTACCGGGTGTTCGCGGATAACTTCATCCAAAACGTCCCATACTGCGCCTTCTTCTCGCTCAACCATTTTCTTCGCAGCTTTGATCGTCGTCGCTAGACCACGAGCTTCAAGCTTGCCATAAATAAATGGTTTAAACAGTTCAAGTGCCATTTTCTTCGGCAAACCACACTGGTGTAAGCGCAGTGTAGGACCTACGGTAATTACAGAACGACCGGAGTAGTCAACACGCTTACCAAGTAAGTTCTGACGGAAACGACCTTGCTTACCTTTAATCATGTCAGCAAGTGATTTCAGAGGGCGCTTGTTCGAGCCTGTAATGGCACGACCGCGACGACCGTTGTCAAGTAACGCATCTACGGCTTCTTGTAACATACGCTTTTCGTTACGTACGATAATATCCGGCGCTGACAGGTCTAAAAGACGCTTCAGACGGTTGTTACGGTTAATAACGCGACGGTATAAATCGTTTAAATCTGAAGTCGCAAAACGACCGCCGTCCAATGGTACCAATGGACGTAAGTCCGGTGGCAATACTGGCAGTACTGTCATAATCATCCACTCTGGCTTATTGCCAGACGTGTGGAATGCTTCCATCAGTTTAAGACGCTTGCTGATTTTCTTACGCTTAGTTTCAGAGTTGATTGTTGGCAGCTCTTCACGCATTTGCTTGATTTCAGTCGCCAGTTCAATGCCTTTTAATATGTCCAGAATTGCTTCTGCACCCATTTTGGCTTCAAACTCATCACCATGCTCTTCCAGCACGTCTAGGTATTCTTCTTCGGTCAGCATCTGACGACGTTCTAAAGACGTCATACCTGGCTCTGTCACAACATAGCTTTCGAAATACAATACGCGCTCGATGTCACGTAATGTCATGTCCAGCAACAAACCGATACGGCTTGGCAGTGACTTCAAGAACCAGATGTGTGCTGTTGGGCTAGCCAGTTCAATGTGACCCATACGCTCGCGGCGTACTTTAGTCAATGTCACTTCAACGCCACATTTTTCACAGATCACACCGCGGTGCTTTAAGCGTTTGTACTTTCCGCACAAACATTCGTAATCTTTAACCGGGCCAAAAATACGGGCGCAAAATAAACCGTCACGCTCTGGCTTAAAGGTACGATAGTTGATTGTTTCTGGTTTTTTCACTTCACCAAATGACCATGAACGGATCATGTCTGGCGAAGATAAACCGATACGGATAACATCAAACTCTTCGGTTTTAGTTTGTTGTTTCAGAAACTTTAATAAGTCTTTCACCTTAGCTCTCCTGTAAGAGGTAAACCGGAATGGGGCAGCAAGCTGCCCCCCAACTTAACGTCGGTTTATTCCTCTTCCAATTCGATGTTAATACCGAGCGAACGGATTTCTTTCATTAATACGTTGAAAGATTCTGGCATGCCAGGTTCCATTCTGTGGTCACCGTCTACGATGTTCTTATACATCTTAGTACGGCCGTTAACGTCATCAGACTTAACGGTCAACATTTCCTGCAGCGTATATGCTGCACCGTATGCTTCAAGTGCCCACACTTCCATCTCACCGAAACGCTGACCACCGAACTGTGCTTTACCACCCAGCGGTTGTTGCGTTACTAAGCTGTAAGAACCGGTAGAACGCGCGTGCATCTTATCGTCTACTAAGTGGTTCAGTTTAAGCATGTACATGTAACCTACAGTAACCTTACGTTCAAAGGTATTACCGGTACGGCCATCATACAAGGTTATCTGACCGCTTGACGGTAAGTCACCTAGCTCAAGCAATTGCTTAATTTCGCTTTCTTTAGCGCCATCGAACACTGGAGTCGCTACCGGTAAACCTTTACGCAGGTTCTCGGCTAAACGACGAATTTCGTCGTCAGTGAAGCTTTCGATATCAACGTTCTGACGCGATTCACCCAGTGAATACACTTTATTTAAGAAGCTACGGATTTCCGCTGTTTCTTTGTGCTCTTTGATCATGGCGTCAATTTTATCACCGATACCACGAGCCGCTAAGCCTAAGTGTGTTTCAAGGATCTGACCGATGTTCATACGTGACGGAACGCCCAATGGGTTCAGTACGATATCAACTGGCTTGCCGTGTTCGTCATATGGCATATCTTCTACCGGAACGATAGTTGAGATAACACCTTTGTTACCATGACGACCCGCCATCTTGTCACCAGGCTGTATACGGCGTTTAACGGCCAGATATACTTTAACGATCTTAAGTACGCCAGGTGCTAAATCATCACCTTGCACAATCTTACGACGCTTGGCTTCGAACTTCTTGTCGTATTCGATACGAATTTCTTCGTACTGTGTCGCCAATTGTTCCAGATCGTTCTGCTTATCTTCATCGCTTAAGCTTTGATTAAACAGCGCGTCGCCTTTCATGGTATCCAGCTTGGCACGGTCAACACCGCTTTGCTCCAGCAGGTTACGGGCACGGTCAAAAATACCGGCTTCAAGAATACGGAATTCTTCATTCAGGTCTTTCTTAGCCTGTTTGACTTCCATTTCCTCGATTTCACGGGCACGTTTATCTTTCTCTACACCATCACGGGTAAATACTTGAACATCAATAACCGTACCGGTTACTGAGTTTGGTACACGTAATGAGGTATCTTTAACATCAGACGCTTTTTCACCGAAGATTGCGCGTAACAATTTTTCTTCTGGTGTTAATTGGCTTTCACCTTTAGGGGTTACTTTACCAACCAGAATGTCACCGCCTTTCACTTCAGCACCGATATAAACGATACCAGCTTCGTCCAGCTTGCTCAGCGCAGACTCGCCCACGTTTGGAATATCACCAGTGATCTCTTCAGGTCCAAGCTTAGTATCACGAGCGATACAGCTTAATTCCTGAATGTGAATCGTGGTTAATCGATCTTCTTGTACCAGACGCTCTGATAACAAAATCGAATCTTCGAAGTTGTAACCATTCCATGGCATAAATGCCACCCGTAAGTTCTGACCAAGAGCCAGTTCACCTAAATCGGTAGACGGGCCATCAGCCAGTACATCACCACGCTCAATAGGTTCACCATGGTTAACGCAAGGACGCTGGTTAATACAGGTGTTCTGGTTAGAACGGGTGTATTTAGTCAGGTTGTAAATATCAATGCCCGCTTCACCAGCGACCATCTCTTCTTCATTTACCTTGATAACGATACGACTAGCATCAACGTAATCAATAACACCGCCACGCTTAGCAACAACAGTAACGCCGGAGTCTTTTGCCACAACACGTTCAATACCAGTACCTACTAACGGCTTATCAGCACGTAATGTAGGAACAGCTTGACGTTGCATGTTCGAGCCCATCAAGGCGCGGTTAGCATCATCGTGTTCAAGGAACGGGATCAGTGCAGCAGCAACAGAAACGATTTGCTGTGGAGCAACGTCCATGTACTGAACTTGATCAGCCGGCATCAAAGTGAATTCGTTCTTGTAACGACAAGGAACTAATTCTTCAGATAGACGGTTTTCTGCATTCAGTTCAGCGTTGGCCTGAGCGATAACGAAATTACCTTCCTCAATGGCTGACAGGAAATCGACTTCATCAGTTACTACGCCATCTTCCAAACGACGATATGGGGTTTCAAGGAAACCATACTCGTTAGTTTGGGCAAACATAGACAATGAGTTGATCAGACCGATATTCGGACCTTCAGGCGTTTCGATTGGACAAACGCGACCATAGTGCGTCGGGTGTACGTCACGAACTTCGAAACCTGCACGCTCACGTGTCAAACCACCCGGGCCTAGTGCAGAAATACGACGCTTATGCGTCACTTCTGATAGCGGGTTGTTCTGATCCATAAACTGAGACAGCTGGCTTGAGCCAAAGAACTCTTTAACGGCAGCAGAGATTGGTTTAGCATTAATCAAGTCCTGAGGCATAACAGCGTCTAAATCGCCTAGCGACAAACGCTCTTTCACTGCACGTTCAACACGTACTAAGCCTACACGGAATTGGTTTTCAGCCATTTCACCAACACTACGAATACGGCGGTTACCTAAGTGGTCGATATCGTCCACTTCACCTTTACCGTTACGAATGTCAATTAATACCTTCATAACCGCAAGAATATCTTCTTTGCTTAGTACACCGACACCGGTGCCTTCGTCAAAGTTAACCCGACGGTTGAACTTCATCCGGCCAACCGTTGATAAATCATAACGGTCTTCAGAGAAGAACAGGTTTTCAAATAAGGTTTCAGCAGCATCACGCGTTGGTGGTTCACCAGGGCGCATCATGCGATAAATTTCTACCAGCGCTTCCATACGGTTGCTGCTTGGGTCGATACGAATGGTTTCAGAGACATAAGAGCCTTGATCCAAATCGTTGATATACAGAGTTTGAAAACTCTCGTAACCGGCTTTAGCCAGTTTTGCTAACAGCTCCAATGTGAGCTCTGCGTTCGCCTCGGCAATAATCTCTCCGGTTGAACGGTCAGCATAATTCTTTGCCAGCACACGGCCTACCACATATTCGTGTGGTACTTCCATCATAGTCATGCCGGTTTTTTCCAGCTGACGTACGTGGCGTGCAGTAATACGACGGCCTTGTTCTACTATGACTTCGCCATCGTTGTCTTTAATATCGAATGCAGCAGTTTCACCACGCAGACGATTGGCAACCACTGCCATTAGCAGTTTGCCATCTTTAATTTCAAACTGAGTGCTTTCAAAGAAAGTACTCAAAATTTCTTCAGTACTTAATTCCAGTGCACGCAACAGTATTGTAGCCGGCAGTTTACGACGACGGTCAATACGTACAAACAGGTTGTCTTTGGCATCGAATTCAAAATCTAACCAAGAACCACGGTAAGGAATAACGCGCGCGTTATACAATACCTTGCCTGATGAGTGGGTCTTACCACGGTCGTGATCGAAGAACACACCTGGGCTACGGTGTAACTGAGATACGATAACGCGCTCAGTACCGTTAATCACAAAAGTACCGTTTTCAGTCATCAATGGGATTTCACCCATATAAACTTCCTGCTCACGGATATCTTTGATCGTGCCAGGTGCTTCTTTGTCGAATAACACCATGCGTAATTTTACACGTAATGGTGCTGAGTATGTAACGCCGCGGATCTGACATTCTTTAACGTCAAACACGGGTTCCCCGATGCGGTAGCTGACGTACTGCAATTCCGCACTGCCTGAATAGCTTTTAATAGGGAATACAGAGCGGAATGCGGCTTCTAAACCGTAACCTCCTTCCGGATCAGGCTCGATAAATTTGCTGAATGATTCAATCTGGATCGACAGCAGGTATGGCACATCCAATACTTCTGGACGTTTGCCGAAGTCCTTACGGATACGTTTCTTCTCAGAATAAGAGTAAGTCATGGGGTTCCTCAGCTTGCTGATTTTTTTCCCAACAACCCATTACAGGTCGCTTTTGATACCAGCCATAGTATCAACAGGGGTGGGGAAATCATTGTCCCACAGCGCAAAAAGGCCGGTGATTAATTCATCACCAGCCCAGCCTGAAACTCAGGCGAATAATCCGGTATAAGCCGGATTATTTAACTTCAACAGATGCACCAGCTTCTTCAAGATCTTTCTTAAGAGCTTCTGCTTCTGCTTTTGAAACGCCTTCTTTGATTGCAGCAGGAGCTGATTCAACCAAATCTTTCGCTTCTTTCAGGCCTAAACCGGTAGCGCCACGTACTGCTTTGATAACAGCAACTTTGTTTGCACCAATACCAGCCAATACTACGTTAAATTCAGTTTGCTCTTCAGCAGCAGCAGCAGGACCTGCAGCAACAGCTACAGCAGCAGCTGCAGACACACCGAACTTTTCTTCCATTGCAGTTACTAACTCTACTACGTCCATTACAGACATTGCAGCGATAGCATCTAAGATTTGATCTTTAGTCACTGACATTGCTCAGATTCCTAAATTAGGGGACGTATCCCGATTAAACTCGTCTTCAAACCAAACGTAAAATTACGCGGCTTGCTCTTGTTTTTGGTCGCGAACCGCGGCAATTGTACGTACAAGTTTGCCGGCTGCTGCCTCTTTCATAGTGCTCATTAAACGTGCAATAGCTTCGTCATAAGTTGGTAACGATGCTAACACTTCAATGTTTACTGTGGCGCCATTAAAAGCTGCACCTTTCAGCTCGAAGTTTTTGTTCTCTTTGGCGAAATCTTTAAAGATACGCGCTGCAGCACCTGGGTGCTCTTTAGAGAATGCAATTAACGTCGGGCCTACGAATGCGTCTTTCAGACACTCAAACTCAGTGCCTTCTACTGCACGGCGAACTAGCGTATTACGGACAACTTTCATCCATACGCCAGCTTCACGCGCTTGCTTACGCAGCGCAGTGATATTGCCTACAGTGACACCGCGAGCGTCTGCGACAACCGCAGATAAAGCACCTTTGGCAGCTTCCTGGACTTCAGCAACAAGTGCTTTTTTGTCTTCAAGCTTAATAGCCATGGGCTCTTAACTCCTGGTTCATCCGGGCATAATTGCCCGTTTGCCTACACATCGCTCTATGTTGCCATAAAGCGCGCGATTTACGGTGAGACCAGAAGGAATCTAATTCATTCTGGGGCCTACACCGTCTGCGTAGGTTTGTTGTTTTAAGTTGCGCATTTCAATAGAAAATTGCAACACCTACGGTCTTGGACGGAAGCTGTTATTTCCGAAAAAACACAGCTTCTACCCTAATTTTTGAGCGCGAGATTATAAAATAATCAACGCGCCCTGTAAAGCGTTATAGCTTAAACTGCAGCGTTCAATGACGCCTGGCTTAATGCTAAACCTGCACCATGAGTAGAAGAAATGGTCACTTTCTGAATGAACACACCTTTTGCAACTGATGGCTTAGCACGCTTTAATGCTACCAGTAATGCTTCTAAGTTTTCTTTCAACTTGTCAGCATCAAAATCGATTTTACCGATAGTAGAATGGATAATACCGTTCTTATCGTTGCGGTAACGTACCTGACCCGCTTTTGCATTCTTAACCGCTTCTGCTACGTTAGGTGTAACAGTACCAGTTTTAGGGTTAGGCATTAAACCACGCGGGCCTAAAATTTGACCTAACATACCTACCACACGCATAGCGTCTGGTGAAGCAATAACAACGTCGAAATCCATTACGCCTTTTTTAACTTGTTCAGCTAACTCTTCCATACCAACAATGTCAGCACCAGCAGCTTTAGCAGCTTCAGCGTTTGCACCCTGAGTGAACACAGCAACGCGAACAGTACGACCAGTACCGTGAGGCAATACAGTTGCGCCACGAACGTTTTGGTCAGATTTACGGGCATCAATACCCAGATTTACAGCAACATCAACGCTTTCTACGAATTTGCCAGCTGTTAATTCTTTTAACAGTGCAACTGCTTCGTTGATGTCGTATTCGCGAGTAGAATCCACTTTAGAACGGATTAACTTAGCGCGTTTTGTTAATTTAGCCATCTGTTAGCCCTCCACCACTAAACCCATTGAACGGGCAGTACCTTCGATGGTACGGACCGCAGCAGCATGATCAGCTGCAGTTAAGTCTGGCTGCTTGATCTTAACGATCTCATCAACCTGAGCTGCAGTGATTTTACCCACTTTTTGGGTGTTAGGACGACCTGAACCACCTTTTAAACCGGCAGCTTTCAATAACAAGAAAGACGCTGGAGGAGTACGGGTTTCGAACGTGAAAGAACGATCGCTATATACAGTAATTACTACTGGGATTGGCATGCCTTTCTCAAGACTTTCTGTACGGGCGTTAAAGCCTTTACAGAATTCCATGATATTCACACCGTGTTGACCCAGCGCCGGACCTACTGGTGGCGACGGGTTAGCCATACCGGCTTTAACCTGCAGTTTAATAAGTGCAGTGACTTTCTTTGCCATGTTTCACCTCTGTTTCTGGGTCGTAGCCTCGTAAGTGCGAGGACAATTACTCAAACGGCTTCCCAACGTTAAAAAGGGCGCAGATTATATTTTAATCAGCGCCCGGTTACAATCTATATATTAGGCTTTCTCGACCTGAGCAAATTCCAGGTCTACCGGAGTAGAACGACCGAAAATAAGAACCGACACTTTCACGCGGCTTTTTTCGTAGTCAACTTCTTCAACAACGCCATTAAAGTCAGCGAACGGGCCTTCAGTAACACGAACCACTTCACCGGCTTCAAACAATGTCTTCGGCTTCGGCTTATCAACGTTATCCTGTAAGCGATTCAGAATAGTCATTGCTTCTTTTTCAGAAATCGGTGCTGGACGATCTGACGTGCCACCGATAAAACCAAGCACGCGAGGTACACTTTTAACTAAGTGCCATGCTTCTTCACACATTTCCATCTGAACCAGAACATAACCCGGAAAAAATTTGCGCTCAGATTTACGCTTTTGACCTGCGCGCATTTCGATCACTTCTTCGGTCGGCACCAATACTTCACCAAATTTTTCTTCCATTTGATGAATTCTGATATGTTCACGCAGAGAGGTTGCAACTCGTTGCTCGAAGCCAGAGAAAGCTTGCACCACATACCAACGCATTTTTTCTGCCATGGTTATATCCCTAATCCTGTTAAAAATGACACGACACGCAATAATATAGCGTCCAGCCCCCACAGCAATAAGCCCATGATCAACGTTGCTACCAAGACGACGATAGTAGTTTGCAAAGTTTCCTGCCGGGTTGGCCAAACAACTTTACGCACCTCTGTACGAGACTCTTTAGCAAAGTTAATAAAGGTTTTGCCTTTTTGGGTTTGTCCTGCCACCACACCGGCGATAATTACCAGCACCACAATGGCAATTGCACGCTCAAGCGCTGATAATTCATAGACATAGTTACCTACCACTGCCAGTGACAAAATAACAAAGACCAGCAACCACTTGATTACATCAAATCCGCTTTTTGGGGTTTCACTTGCTGCGTTCATGCTTTGACTCACTTCACCTAGACTTGCTTATAGCAACACACTACCGGCAGAGCTTACGCTGTGCCGAAAAATATTGGCAGGGGCAGAGGGATTCGAACCCCCAACCATCGGTTTTGGAGACCGCTGTTCTACCAATTGGAACTATGCCCCTACAAGGTTGTAAACCTAACATTTAGTCGGGTTTTCAAATAGCCGCTCATTATACTGTCTTAAGTTACTAACACAAGCATACCGTAGAGTATTGCGGCATTTTTAACGTGCTTTTTGTTTTGAGCGTTTTGCATTGGAAACAAAAAAGGCCCCAACGGAGCCTTTTTCATCAATCACTTAATTAAGCGATGATTTTTGATACTACACCAGCACCAACTGTACGGCCGCCTTCACGGATTGCGAAGCGTAAACCTTCGTCCATCGCGATTGGGCAAATCAGTTCAACAACAAACTTCAGGTTGTCGCCTGGCATTACCATCTCTACGCCTTCTGGCAATTCAACTGCGCCAGTTACGTCTGTGGTACGGAAGTAGAACTGTGGACGATAGCCTTTGAAGAATGGTGTATGACGACCACCTTCTTCTTTTGACAATACGTACACTTCGCCTTCGAACTTAGTGTGTGGCTTGATTGAACCTGGCTTAGCAAGTACCTGACCACGTTCTACGTCTTCACGCTTAGTACCACGTAACAACGCACCAATGTTCTCGCCTGCACGACCTTCGTCTAACAGCTTACGGAACATCTCAACACCTGTACACGTCGTCGCTACAGTGTCTTTGATACCTACGATTTCTACTGTCTCACCAACTTTTACAATACCCTGCTCTACACGGCCTGTTACTACAGTACCACGACCAGCAATTGAGAATACGTCTTCAATTGGCATGATGAACGGCTTATCAATAGCACGTACCGGCTCTGGGATGTACGTATCTAACGCTTCACCCAACTCGATGATTTTCTTTTCCCACTCTGCATCGCCTTCCAGGCCTTTCAGCGCTGAACCACGAATTACTGGTAAGTCATCACCCGGGAAGTCGTAGTCTGAAAGAAGCTCACGCACTTCCATTTCTACCAGCTCTAACAGCTCTTCGTCATCTACCATGTCACACTTGTTCATGAACACGATGATGTAAGGTACGCCTACCTGACGTGACAACAGGATGTGCTCACGTGTTTGTGGCATCGGGCCGTCTGTCGCCGCTACTACCAGAATCGCGCCGTCCATCTGAGCAGCACCAGTGATCATGTTTTTAACATAGTCAGCGTGGCCTGGGCAGTCTACGTGTGCGTAGTGACGTGTTGGCGTGTCATACTCAACGTGTGACGTGTTGATTGTGATACCACGTGCTTTTTCTTCTGGCGCTTTGTCAATCTGGTCGAATGCAAATGCCTGACCGCCGTATGTCTTAGCCAGTACGTTGGTGATTGCTGCAGTTAAGGTAGTTTTACCGTGGTCAACGTGACCAATGGTGCCTACGTTTACGTGCGGTTTTACTCGTTCAAATTTAGCCTTAGCCATGAATAGACCCTTTTTAACAAACGGCGGTTATTTAATTAAGTTGGTATTTTTATAGCAAGAGAGGAGTCAAGATGGTGCTGATACCCAGAATCGAACTGGGGACCTCATCCTTACCAAGGATGCGCTCTACCGCCTGAGCTATATCAGCAACTTTTTGATTGGAGCGGGCAGCGGGAATCGAACCCGCATCTTCAGCTTGGAAGGCTGAGGTAATAGCCATTATACGATGCCCGCGGCCTACTCGTAGCTATTCGCCTGACGAAAATGGTGGAGGGGGAAGGATTCGAACCTTCGAAGGCAGTGCCGGCAGATTTACAGTCTGATCCCTTTGGCCACTCGGGAACCCCTCCACAATACTAATGGTGCCGCTTATCCGAGTCGAACGGATGACCTACTGATTACAAGTCAGTTGCTCTACCAACTGAGCTAAAGCGGCACTACGTCAGTGGGTGCGAATTCTAGTGTAATGACCGAAAGCGTGCAACAGAAAAAACCAAAAAAGCGAGAATTTCCCGCTTAAGCGCTCATTAAGTGCGCAAATCTGCGTTTACATATCAATATAACGTGCCAGTCCATGGAAAATAAGCAAAGGTTCTACAACAAGTGGCACATCTGTGAGATAAGGTTTGAGAAACTTAGCGTCGCCGCCGGTAAGGAATAGCTTGTCGCAAGGTGTTAGCTGCCATGCTTGTTTAATCGCACCTAAAACCGCAGCTAAGCAGCCATTTTGCAAGCCTGTTACCGTATCCTGCCCCGGTTCCAGCCGGCCGTTAAACATTTCGGAATTAAATACTTTGGCGGTATTTTTTACCACTGCCTGCTGCTGCATTTTCAGGCCTGGGATAATCCAACCGCCGCCGTGCTGGCCATCTTTATTCAGCCAATCGACCGTTACCGCTGTTCCTGCATCAACGATTAGCACATTTTTTGCCGGAAACAATAACTGCCCACCTAACATCGCCAACCAGCGGTCGACACCCAGCGTCTGAGGCTGTTGATAACTGCTACGCACACCATAAGCCTGAGCTTCCGCATGTACCTGACGCCAGGGCAGATGATCCAAACCCAGCAACTGCTTAATTACTGCCACCTTTTCTTGTGATGCAACACTAGCGAAATACACGGCTTTTATCGGCAATTTAGCCAAATTATCGGGTGCTAGCTGTGGTAAAGCGGTTACTTTGCCGTGTTTAACCAACGCGGCCTTCTCACGGGTATTACCAATATCCAGCAATAAATACATGCTACTCTCCCGCACGCAAACTAAGCTCACCGCCAAAGTACGCCTGTACTCCTGCCGCAGTTTTTACCAACAAGGCTCCTTGCTTATCCACTCCGATGCAAATACCTGTTATCTCTTCCTTACCGATAAGCCTTATTGCTTTGTTGCGATATTGATTGTACTGGTCAAACTCATCAACAAAACCAGTAAAACCCTGTTGCGTGAAGTCTGCCAGCAACGTTATGAGTTGTTGTTGTAACAAGGCTACCAACTGATTGCGATCAATCACTTTTTCAGCGGCTCCGGTTAAGTCGATATACTGCTGATCTATACTGTGTAAAGCTTGCTGCGGCAGACGAATATTCATACCAATACCAATGATAACATCGCAGCCGGCGTGAGCTTGTCCTGCCAGCTCTACCAGGATACCGCACAGCTTTTTACCATCGACATAAACATCATTAGGCCATTTAACCCTGGCATCAACCTGATACTGTTGTTTGAGCAACCTTGCTATGGCGATACCTACCACCAGGCTCAACCCCATAGCGGCTTGAATACCCTGCTCCAGGCGCCAATACATCGAAAAGTACAAACTGGCGGCAAAAGGAGAATACCAATTACGGCCACGCCGGCCACGGCCTGCAGTTTGCGCTTCTGCTACTATGGTGTACCCTGGCTCTGTTACCAATCCATCCTGTATTTTTTGCATTAACTGGGTGTTGGTTGAGTCTGTTATATGTTGTACCAGAATGTCAGCACCAGTCGCTTTACGTAACTGGCTTATTCTGGCAGCATCAAGTAAATCCAGTTGCTCAACCAAACAGTAACCACGACCTTTAACCTTGTAGATATCTAAACCTAATTGCTGTAACTGTTTAATGTGATTAGCTACAGCTGTGCGGCTTACGCCCAGCATTTCTGCCAGAACCTGCCCCGAATGAAAACTTCCTGAGCTTAGTGCACTCAGCAATTGCCGCTGTGTAACTAAACTGCCTCTACTCATCTTACAGGTTGTCCCGCGTCATTTAACATACGTACTTCAACCTCTAACTGAATATTGTACGCAGACAGCACTTGCTGCTGCACTGCAGTTACAAGTTGCTCTAACTGTGCCGCTGTGCCTGCGCCCTCGTTAACGATGACCAGCGGTTGTAGTTTGTAGCATCCAACCTCACCATAATGCTTACCTTTGAAGCCTTGTTGTTCTATTAACCAGGCAGCAGGAATTTTTACTGTGTTGTCAGGCTGGCTAAAACCCGGCATATCCGCATATTTGCTTTTCAGCACAGTATAGTGCTGCAAGGCAATAACCGGGTTCTTAAAAAAGCTGCCGCAATTAGCCAAAACTGCAGGATCCGGTAACTTACTGCTACGCACGGCAACAACCTGTTCAAATATAGTATTGATAGCAGCGTCAGCAGGCAGATGATCCAACCCGTTATAGCCAAGCACAGGATTAGACTGCTTACTAAGACAGAATCCCACGGCAACGATAACGCCTTTGCCTGCTAAGGCATGTTTAAACACGCTATCACGGTAGCCAAACTGGCAACGTCCTGCAGCAATACGCTGCACTTTACGCTGTTGCCAATGGTAAAAATCAACATACAAGCAGCTATCGGCAAGTTCCACACCGTAAGCGCCGATATTTTGTACCGGCGCAGCCCCCACAGAACCCGGAATAAATGCCAGATTTTCTATACCCCACAGCTGTTGTTCAACCGCCCAGCTAACCAACTGATGCCAGCTATGACCGGCTTCAACGTGCACTAAAACATGGTCTGCACCCAGTTCAGTAAGCGTTTTGCTTTCTGCGACAAACCGACAGACCGGTGCAGTAAGATCCTGCAAAAAAATAGTATTACTGCCTTCCCCCAGCACTACAGGCGCAGTTTTAGCAGTAAAGCTATGCAATTCACTGACAGAGTTAAACTCATGAACAGTGCTTAATGTGACATCAAAACGAAAAGTAGAATAAGGAACAGCAGATATATTAGTTAAAGTGCGCATGATTAAGCCGGTTAATGCGAATGCCATCATTGTAATGATGTGATTGGTGAAGCGCAAAGCAAAAAGCCCGACTCTTTCGAGACGGGCTTGTTTACTTAATTGGGAGCCTGGCGGTGAACTACTCTCGCATAGCGAATGCTACACTACCATCGTCGCAGCTGCGTTTCACTTCTGA
>NZ_JAPJDY010000016.1:0-21349 GCF_030731985.1 Rheinheimera baltica
GCAAAAGACAGCGGCAGAGGCCGGTCGTGGTCACAGGTTGGAATGAGCACCTGCTGAGCCTGGTCGGCCTGGGCAATTAGCAGGGCCTGGCGGGCAATGGTGTTGTGTTCAAAAATATCTTTAATTTTTAAGCACACGGAAAACTGTTGGTTCAGGGTACTGACAAGGCGGGTCAGTAGTAGTGAATGACCACCCAGAGCAAAAAATGACTGGTCAGCGCCGGGGTGTTCAATGCCAAGCAATGTTTGCCAGATGTTGGCGATAGCCAGTTCAGTCTCAGTTTCAGGCATTGTTTTTTGAACTACAGTCGCATCGCCTGCCGGCAGATTCTTTCTGTCCACCTTGCCACTGGCTGTCAGGGGTAGGAAGTCCAGTACGATGACATGATCTGGTTGCATATAATCTGGCAGGCTGGCCTGTAACCGTTGCACCACACTTTGCTGTAGTTGGCCGCTGGCCATTGCTGCCACATCTTCGGCTACAACATAAAGCAGTAGTGATTGGCTCTGCTTCGGATCCCGGATCAGAGCCAGGGCCTGCTTAACGCCTGCTGTTTGCAAGGCTTGCTGTTCAATCTCACCCGGTTCAACCCGAAAACCACGAATTTTAAGCTGGTGGTCGACCCGACCCATAAAGACCAGATTACCATCTGGCAGACGCCTGACTAAGTCACCGCTGCGGTACAATCGCTCACCGTTGACAAAAGGATTGGCGATAAACTTTTCCGCCGTAAATTCAGGGTTATTCAGATATCCTTTGGCTAGTCGCATACCACCAATACATAATTCACCCAATGCTCCCGGTGGTGCCAGCTGTTGCTGTTCGTTTAACACGTACAACCTTACATTATCCATTGCCCGCCCCAGCGGAACCTGGTGCTCCAGGTGAGATAAGTTAGTACTAACGTCGAACATGACACAGCCAACGACCGTTTCTGTCGGGCCATAATGGTTATAAATCTGACTATTTGGAAACTGTTGTTGTAGCTGTCGCGCCAGTTTCAGCGGAAATTCGGAACCACCTATTACCATAACGTGCTGATTTGTGCAGTTCTGGTCTTCTGGAAGTAAGCTGAGCAATCCCTGAGCATGTTCTGGTGTCATGCGTAATAAATAGTGATGACTGCATTGCTTTAGTTCATCGGCGATATCATCCAGTTGCCATTGAGCAGGGAGCAGATTAACTTCTCCTCCAGTCAACAGCGGCAGGTAAAGGCTGGGAATGCTCAGATCAAAACCGTGCGACGTTAGTACCATCGAGCCCTGCAGCTGACTAGTGAAATAGTGGTCTATGCCATGCTGCAAGTATGTCATCAACGCCCGGTGAGTTACCTCGACACCTTTAGGCTGACCGGTTGAACCCGATGTATATATTATATAGGCGGTATCATCTGGCTGACAGCAGGCAGTGTCTGGTGCTGTAGCTGGATATTCCGTTAGCCAGCTTTCGTCCAGCACGTCATCCATCTGCAGTACGTCAATACCGGCAACTGGCAGGTTCGGCAGCAACGAGGATTGCACTAACACCAACGTGATGTCTGCATCCTGGATAATGTGGCTTAAGCGATCCTTGCTGTTTTTGGGTTCAAACGGGACATAACACAAACCGGCCCGTAATGCGGCCAGCATCGACACCATAAAATGGATGGAACGCTCGAAATATAGACCAACGCGGTCACCTGGCTGCATGCCATCTTCTTGCAGATAGTGAGCCAGGCGGTTGGTTTTTTCCTGTAATTGTAGATAGGTCAGTTGCTGTTCCTGACATCGCAGCGCTATCGCTTGTGGACACGCTTGTGCATAAGCATCCAGTTTGGCTAGGACATGCTGCTCAAGTGCTACTTCGGTGGTGCTCATTTGCGCTGCTGAGAGTAACTGCCGCTTGGCGGCTTCCGGTAGCAATGCCAGCTGCTGAATGTTTTGCTCTGGGGTGGTAACAATAGCTGACAGCAACTGATGAAGGTGCTGATCAAAGACCCGGATGGTTTCAGGCTCAAACAGGTCGGCACAATAAGTCCAGGTAGCTTGTAACCCGGTCGCATTTTCTTCCATTGCCAGGTGAATATCGTATTTGGCAACTTTAAAGTCATAGTCAAAAGGAGCAACGGTCAGATCCGGCAATGATACTTCACGCTGGCTGTTGTTTTGCAACACAAACATAATCTGGTAGAGCGCAGCATAACTATTGCTGCGTGCCGGCTGTAGTTTGTCCACCAGCATGTCAAACGGTACGTGCTGATGTTCGTAAGCATCCAGTGTCATTTTTTTAGTGCGCGCCAGCAAGTCGGTAAACGCGGGATTACCAGACAAGTCGTTTCGCAATACCAGCGTATTTAGAAAACAACCGATCAATGGAGTGAGTTCTGCCTGGGTACGGTTTGCAATCGGGGTTCCAAGCACAATGTCATGGTTGTTAGAGAAGCGCGATAACAATAGACTGAAAGCAGCTTGCAGCGTCATGAACAGGGTTACATCGTGAGCTCGGCTTAGTTGTTGTAACGCATTGCACAAGGTTGCATCAAGTTGTGAAATATGGACAGCGCCGCGAAAAGATTGTTGCTTAGGCCGCGGGGTATCTGGTTGCAAGCTGTGTAAACCGGGTAAATCGGCCAGTTGCGCGCGCCAGTAGTCCAGTTGTCTGGTCAATTCCTGGTCTTGCAGCCACTCCCGCTGCCAGCAGGCATAATCTGCATATTGAATTGCCAGCGGCGGTAACGGGTTGTCCAGCCCTTGATGAAAGCTATGATACAACGTAATAAATTCTTCGCTTAACACACCCATAGACCAGCCATCCGAGGCAATATGGTGCATATTGAGTAGTAAAATATGGCTTTGATCAGACCATTTTATCAAGGTAACCCTTAACAAGATGTCCTGGCTGAGATCAAAAGGTTGACTGGCGTCTTGTATGGCTATGTCTCGACTGCGTTGCTGGGCGTCAGGCTCGCTCAGGGAACTGAAGTCGACGTATCGCACCGGAACCGAACTGGCAGGTTGCACCTGTTGCAATGGCTGGCCGTCTTCGTCAGTAAGGTAACAGGTCCGCAAAATATCATGCCGGCTTAGAATGCAATCCATCGTTTGTTGCAGCAGATTCCGGTCAAAATCACCGCTTAGCGTCAGTGCAAACAACATATTGTACTGGTGCCGGTTTTCTTCAAGTTGATCAATGAGCCAAAGTCGTTGCTGGGCAAAAGAAAGAGGTGCCGGACCGGAATTCCGACGTTTAGTTATCTGCAGTTGCGATTGTTGTTGGCGCTGACGAATATAGGCTTTGATGGCTTCTTTGTGCGTTTTCAGCAGAAGTCTGTTAGGCTCGTCTAGCTTGCTCAAGTCTCCTTTCAGGATCAGTTTCTGATCCGCTTCCAACGAAAAATTGATGCCTAGCTTAACAAGAGAAAGCAGCAGCGCCTTGATATCGTCATTGTGCATAATCGTATCTTCTTTTGGGCCCCGGTCAGGTAACAGACTCTTGGAACGACTCTGATTCCTCGCCTTAGGCGACTTTGGGTGGCAGGTAGCATCGGTTGCTCCGTTTATGCTTTAAGCTTGCGTATCAGCCAGAATACAGGCTCAAAGATCAGGAACTGTAATTGCACCTTGCCAGCGTTTTTAAACACCTGTGCAAGCTCTGTATTGCAGGCTTGGCTAAGTAAGTGCTTCAGTTCAAGCCATCTGGAACCGACCTTGTTTTTTACAAAGCGGCCCAAAAAACCTAATTCACCACATTGTTCAAGGGTGTTGGCGTATTCTAGGTGCAGCAAAGCACTGAATTCATCCTGCGAAATTTCATAGGTCTGATAGCCTGCGCGAAAGCGAACGCCGGCAGCACCTTTGCCGTCAAACAGCGTAATGCGCCGAATACAGCAAAACAGGTACACCAGATGCTCTGCTTCATCACCAATTAACTGTTGGACTTGCTTGCGTTTATGCAAGGCAACCGGTTGTTTGGTAAAACCATCGGTGCCATAAACACTGTGAAACAATCCAGCTAGGCAGAGGCTCTCTGGCAGTTGCCAGCGCTGTAGAATGTCATGGGTCCCTTGTAAATGTGTCAGCAGGTCACGTCCAGAATGGGAGATGTCCTGCGCTTCATGTTCTCGCAAAAAAGCAATGCGTTGTTGCGTGGAAACAGTAGGTTGTAGATTAATCATTAGAGTATCCTTGGCATTTGCTGGCCACAGTACAGGCTGCGGCCAGGTAGTTGTCTCGATTAAGGGTTACAGCTCCCATTCTTCGCTGTTGTCACCGTCGGTGGTCTGGCCAATACCAATCCCCTGATTCAATTGGGTTTCGCTGTCGATATAAGACGCCAGCTGACCAACCGTTTGCAGGCTGAACAATGTTTTAATGGGAATATTCAGGTTAAAGGTCTGGCGAATTTCAGAAATAAGTCGGGTGACCAAAAGAGAATGGCCGCCAATTTCAAAGAAATTGTCATCGATGCCCACCTGTTCCAGACCGAGCAAGTGCTGCCACATTTGGCATAATTGCAGTTCGACGTCGGTTTTTGGCGCAATATAAGCGTGTTGTAGCTGAGAAAAATCAGGGGCCGGCAGCGCACTTTTATCAATTTTTCCATTGCCGTTTAGCGGTATGTGCGACAGCACGGTATATGCCGATGGCAGCATAAACTGTGGCAGCTGTTGCTGTAACATCGACTTGAGGCTCAGTAGTAACACATCTTGTTGTACTGCTTTTTTCGTGGTGATATAGGCAACCAGACGCTTATCGCCTGACGGTGCATCTATCGCCATCACCAGTGCTTGCTGAATCTGGTCGTGAGCCTGCAAGTGGTGCTCTATTTCACTGAGCTCGATCCGATAACCGCGGATCTTCACCTGTTCGTCGACGCGGCCAACGAAGGCAATCTGGCCATCAGGCAGGAAACGTACCAAATCCCCTGAACGGTACATCAGGCTATTTCTCTGTCCGGGTTCCGGCAGGAATTTGCTGGCCGTAAGCTCAGGCTGATTCAGGTAACCTTTGCCGACACGATCCCCTGCAATACAAAGTTCTCCCACCGCTCCTACCGGAACCGGCCGTTGCTGAGCGTCGAGAATATACAACCTGGTGTTGCGAGCTGGCAGGCCAACAGGTACCTCAACGTGGTGTTCCTGCAGTTGGGCAAGATCGAAGATGCTAGCGATAATGGTTGTTTCAGTTGGCCCGTAGGTATTGAAGGCTGTAACCTGCGCGCCAAGCTGCGTGTGCCAAAGCTGCGCAGCATGGCGGTTCATCGCCTCCCCACCTACAGTAACGGTCCGCAACAGCGTTTCTCTGGCCATGATCAGACTGTCGTCGGTACACAACTGGTGCCAAAACGCGGTGGGTAGGCAGATAACCGAGATGTCGTGCTGTTTAATAAATGCCCAAAAGCTGAGTCCACCAGCCATGACTGCATCATTCCGCAGGATCAGAGTGCCGCCACTGAACAAAGATGCACTCAGTTCCTCTACAAACATGTCAAAGGAGACTGATGAGAACTGCAAGACTCGGTCTTCAGCGGAAATGGCATAATCCTGCCGAATGATTTCGCGGTAGGACATGATATTCCGCTGGCTTATCATTACGCCTTTGGGTTTGCCAGTCGAGCCTGAGGTGTAAATCACATACATCAGGTCTTCCGGGGTAACGATGGTGTCAAGCGGCAGTTCAGACAGCAATCCGGTTTGTGCCAGCAAGACTTCATCGTCACAACAAAGGCAAGTGACAGCCAGTTCACTGAATCGCGCTAACAGCTGTTGTTCGGTTAGTACCAGGCTGATAGCGGCATCATTGACCATATGGTCAATGCGGCTTTGTGGGTAATCAGGATCGATCGGCAGGTAGGCGCCACCAGCCTTCAGAATGGCCAGTAATGCGATCAGCATTTGTGTATTGCGGTTCATACACAAGCCCACCAGCGAATTTGCAGTGACGCCCTGCGCTCGCAGATGGTGTGCCAGCTGGTTTGCCATGCAATCAAGCTGCTGGTAACTGAGACTGGTTTCATCCTGCACCAGCGCCACCTTATGCGGAGTAGAGGCGGCATATTGTTCAAACAGCTGATGGGCACACAATGACTCAACATAAACTGCCTGAGTGTCATTCATCAGGTCAACCTGAACCTGCTCCGGACTTGGTAAGCGAAATAGCTGTGTCAGTGGGGTTGCCTGGTCTTGTAGAATACTTTGCAGTAACTGCACGAACTGACGCCCCATCGATGCGATCGTGGTTTCGCAGAATAAATCGCTGCAGTATTCCCAGCTCAGGTATAAGCCCTGTTCAGTCTCCTCAGCATTCAGACTCAGATCGAATTTGGCCACAGGTTCGGTCTGTTGTACCGGGCTTAACTGCAGCCCTGGCAGTTGCATATCACCAAGATCGTTGTTCTGTAAAGAGAACATGACCTGAAATAACGGCGTATGGCTTAAACTTCGTTCAGGCTGCAAGGTTTCAACTAACATCTCAAATGGGACATCCTGATGAGCGAATGCTGCCAGGGTATGGCTCTTCACCTGTGCCAGTAAACTGGTGAAGTTAGGGTTGGCTGAGAGGTCGGTCCGCAGCACCAGTGTGTTGACAAAAAAGCCGATGAGATGTTCTGTTGCTTGCTGCCTGCGATTAGCTATTGGTGTGCCAACCACGATGTCATGCTCATTACTATAACGGGACAACAAGGCCGCAAATGCCGCTTGCAGGGTCATAAACAGAGTGGCGTCATGCTTGCGACTGAGAGCTTTCAATTGTTGAGTGAGGCTTAAGTCCAGCTGGCTGGAGACCGCGGCACCTCGGATGCTTTGGATTTCCGGGCGTCTTTTATCCAGAGGTAAACTATGTACTTGCGGTAATTTTGCCAGTTGGTGGGTCCAGTAATCTAACTGTTTTTGAATGGCCGTAATTTGTTGTGGTTGCTGCTGCCAGTAAGCAAAGTCTGCATATTGCACAGGTAATGCTGGTAACGCTGATGTGGTGCCGGTACTAAAACTGCGATAGAGACTGGAGAATTCCCGGATCAGTACGCCAATCGACCAACCGTCAGCTGCAATATGGTGTAGTGTCAACAACAAGGTATAACGCTGCTCACTTTGTTGGACCAGGAGAACCCGTAGCATCAGATCACGGTTGAGGTCAAAGCTGCGTTTCGCGTTTTGCTCCAGCAGTTGCTGGGTTTTATTGTCCTGTTCCGCACCCGACAGGGGTTGCAGGTCAATGATATCTATAGGAACGCTGGTGACAGGCTGGATCTTTTGCACCGCAATACCTTGATCATTGAGGGCATAGCAGGTGCGCAGGATTTGATGACGTTCAACAATCGTTTGCAATGCCCGCTGCAGCGCCAGTAAATCTAACTTACCTGCGAGTTCAAAGGCAATTGGCATGTTGTACTGCTCACTGCCTGGATCCAGCTGGTCAACAAACCAGAGGCGGTGCTGAGCAAATGACAGCGGCAGTTCGGTCATTGTCGCCGCAACGGCGCTGATTTGATTGTCATAACCGCTGCGGGTTTGCGTGTCGATCAGACGGGCCTGATCAAATAGCTGCGGATGTCCGAATAAATCGGTGATGCTAACCTGTACCGAAAATTGTTGCGAGATGGCAAATTCAAGCCTAACCGCAGTGAGTGAATTTCCGCCCAAATCATAAAAGTTGTCGTTGGCATTTACTTGCTCCAAGGCCAGGAGTTCACACCAGATCTGCGCAAGGCGAAGCTCTGTGTCGCTTTGTAAGCAAGTCCGATTCTCAGCTGTCGAATCTGTCAGTTGCGGCAGTAATTCCTGCCGGACCTGGCCGTCCCGATCCCGCTCTATACCGGGCACCACAGCAATAGCCTGTGGCTGCCAGGCATAAGACAAACGACTCGCCAGACAGTCTCTGACAAAAGCGCGCAGCGTGTGTTCTTCATAATCCGGCTCATTGGCGACGACATAAGCAAACAGCTGATTTTTTTCCTGATCCAGCATCAGAAAAGCATCACTTATCACTGGTTGCAGCAATAAAATATCTGTCGCCTGCTGTAGACTGGCGACGACACCGCCGAGACTCAACATGTCTTTGCAGTGAGCGATAAACGTTAGCTGGTTATACTGGTTCTTTTTCACCAGAAGACCAGTACGGTAAAGCTGACGGTCGAGCAGACAGATATCGGTACTTGTTACATCGTGACATGGCGCAAACCGATCCGCTGCTAAAGTTAACTGCGGGCTTGCTGTTACAAAGAGCTCTCCATATTGATCGTAACTGACAGCCTGATATTGCCGATTAAGCACATGCAGACCCAGTTGCGTCAGGTTCGACGGGGCGGACGCTAGCGCAAGTTGTAGCGCAGCGTCGCACTGCAACTGATGTCCTGTTTTGATGATGGCGTGTTGCTCAGCATCGAAAAAAGGCAAGTCGGACAAGTTATCTGCCGTAGCAAAGCTGGACAGGATTAAAACAAAGTGCTCCAGTAAGGCTGATACCGCCGTCGAATTAAACTGTTCAGCGCGGTAGCCTAGGCGGCAGGTCAGTTGGTTGTTAAGACTGATGCTAAGGGTCAGTCCATAGTTGGTCTGTTCATCGCCGCCTGCATCGCTGAGTTGCAGGGCATGCTGTTGTATATTGTCATTCAGCGCCTCTGCCAGCGGCAGGTTGTTAAATGCAATTAAGGTATCAAACATAGCCATACGGCTGTTCATGCGACTTTGTTTTTGGATATCCGGTAGTGGCACATAACTGTAGCGAACTCGCTCCAGACTTTGTTTTTGAATGCCTTGCAGCCAGTGTTGCAGCGATTGCCCGCGCTGAATACTGACCCGAACCGGCAAGGTATTAATAAACAGGCCGGCAATATGCTCAACCTGGTCCAATTCAGCCGGACGACCTGCGCTGGTTTCACCAAAGATCACCTGCTCATCACCGCTATAGCGGTGCAGCAGATAAGCCCAGGCGGCCTGAATTAGCGTGTTCGGCGTTACCTGGTACTTTTGCGCCGACTGCAATATTGCTGCGGTGGCATCAGGGACCAAAGTGCGGGTCAACTGGCGAGGGCCAAAACCCTCGTTGTGTTGCGAGAACTGTTCCAGATCCAGCGCTGTGGGATGAGCCAGTTCACCCACTTCATGCTGCCAGTACGTTAAGGCTTGTGTCATATCCTGTTGTTGCAGCCATGCCAAATAGTGCTTGTAGGGGGCATAAGATAATGTGGCATGTTTGCCCTGTAGCAGTGCTTGATAGCAGGTCATCACATCATTAAGAATCAATGGTTGTGACCAGGCATCCATCAGCGCGTGGTGATATGTCAATAAAATTTTGGCTTGTTGTGGTGCGAGGCGAAATAACGCAACTCGGATCAGACTGGGTTTATCCAGTTCGAAACCTGCCTGTTTATCGTCATGCATAAATTGCCGGTAGTGCTTGTCGAGCTCTACAGAGGACAAATGCTGCCAGTCAATCAGTTGCCAGTTGAACTGCCCTTCACTAACCAGTAACTGATGAAAATCGCTGCCAACAAAGGCAGTACGGAAAATGTCTTTCTGCGCTAAGACCTGCTGCCATGCCTGGGCAAATAGTTCAATGTTCAGCTCGCCATTCAGGCTAAAGTCTATTTGAGTCACATAAGCACTTTTTTCCAGCCGGCTATGAAACAACAATCCGCGTTGCAGGCTGCTTGACGGATACAGATCGCACATGGTAGGAAATTGCTGTTGCAGTTCGCTTATTTGTGTCTGACTGATGTTCAGCAACGGGAAGTCGCTGGGGGTAAATTGCGCTGTGACACGTTGTTGGCAATGCTGCAGAATGTCCAGCAAGGCTTGCCGAATATGGTTCATCAGCTGTTGCACCTGCGCAGCATCGAAGCTTGCGCTGTTATAGCCCAGGGTGACGTGGCAGCAGCCCTGATTCACCAGGCTGGTGCAACTGAACTGATGCATTCGTTGTCGGTTTGGACTGACATTGGCTCCGCTGTTAAGGCGACTAAAGCTAAATGCGCCTTGCTCCTGTTGCTCGTCAAACTGGCCAAGATAGTTAAACAGGATCGCCGATTCATTGCCCTGGCATTGTTTAACCAGTTCAGCGTCTTCGGTTAGCTGACGCAGCAAGCCAAAGCCCAACCCTTTTTGCGGTACTGCACGGCAGAGCTCTTTGATTTGCATAATAGTTGAAGCGGGATCGGAGTCCTGCCAGTCGTCTACTTTTAAGGTCAGTGGATACAGGCTGGTAAACCAACCCAGGGTATCGCTGATATCCAGTTGATCGGCGATATGCTCGCGGCCATGGCCTTCCATATCAATCCGGAATGCGGTGTTGCCACACCAGGTTCTGAGCCCCCGATACAGCGCGCTTAACAGCAATTCGTTGATGTCGGTGTTGTAAGCCTGATGACAACGAGTTAGCAATGTTTCGGTTTCCTGCTCAGTCAGGCTGAAACTGATGTCCCGGCTCATGGCAACTCGGTTATCGGTTACTGCCGGGTTTTGCTCAGTGATAGGCGGTACGGGTTTGCGCAGTTCTGCCAACCAATATTCCCGTTGTACCTGCACTGCTCCACTGGCAAGCTGTTGCAAGGCATGACTCCATTGCTGCAGCGAGGCGGTTTTATCGCCGAGCTGAACGGGCTGGCCGGTCTGTAGTTGTTGATACGCCAGTTGCAGATCACCGAGCAAGATACGCCAGGAAATACCATCAATAACCAGATGATGAATGGTCAATAAGATGTGTTGTTCGCCACTATTCTGCTGACGGAACAGACATGCCGCCAGCAACTGGCCTTGCTCTATATCGAGCCCATCTTTAACCACGGAGCCATGTTGTTGGAAAATTTGCTGGCACTGATCCTGGTCAGTTGCCTGGTATTCAAACAGACTGATACTGGTATCCGGCAGCGAGGCATTTAAAGACTGATACTCAGCCTGCCATTGTTCCTGTGAGCGGGTAAAACGCAGCCTTAGTGCATCGTGCCGCTGTAACACCGCCGTTAGCATCTGTCGTAGCATCGGGAGAGTTAATGCTTCAGGTGCTGCCAGCAATACCGATTGGTTGAAATAGGACCTGTCGGTGTTGTCCGGATCGTTAAGGAACCATTTCTGCATTGGCAGCAATGCTTGCATACCTTCACTGGGTTGCTGACAGGCATGTTGTGCCTGTTCTGCTTTGACATGCGGGGCCAGCGATTGAATGGTCTGATGCTCAAACAACTGCTGTGTGGAATACTTTAGCCCTTGTTTTGCACTCCGTGCTACCACCCGGATAGACAGAATTGAATCCCCGCCAACTTTAAAGAAATTATCGTTGATGCCAATTTGCGCTACACCTAACACTTGCTGCCAAATTTCACATAGCTGTTGCTCAATAATGGTTTCAGGCGCCCGGTACACTCCCTGTTGCTGCTGAATTTCGGTTGGTTTGGGTAGGGATTTGCGATCAATTTTGCCATTCGGGGTCAGTGGCATCTCCTGCATGCGGATAATGGCCGCCGGCACCATAAACTCAGGCAGTCTGACCCTGACATGAGATTGCAGCTGTTCATCCAGGCTGTCTGATTGCAAAGCATTGTTAATAACCAAATAGGCTAGTAACAGTTCGCCAGAGGCGACAACCACAGCTTGTTGTACCTGTGGATGACTCAGGTAGGCACTTTCAATTTCGCCGGGTTCAATGCGAAAACCTCGGATCTTGAGTTGATAGTCATCACGACCAAGGTAACGCAGCTGGCCGCTCGTCAGCCAGCTTACCAGATCGCCGGTTTTGTAAATTAGACCCGGTTCGCCCTCAACCGGATTGGCAACGAAACGCTCTTTGGTTAGTTGCTCCTGTTGGTGGTAACCAAGAGACACGCCGTCGCCACCGATATAGAGTTCACCAGGGGTGTTGGCAGGAACCATTTGCATTGATTCGTTCAAAACATAAAACCGGGTATTGGCCATTGGGCCACCAATCTGTACGTCGTTACCCGTGACTACTGAAATACTGCTCCATACTGTTGTTTCTGTAGGGCCATACATATTAAACACCTGGCCAGCTACGACGGATGTCAGGTCCTGAGCCAGCTCTCTAGACAGCGCTTCACCACCTACCAACAGTTGTTTTAACCCTTGCATAGCTTGGCGGATGTCAGTATCGGCTAGCATTTCCCGGGCATAAGAGGGGGTGCATTGCAAGTGAGATATTTGATGCTGACGGATAAGTGCGGCTTGATCCCAATGTACATGCAGACGTTTGGCCAGCAGCGCCTGTTGCGCCCGGAGCTGCCGCATTTTTTGCTGCAGTGTGGTGATGAAAGGCAGGTGAGCCAAAGTGGTTTTATGGTCGATGCCAAAATCAATCAAACAGCCAATTTCATCGACGCCAGCGTCAACCAACGCCTGCAGACGTTGCATGCAGGTATCCAGATCGCCAAACAGTGCACTGCTGTGGAAATAGCGGTTAAAAGCAATATCAAGCAAGGCATCCAGATCGCTGTCAAAATCCAGATCTAGCTCTTTCGCCAACGGTTGCAGCAAGCTAAGTGAATGACGCAGGTAGTTTTTAAACGGTTGTTCGACGATGTTTTTCACCGATGTCAGGTCATCGCCAATAAAGGTGTGCATCATCACTGCTACTTTTCCACTCTGCGGATCCAGACCGGCTGCAGCCCTGGCTTCGCGATAGATGGCGACTTTGTCTGCTAGTTCCTGCTGACTCTGCCCTAGCATGTGGGTAAGAATATGTGCTCCGGTTCTGCCCGCATAGCGGAACGTTTCCGGGTTTCCTCCGGCGGTGATCCATATCGGTAGTTCTGTTTGAACGGGTTGTGGGTGCAACTGTACGTCGATCGGTTTGCCAACCCCGTTGGTGCGGGTAATACTTTCCCCCCTCCACAAACGCTGCACTTGTTCGATACCTTGACACATAACGTCGAAGCGGTGCTGGAAATTATCCGGTGCCAGAACAAAATCGTTGGGGTGCCAACCTGACGCCATCGATAACTGTACCCGTCCTTTTGACAGGTTATCTACCATTGACCACTCTTCAGCAACTCGGATCGGATCGTGAAGTGGTAAAACGACACTACCCGAGTGAATGGTAATACGGCGGGTGACTGCAGCTACTGCGGCGGCGGCGACCGATGGATTAGGAAACTGATCACCGAAGCTGGCAAAATGACGCTCTGGGATCCAAACTCCTGCCAGGCCATTGGCGTCGGCAAATCGGGCACCTTCAAGTAGTAATTCGTATTTGTCGCCATTTGCCCCTGCTTCCTCTGCTGCAAAGTAAAACAGGCTGAAATCAAGGTTGCGATGTTCTTTCACAAGCTTGGGTCTTTCAGGCTGCAATACAACGGTATGGCCTTGGCACAAAGGCCAGAATAATTCCAAAACCGAGATATCGAAACTAATACTGGTAGAAGCCAGCCAGGTCGCCTGGTCGCCAGGTTGTCCCAGCTTGTCGGTCAGGCCGGCAAAAAAATTGGCTACATTCCGGTGCGACACCATGACCCCTTTGGGCCGTCCGGTTGAGCCTGAAGTATAAATCATGTACGCCATCGTATCGCTGGTCTGACTAAGTGGCAGATCGCTGCGCGATTCGTGCGACCAGCTGGTGAGTTGATCGACACAAATCTGCGTCAGAGCCTCAGGAGTGTCCAGTATTGGTAGTACATCGGACTGGCTGAGTACTGCCGTAGCACCTGAGTCTTCCAGCATATATTGCAGCCGGTCTACCGGATAACCTGGATCCAGCGGCAGATAGGCGGCTCCGGCTTTCCAGATGGCAAACAAGCTGATAAGCAGTTCAACGCTGCGTTCCTGACATACGGCTACAACGTCGCCAGGCTGCACGCCTCGGGCTTGTATATGATGCGCCAGCTGATTAGCACTTTGGTTCAGTTGCTGAAAAGTGAGACGCTGCTCGGCAAATATCAGTGCAGTAGCGTCCGGGGTTTGGCTGGCCATCTGTTCAAATTTGCGATGAATGTGTTGCTGTGGCTCGTATTCAAGCTGGGTCTGGTTGTGTTGCAGCAGCGCCTGGCGCTGACTCGGAGATAAAATATCAACCGCCGACAGATTTTGTTGTGGTGCTGTGATGAGGTGTTGTAACAATACTTCGTAAGACGCAGCCAAGGCGCTGATCGTCGATTCGGTAAAAATATCGCTATTGTATTCCCAGGTCGCCATAATGCCGTTTGGCCCAGCTTTCATACTCAGGCTAAGATCATATTTAGCAATTTGATGGCTGGCATGAACTTCTTTGATTGCCAAATCCGGCAATACCAGTTCCATGGTATCGTTGTTTTGCAGGGTGAACATAATCTGAAACAGCGGTGTATGACTCAGCGTGCGTTCCGGTTGTAGTACGTCTACAAGCATTTCGAATGGCAGATGCTGGTGTTCATATGCGTCTAGGATCAGTTGTTTGTTCCGTTGTAAGAATGCAGAGAAACTGATGTCCTGAGAAAAATCATGTCGTAGTACCAGGTTGTTGAGGAAAAAGCCCAGTAAATCAGATAAATCTGCGTGCGGACGATTGGCTATCGGCGTGCCTATTATCACATCTTTGGCGTTACTGTAGCGGGCTATCAGTAGCGAAAATGCACTTTCCAGCAGCATAAACAACGACACTCCCTGCTGTTTACTGAAGTGTTCCAGCGACTGACTCAGGCTGCTGCTTAGCGGATGTTGGTACAAACGTCCGGCGAAACTTTGTTTCATCGGTCGAGGCGCATCTAACGGCAGATCATGTAGGATCGGCAAGTTTTGCAGTTGCGTCTGCCAGTAAGACAGTTGTTGCTGCAAGTTGGCTCCTTGCAACCAGTTTCGCTGCCACTGGGCAAAATCGGCAAATTGAAGTGGCAGTTCGGCTAGAGGGTTAGGTTGTCCCTGACGAAAAGCTTGGTAAAGGGCGGTAAATTCGCGTGTTAACAAACTTAAAGACCAGCCATCGGCGGCAATATGATGCAAGGTGAACAGGATAATATGTTTACTGGCCGCCAGTTTCAGTAGCGTGACTCTGAGCATTATGTCGCGGCTCAGGTCAAACCTGGTTTGGGCTTCAAGCAGCGCCCGTTGCTGCACTTGTTGTTGCTGTTGTGAGCCTGAAAGGTCGGACAAACACAGTTCTTCGATGTGGAGGCGTGCGGCAGGCATCACGTGTTGCAAGCCCTGATCGTCAGCATCGTTCAGGTAACAGGTGCGCAGAATTTCGTGGCGCGCAAGAATTGTATCCAGAGTTTTCTGCAGTGCGGCTTTGTCGAGCTCGCCATTTAGCTCAAAAGCCAGCGGCATATTGTACTGACTACCGGCGTTGCCGAGCTGTTCGATGAACCACAGCCGTTGTTGTGAAAAAGACAGCGGTAAAGGTTGCGATTTATCTACGAGCGGGATCACCTCCGCCTTTTGCGTGGCACTGGCATCAATCAGTGCAGCCAGTGCTTGCAATGTTGTGTTGGCAAACATATCTCTGATGGTAAGGCGGGTGTCAAAACGTTGATTGATCTGAGTCAGAATTTTCATCGCCAGCAACGAATGGCCACCCAGCAGAAAAAAGTCGTCATGACGGCCGACCCGCGGCAGTGACAGCGCCTGTTGCCAGATCCCAGCCAGAGCCAGTTCACTGGCAGTATTTGGCGCCAGGTAGGGAACTTCAACTGCCTTGGCTGCCAGTTCACGCAAACTTTGCAGATCGACTTTGCCATTCGTCAGACGTGGAAATGCGTCCAGTGTGATGATCTGGTTTGGCAACATATAGTCCGGTAAAGCTTCCGTTAGCCGTTGCCGGATAGCCTCGCTGTCTGACGCATCAAGCACAAACAGATTTAATTGTTGGCTTTGTTTGTCAAACAAGCACTGAGCCTGACGTCCCAGGCCAGATTTTTCTACCAAACTGCTGATTTCGTTTAGCTCAACCCGGTAACCATTGCGTTTGATTTGATGGTCGATCCGCCCGAGAAAAAAGATATTGCCGTCCCACAATCGTTGGACCAAATCGCCACTTCGGTAATAAATGCGGCCACTTTGTGGCTCTGTAAAACAGCTTTTTTCCGTCAGTTCTGGGTTATTAAGATACCCTGAGAACAAACAGGGACCCGCTATACAGAGTTCGCCAGTTTCGCCGATGTCTACAGGCTTTCCCGCGCGGTCAATCACTAAATAGTGTACGTTGTCAATTGGTAAGCCAATAGGGACAATATTTAGTGTCAGATTATTCGCTGGTTGGAAACAACTCGACACGACGCAGCATTCCGACGGCCCATACATATTTGTAACCGTGCAGCCGAGACGGTTTTTTACTTGATCAACCAGGGTGCTACTAAGGGCTTCACCGCCGAGGAAGCAGTGACGCAGTGCTGGAGTATCAATGTGCTCTTGACTGTCAAGGAAGGTTTTCATCAGCGATGGAACCATTTGGGCGACGCTGATGTGGTAGTCGGTCAGAACACGATTAAAAGCGTTTAGGTCGTAGATCATCTGCGTTGGGATGATGACCATATTAGCGCCTGCCAACAGTGCTGACCAATACCCACGAACTGAAGCATCAAAGCTGATGGAGGTGCTCTGTAATATATTGTCAGTCGGACCCAGATCAATGCTGTTTAGCATCCAGCTCATCAGGTTATTTAACGCTCTATGGCTGATTTTTACGCCTTTAGGTATGCCGGTTGAGCCTGACGTATAAAGCACGTAGGCCAGATTTTCTGCATCAATTTCAACTTTTGGTGCTGTGGTTTCGCACTGCGTGACGTCTAACTGGGAATAAATCTGTTCGCCATCAAAACCGTTGGCGCTGTCGGTAAAAACCAGTTTCACCCCAGCGTCGTCTAAAATGGATAACACACGGGCCTTGGGTAAATTTGTATCAAGGGGGACATAACAGGCGCCAGCCTTCAGAACCGCCAGCATGGCACAAATAAAGTCCGCGCTACGCTCCATGTGCAGAGCAACCCGGTCATTATCACCGATGCCTTGTGCACGAAGAGAATGCGCGATTTGGTTGGCCCTTTTGTCTAGTTCTTGCAAAGAGACCTGACGCCCTGCCACTTCCGTGATTTGTGCTTGATTACTGGCAATTTGTGCGTGATACCAGTCTAGGACATGATTATATTGTGCAGCTCTCACGTTGCCGCAAATGTGGGGGATCTGAACATCCTGCGTTATGCCCAGCCAGCGACACAACAGTTGCTTAACTTTACGACCAATCAGCGTAGCGGCAGAGGCATCCAGATCGCGCTGATTGTACTGCAGACGCAGTGTCAGTGAGTCTGCCTGTGTTACCAGTACAAAATGCAGACGACTGACGTCTATTGGCGCATTTAAGCGCGACAAACGGGCGCCTGGAACAGCATCAAGTGTAAGTTGACTAAACACAAAAGCATGGTTTTTTTCTGCCATTGTTGAGGGGCGCACGTAACACTCCAGGCAGGGCTGAGCCTGATTTTTAGCTGCTACCTCAGCACGCAGAGCAACTATCGCATCGGCTTTACCTTGCAAGGACGAAGGGTAAATCTGACTCATACAGCCGATCACATTGCTCAGTTCGTCCTGGCGTAAGTGTTCTCGTCGCGCCAGGATGGCCTGCTTATCCAGCCCGGTCAGATAGCTGCGTACCGCTGCCGTCACTACGTCGGCAAGTTCGGTCTGATGTTCGCGGCTAAATTGTAGTAATCCAGGCTGCAAAGCATCGAGATCAAGGTCATATTCCTGCCAGTCATCGCAAGTGTCGTCCTGATAACGAAACAACGGCAGGTTTTCCCGACAGTGCGCCTGATCGTCGAATCTATGCCAGAATTCCCGGGTCTGGGCAAGCTCGTCATCCTGTTGAATGTCATTTAGCCAACTGCTGACATCGGCATACAAAACCGGCTCAATCAGCCAGTCAGGTTCGGCTTCTTCTGCTGATAACAGATGGGAAAGCAATAAGCACAGGCTTTGTTGGTCGACCCAACTGACCGGTGCAGCAAGGCAAACCCAATATTCCTGCTCGGCGATCTGGCTGCTCTCCAGTACTATGCCGGACATTGCAGCTTGCGCAACCAGTTGCAGTCGTTCGGATTCCAGTTTGCTTATCATCGCAACGTCTTGATCGCGCCAATCTTGCTGCGTGAAGACCTGCGTCTTTGCCGCAGTAAGCCCGGCAGTCGTTGGGCACTGCAGTACAGAAAACCGAGCAATGATCTGCATTAAACGCTGCTGCAACAACTGGCTGCCTTGCGGCAGATGACAATAGACGGTGATCAGGCTAACCGCCGGTAAGGGGCTGTGTGTTGCGATCTGCAGCAGCGACGATTGGATCGGCGATAATAATGGGCGGTGACTGTTCATGTTTTTTTGTTCCTGTAATCTATTTTTAATCCGATCGCAGGCCCTGACAGGCCGTTGCGATCAGCGGCAATTATTGAGGGGTTCCGGATGTCGACTTGAAACGGTTGCGTAGGTCTTTCAGACGGTCCTGCACCTTGTGTTCAATCCACGAAAATCGGGCAATGGGTTGTGCCGGGTTGGTGCACATCTGCTGCAGTAAATGACTATAGCTTTCAGCTAGCTTCTGAATTCTTTCTGCGTCAAACAGACTGTCGGCATAAGTCCAGGCCATGCGGAGGCAACCATGTTCTTCAAAGGCACTAACCGATAAGTCACATTGGCTGATGTTTTGCGGCATGCTCAACTCGCGAATGCTGATATTCGGCAGGTTTAACGCCATTTGTTGATTGTTTTGCATGACAAACATGATCTGGAACACCGGATTGTGCTGCATACTTCGAGGGATCTGCAGGTTCTCTAGCAGCAGATCAAATGGCAGATCCTGGTGTTGGAAAGCGTCCAGTATCTCGCTTCTGCAGTTCGCCAGGTACTGCAGGACGGTCAAGTCAGGATTAATCTGATACCTGAAAGTCAGCGTATTAAGAAAACAGCCAATGAGATGTTCGCTATCCTTATGAGTTCGTCCGGAGATGGGACTGCCAATGACCAGATCTGTTTGTTGGCTATGGTGTGACAGCAACAGGGCAAACGCGCTTTGCAACAGCATAAACAAGCTACAATCTGTTGCAGCACACAGCTGTTTTATATCCTGCGTCAGCGCTTCGGGCAATTGCAACGACAGCTGGCTGCCACTGAACGACTGCACAGCGGGATAGGGACGATCCGTTGGCAGGGTATGAACAACCGGCGCGCCAGCCAGCTTACGTCGCCAGAAATTTAACCGAGCTATCAGGGTTTCGCCTTTTAGCTGCTGGTGCTGCCAGGCGCTGAAATCGGCAAACTGGATGGGTAAGGCGGGTAGGCTGACATCATTTCCCTGACAGAAATCCTGATACAAGGTGACGACCTCACGGCTGAGCAATGCAATGGACCAGCCGTCAGATGCGATGTGATGCATGCAGATAAACAAGACAAATTGATCATCAGTAAGTCGCAGTAACGCAGGTCGCAGCATCTCAGCAACGCTCAGGTCAAAGCTGCGGGCTGCTAAAAGCCCTGCTTGTTCTGCCAGTGCCGCTTGTTGTAATGCCACTGGGAGTGCTCGCAGGTCAGATGTTTCCATAACCAGAGGTGTTGGCTCGTTAACACATTGCAGCAGCTGATTATTTTCGTCAGCCGTATAGCTGGTGCGTAAGATCTGATGCCTTGTTATAACTTGTTCTAATGCCCATGTTAGGGCATTGGTATTGACCTGACCGGTCAATTCTAAAGCGGTAAACATATGGTATTGTTGACTTTTTCCGTCTAACTGATGCACGAACCACATACGTTGTTGACCAAAAGATGCCGGGTAGCGTCCGCCTGTGACGGCAGTGGCAATAATGTCGTGGGTGAGGGCATTGTCCGCGCCGTTTAACAACATAGCCATTTGCGCCAGCTGTGGACAGCGGAAGATATCGTTAACGGACAAATCCGCTTGTAGTTGTGTTTTTACGGCAAACTCAAGCCGCACCGCTGTCAGGGAGTTTCCGCCTAAATTAAAGAAGTTGTCTGTCGCACTCACGCTGTCCAGTGCCAGTAATTCGCACCAAAGTTGAGCAAGTTGGTGCTCCGCTTCATTAAGTGCTCTATCCAATTGGGGCTGTTGTTGAAGCGCCGGTAAACAGGCCTCGAGCACATTACCAGCTCCGTCACGTTCCAACTGGGTGAGTAACATAAAATGCTGCGGCCGCAACTTATCAGGCAGGCTCTGCGTGAGCTGTTCACAGATGCGTTGTGTCAGCGCGCTAAAGGCTTCGGTAGCGGCGTTGACGGCAATATAGGCGTGAGTGACAGTTTCCTTTGCATCCGCGACAAAGCGCAGATAACAGTCTTCAACATGAGGGCAATCAAGCATAGCCGTCAGGACGGTCAGAACGTCCTGACGGCTCCAATTAGCAGGGAGCTGCTGGGCCTGACCGAGCAATTGCACCTTGCACGAAGTCAGATATCTGGCCCATTGTCCGGTTTTTTGCCACTGACGACTGCCTTGATGACTGTGTAGGACATACAGACAACCAACAGCACCGACAGGAAGTGGTTGTAAGTTTACGTCCAAAACGGCATAAAGCTGGTCTTTTAAACGGGTTTGCCAGTAAACGGCGCATTCATCCAGACTTAGCTCGAAAGCGGGAAGATTGGCCGGTTCCTGCTCCCTCCACAAACTGATCTGCTGCACTGGTGTGTCAGGCGATGTGATCAGTTGAGACAGATATGCCTGAAATGATGTTGCCAGCATGTCGATAGTCGCTCGTTTGAACAAACTGGTGGCAAAAGCCCAGTTGAATGATAAACCATCCGGGAGCGGCTCGGCTATTAGCTCCAGATCATGCTTGATGTGATATTCATCCTGCACTAGGGGGGTTAACACCAGATCAGGCAGAGTCAGCTCAGCATGGTCGTTGTTTTGCAACGCGAAAACTATTTGTGAAACTGGCGCGTAGGCCAGATCCCGCATCGGTTGCAAACTGTCTACCAGGTTTTCAAATGGGGTATTCCGAAATGGAAAAGCTTGGATGGTGTCCTGCCGGTTTTGCTGTAATAGCTGCCGGAAGGTGGTGCTATTTGACAGCTGACAGCGAAAAATCTGGGAGTTGACGAAAAAGCCGATCAGTGGCGCTAACTGCTCGTGATGACGACCGGCTGCCGGAGACGTTAATACCAGGTCTTCGGTTCCACTCCAACGGTTCAGAAACGTCGCAATGGCTGATTGCAGCAACATAAACAAGGTAACGTGGTGCTGATTGGCAAATTGTTGCAAGCGGTTCAGTTCTATACTGTCGATGTTAAATGTGACAACCTCGCCAGCACTCTGATGTTGCGCCGGACGAACGAAATCGAGCGGCAGTTCATGGATCTGTGGTGCGCCATCGAGATATTCTCGCCAGTAACTGAGCTCCTTAGTCAGCGCCTGGTCATCCATGTTTGCGCGTTGCCAGACGGCGTAGTCGGCGT
>NZ_JAPJDY010000017.1:0-3765 GCF_030731985.1 Rheinheimera baltica
CTGATCACTGAGTATCTTAGCCATTTTTTGCCTACCTCATCGTTTTGATAGGCGTCTACTTTATTGGGGGAGGTTTCGGTTGAGGTCCAGGCCACGCAGTGGCCGATTGTGACTGCGCTTGTTATGCATTACTTTACCAAGCATCATTCTTGTCGCCAAACCTGATAATCCAACCCGTTAAGTATGCAGCTAAAAAGAAAGCTGGGGTTGTTATTATGTCGGGTTTTAAAAACCATGAGCCAAATGCAATTGTGAGTAATATAAACTCTGTTACTTGCACATGACGCCTGGAATTAACCCCGAACATATTAGCCCTGAACCACCAGGGTAACTTTTTCCATGGCTCCGCTTCTTTATCTATCACGGTGATCTCCTCCGTTAATTTTGAAATATCCACTTCAAATACAGAGGCAAGGCATTTTAATGTTTCAATACTAGCTTTTTGACCACTTTCGACACGTTGAATAGTGCGAATATTTAAACCCGAGTATTCAGCAAGTTGTTCCTGAGACCAACCATTTTTATCTCTCAGCTTTTTTACAATCATAATAATTCCTCATCACTCTGTGAGGCCATAATCATTCAAACAGCTCACTGTCGGCAACGACTTAACCCCGACAGCGACACGACATTGCAACATAACGCCCAGCTAAGCCGCCGGAACGGAGTTGATTGTTTTGTGCCAGCGTAGCTGAACAGCACAAAACGAGCAACGCAGTGGAGGTCGGCTTGAGCTGCTTGTTAACTGTTGGCTACTTGAAGCTGGCATCATACGTTTTTCTATGGTGGCTAAAATATTTTTCGTATTCTTCTGATGAAGAAAGTTGAGCTGTAACCTGTATTTCCTGCTCACCCATTTCCTCAGAATAGTCTTCGATGACAACAGACTCACACGCAATTATTTCATTGGTATCGGTACAGATTACAGCTAGGTTTTCGTAATTTTTATTAGAGCGATAGATTTCACTTGGGTCGAGCTCACCGTGTACAAATCCCATTGGAGGATCGCCAAATTCAAATTTGGTAGTCCCGACTTGATTTTCACCATCTTTGATTTCGTAGATCACTTCGATTCCATTGTGACAGTTAACGCCAAAAGCAGCCGCGCGCTGTTAAGCGTCGGCTGGCTTTTTTTGTTAGGGCTCGGACCTTCTTGTAATACAATGGAACTCAACAGGTGTCGTTGGCTCAAAGCTCATGGCATAGCTATTACAGACATCAACCCACTGATGGTTATTGAAAAACGCTAAAACGATAGATTTAACCGTTTGATAGCCAATTTTGAATTCAGCTTCAAGCTCATGTTCGAACTCAAACCAGTTAATTTCCTCTTTCTGTTCTAGCTTTTCATCATATTTCTGGAAAATATCATGCGCTTTGTTTAGCTGAGAATCATCCCAATCCATTGAGAGAACTAGTGATTCAACAGGATAGCGTTCGTAGTCTATGCAATGAGCAAGAGTTTTAACTTGATATTGCAGCTTCTTTATTTGTTCCACCAATTCATGGTTAGTCATGCTTTACCCTCTAATTGATAAATTCTGGAATTTGACTGTGAAACAGCATCCTGAATTAAACTTTGCAGCGCATAAACATCTTCAGGATTAGGGTTTCCATTATTCCAACCCTGCTCATAACTATTAAGTTTACTCTGGGCGTTTGAAATTATTTCTCTTACATCACTATCCGGTCCATTGCTGACAATAACATTAAGTGAGAAATCAAATTGAGACTTGATATTGAGTATCAGATCTTTGACCTTTAATCCCCGTGGAACATCTGAACAGTTAGTTGGAAGGCTCCTGATATCATCTTGTGCCCTTTTCAGCTTCTCACTACAACCTGATAAGTTGATTTTTCTAATATCAAATTTTATCTGTTGTGAATAGCTTTTAGCTTTAAATGCCTGCCAGATAGTTATTCCTGTAGCAATCACAGTAACTACTGTACCAACAAGAGTAATAACACTATCTGAATTCAAATTCCTCTCCCTTGAGATTAACTCGGAGCCCTAACGAGCCTGTAGAAAAACCTGCTGCGCGCACTGCATTTCTACCCCGGCTATTCTGTTTATTATTTGTTACGAACTTTGCATGCTTTTGGTGGGAATTTCAAGACAAGAATTACTTGATGACATGTCACTTAAACCACCGCTATAACTGGCGTTATTGGGCGCAATCGGCAGACTGTTTACCCTAACTTGCCGTACCGGCTTACTTTCTCCAGATTATGCACCATGCAGTACAACTGCCATTGGCCTTGCACCTTGGTTTTGCCGCGTAAACTAAAGCGGTTTAGCCTTTTGTTGGTGCCGATATTGCCAAACACCGGCTCGACTACTGACATTCTATGGCTGTAAATTTGCTTACCCGCGTCGCTGTCTACCCGCTGCTTCATCCAATCAATGTAATTGGGTGGCGCATTGGCTTTGAGTAAAAACGACACCTGTCGGCCGTTACCATTGCGGTGATTGGCTGACTCGGGCGTTAACATGCATTTATCTTTTAAATCGCAGTGTCGGCATTGCAGCAATCTGCCGCCAAACAAGGCGCGTTGTTGGCCATCTGGCTCTGGCCTGGTGCCCCGGCAAGGTAGTGACTTACCCGCCGGACAAATACAAGTCATGGCGATAGGATCAAATACAAAGGCACTGGACGGGAAGATAGATTTTTGCCCTTTTGCTTTGTCTTGATGCCGTTTGCCGTACTTCTGCTTTTGCTCGCTGAATTTCGGGTCGCGCTTTCTAAACTGGTTATCCGGGATGAAGCCATTAATTTTTTGCAGGTATAGATAACTGTTGTTGGCTTCATTGGCAAAGCCGGTATCAGCCGTCACGATGGTGTTACCGGCAAAGATATCCTCGCTAATCCCTATCCGTTTATAACGCTGTTTTATCTTTTCCAGCACCGGCACTAAGGTGTGGTGCTCTTGCCCTTCACCAAAGGCTTGCGCGTCCACTATTATCTGATGCTTCTTATCCACCGCTGCCACGCCGTTATAGCCCTGAATGGTGCCTTTGCTGGTGGTCATTTTGGCGGACTCATTATCCGTGATGTTACTTTTCACTTCCTTGCTGCGTTTGCCCTGGCCCATCCGTGGACTGGCGGTCTTTAGAAAGTCGGTGATTTTGTCATGCGCTTTATTTAGCGTGTCGATACTTTGCTGATGCCTCGCTTTGCGTACTTCATCAGCATTGGCTTGCTCATCCAGCTTTTTATGTTGTTCCAGATGATAGCGAATTTGCCGCTTTAACTTATCTCGCTTAGCGCTCAACTCTTTAAAGGTACCCGACCATTCCTTGGCAGCGTTAGAGGACATTTTGCATCCATCAATAGCGAACAGTTCGTTACCCAACAGTCCTTGCTGGTGGCATACCAGCAGCACCTGTTCAAACAACTGGGCAATTTGCACCGACGAGCTACTGACAAAGGCGGCTATCGTCGTGAAATGTGGCGCCGTGTCGCATGACAGTGCTTTAAAGATGATATTGGTTTCACAGCACCACTGGATTTCACGGCTGGAGGTAATGCCTTTGGAATAAGCAAACAAGATGATTTTCAAAAGCACTGCTGGGTCATACGCCGGACGACCGTTGTCTTCATTTTGGTATTTGCTGTGAAATATCGACAAGTCCAGCTTGTTATCAATCAGGTAATGAATAGCGTGTTCAAAAGTACCTGGCTGCAGCTGGTCGAGATAATTAATCACCACCATGGCACTTTGGTTGTAATCGTAAGGGATGTATTTAGGCATTAGGTGCTGTCC
>NZ_JAPJDY010000018.1:0-3439 GCF_030731985.1 Rheinheimera baltica
CATATTCTTGACGTTACTCGCAGAAGAAGCACCGGCTAACTCCGTGCCAGCAGCCGCGGTAATACGGAGGGTGCAAGCGTTAATCGGAATTACTGGGCGTAAAGCGCACGTAGGCGGTTTGTTAAGTTGGATGTGAAAGCCCCGGGCTCAACCTGGGAATTGCATTCAAAACTGGCAAACTAGAGTATGTGAGAGGGGGGTAGAATTCCAAGTGTAGCGGTGAAATGCGTAGAGATTTGGAGGAATACCAGTGGCGAAGGCGGCCCCCTGGCACAATACTGACGCTCAGGTGCGAAAGCGTGGGGAGCAAACAGGATTAGATACCCTGGTAGTCCACGCCGTAAACGATGTCTACTAGCTGTTCGTGGTCTTGTACCGTGAGTAGCGCAGCTAACGCACTAAGTAGACCGCCTGGGGAGTACGGTCGCAAGATTAAAACTCAAATGAATTGACGGGGGCCCGCACAAGCGGTGGAGCATGTGGTTTAATTCGACGCAACGCGAAGAACCTTACCTACTCTTGACATCTACGGAAGAACGCAGAGATGTGTTTGTGCCTTCGGGAACCGTAAGACAGGTGCTGCATGGCTGTCGTCAGCTCGTGTTGTGAAATGTTGGGTTAAGTCCCGCAACGAGCGCAACCCTTATCCTTAGTTGCCAGCACGTAATGGTGGGAACTCTAGGGAGACTGCCGGTGATAAACCGGAGGAAGGTGGGGACGACGTCAAGTCATCATGGCCCTTACGAGTAGGGCTACACACGTGCTACAATGGTATGTACAGAGGGAGGCAAGCTGGCGACAGTGAGCGGATCTCTTAAAGCATATCGTAGTCCGGATCGCAGTCTGCAACTCGACTGCGTGAAGTCGGAATCGCTAGTAATCGCAAATCAGAATGTTGCGGTGAATACGTTCCCGGGCCTTGTACACACCGCCCGTCACACCATGGGAGTGGGTTGCAAAAGAAGTAGGTAGCTTAACCTTCGGGAGGGCGCTTACCACTTTGTGATTCATGACTGGGGTGAAGTCGTAACAAGGTAACCGTAGGGGAACCTGCGGTTGGATCACCTCCTTACCTAAAGTGAATTGAAGTTATAAGTGTTCACACAGATGATTGATTGCATGAGATAGAGCACACGTACAGATGGGTCTGTAGCTCAGGTGGTTAGAGCGCACCCCTGATAAGGGTGAGGTCGGTAGTTCGAGTCTACTCAGACCCACCAATATAAATGGGGTTATAGCTCAGCTGGGAGAGCGCCTGCCTTGCACGCAGGAGGTCAGCGGTTCGATCCCGCTTAACTCCACCACTTCCTTACGATGTTCTAAAAAATTCAAATGAAATGCTTCTTGTAAGAGCCATTTCATTTGAGTTTAATCTCAAACTGCTCTTTAACAATTTGGCAAGCTGATAGTAGTAAAAAAACAAGGTAACAATATTTATTTGTGAACCTTAAACACACTGTACATCTCAAGACATCTTGGGGTTGTATGGTTAAGTGAATAAGCGTACACGGTGGATGCCTTGGCAGTCAGAGGCGATGAAGGACGTACTAACCTGCGAAAAGCTGTGGGAAGCCGGTAAGAGGCGTTAGACCCGCAGATGTCCGAATGGGGAAACCCAGTGAGTTTACTCACTATCCCAACATGAATACATAGTGTTGGGAGGCAAACCGGGAGAACTGAAACATCTAAGTACCCCGAGGAAAAGAAATCAACCGAGATTCCGTTAGTAGCGGCGAGCGAACGCGGAGTAGCCCTTAAGCTAAATTAGTGTTAGTGGAATATTCTGGAAAGGGTAGCGATACAGGGTGATAGCCCCGTACACGACAATGCTTTTATAGTGAAAACGAGTAGGACGGGACACGTGGTATCCTGTTTGAACATGGGGGGACCATCCTCCAAGGCTAAATACTCCTGACTGACCGATAGTGAACCAGTACCGTGAGGGAAAGGCGAAAAGAACCCCTGTAAGGGGAGTGAAATAGAACCTGAAACCGTGTACGTACAAGCAGTGGGAGCACCTTCGTGGTGTGACTGCGTACCTTTTGTATAATGGGTCAGCGACTTACATTCTGTAGCGAGGTTAACCGAATAGGGGAGCCGTAGGGAAACCGAGTCTTAACTGGGCGAATAGTTGCAGGGTGTAGACCCGAAACCGGGCGATCTATCCATGAGCAGGTTGAAGGTTGGGTAACACTAACTGGAGGACCGAACCCACATCTGTTGAAAAAGATGGGGATGACTTGTGGATCGGAGTGAAAGGCTAATCAAGCTCGGAGATATCTGGTTCTCCTCGAAAGCTATTTAGGTAGCGCCTCGAGCGAATACCATTGGGGGTAGAGCACTGTTTGGGCTAGGGGGTCATCCCGACTTACCAACCCCATGCAAACTCCGAATACCAATGAGTACTACTCGGGAGACACACGGCGGGTGCTAACGTCCGTCGTGAAAAGGGAAACAACCCAGACCGCCAGCTAAGGTCCCAAAGTAATGATTAAGTGGAAAACGATGTGGGAAGGCATAGACAGCTAGGAGGTTGGCTTAGAAGCAGCCACCCTTTAAAGAAAGCGTAATAGCTCACTAGTCGAGTCGGCCTGCGCGGAAGATGTAACGGGGCTAAATCATTCACCGAAGCTGCGGACTTGTGCTTGCACAAGTGGTAGAGGAGCGTTCTGTAAGCCTGTGAAGGTGACCCGGGAGGGTTGCTGGAGGTATCAGAAGTGCGAATGCTGACATGAGTAACGATAAGGGGAGTGAAAAACTTCCCCGCCGAAAGACCAAGGGTTCCTATCCCATGCTAATCAGGGTAGGGTGAGTCGACCCCTAAGGCGAGGCTGAAAGGCGTAGTCGATGGGAAACAGGTTAATATTCCTGTACCGACCAATACTGCGATGGGGGGACGGAGAAAGCTAGGCAAGCGCGGCGTTGGTAGTCCGCGTGAAAGTACGTAGGCAGAGAGATTAGGTAAATCCGGTTTCTTATATGCTGAGATACGAGACGAGTCACTACGGTGACGAAGTTGCTAACGCTATGCTTCCAGGAAAAGCCTCTAAGCTTCAGGTATTGGAGATCGTACCCTAAACCGACACAGGTGGTCAGGTAGAGCATACCAAGGCGCTTGAGAGAACTCGGCTGAAGGAACTAGGCAAAATAGTACCGTAACTTCGGGAGAAGGTACGCTCTTTGCTGTGAAGGACTTGCTCCGTAAGCAGCGAAGAGTCGCAGTGACCAGCTGGCTGCAACTGTTTATTAAAAACACAGCACTCTGCAAACTCGTAAGAGGACGTATAGGGTGTGACACCTGCCCGGTGCCGGAAGGTTAATTGATGGGGTTAGCGCAAGCGAAGCTCTTGATCGAAGCCCCGGTAAACGGCGGCCGTAACTATAACGGTCCTAAGGTAGCGAAATTCCTTGTCGGGTAAGTTCCGACCTGCACGAATGG
>NZ_JAPJDY010000019.1:0-3051 GCF_030731985.1 Rheinheimera baltica
TGGACAACAAACTGACCGCTAACGCGGCCAGAAGAGCGGTTTTACCTATTGACTCCGAGAAGGCTCATATGTGTTATGTTGCCAAAACACGAATACATTCCTTATAAGCGGAAATTGTGCTCTCAACAAAAAGGGTGACCTTGACCACATTTCCGTTGTTTAGAATACAACTTACCTCAATTTTATCTTCGATGATTTTAGCCCTAGCTACTGCATCATCAGTTGTGGGACCAAGATTAAAAAATGTATATCCGCTGGCAACTTCGCCTTTCTCAATATTTGCCAACTCACGTCTCAGAGCGTTTACAAATGCAGGCAAATACGCGGTATTGTCAAAGTAAGTGATCAAAACAGAGCCTAGCCAAATATCCACGCTCTGCATCGTTGGAAATTGCTTTTCTCCAATTGAAAAAGCCAATTCACTTCGTAAACCTATGTCCATATCTTCCTTGCAACATAGCGAGGCTGTAGAAAAAGTCGGTTAAGACTCTGCTTAGCGTCGTTTTTATAATTTCTAATGGCCACAACCTTGCCTCGGGACTCAGTATTTTGCAACGTTTTTTACTTATTACGTTTACTTTTTACTTCGTCGGGTTTAATGAGTAATAGCGGCCTATCTGTTTTGGCTTGGCAGGCGCTTATTGACGGTGGGATTGAGGTTGTCTAAGCGGCTAACTTGCCGTAATTCTTTAGTTTTTCGATATTGTGTACCAAACAGAACAACTGCCATTGGCCTTGTACTTTATCTTTGCCGCGTAAGCTAAAGCGTTTCAGCTTTTTATTGGTGGTGATGTTACAAACACCGGCTCTACCACTGACATTCGGTGGCTGTATATTTGTTTACCGGCATCGCTATCTACCCTGGGTTATTCGTCTCTTCCGTGAGACTCCCCCTTTCGGGGCCAGCTAAGCTGTTCAAATTCATTCCAGATGAATTTGTCATCTAATCGGTGTAGGTCGGTGCTCGGGTTTCATTATGCGTAAAGCTGACCTGTCTGCCATTGCCTTTGCGGTTATTCGCCGCCTCAGGATTGTGCATACACTGCTGCTTTTTATTGCAGTGCCGGCATTGCAGTAGCTTACCCTCGAAGTACGCCATCGGTATACCGTGTTCGTTCCCTCTGACACCGCGTAAACTCAGCTGTTGCCCCGCCGGGCAAATACAGGTTCTACTCACCGGATTAAAACTAAACTCACTGGCACTAAACACCGTTTTTTTGCGTGTCTTACGCGCTTGGGCTCGCTTGCCGTATTTTTGCTTTTGCTCGTTGAACTTAGGATCACGGCTTCTGAACTGATTGTCCGGAATATACGCATTGATGTTATTGTCATGCAGGTATTGCATGTTGCTCTCGTTGGCAAAGCCGGTATCGGCCGTAATAATGGTTTGGGCCTTGAGTATGTCGTTGCTGATAGCTAAGCGTTGAAACCGGTTTTGAATACTGTTTAGTACCGGCTGTAACGTATGATGCTCCTGGCCTTCACCAAAAACCTGCGCATCGACAATTATCTGGTGCTTTTTATCCACCGCAGCCACACCGTTATAGCCCTGAATGGTGCCTTTGCTGGCCGTCATTTTGCCTGACTCATTGTCAGTAATATTACTTTTCACTTCCTGTGGCCGCTAACCCTTGCCCATCCGTGGACTGGCTTGCTTTAGGAATTGGTCTATCTTGTCATGCGCGTTATTCAACGTTTCAATAGCTTGGGCAGTGCGTTGTTTACGGGCCTCGTCTGCCGCCTCACTCTTATCCAATTGCTCGTGCTCGCGCATCTGATAACGAATTTGGCGTTTTAATTTAGCACGCTTTTCTTGCAGCTCTTTAAAGGTGCCAGACCACTCCTTTGCAGCATTAGATGACATTTTGCATCCCGGGGCTGGCCTTCCAGTCAATCGCAAACAGTTCATTGCCCAATAGCCCTTGGGTATGGCATATCAACAGCACCTGCTCAAAGACCTTTTCTATCTCCTTTCTGCGACCACTGACAAACGCCGCGATGGTGGTAAAGTGCGGCACTGAATCGCAAGATAGCGCTTTAAAAATCACATTGGTTTCGCAGCACCACTGAATTTCCCGGCTGGATGTTATGCCTTTGGAATACGCAAACAAAATTATCTTTAATAATGCGGCCGGGTCATAGGCCGGGCGGCCTGTCGCATCATTCTGGTATTTTGGATAAAACACCGATAAATCGAGTTTCGAATCAATTAAGTGGTGGATAGCATGTTCAAACGTACCAGCTTGCAACTGGTCAAGATAGTTGATTACTACCATGGCATTTTGTTGATAATTAAGGGGTTTAAAACGCGGCATCACCAAGGCTCCTGTGCCTGTTTGATAATACCAATTGGATCACAAACCATGATCGGTGGGAAGTGAAAGCGGCTATTTTTTGCACTAACTTAGAGTTTTTCTACAGCCTCAACGCATTACTAATGTGCTGCCGCAGCGCAGAGTAGGCAGTCCCGTGGAGGCCACGCTGTTTGTGGCCGGAACGAAATTTAGTAACTTGTTAGCTTTGTTCATACTTTGTAACCGCTTCTTTCTTTTCCGATTTATATAAATACCAAACTGCTATAACAGAACCAATAATGAAACTTAATGAATGTCCGGGTTTAGGGTATCCTGCGGTTTTGAGATCTAAATACAGTGCTGGCAAAACAGCAAAGAGGATAGCAGCTAAAAGTATGTATTCCCGCCTAAACTTAACTGTATAAAAAACTAGCGCAAAACCGGCAAAGCCTAATGCGGCTTGCGAAGCACCTGTGCCGGTATTCCAAGGAGGCGATCCAAATTGTGTTGTAAATAGAGTTCCTATAGCTCCCGCAAATAACCAAATGGATAGCGTGTATCTGAATCCAATTTTACGTTCCAGAAGAACGCCTAAGAACAATATAGATAAAACGTTATACATCATATGCTTCTGATGGACATGAACAAACTGCGAAGTTATAAATCGCCATATCTCAAACTCTTTGATGCTTTCAACTGTTAGACCGCCATAATCAGCAAGATAAATAATTCGGGATTTACCGAGTATTGAGCCTGA